>NZ_JBANDL010000002.1:1212857-1819285 GCF_037027445.1 Lysobacter firmicutimachus
CCGACCGCTTCGCTGGCGCTGTGGCGGGTATCGTTGAGCTCCAGTGCGTGACGCACGAGATCGCGCAGCACGGCCAGGTCGACCGGCTTGGCGACGAAATCGAACGCGCCGGCCTTGAGCGCTTCCACCGCCGCTTCGACGTTGCCGAAGGCGGTGATCATCGCGACCGGGGTATTGGGGTATTTCTGACTGATTTCGGCGACCAGCTCCATGCCCGAGCCGTCGGGCAGGCGCATGTCGGTCAGGCACAAATCGTAACGATTGCGCAGCAGCTGACTGCGCGCCTCGCCGATGCCGGACGCGGTGTCGCAACGCAGGCCCATACGGCCCAAAGTCATGACGAGCAACTCGCGAATGTCGCGCTCGTCGTCGACTACCAATGCACTACGGGTTTCAGCCATGGGCCCTCCACCGACCACGATATCTTAACGTGGCGGTGGCGGCCAAGCATGGCGTGCTTGAATATGTCCGGAATGGGATGCGCAGCGGTACGGTCAACGCGTCGGCAAAGCGCTGGAACCGGCGAGGCGGATGCGGAAACAGCCGCCGCCGCCCGGCACCGGGACATAATCCAGCGAGGCTTGATTGGCCCGGCAAAGCTCCCGCGCGATATACAGCCCCAGGCCGGTGCCGTGGCTGGAGGTGGTGAAGAACGGCCGGAACAGGCGTTCGGCGACCGAGTCGGGAATGCCCGGGCCGCGGTCCAGCACGTCGATCGCCGGCAGGCCGACGTCGTCGAAATAGACGTTCACGGTGACGCGCGCCGGTTGCCCCGGCATGCGGCCGTAGGTCAGGGCGTTGTGCACCAGCACGGTCAGCGCCTGGTGCAACTGGCGCGGGTCGACCATGGTTTCGACGCGGTGCTCGGGTCCGGTCGCGCGCAAGGTGTCCTGTTCGATCGGGTGGCTGGCGCGGTATTCGTCGACGAACTGGCGCACGAAACCCATCAGCTCCACGTGCTCGGGCTTGGCCGGTTCGCGCCGGGCCATGCCCAGCACGTTCTCGACGATGCCGTTCATGCGCACGCCCTGCTGGCGCACGATCTCGAGCAGGCGGCGGTCGGAGACGGCGATGTCGCGGGACTCTTCCAGCAACTGCACAGCGTAGTTGATCGCCGCCAGCGGGTTGCGGATCTCGTGCGCCAGGCTCGCCGAGAAGCGGCCCAGCGCGGCCAGGGTGATCGATTCGGCGTGACGCGAGACCAGCGAGGTGTCGTCGAGGAAAATCAGGGTCTGGTCGCTGCCGGCGAGCAGGCGGGTGAAGCGCGGCACCACTTCCGGCAGGTCGGGGGCGAGCTGCATCGGGCTCTCGTCGGGCCGGCCTTCGGTGCGCCAGCGGCTCAGCCGCCGCGCCAACTCGGGCGCGGCCAGGGCCAGCACCCGATGGCCGTGGCGCGGGCCGTCGTACTCGCCGCTGTCGCCGAGCAGCAGCATCGCCGCCTCGTTGGCCAGGCGCAGCCGGCCCTCGCCGTCGACCAGCAGCACGCCGGTCCGCATGCGGCGGATGATCAGCTCGTTGACCTCGGCGTAGTTGGCCGCCTCGGCGCCGCGCCGCTCGGCCAGTTCCTGGCTCTCGCGCATCTGCCGGCCGAGCGCGCTGGTGAGCAGGGCGATCGACAGGTAGGCCAGGGCGAACATGATCGGCTCGGCGATGGTCCGGCTCAGGCTTTCGCCGCCGATCCAGTTCCAGACCCATTCGCCGATCAGCCCGGCGCAGGCCAGCACCGCGGCGCCGATGCCGTAGCGCGCCCGCAGCAGCAGGGCCGCGGCGCCGACGTTGAACATCAGCATCAGGGCGATGCCGGTGCCGGCGCCGGGCAGGGCGTGGATGGCCAGGATGCCGAAGAACAGGTCGCTGGCGATGCCGGAGAAGACCTGGGCGCGCAGCTCGCCGCGGCCGTTGAACAGGAACAGCAGGCCGGCGATGAACAGGTAGGCCAGGGCCAGCGAGCGCGCGAACAGGTCGTGGCGCGGCGTGCCGATCAGGTTCTCGACCGGGCCGAACAGGAAAAACACCAGCAGCGCGGCTTCCAGAAGCCGGTACAGGGTGAAGAAGTAGAGTTCGCGCCGGAGCGCGAGATCGGCATCGGCCGGACTGGAAGGGGCGAGACCTGACGGCAAGCGGAGTTTCCCGGCGCGGGCGGAATGCCACGCAGTATAGGGCGAGCGGCTTGGCCGGACCGGCGCCGACCCTGGCCGCTGCGGGCCCGGCCGGGCGGCCGGGCATCCCGGGGTTTTGCTCGGCCCGCCCCGATCGGCGACAATGCGGCCCCCTCGCGCGCGCTCCGGCCCCCTGGCCGGGCGTCCGCGCGGGACGTCTTTCACTCCCCTCGGTGACGCATGAATTTTCACGAATATCAGGCTAAGCAGCTGTTCGCCGACTACGGCATCGCAGTGCCGGCCGGGCGCGTAGCGCGCACTCCGGAAGAAGCGGTCGATGCTGCCAAGGCCATCGGCGGCGACTTCTGGGTCGTCAAGGCGCAGATCCACGCCGGCGGCCGCGGCAAGGCCGGCGGCGTCAAGCTGTCCAAGACCTACGACGAAGTGCGCGAGTACGCCAAGGGCATGCTCGGCACCAAGATGGCCACCTACCAGACCGCCGGCGTCGAGCTGCCGGTCGACAGCGTGTTGGTGACCCAGGCGACCGACATCGCCAAGGAACTGTACCTGTCGGTGCTGGTCGACCGCGGCACCCGTTCGATCACCTTCATCGCCTCGGCCGAAGGCGGCATGGACATCGAGCAGGTCGCGCACGAGAAGCCGGAAGCCATCAAGACCCTGAACGTGAACTACGTCCAAGGCCTGCAGCCCTACGAGTGCCGCAACCTCGGCTTCGACCTGGGCCTGAACGCCAAGCAGGTCGGCCAGCTGACCAAGATCATGCTGGGCCTGTACAAGCTGTTCAACGAGAAGGATCTGGCGCTGGTCGAGCTGAACCCGCTCGCCATCCTCACCGACGGCAACCTCGCCGTGCTCGACGGCAAGATCAATTCCGACGACAACGCGACCTTCCGTCACCCGGAACTGGCCGCGATGCGCGACATCCGCCAGGAAGACGAGACCGAGGTCAAGGCCAGCCAGCACGACCTCAACTACGTCACCATGGACGGCAACATCGGCTGCATGGTCAACGGCGCCGGCCTGGCGATGGCGACCATGGACGTGATCTCGCTCAACGGCGGCTCGCCGGCCAACTTCCTCGACGTCGGCGGCGGCGCCACCAAGGAGCGCGTGACCGAGGCGTTCAAGCTCATCCTGAGCTCGGACAAGGTCAAGGCGATCTTCGTCAACATCTTCGGCGGCATCGTCCGCTGCGACATGATCGCCGAAGGCATCATCGCTGCGGTCAAGGAAGTCGACGTCAAGGTCCCGGTGATCGTGCGCCTGGAAGGTACCAACGTCGAAGCCGGCAAGGAACTGCTGAAGAATTCGGGTCTGGCCATCACTGCGGCCGACGACATCAACGACGGCGCGAAGAAGGCGGTTGCCGCCGCCGCCGGTAAGTAAGAGGCCGATGACATGTCCGTTTTGATCAACAAGAACACCAAGGTCATCGTGCAGGGCTTCACCGGCTCGCAGGGCACCTTCCACGCCCAGCAGATGCTGGACTACGGCACCAAGGTCGTCGGCGGCGTGACCCCGGGCAAGGGCGGCACCGAGCACCTGGGCCTGCCGGTCTTCAACACCGTCGCCGACGCGGTCGCCGAGACCGCCGCCGACGCTTCGGTCATCTACGTGCCGCCGCCGTTCGCGGCCGATGCGATCCTGGAAGCCGCCGATGCCGGCATCAAGGTCATCGTGTGCATCACCGAAGGCATCCCGGTGCTGGACATGCTGCGGGTGAAGAACGTGCTCAAGGGCTTCGAGGACGTGGTCCTGGTCGGCCCGAACTGCCCCGGCGTGATCACCCCGGGCGAGTGCAAGATCGGCATCATGCCGGGCCACATCCACATGCCGGGCAAGATCGGCATCGTCTCGCGCTCGGGCACGCTGACGTACGAAGCGGTCAAGCAGACCACCGACGTGGGCCTGGGCCAGTCGACCTGCATCGGCATCGGCGGCGACCCGATCAACGGCACCAACTTCATCGACGCGCTGAAGTGGTTCCAGGACGACCCGCAGACCGAAGGCATCATCATGGTCGGCGAGATTGGCGGTTCGGCCGAGGAAGAAGCGGCCGAATTCATCGCCCAGTACGTGACCAAGCCGGTGGTCGGCTTCATCGCCGGCGCCTCGGCGCCGAAGGGCAAGCGCATGGGCCATGCCGGCGCGATCGCCTCGGGCGGTTCGGGCACGGCCGAAGGCAAGTTCGCCGCGATGGAGAAGGCCGGCGTCACCACGGTCAAGTCGCCGGGCGACCTGGGCGCGGCGATCGCTGCGCGCCTGGCCAAGTAAGACGGTTCCATCGGTCCGCTGCGGCGGGCCGGGGCCTCGGGAAAGCCGCCTTCGGGCGGCTTTTTCGTTTGTAGCACCTGTGTGCTACAGTGCGGGCAGTCCGATCCAGCGAGGGCGCCATGTCGACCACCACGATCCGTCTGTCCGACGAACTTAAGGCGCGCATCGCCCGCGCCGCCGAACACAGCGGCACCACGCCGCATGGCTTCATCCTCGGCGCGCTCGAGGAAAAGGTCGGCGAAGCCGAGCGCCGGCACGATTTCATCGACGAAGCGCAGCGCCGTTGGCAGGCGTTCGTCGCCGACGGCCAGAGCTTCGCCTGGGAAGAGATGCGCGATTACCTGTCCCAGCGCGCGCGGGGCGAAGACCCGGCGCTGCCGGCGAAGAAAACGTTCGGGCAGGGATCGTGACCCGGATCGTCCTGCCGCCCGCCGTGGCGGAGGACTTCGTCCGGATACTCGAACATCTGGACCGGCACGAGGCGACGCAGCGCGAACAACGGATCGACGGTATCGTTCGCGCCATCGACGTGTTGGCCGACAACCCCCTGATCGGGCGCGCGCTCGATGGCGACTTGCGCGAACTGATCGTCGGCCGCGACGCGCGCGGGTATGTCGCCTTGTACCGCTACCTGGCCGAATTCGACACCATTCTCATCCTCGCCGTCCGCGCCCAGCGCGAGGTCGGCTACACGCACGACTGAAGCTCTTTCGAGAATCGCCGCATGCCCAAGACCCTGCGCATCGCCCTGGCCCAGTTCGACTTCCCGGTCGGTGCGGTCGACAACAACGCGGAACGCATTGCGGCGATGATCGCCCAGGCCCGCGACGAACACGGCGCCGACGTGGTGCTGTTCCCGGAACTGGCGATCAGCGGCTACCCGCCCGAAGACCTGCTGCTGCGGCCGAGCTTCCTGGCCCAGTGCGAGGCGGCGCTGCAACGCATCGCGACGGCCGCGCGCGGCATCGTCGCGGTGGTCGGCTGGCCGCAGGCGGCCGGGGCGATCGTCTACAACGCCGCCAGCGTGCTGCGCGACGGTCGGGTCGAGGCCACCTACCGCAAGCGCGAACTGCCCAACTACGCGGTGTTCGACGAGCGCCGCTATTTCGACGTCGATCCGGACGGCGAGGCCTGCGTGTTCGAGGTCCAGGGCGTGCCGGTCGGGCTGGTGATCTGCGAGGACTTGTGGTTCGCCGAGCCGTTGGCGGCCACCGCCGCAGCCGGCGCGCGCCTGGTGCTGGTGCCGAACGCCTCGCCGTTCGAGCGCGACAAGCATGCCCAGCGCGACGCCCTGCTGGAGCAGCGCGCCCAGGAGACCGGCGTGGCGCTGGCCTATTTGAACGTGGTCGGCGGCCAGGACGCGCTGGTGTTCGACGGCGCCTCGGTGCTCGCCGACGGCGACGGCCATGTGCATCCGGCCGCGGCCGCGTTCGAGGATCACTGGCTGGTCGCCGACTACGACGACGGCGAACGACGCTTTGTGCCGGTGTCCTGGCCGGCCGAGGCCGATGAGGGCCGCGACGCGCTGGCCTGGCGCGCGGTGGTGCGCGGCACCCGCGACTACTGCCGCAAGAACGGCTTCGGCAAGGTCTGGCTGGGGCTGTCGGGCGGCATCGATTCTTCGCTGGTGATGGCGATCGCGGTCGATGCGCTGGGCGCGGAGAACGTGATCGCGGTGCGCATGCCCTCGCGCTACACCGCCGACCTGTCCAACGACCTCGCCGCCGAACAATGCGCGACCCAGGGCGTGCGCCTGCTCGCGCTGCCGATCGAAAAGCCGTTCCAGGGTTTCCTCGACACCCTGGCCGAGGCCTTCGACGGCAAGCCGGTCGACGTGACCGAGGAGAACCTGCAGTCGCGCACCCGCGGCGCGCTGATGATGGCGATGAGCAACAAGTTCGGCGGCCTGTTGCTGACCACCGGCAACAAGAGCGAGTACGCGGTCGGCTACGCCACCATCTACGGCGACATGTGCGGCGGCTATGCGCCGATCAAGGACCTGTACAAGACCGAGGTGTTCGCGCTGGCGCGCTGGCGCAACGCGATCGCCGGCGCGCCGGTGATCCCGTGGGCGGTGATCGAGCGGCCGCCCTCGGCCGAACTGCGCGAGAACCAGAAGGACCAGGATTCGCTGCCGCCCTACGACGTGCTGGACGCGATCCTGCTGCGGCATGTCGATCAGGAGCAGTCACGCGAGGAAATCGTGGCCGCCGGCTTCGATCCGGCTACGGTCGACAAGGTGCTGCGCCTGGTGCGGATCAGCGAATGGAAGCGCCACCAGGCCGCACCCGGGCCGAAGGTGTCGCGGCGTGCGTTCGGCCGCGAACGGCGCTATCCGATCACCAACGGCTACACCGGTTGAGCGGTGTCGGCCTGCCTCTGCAGGCGCGGCACGAGCCGCGACAGCCGCGGCGGTGTACGCGAGCGCCACGGCCGAAGCCCGGGCTGTCCGGGCTCGCAGTCTTGCCGCGGGCCGGCTTCGGCTGGGGCGTGGTAGCCAACCGCTTCGGTTGTCGCGGCCCGCGCCGCGCCTACAGGAAGCCGCGCCGCAACGAAAACGCCGCCCGAGGGCGGCGTTTTCGTGTCCGGCGTTGCGCGAGGGGCGCTTACTGCTTCTGGCGCTCGGCTTCCAGTTCGTCGCGGTTGTCCACCGCCGACTTCTCGCCCGCGAACGGGTTGAGCTTGCGCAGGTTGCTGGGGTAGTCCGGCCATTCGCCGTTCAGGGCGGGGTGGCTGGGGTCGTTCTGCTGCAGCACCCGACGCGCGTCCGCGGCCAGGGTCTCGTTGCCCAGGCGATTGTAGGCGGTCAACAGCACCGCCACCGCGTCGTACTGGTAGCGGCTCTGCGGGTAGGTTTCCAGCAGGTACTTGGCGCGGTCGGCGGCGGCGACATCGGCGGTGCGGCGCAGGTAGTACAGCGCGGCATCGAGTTCGTGGCGGGCGAAGGTGTCGCGCAGCACCAGCATGCGCTTGCGCGCGTCCTCGGCGTAGCGGCTGTTCGGGTAGCGCTCGACCACGATCAGGAAGTCGTTGTAGGCCTGGGTCGGGGTGGCCAGGTCGCGGCGGCTGACGTCCAGGCGCCAGACCCGCTGCAGGAACACCGTGTCGCGGCTGGAGTTGACCAGGCCGCGCAGGTAATAGAGATAGGCGATGTTGCGGTGGGTCGGATAGGTGCGGATGAAGCGGTCGATGCTGCTGATCGCGTCGTCGTGCTTGCCCGACTTGTACTGGGCGTAGGCGGTCTCGATCAGCGCCTGCTCGGTGTAAGGGCCGTACGGGTACTGGGCGACCAGGCGCTTGAAGCTGACCTCGGCCGAGGCCCAGTTGCCGTTGGTCATCGAGGTGTGGGCCTTCTGGTAGATGGCCTCGACCGGCTGCCCCTCGTCCGCGTCCTTGTCCTTCTTGAACATCTTGCCGACGCGGCTGCAGCCGGTGCCGGCGACGGCCACGACCAACAGCAGGGACAGCAGGCGAATGAAACCGCGGGACGGGGCAGAGCGTACGGTCATGGCAGGCATCGACGGGCGCCGGAGGCACGAAGAGCCGATAATAGCAGTCCGCGGGTCGAGCCCCTTAACCGAACCCGTACTCCCTTTCGCTGCACAGATCCCGACGATGACCCCGACCCGCGAGACCCTGACCGCCACCGTGCCCGACAGCGCCGCCGGGCGCCGCTTCGACGCGGTGCTGGCCGAACTGTTCCCCGACTACTCGCGCTCGCGGCTGGCGGCCTGGATCAAGTCCGGCGACGCCCGCCTGAACGGCCACGAGGCCCGGCCGCGCGACCCGGTCCAGGGCGGCGAGACGGTGGAGCTGGCGGTGGTGCTCGACACCCAGACCCACGCCGAGGCCGAGGACATCGCCCTGGACGTCCTGTACGAGGACGAGCAGGTGATCGTGATCGACAAGCCGGCCGGCTTGGTCGTGCACCCCGGCGCCGGCAACCCGGCCGGGACCCTGGTCAACGCGCTGTTGCACCGCGATCCGGGCCTGGCCGCGCTGCCGCGCGCCGGCATCGTCCATCGCCTGGACAAGGACACCTCCGGGGTCATGGTGGTGGCGCGCACGCTGCCGGCGCATACCTCGCTGGTCGAGCAGTTGTCGGCGCGCGAAGTGCACCGGCAGTACCTGGCGGTGGTGGTCGGTGCGCTGGTCTCCGGCGGGACCGCCAACGCCCCGATCGACCGCCACCCGCGCGACCGCCTGCGCATGGCGGTGCGCGAGGACGGCCGCGATGCGGTCACCCACTTCCGCCTGCGCGAGCGCTTCCGCGCCCACACCCTGCTGGAGTGCCGGCTGGAAACCGGGCGTACCCATCAGATCCGCGTGCACATGGCCCACCTCAAGCACCCGATCGTGGGCGACCCGCTGTACGGCGGCCCGCTGAAGCTGCCCAAGGGCGCCAGCGACGCCCTGGTCGAGACCCTGCGCGGCTTCAAGCGCCAGGCCCTGCATGCCGAGACCCTGGAGTTCGTCCATCCGGTCAGCGGCGAGCCGGTGCGCTGCACTGCGCCGGTGCCGGCCGACCTGCTGCACTTGATCGCCGAGCTGCGCGCCGATTCGCGCGCGGCGGCCGAGGCCGGGCGATGAGCGCAGCCGCCGGCGCGGCGCCCTGGATCGAGGCGGAGTGGCCGCTGCCGGCTTCGGTGCGCGGCTTGACCACCGTGCGCCGCGGACTCGGCGTCTCGGCCGCGCCGTTCGACGCGTTCAATCTGGGCACCCGTTACGGCGACCACCGCGACGATCCCGCCGCGGTGACCCGCAACCGCGAATTGCTGGCCGGGCGCGCCGGCCTGCCGGCCGCACCGCATTGGCTGCACCAGGTGCACGGCGCCGGCGTGCTGCGCTTCGACGGCCAGGCGCCCGGCGAGGAGCCGCAAGCCGACGCCGCGGTGACCTCGACCCCGGGCACGGTGCTGGCGATCCTCACCGCCGACTGCCTGCCGGTGCTGTTCGCGGCCGAGGACGGGCGCGAGGTCGGCGCCGCGCACGCCGGCTGGCGCGGCCTCGCCGGCGGCGTGCTGGAAGCCACGGTCGCGGCGATGCGCACAGCGCCTGCGCGCCTGCACGCTTGGCTGGGCCCGGCCGCCGGTCCGCTGCACTACGAGATCGGCGCCGAGGTCTACGACGCCTTCGTCTCCGCCGACCCGGCCGCGGCGGCGGCGTTCGTGGCGACCCGGCCCGGGCATTGGCGGGTCGACCTGTATCGGCTGGCGCGCGACCGTCTGGCGCGCGCCGGACTCAGCGCCGATCATGTCCACGGCGGCGGCCTGTGCACCATCGCCGACCGCGACCGCTTTTACTCCCACCGCCGCGACCGCATCACCGGGCGCATGGCGACCCTGATCTGGATGGAATGATGACTCCCATGGCTCCACGGACGGTCCTGTCCCTGTGCTTGTCCTTGGCCGCGCTGGCCAGCGCCGATGCCGCCGCCGCCGATTGCCAGGAACGCACGTACGATCTGCTGCGCGCCGCCTATCCCGGCGCGACCGGCGAAACCGGCGACGAGGGCGAGTTGCTGCGGACAGCCGGCGCCTCGGCCCGCTGGATCAACCTGGGCAAGGTCGTGTGCAAGGTCTGGCCGGCCTCGCCGGACAAGACCCTGCTCGCCGTGCCCCTGCAGCACGAGGCCGCCACCGGTCTGGACGTGGACACCGCCGACCTGGAAGTGCTGGTCGTCGACTCCGCCCGCCCGCGCATCCTGCAGCGTTACCGCGAAAACGAGGCCTTGACCTCCGATGCGGTGCAGATCACCGCGCTGACCCTGGACACCGCGCGTTACAAGCTCGACGAGCGCACCACCGCGTTCGGGCTGCGCATCGGCTACAGCGGTTCCTCGCGCGCCAACCCCTACAGCAGCACGGTGCTGAACCTGTACGCCGCCGACGCCGACGGCCAGTTGCGGCCGGTGCTGAGCAAGCTGGAGGTCGAGAAAGAGCGCGGCGAGTGGGACACCAACTGCGCCGGCGAATTCGAAAGCGTGCGCCGTACCGTCGCCATCGACTCCAAGCGCGACCACGGCTATGCCGGGCTGCGGGTCAACAGCGTCACCGAGCGTCGCCGCAACGTGGCCAAGGGCAAGGACTGCGCCGACGTGCCCGGCAAGACCGAGAAGCGCAGCGCGCGTCTGGCCTACGACGGCCGCCGCTACGTGGTACCGGAAGAACTGCGCGGGCTCTGATGCGGACGTCGGCAATGCAGCAGCCGCCGGCACGGGACGCGGCGCGGCTGGGCGCGCGCGAAGGTCTGTATCCGCGCGCGCTCGGCGTGCGTTTCGTATTCCTGCCGCCGACCCTGCGCCGAATCCACGGCAGCGCAGGGCGCCGCAGCTATCGCGGCGAGGCCCAGGTCGAGCGCGGCCAGGGGCTGTGCGCGCGGCTGTTCTCCCGCATCGCGCGGCTGCCCAAGGCGCACGCGGGGCCGATCGAGGTCGAGATCGACGCCCGCGCGCGCGCCGAAACCTGGACCCGGCGATTCGGCAAGTCGGCGATGCGTTCGCGCCTGATCGAGCGCGACGGCCTGGTGCTGGAGCGGCTGGGGCCGATGCGCTTCGGCTTCGCTTTGGACTTGGTCGGCGATCTGGCCGAAGCGTCGGCTTCGGGGGTGATGTCGCTGGACGGCGGCGCGCAGGTCACGGTGGTCTCGGCGGTCGCGCCGGCGCCGGTCGAACGCCTGGGCGAGGACGGGAGCGAAGAACCCGGCCTGTCCTGGCGCCTGGTGCGGGTGCGCGCGCTCGGCCTGCCGTTGCCGGCACGCTGGTTCGCCGGCGTGCGCGCGAGAGAGTTCGAGCGCGACGGCCGCTATCACTTCGACGTCGCCGCGCAGTTGCCGGCGGTCGGCCTGCTGGTGCGCTATCGCGGCTGGCTCGACGTCGGCGAGTGAAGCGCGGCCGGCGCCGGCCGCGCATCCCGACATAAGCCGATAACCCATTCGCCGGCGCGCAACCGCCCCAAGCCGGCCGAATCGCGGCACACTCGCGGCTGCGCACGGATCGCAGGCCCGCCCGGCACGGAAGCGTCCCTTTCCGCGTTACGAGTACCGTCGATGAGCTACGTTTCCGCTGGTTGGCCAGCACCGTGTTTCGAGTCCGCGCCGCAGTCGGCGTGGGCATGGCCCGCCTCGGCCGAGAGCTGTTGGGGGCGCGGACGATGAACGTCGACATGAGGCGTTCTCGTCGCTCGTGGATCGTCGCCGGCGACCTCAACGGCTTTTTCGGCCTGGTGGTCGACAACCTGTCGATCCTGGGCTTCATCGCCGCCGCACTGATCGGCATCTTCGGCTTTCCGGCCGAGGTCGTGTACACGCGCATGTTCCCCGGCACCGCGTTCGGCGTGCTGGTCGGCAATCTGATCTACACCCGCATGGCGCGGCGGCTGGCCGCGCGCAGCGGGCGCGAGGACGTCACTGCGATGCCGCTGGGCCTGGACGCGCCGACCAGCATCGGCATGGCCCTGTTGGTGCTCGGCCCGGCCTTCGTCGGCTTCAAGCAGGCCGGCATGGACGAGGCGGCGGCCGCCGACGCTACCTGGAAGCTCGGCATGGCTTCGCTGATCGTGATGGGCGCGCTGAAGTTCGTACTGTCCTTCGCCGGCGATGCGGTGACCCGGCTGATTCCGCGCGCCGGCCTGCTCGGCTCGATCGCCGGCACCGCGCTGGTGCTGATGGGCTTCCTGCCGCTGATCGAGACCCTGCGCTCGCCCTTGGTCGGCTTCATGACCCTGGGTCTGCTGTTGTACGTGCTGGTGGCGAAAGGGCGGTTGCCGATCAAGTTGCCGGGTGTGTTCGTCGCGTTCGTGTTCGGGACGGTATTGTTCTACGGCTTCGGGGCGGCTGGTTTGGGAGCGCCGGGCTTCCAGTGGCCGACGCCGCAGCCGCTGCAGCCGGTGCTGCCGCTGCCGACCCTGGGCTTCCTCGAGGGCCTGCCGTACACCGTGCCGTATCTGCCGTTGCTGCTGCCGTTCGGCCTGCTGATGGTGGTCGGCGGCATCAACGTCAGCGAAAGCGCGCGCGCCGCCGGCGACGACTACCGCACCCGCGACATCCTGCTGGCCGAAGCCTTCTCGACCCTGATCGCCGGCTGCGTCGGCGGCGTCGCCCAGACCACCCCCTACATCGGCCAGCCGGCCTACAAGCACATGGGCGCGCGCAGCGGCTACACCCTGCTGACCGGCCTGTTCGTCGGCCTCGGCGGCATGCTCGGGCTGATCTCCGGCCTGGTGCAGTGGCTGCCGCTGGCGGTGCTGGCGCCGATCATCGTCTACGTCGCGCTCGACATCACCACCCAGGCCTTCCAGGCCACCCCGGCCCGGCACGCCACCGCGATGGTGTTCGGCTTCCTGCCGCCGGTGGCCTACATGCTGTCGATCAAGACCGGCAATCCGGCCTGGATCGACCCGGCCCGGCACGCGCAACTGATCGGCGCGCTCGACGGCCACGGCCTGCCGGAACTGGCGGTGATCGTGACCCTCGGCAACGGCTTCATCATGACCTCGATGATCTGGACCTCGGCGGTCGCGGCGATGGTCGACGGCCGTCTGCGCCGCGCCGCGGCCTTCCTGCTCGGCGGTGCCGGGCTGAGCCTGTTCGGCATCATCCATTCGGTCGACGCGCGCGGCGGCGTTTACCTGCCCTGGGCCCTGGAAGGCCTGCAGCGCACCATCGCCTGGCAGTTCATCGGCGCCTATCTGGGGTTGGCCGTCTTGCTGGGTCTGCTGTCTTTGCAGCGCGATCCGGTGCCGTCCGCGCCCGCGGCTTGAGACCGGCGGCGGTTGCCCGCAGATAGCCGGTTCCCCGACGAACCGGCCAGCGCCATGTCCCTGCAGAACCAACTCGACGCCGTCCCCGGCGTGACCGCCGCGCCCGAGGCCGCGACCCGCGGCTTCGTGTTCAACCACACCATGCTGCGGGTCAAGGACCCGGCCGCCTCGCTGGACTTCTACACCCGCGTGCTCGGCTTCACCCTGGTGCGCCGGCGCGATTTCGACGAAGCCAAGTTCAGCCTGTACTTCCTGGTTCTGGTGGCCGACAAGAGCGCGATCCCGGCCGAGGAGCCGGCGCGCGGCGAATGGCTGCTGAGCCAGCCGGGCGTGCTCGAGCTGACCCACAACCACGGCACCGAAACCGATGCCGGGTTCGCCTATCACCACGGCAACAGCGAGCCGCGCGGCTTCGGCCACATCTGCGTCTCGGTGCCCGACGTGGAGGCCGCCTGCGCCCGTTTCGAGCGGCTGGGCGTACCGTTCCAGAAGCGCCTGACCGACGGCCGGATGAAGGACATCGCCTTCATCAAGGACCCGGACGGCTACTGGGTCGAGATCCTGCAGCCGACCTCACGGATCTGACGAGCTCGCGGATTTGAGCGCCGCAACCGCACAGCGGTCGCGCGGCCGTCTCAGCCGCCGCACTGCGGTCGCCCCTCGGAAAAACCGGGCCGAGAAGGGCGCTATCGCTCGCCGCTGCGAAGCCTGTCCGCCGGCCGCGCCCGCACGATCGATCTTTTCGCGGGTCGGGCACCCGGCGCTGCGCGTTGCGCCCTGATTCGAAGAGGCCCGGTCGAACGGGGTCGGGCCGCGGATACCTTGAAAGGCGTGGCGGCGGCCGCATTAACAGGTCATTCGCGGCCCCGGCGCGATACTCGCGCCGCAGCCGCCACCTACCTTTCGGAGAACCCTCCATGCGGATGGACAAGCTGACCTCGCGCTTCCAGCAGGCCCTGTCGGATGCGCAGTCGCTGGCGGTCGGGCGCGACCACAGCGTGATCGAACCGGCGCATCTGCTGACCGCCCTGCTCGAGCAGAGCGGCGGCAGCACCCGGCCCCTGCTGGCCCAGGCCGGCGTCAACGTGCCGCTGCTGCGCGAGCGCCTCGGCGAAGCGCTGGAGAAACTGCCCAAGGTGTCGGGCCAGGCCGGGCAAGTGTCGGTCGGCAACGACTTGGCGCGCCTGCTCAACGTCACCGACAAGCTGGCCCAGCAGCGCGGCGACGCTTTCATCGCCAGCGAACTGTTCCTGCTCGCCGCGCTCGACGACGGCGGCGATGCCGGCCGCGCGTTGAAGGCGGCCGGCGCGAGCAAGTCCAAGCTGGAGCCGGCCATCGACAAGCTGCGCGGAGGCGAAAGCGTGCAATCGGAAAACGCCGAGGAACAGCGTCAGGCGCTGGAGAAGTACTGCATCGACCTGACCGCGCGCGCCGAATCCGGCAAGCTCGATCCGGTGGTCGGCCGCGACGAAGAGATCCGCCGCACCGTGCAGGTGCTGCAGCGCCGAACCAAGAACAACCCGGTGCTGATCGGCGAGCCCGGCGTCGGCAAGACCGCGATCGTCGAAGGTCTGGCCCAGCGCATCGTCAACAACGAAGTCCCCGAAGGGCTGCGCGGCAAGCGCGTGCTCTCGCTCGACATGGGCGCGCTGATCGCCGGGGCCAAGTTCCGCGGCGAATTCGAGGAGCGGCTGAAGGCGGTGCTCAACGACCTGGCCAAGAACGAAGGCCAGGTGATCTTGTTCATCGACGAGCTGCACACCATGGTCGGCGCCGGCAAGGCCGAAGGCGCGATGGACGCCGGCAACATGCTCAAGCCGGCGCTGGCGCGCGGCGAGCTGCACTGCATCGGCGCGACCACGCTCGACGAGTACCGCAAGTACGTCGAGAAGGACGCCGCGCTGGAGCGCCGCTTCCAGAAGGTGTTCGTCGGCGAGCCGACGGTGGAGGACACCATCGCGATCCTGCGCGGGCTCAAGGAGCGCTACGCGGTGCACCACGGCGTGGAGATCACCGACCCGGCGATCGTCGCCGCGGCGACGCTGTCGCACCGCTACATCGCCGACCGCCAGCTGCCCGACAAGGCCATCGACCTGATGGACGAAGCCGCTTCGCGCATCCGCATGGAGATCGACTCCAAGCCCGAAGAGCTCGACCGCAAGGAACGCCGGCTGATCCAGCTCAAGATCCAGCGCGAGGCGCTGAAGAAGGAAAAGGACGCCGAGTCCAAGCAGCGCCTGGCCGACCTGGAGGCCGAGATCGGCGTGCTCGAGCGCGAGTTCAACGATCTGGAAGAAGTGTGGAAGGCCGAGAAGGCGACCCTGCAGGGCGCGACCAAAATCAAGGAGCAGATCGAGCAGGCCAAGCTCGACCTGGAGGCCGCGCAGCGCATCCAGGACTTCGGCCGCATGAGCGAAATCCAGTACGGCAAGCTGCCGGAGCTGGAGAAGCAGCTCAAGGCCGCGCAGGAGGCCGAAACCCAGGGCTTCAAGCTGCTGCAGGACAAGGTGACCGCCGAGGAGATCGCCGAAGTGGTCGCGCGCTGGACCGGCATCCCGGTGTCGAAGATGCTGGAAGGCGAGCGCGAGAAGCTGCTCAAGATGGAGCAGGCCCTGCACGCGCGCGTGGTCGGCCAGGACGAGGCGGTGCGGGTGGTGTCCGACGCGGTGCGGCGTTCGCGCGCCGGCCTGTCCGATCCCAATCGTCCCAGCGGCTCGTTCCTGTTCCTGGGCCCGACCGGCGTCGGCAAGACCGAGCTGTGCAAGGCCCTGGCCGAGTTCCTGTTCGACTCGTCCGATGCGATGGTGCGCATCGACATGAGCGAGTTCATGGAGAAGCACGCGGTCAGCCGCCTGGTCGGCGCGCCTCCGGGCTATGTCGGCTACGAAGAGGGCGGCTATCTCACCGAGGCGGTGCGTCGCCGTCCCTACAGCGTGATCCTGCTCGACGAGGTCGAGAAGGCGCACCCGGACGTGTTCAACATCCTGCTGCAGGTGCTCGACGACGGCCGCCTGACCGACGGCCAGGGCCGCACCGTGGACTTCCGCAACACGGTGATCGTGATGACCTCCAACCTGGGCTCGCAGATGATCCAGGAGTTGAGCAACGACACCTCGGCGGAGGCCTATACGCAGATGAAGGCGGCGGTGATGGGGGTGGTGCAGAGCCATTTCCGGCCGGAGTTCATCAACCGTCTGGACGACATCGTCGTGTTCCACCCGCTGGAGAAGGGGCAGATCCGCGAGATCGCCAAGATCCAGCTGCACGGCCTGGAAAAGCGCCTGGGCGAGCGCGGCCTGAAGCTGGCGCTGAGCGAGGCGGCGCTGAACCTGATCGGCAACGTCGGTTTCGACCCGGTGTACGGCGCGCGGCCGCTCAAGCGCGCGATCCAGCAACAGATCGAGAACCCGTTGGCGCAGCGCATCCTCGGCGGCGAGTTCGTCAACGGCGACACGATCCAGGTCGAGGCCGAAGGCGGGCACCTGGTGTTCCGCAAGGGCTGAGCCAAGCCGACGGCGATGCAGCGAAAACGGCCCGCGATGCGGGCCGTTTTTCGTTGTGCCGTCGATCCTGTAGGCGCGGCGCGAGCCGCGACCGGCGAAGCGGCGTATTTCCACACGGCAACCACGCGACAAGGCGAAGCAACCCCGTTGCCTGGGCTACGGGGACTACGCTCGCATACGTCGCGGCGCTGGGCCGAGGCTCACGCTGCTCCTAGACCGGGCGCATCGACGGGCTCCGGCGGGGTGTTCGGTGCGGCGGCGCGGGTGCGCCCCGGCGTTGTATGGCCGATCCGTCGCGGTGGGGATGTGCCGGAAACACGAAAACACCCGGGCCGGGCCCGGTGCGCTCGATTCGCGCCGGCCGGACCGGCGGCGCGCCTGGATCCCGGCCGCACCGAACGGCGCACGACGCTCCGCCGCAAACGCGAAGGCCCGGATCGCTCCGGGCCTTCGCGCATCCATTCCCGGCGTTGGATCGTCACGCCGGAAGGCTTACCACTTGTAGCCGACCTTGACGTAGCCGAACGCGCCGTTGAAGCCGAACGGCGAGGCCGTGTTGTACGGCAGGTAGTTGCGCGTGCCGCGGACCAGCTTGGACTCGTCCGGATAAGCGTCGAGCACGTTGTCGCCGCCGACGGTGAACTCCCAGCGATCCAGGCGGTAGGTCGCCGCCAGGTCCAGCGTCCACTCGGCGCCGAAGGTCTGGTCCTGGCGCGGATCGGTGGCGTGCAGCTCGGTGAACTGGCCGTAGCGGGTGGCGGTGGCGTTGAAGCTCCAGTGGCCGGTCTTCCAGTCGCCGGCGAGGAAGAACTTGTCCTTCGGCGCGCCCTTGGTGATGCGTCCGATCTCGGTGCGGCCGATGCGCACCGCCGCCGGGTCGATCGCCGCCAGTCGCGGCGGATTCGGCGCGATCTTGTCGATCTCGGTCTTGGAGTAGTTGTAGCCGGCGGTGAGGTTGAGCTTGCCCGCGGCCAGTTCCCAGCCGTAGGTCGCGATCACGTCCACGCCCTGGGTCTTGGTATCGACCGCATTGGTGAAGTAGCGGCCGCCGCCGATGCCCGGATAGCCGTTGGCCTGCAGGTAGTTGCGTACCGCGGCGCTGGTCAGGTTCTCCGACAGCAGGATGCGGTCCTTGACCTTGATGTCGTAGGCGTCGACGGTGATGTACAGCGCGTCGACCGGCTGCAGCACCAGGCCCAGGCTGTAGTTGGTCGATTCTTCGGCCTTGAGCGGCTCCGAGCCCAGCGCGACCGCGGCCGGGTTGTCGACCCGGAAGGTGCCGATCTCGTACGGAATGCCGCTGATGAAGTTGGTCGCGATCGACTGGAAGTACTGCTGCTGCAGCGACGGCGCGCGGAAGCCGGTCGAGGCGGTGGCGCGCAGGGCGACCTTGTCGGTGAAGGCGTAGCGGCCGGACAGCTTGCCCGAGGTGGTTTCGCCGAAGTCGCTGTAGCTCTCGTAGCGGGCCGCGGCGCCGATGGAGAACTTGTCGGTGACGTCGGTTTCCGCATCGAGGTAGAACGAGTAGCTGTGGCGGTCGAAATCGCCGGCGTCGCTGGCGCGGAAGCCGGAGAACACCTGCGCGCCGGGAATGATCTGGCCGTTCGGCGCGGCCACGCCGCCGTTGGCGTAGGACAGCGGCTCGCCGGCGCGCTGGCTGAACTCCTCGCCGCGCCATTCCGCACCCCAGGACAGGGTCAGCGGGTACTTCCAGCCCAGTTCGATCGCGCGGGTGAAATCGAGGTTGAGCACGTGCTGGGTGACCTCCAGCGCGCCGGCGTAGAACTGGGTCGGCGAGCTCGGGCCCAGGCTGCGGTTGAGGGTGTGCTCGATGTCGAAGGTCAGGCCGTTGTGGCCGTAGTTGTAGCTGAAATCGATCTGGGTGCCGCCGGCGGTTTCGCCGCGCACGCCGAACACCGCGGCGCGGTCCTTGCTGACGTTGTGGATCTGCGGCAGGAAGCCGTTGGGATAGATCGAGGGGATGTTGCGCGGGTCGCCGGCGAAGCGGAAATAGCCGTTGGACAACACGTCGCGTTCGCTGTAGCTGCCGAAGGAATAGAAGCTCAGGTAATCGGCCGGCGAGTACTCGCCGTTGTAGGAGAACGCGCCGTGGTCGATCTCGGGATCGCCGTAGCGCTGTTCGACCCGGCCCTGGAACGGGCGGGCGCGGTTGGTCTGGTCCTGATGGCCGCCCTGCGCGGCCAGGCGCAGCCAGCCGTTTTCGCCGAGCTTGAAGCCGGCGTCGCCGGAGAGCTGGTACTGCTCGCCGTCGCCGGCGCTGTACTGGCCGTAGCGCGCGGCGATCGAGCCGTTCTGGCCCGAGCCCTTGAGCACCACGTTGACCACGCCGGCGATGGCGTCGGAGCCGTATTGGGCCGAAGCGCCGTCGCGCAGCACTTCGACCCGCTCGATCGAGGCGATCGGGATCGCGTTGAGATCGACCGGCGAGGAGCCGCGGCCCTGGCTGCCGTTGAGGTTGATCAACGCGGTGGTGTGGCGGCGCTTGCCGTTGACCAGCACCAGCACTTGATCGGGGGCCAGGCCGCGCAACTGCGCCGGGCGCACCGCATCGGTGCCGTCGGTGATGGCCGGACGCGGGAAGTTCAGCGAGGGCAGGGCGCGCGACAGCGCGGTGGCCAGTTCGACCGTGCCGGTGGCTTCGAGGGTTTCCGGGGTGATGATGTCGATCGGCGCGGTCGACTCGGCGACGGTGCGGTCGGACACGCGGGTACCGGTCACGATCACCTGGTCCAGGGTCTTGGCGTCGCTCTGCGGCGCATCCTGCGCGTACGCCGGGGCGGCGAGGGCGAGCAGCAGAGCCAGGGCCAGGGGATGGCGCGGGCCGGCGGGGGTACGGCGGACGTGCATGGCGACTCCTTGAGGGATTGACAGCGATGTCATTGCGATTTAACACGCGCATAACAATTGGTCAATAAATCCGCCAAAGTCCGCCTATCGGCAATAGTCGAAAAGTGGTAGTGCGCAGCCGGTCACGCCTGGCCGCCCGTTAAGGCGCTTTTCCGCGCGCGGGACCGGGCGCGGGCGGCAGGCTGCGCGCCCATCGCGCGCCGTACGCTGGCGTCGCCACCGGGCGCGACTGTTAAGATGCCCGCGCTCAAGGTGATCGCCGGCACATTCGCCGGGGATTGAAACGGGAATCCGGTCGTCGTCCTGCCCCGCAGGCGGCCAAGCCGGAGCTGCCCCCGCAACGGTAGGCGAGTACACGTACCGCACGCAGCCACTGTGTTTCGACACGGGAAGGCGCGGTACGCGATGCCGGTTCCGCACAGGACCGCATCGGCTCGCGAGCCCGGAGACCGGCCCGGAGCGCGAACCGACAGGCGGTGGGCCGGTCTCGGGGCGAAGGCGCGCCTGCGCCGTCTCCTGGCCGTTTCCGCCTTCTGTCACGACCGATCACGGCCGCGCGGGAGAGCGCGGCCCTGGAGACCGCCTGTGACTTTGCCTTGCTGCGCCCCGCGCCTGCGTCTTGCTTCCCTGTGTTTCGCCGGCGGCGTGCTTGCCGCCCCCGGCCTGGCCGCCGCCGCGCCCGCCGCGGTCGATCTGGATCAGGTCGTGGTCACCGCCACCCGCACCGCCCAGACCCAGGACGCCACTCTCGCCGCGGTGACGGTGATCGATCGCGCCGAAATCGAACGGCGCCAGCCGGCCTCGCTGCCGGATTTGCTGCGCGGCGCGCCGGGCGTGTCGCTGGCCAATAACGGCGGCGCCGGCAAGCAGACCTCGCTGTTCCTGCGCGGCACCGAATCCGATCACGTACTGGTGTTGGTCGACGGCATCAAGCTCGGTTCGGCGACCAGCGGCGGAACCGCGCTGCAGGACATTCCGGTCGAACAGATCGAGCGGGTCGAGATCGTGCGCGGGCCGTTCTCCAGCCTGTACGGCTCCGAAGCCCTCGGCGGAGTGATCCAGATCTTCACCCGCCGTCCGCAGGGCGCGTTCGCGCCGAGCTTCAGCGCCGCGATCGGCAGCTACCAGACCCACCGCGCCAGCGCCGGCGTGGCCGGCAAGGGCGAGCGCGGCTGGTACTCGGTCAATGCCGCACACGAAGACACCGACGGCATCAATGCCTGTCGCGGCAAGCCGGCGCCGCGCGGCGCCGGTTGTTTCACTAACTCGCCCGACCGCGACGGCTACCGCAACCAGTCGTTGACCGTGCAGGGCGGCTACCGTTTCGGCGAGCGCTGGGAGGCCGAGGCGCGCGCGTTCCGCGCCGAGGCTCATAACGAATACGACGGCAGCCAGAACAATCAGGCCGACAGCGTGCAGCAGGTGCTCGGCGCCAAGCTGCGCTATCGCCCCAGCGAGCGCATCGGCGTCAGCGCCGGCGCCGGCCGCAGCGAAGATCTCAGCGAGGCCTATCGCAACGGCAAGTACTCCAGCACCTTCGAGACCCGCCGCGAGCTGGGCTCGCTGCAGGCCGACCTCGGTCTCGGCGAGGGCCTGTTGACCCTGGGTTTCGACTGGCAGCGCGACCGCGTCGACAGCAACGTCGCCTATGCCCGCGACGGCCGCATCCTGCGCGGTGCCTTCGGCCAGTGGCAGCAGGACGTCGGCGCGCATGCGCTGCAGGCCAGCCTGCGCCGCGACGAGGACAGCCAGTTCGGCGGCGAGACCACCGGCAGCCTGCTGTGGGGCTGGAACCTGAGCGAATCGCTGCGCCTGACCGCGAGCTACGGCACCGCGTTCAAGGCGCCGACCTTCAACGAGCTGTACTACCCCAATTACGGCAACCCCGATTTGGGCGCGGAAACCTCGCGCAGCGTCGAGCTCGGCCTGCGCGGCACCTGGGGCGAGCGCCGCCAGCACGTGTGGTCGCTCAACGCCTTCCAGAACAAGATCGACGATCTGATCGCCTACGACGCCTCGATCGGCCTGCCGGGCAACGTCGACAGCGCGCGCATTCGGGGGCTGGAGGCGGCATTGGACACGCAGCTGGCGCAATGGGATCTGCGCGCCAGCGCGACCTGGCTGGACGCGCGCAACCTCAGCCCCGGGGGCAATCGCGACAACTGGCTGCCGCGCCGTGCACGGCAAAGCGCGCGCATCGACCTGGACCGGCGGGTGAACGCGTTCTCGTTCGGCGCCAGTGTCTATGCCGCCGGAGAACGCTACGACGACCTCGCCAATAGCCGCCGCTTGGGCGGCTATGCCCTGGCCGATCTGCGTCTGGGCTATGCCTTCCACCCGTCGTGGAGCGTGCAGTTGAGCGCCGACAACGTGTTCGACCGTCGCTACGAGACCGCTGCGTTCTACAACCAGCCCGGCCGCAACTACCTGTTGAGCCTGCGTTACCGACCCGCGCGCTGACCCCATCACCATCGCCGGCGTGCGCGCCGGCTCCACCGAGGCCTGCCGATGAACCCGCCGACCCGCCCCCACGCAGCGAGCGCCGCTGCCTTGCCGAACGCGGACGCGGACGCCGCGGTCTGGTCGCGACCGGCGCGCGCCGCGGTGGCGGGCGCGCTGCTGGCCTTGATGCTCGGCACCCGTTTCCATCATCTGGGCAGCGCTTTGCATCTGCCGGACGCGTCGATGGCGGTGTTCTTCCTCGGCGGCCTGTTCCTGCGCCGGCATCTGGGGTTCCTGGCCTATCTTGGGATGGCGGTGGCGGTCGACTACCTCGCCATCACCGGGCGCGGATTGGGCTTCTTCCAGCACTACTGCGTGACGCCGTCCTATGCCTTCCTGCTGCTCGCCTATGCCGCGCTGTGGTACGGCGGGCGCTGGGTCGCGCCGCGGCTGGCGCCGGAATGGCGCGCACTGGCGGCGACCCTCGCGGTCGCCGCGTTGGCCGCCAGCGTCTCGTTCCTGGTTTCCAACGGCGCGTTCTACTGGTTCGGCGGACGCTACGCCGATCCGAACCTGGCCGAGTACCTGAGTCGGCTGTGGCGTTGGGGGCCGCTGTTCGTACGCACCACGCTCGGTTACGTCGTCGTCGCCCTGGGCTTCTACGCAGTGATCGCCCACCACCTGCGCCAGCTCGCCGTCGCCCGCCGCCACGATTGATCCGCGCATCGTCACTCATCCGTTCCGTCATCGGAGTCCGAGCATGTCCCCGACCCTAGAGCAAACCCCCGTCGCCCCCTTGCCGCTGCGCTCGCGCAGCGCCCAGATCGGCGTCGGCCTGGCCTTGGCCGTCCTGATGATCTGCACCCGCGGCCAGCACTTCGCCAGCGTCGACGCGCTGCCCAGCGCGTCGTGGGCGGTGTTCTTCCTCGCTGGCGCGATGCTGCGCCCGGCCTGGGGCTTTCCGGCGCTGTTCCTGCTGTCCTCGCTGTTGGATTTGGGCAGCCTGGCACAGGGGCGGATCACCGATTGGTGCCTGTCGCCGGCGTACTGGGCGTTGGCCTTCGCCTACGGTGCGCTGTGGTTCGGCGGCCGGATCTACGCGCGGGCGCATCGCGACGCCTGGAGCGCGGTGCCGCGGCTGGCGTGGGTGTTGCTGGCGACGTCGGCGGTCGCTTATCTGATTTCCAAGGGCGGTTTCTACTTCCTGTCCGGTCGCTACCCCGACGCCAGCCTGGCCGGCTTCCTCGAGCGGGTTCCGCAGTACTACCCGCGCAGCCTGGGCGCCCTGGCCGGCTATGTGGGCGCGGGCTTCGCAGCGTATTCGCTGGCGCGCCTGGTCGGCCAGCGCCCGCGCGTCGGAGCGGCGGCGTGAGCGCCGACGGCCCCGCCGAGGACATGGCGACCTCGCGCGCCGGTTATGCGGCGACCTCCGAAGAGCGTCATCGCGAGCGCATGCAGCGCAAGAAGGAACTGATCGACCGCAAGATCGCCCGCGCCACGGTCGAGCGCGGCGTGCTGGTGGTCAACACCGGCAACGGCAAGGGCAAGAGCTCATCCGGCTTCGGCATGCTGGCGCGCTCGCTCGGTCACGGTCTGCGTTGCGGCGTGGTGCAGTTCATCAAGGGCAGCTTCTCGACCGGCGAGGAGGCGTTCTTCCGCCGCTTCGAGGAGCTGGACTATCACGTGATGGGCGAGGGCTTCACCTGGGAGACCCAGGACAAGCAGCGCGACATCGCCGCCGCACAGGCGGCCTGGGCGGTGGCGGCGCGGATGCTGGCCGACCCGGACTACGACTTCGTCCTGCTCGACGAACTCAATATCGCCCTGGCGCACCGTTACATCGCCCTCGACGACGTGCTCGCCGCGACCGCGGCCCGGCCCGAGCGCCAGCACGTGGTGATCACCGGCCGCGGCGCGCCCGACGCGCTGGTCGAGGCCGCCGACACGGTCACCGAGATGCGCATGGTCAAGCATGCGTTCAAGGCGGGGATCAAGGCGCAGAAGGGGATTGAGTTGTGAACACGGGATGGGGGATTCGGGATTCGGGATTGGCGACGGCCGAAGCCGGCGACTCCGCGTTGCCGAATCCCGAATCCCCGATTCCGAATTCCAGCTGTCCGGCCCTGCTCGTCTCCGCCCCCGCCTCGGGCCAGGGCAAGACCAGCGTCACCGCGGCGATCGCGCGTTGGCACGCGCGGCAGGGGCGGCGGGTGCGGGTGTTCAAGACCGGGCCGGATTTTCTCGATCCGATGGTGCTCGAGCGCGCCAGCGGGCATCCGGTCTACCAACTGGATCTGTGGATGTGCGGCGAGGCCGAGGTGCGCGCGCGGCTGCATCGCGCCGCGGGCGAGGCCGATCTGATCCTGATCGAGGGCGTGATGGGGCTGTTCGACGGCAAGCCGTCCAGCGCCGACCTGGCAGTCGCGCTGGGCGTGCCGGTGCTGGCGGTGATCGACGGTTCGTCGATGGCGCAGACCTTCGGCGCGCTCGCCGCCGGCCTGGCGCGCTACCGCGACGACGTGCGCGTGTACGGCGTCGCCGCCAACCGGATCGGCAGCGAGTATCACGCGCGCTTGCTGCGCGAGAGCCTGCCGGCGGAACTGCGCTGGCTCGGCGCGCTGCCGCGCGACCCGGCGATGGCGCTGCCGGAGCGGCATCTGGGCCTGGTTTCGGCGGGCGAACTCGGCGATCTCGATGCGCGCCTGGACGCGCTCGCCGACGCCTGGGGCGCGCACGCCGACGCCGAACTGCCGCCGCCGGTCGAATTCGCCGCGGCCGCGCCGCCGCCGGTGCCGCCGGCGCTGCGCGGGAAGACCGTCGCGATCGCCCGCGACGCGGCGTTCTGCTTCCTGTATCCGGCCAATCTGGAGCTGTTGCGCGAGGCCGGCGCCGAGCTGGCATTCTTCTCGCCGCTGGCCGGGGACGCGCTGCCCTGCTGCGATGCGGTGTGGCTGCCGGGCGGTTATCCGGAGCTGCACCTGCCGGCCTTGTCGGCGCGCGCCGACTTGCGCGCGCAGTTGTGCGCGCTGCGCGACGCCGGCACGCCGATCCTGGCCGAATGCGGCGGCCTGTTGTATGCGCTGGACCGGCTCAGCGACCGCGACGGCGCGCAAGGCCGGATGGCCGGCCTGTTGCCGGGCCACGCCGCGCTGCAGCCGAAACTGGCGGCGCTGGGCCTGCAGTCGGTGGAACTGCCCGAAGGCGAGTTGCGCGGGCACACCTTCCACTATGCGCGCGCCGAGATCGCGGCCGCGCCGATCGCGCACTCGCACAATCCCAACGGCGGTCCCAGCCGCGAAGCGCTGTACCGCGACCGTCGGCTCAGCGCCAGCTTCGTGCATTTCTATTTCCCGTCCAACCCGGAGGCGGCGTTGCGTCTGTTCCTGCCATGAGCGCGCTGTCGTGAGCACGCTGTCGTGAGCATGCCTTCGTGAGTGCGCCCTGATGAGCGCTGCCTTGCTGGTGCTGAGCCTGTTCGCCGGGGTGATGCTCGACGCGGCGTTCGGCGAACCGCGGCGCGCCCATCCGCTGGTCGGCTTCGGCCGGCTGGTGCGGGCGATCGAAAACGCTGGGCATGCCGACGGGCGCCTGCGCGGCGTCTTGGCCTGGTCGCTCGCGGTGGCGCCGATCGTCGCCGCGACGGCGTATTTGCAGCTCATCCTGATGGCCCGATCGCCGTGGGCCGGGAGCGCGTTCGGCGCCGTCGTGCTGTATCTGTGCATCGGCTTGCGCAGCCTCGACGAGCATGCCGTGCCGGTGGCCTGCGCCTTGCGCGACGGCGATCTGCAGGCGGCGCGGGACGCGGTGGCGCGCATCGTCAGCCGAGATACCGCCGTGTTGGACGCCGAGCGCGTGGCGGCGGCGGCGACCGAGTCGGTGCTGGAAAACGGCAACGATGCGGTGTTCGGCGCGCTGTTCTGGTACGTAGCGCTGGGGCCGGCCGGCGCGGTCGGCTATCGGCTGGCCAATACGCTGGACGCGATGTGGGGCTATCGCACGCCGCGCTACGAGCGTTTCGGCTGGGCCGCCGCGCGCATCGACGACGTGTTGAACTGGCTGCCCGCGCGACTGACCGCGCTGACCTACGCCGTGCTCGGCGACACCGCGGCGGCGTGGCGCTGCTGGCGCGCGCAGGCGCCGCAGTGGGACAGTCCCAACGCGGGACCGGTGATGGCCGCCGGCGCCGGCGCCTTGCGCGTGCGCCTGGGCGGGGCCGCGCCGTATCACGGCCGGTGGGAGCCGCGCCCCGAACTCGGCGAAGGCGCGGCGCCGGATGCGGAATCTATCGAGCGCGCGCAACGCCTGGTCGGACGCGGCGCGATGCTGTGGCTGGCGACGATCGCTTTCGGCGCATGGCTCTGGCGCGCGCTCTGAGCTGCGGCGCATGCGGCGTGCGGCGTCGCGCGCGCCATACTGCGGTGTGCAGTTGCGGCGCCGCAGGCGCTCGCCTAAAGTCGCGCCGTCCACAGGGTTCGCCGCGCAAGCCATCGCGCGGCATCGGCCGCAAGGCCGAAGGGAAGTCCGGTGACGCCGGCGCCGCGATGCGGCCCGGCCATTCCGGCGCAGCCCCCGCTGCTGTAAGCCTGACGAATCCGCCCATACGCCACTGGTCGTCGCGACCGGGAAGGCCGGCGGAGGAGGTCGAAGGCGAGCCAGAAGACCGACCCTGCGGCGATCAGTCGAACATGCGCTCCGGGGTGCGGGCGCGGGACTGGAGTCGAATCCCGATCGCGTCGCATCCGGCTGTGGCCGGTGCGTCCGCGCGCGGGCCGGGTTCGTGCGTGGACGCGTCGCGGCACCGCGATGCGCCGGCGCCGGCCGCTCCGGGCCTGCGGGCATCCCGTGCGCGAGCACCGGAGACCGCCCGCTTGTCAGCCCGCCTCTTTGATCGCAGGACCCACCGCATGCCCATGCGCGGCGCCTTGCCGCTGCGTCGCCTGAGCTTGGCCCTGATCGGACTGGCCTTCGCCGACACCGCCTGCGCCGACGATTCCACCACCCTCGACGCGGTGCAGGTGCGCGCGCAGTCGCCGCTGGAGCGGGTCGCCGACGCCGGCAGCCGGCTCGGCCTGAGCCTGCGCGAGTTGCCGGCTGCGGTCGAAATCCTCGACGGCGAAACTTTGCGCGAGCGCGGCGACGACACGCCGCAGCGGGCGCTGGCGCGCGCGGCCGGCGTGGTGCCGATGGGCGCGCCCGGCAACGGCGGCTCTTCCTTGAGCCTGCGCGGCTTCTCCGGCCACGGTTCGGTGGCGCAGGTGTACGACGGAACGCGCGTGTTCGTCGCCTCCGGCACGCTGAGCTTTCCCGGCGATACCTGGCAACTCGACCGGATCGAGGTGCTGCGCGGCCCGGCCTCGGTGTTATTCGGCGACAGCAGCATCGGCGGCGTGGTGCATTACGTGCCGCGCGCGTTGCAGAGCGCGCCGCGGCGCGAGGCGATGCTGGCGGCGTCGAGCTGGGACGGGTACCGCTTCGGTCTCGGCGCGGGGCAGGGCGCGGGCGAGCGGGTGCGCTGGCGCGCCGACCTGACCGGCGCCGGCGGCAACGGCGATATCGACCGCGCCGGCTACGAGCGCTACGGCTTCTCCGGCGCGGTGGCCTGGGACCTCAGCCCGCGCCTGACCGCGACCCTCAAGTACGACGGCGGCCGTCGCCACGACCCGCGCTACTTCGGTACGCCGCTGGTCGACGGCCGGCTCGACCGGCGCTTGCGCGAGCGCAATTACGACGTCGCCGACAGCCATGTCCGCTACGACGACGGCCTGGCGCGGCTGCGCTTCGACTATGCGCTGGGCGCCCGCACCCAACTGGTCGCCGAGACCTACCACGTCGCGATCGACCGGCGCTGGCGCAATGCCGAGAGTTACGCCTTCGATCCGCGCAAGAGCACGGTCGTGCGCAGCGATTTCATCGCGATCGGCCACGACCAGGAGCAGTGGGGCCAGCGTTTCGACCTGCTCGCCGTGGGCGAGCTGTGGGGGCGCGCGCAGCGCCTGAACCTGGGCGCCGAAGCCACGCGGGTGCGCTTCACCCACAGCAACAACGGCCCCTACGGCGGCCGCGACACGGTGCCGGCGTTCGACTTCGCCCCCGGCGGCTTCGTCAACCTCGCCGGCACCCGGCCGCGCTTCAGCAGCATCACCCGCCAGCGCGCGCTGTACCTGGAGCACAGCATCGAACTGTGGCCGCGCTGGACCTTGGTCGGCGGCCTGCGCCGCGAGCGCATCGAAGTGCAGCGCAAGGAGCTGCCGGCCGGCACCGGCTTCGGCACGCAATTCGATTTCACCGCCTGGCGCCTGGGCACGGTGTTCGCGTTCGACGGGCGGACGTCGCTGTACGCGCAGACCAGCAAGGGCATCGATCCGATTTCGGGCTTGGTGACCCTGCCGCTGGCGCAGAAGGACTGGTCGCTGACCCCGGCGCGGCAGATCGAGATCGGCCTCAAGCAGGGCTTCGCCGGCGGCCGCGGCGACTGGTCGCTGGCGGCGTACCGGATCGAGAAGCGCAACCTGCTCAGCCGCGACGAGGAGGACCCCAACCGGGTCCAGCAGATCGGGCAGCGCAGTTCGCGCGGCCTCGAACTCGGCCTGGGCTACGCGTTTTCGCCGCGCTGGCGGGTCGACGCCAATGCCGCGGTGCTGGACGCGCGCTTCGACGACTTCAACGAAGTCGTCGCGGGCCGGCTGGTGTCGCGCAACGGTCGCACCCCGGCCAATACGCCCGAGCGCGTGTTCAATCTGTGGCTGGGCTTCGACCCGGTCGAACGCTGGAGCGCCGCGCTGGGGCTGCGCCGGGTCGGCCACCGTTACAACGACAACGCCAATACCTCGCGCATCGACGGCTACACCGTCGCCGACGCGCAACTGTCCTGGCGTCCCCGCACCGGCAGCCGGCTGACCTTGCGCGCGCGCAATCTCGGCGATGCGCTGTACGTCGGCTCGGGCCGCTCACAGGCGCTGCTCGGGCCGGGACGCGAGTTCGAGCTGGAATGGACGCAGCGCTTTTGAACGCGCTCAAGCGCCAGCTGCAGCTGTGGCATCGCTGGCTGGGAGTCGTCCTGGCCGTGCCGGTGCTGCTGTGGTTCCTGTCCGGCGCGGTGTTGTTGTTCGTGCCGTTACCGCGCTTGAGCGAGGCCGAGTCGCGCGCCGGGCGATCCGATCTGGCGCTGGCGGCGGTCCGCATCGACGCACGCCAGGCGGCCCGGGCCGCGGGTCTGGACGCCCCGCCGCAGCGCGCGCGGCTGGGCATGCTCGGCGCGCGGCCGGTGTGGCGGCTGCGCGACGGCGAGGAGCGCTGGCATCTGGTCGGCGCCGACGACGGCCGCGTGCTGCCCGAGCTCAATGCTTCGGCCGCCGCGGCCGTGGCGCGCGATTTCCAGCGTCGCCGCGGACAGGCGGAGTCGGCGCCGCAGTACCTGGGGCGGATCGAGCGCGACCAGTGGACGCTCAACGGTCTGTCCGGCCTGCGTCCGCCGCTGCACAAGCTGCGTTTCGCCGACGCGCAGGCGACCGAACTGTACGTGTCGGCGAGCACCGGCGAAGCGGTGCGCGACAGCACCCGCAGCGAGCGCGGCTGGAACTGGGTCGGCGCGATCGTGCATTGGATCTACCCGACAGCGCTGCGCGCGCAGCCGGCGTTGTGGCGCCAAGTGGTGATGTGGCTGTCGGGCGCGGCCTTGTTCGCGGCATTGGCCGGGGTGGCGATCGGTGCCTGGCGCAGCATCGATGCCTGGCGCCGGGTGCGCCGGATCAGTCAATACCGCGGCGTTTACGCCTGGCACCACTGGCTCGGCTGGGGCGGCGGCTTGCTGATGCTGAGCTGGCTGTTCAGCGGCTGGATGTCGATGGGTCCCATGCGCGCGCCGCCGAACCCGGCGTTGGAGCGCTGGCGCGACGCGTTTTCCGCGCCGCCGCCGGCGTGGCCGGCGCATTGGCGGCCGCGCCTGCCGGTGGGCGAGGGCTGGCTCGAGGCCGAGCTGGTCTGGCTGGCCGGCGAACCTTGGTTGCGCATGCAGTCGCGCCGGGGCGGAACGGCGTGGGCGCCGGCCCTGACCGGTGCCGCGTCCGCGCCGGATCTCGCCGCCGCGGTGCGGCGCGCCGAAGCCTACAGCAGGTTGAAGATCGCGGCGCGGCAGCGCTTGCAGACTTACGACGCCTACTATCTGCAGGCGACGCACCGCGATCCGCCGCCGCTGCCGGTGTGGCGTCTGCGTCTGGACGACCCGGCCGCGAGCTGGGTGCAGATCGCGCCCGCGCGCGGCGAGATCGTCGCGGTCAGCGACCGACGCAGCCGGGCCGAGCGCTGGCTGTATCACGGCCTGCACAGCTGGGACTTGCCGTGGCTGCTGGAACGGCCGCGCCTGCGCCTGGGCCTGTTGCTGGCCGGCCTGGCGATCGGCGCGGCCTTGGCGGTCACCGCGATCCTGGTCGCCTGCAAGCGCCTGCGCGCGCTCGTCCTGGCGCGGACGGCGCGGCGCGCGCGCAAACCCGCCGTGGTACCGCGGAGGCTGGCCGATGCGGCGGCCTGAGCGCCCGGCCGCGGATAGGGGGCGGGCGCCTGCGCCGCGGGCCTGCCGTTATGCTCCCCCGTCTTTTCGCATTGGCCGTCGCCATTGGCTGCGCGACGGCCCCGTTCCGGAGTCGACCCATGCTTGAACACGGCGGACGCTTGCTGCGCGCCGCGCGCCGCTACGGCATCGCGGCGGAGCGATGGCTGGATCTGTCGACCGGCATCAGCCCGACCGCCTGGCCGGTGCCGGCGATTCCGGCGCGCGCCTGGCAGCGCCTGCCCGAAGACGACGACGGCCTGATCGACATCGCCTGCGCCTACTACGGCGCGCCTGCGCTGTGGCCGGTCGCGGGCTCGCAGGCGGCGATCCAGGCGTTGCCGGAGCTGCGCGCGCCGGTGCGGGTCGGCGTACTCGCTCCGGGCTATGCCGAGCATGCGCATGCCTGGCGGCGTTGCGGGCACGCCGTGCAGTCCTTGCCGGCGGCCGAGTTGTTGCGCCACGTCGATGCGTTCGATGTGATCGTGCTGATCCATCCGAACAATCCCGGCGGCGATCGCTTCGAGCGCGAAGCCCTGCTGCAGGCGCACGCGGCGCTGGCCGCGCGCGGCGGCTGGCTAGTGATCGACGAGGCCTTCATGGACGCGACTCCCGAACACAGCCTGTGCGCCGACAGCGCGCGCGAGGGGCTGATCGTGCTGCGTTCGGTCGGCAAGTTCTTCGGCCTGGCCGGCGCCCGCGCCGGCTTCGTCTGCGCCGCGCCGCCGCTGCTGCGGGCGCTGCGCGAACGGCTCGGGCCGTGGACCTTGAGCGGCCCGGCGCGGCACGTGCTGCGCGCGGCGCTGGCCGATCGCGACTGGCAGGCGGCGCAGCGCGAGCGCCTGCTCGCCGACGGCGCGCGCCTGGCCGCGCTGCTGAGCGCGCACGGCCTGGCGCCGAGCGGCGGCAGCGCCTTCTTCCAATGGCGGCGCGGCGAGGATGCCTCGCCGCTGCACGAGGCCTTGGCCCGGCGCGGCGTGCTGACGCGCTTGTTCGAGCAGCCGCCGAGCCTGCGCTTCGGCCTGCCCGGCGACGAGGCGGAGTGGCGCCGGCTCGATGCCGCGCTGGCCGCCGCCGTCGACGAACTCGCCGCCGCTTCGACGCAGGGCGGGCGATGAGCGCGCGCGTGCTGATGGTGCAGGGCTGCACCTCCGATGCCGGCAAAAGCGCCCTGGTCACGGCGCTGTGCCGTTGGCTGCGCCGGCGCGGCGTGGCGGTGGCGCCGTTCAAGCCGCAGAACATGGCGCTGAATTCCGCGGTCGCCGCCGACGGCGGCGAGATCGGCCGGGCCCAGGCGGTGCAGGCGCAGGCCGCCGGGCTGGCGCCGCATACCGACTTCAATCCGATCCTGCTCAAGCCCAACAGCGACACCGGCGCGCAGGTGATCGTGCACGGCCGCGCCGTGGCCAACCTGGATGCGCGCGCCTACCACGACTACAAGCGCACGGCGATGGCCGCGGTGCTGGCCTCGCACGCGCGCCTGTGCGAGCGGTTCCAGGCGGTGGTGGTCGAAGGCGCCGGCAGCCCGGCCGAGATCAACCTGCGCGACCGCGACATCGCCAACATGGGCTATGCCGAAGCGGTCGACTGTCCGGTCGTGCTGATCGCCGACATCGACCGCGGCGGCGTGTTCGCGCACCTGGTCGGCACTTTGGCTCTGTTGTCGCACCGTGAGCGCGCGCGCGTGGTCGGCTTCGTCATCAATCGTTTCCGCGGCGATATCGCCCTGCTGCAGCCCGGCCTGGACTGGCTGGAACGCGAGACCGGCAAGCCGGTGCTCGGCGTGTTGCCGTATCTGCACGGCCTGCACCTGGAGGCCGAAGACGCCTTGCCGCGCGCAGCGGCGGCCAAGGCCGGCGCGCGCCTGCGCGTGGCCGTGCCGGCCTTGCCGCGGATCAGCAACCACAACGACTTCGACGCCTTGCGCGCACACCCGCAGGTCGATTGCCGTTTCGTCGGCCCCGGCGAAACCCCGCCGGCCTGCGATCTGATCGTGCTGCCGGGCTCGAAATCGACCCGTGCCGACCTGGACTGGCTGCGCCGCCACGGTTGGGGCGAGGCGATCGCGCGCCATCTGCGCTACGGCGGACGGGTGATCGGCATCTGCGGCGGGCTGCAGATGCTCGGCCGCGCGGTGCACGATCCGCACGGCATCGAGGGCGAGCCGGGTTCGAGCGCGGGCCTGGGCTGGCTGGAGCTGGAGACCACGCTGGAGCCGCATAAGCAGCTGCGCAACGTGCGCGGGCGGTTCGCGTTCGACGATGAGTCCGCAACCGTGGCCGGCTACGAAATCCATTGCGGCGTCAGCCGCGGTCCGGCGCTGCAGCGGCCGGCCTTGCGTTTCGACGACGGCCGCGACGACGGCGCGCTGTCCGCCGACGGCCAGGTGCTGGGCACCTACCTGCACGGCCTGTTCGACCAGCCGCAGGCCCTGGCCGCGCTGCTGCGCTGGGCCGGGCTGGAAGGGGCCGAGCCGCTGGACCTGGGCGCGCTGCGCGAAGCCGGCATCGAGCGGCTCGCCGATGCGGTCGAAGCGCACTTGGACACCGCGCGCCTGGCGCGATGGTTCGGACTGGAGGACGCCGCATGCACAGCCTGATCCTCGGCGGCGCGCGCTCGGGCAAGAGCGCGCTGGCCGAACGCATCGCCGGCGACTACGCCGACGTGGTCTACATCGCCACCGGCCAGGCCGGGGACGCGGAAATGGCCGCGCGCATCGATCATCACCGCGCGCGCCGACCGGCGCACTGGGGCTGCATCGAAGAGCCGGTCGCGCTGGCCGCGGCGTTGCGCGCGCAAGCGGCGCCGCAGCGTTGCGTGCTGGTCGACTGCCTGACCCTGTGGCTGAGCAATCTGCTGTTCGGCGCCGATCCGGCCGCGTTCGAGCGCGAACGCGCGGCCTTGCTGGAGACGCTGCCGGGTCTGCCGGGGCGGGTGCTGCTGGTCAGCAACGAGGTCGGGCTCGGGGTGGTGCCGATGGGCGAAGTCAGCCGTCGCTATGTCGACGAGGCCGGGCGGCTGCACCAGGCATTGGGCGCGTTGTGCGGGCAAGTCTGGTTCGTCGCCGCAGGCCTGCCCTGGGTCTTGAAAGGCGCGCCGCCCGCATTGGGCGAAGCGCGGGTCATCGAAGGAGTTGCAGAATGAACGACGATGCATCGTGGTGGCGGCGCGCCTGCGCGCAGCCGCAGAACGAAGCGCAGACCCAGGCGCAGGCGCGCCAGGGTCAGTTGACCAAGCCGCCCGGTTCGCTGGGCCGGCTGGAAGAGGTGGCGATCCGCCTCGCCGGCCTGCAAGGCACGCCGACGCCGGCGGTCGACCGGGTGTGGATTTCGGTGTTCGCTGCCGATCACGGCGTCGCCGCCGAGGGCGTGTCGGCGTTTCCGCAGGCGGTGACCGGCGAGATGCTGCGCAACTTCGCCGGCGGCGGTGCGGCGATCGCGGTGCTGGCGCGCGCGCTCGGCGCACACTTGGACGTGGTCGATCTGGGCACGGTCAACGACCCGGGCCCGATCCAGGGCGTGCGCCGTTGGTTGATCGCGCCGTGCAGCGCCAACTTCTGCGAACGCGCGGCGATGACGCCGGCGCAGCTGCAGGCCGCGCTGGCCGCCGGCGCCGACAGTGTGCGCCGGGCGCGCGAACACGGTGCGCAGTTGTTCGTCGGCGGCGAGATGGGCATCGCCAACACCACCGCGGCGGCGGCCCTGGCCTGCGCGCTGCTGGGGCGTGCGCCGGCCGAGCTGGCCGGCGCCGGCACCGGCCTGGACGCGCACGGGATCGCGCACAAGGTCGCGGTGATCGAGCGCGCTCTGGCCCTGCACGCGTCCGCGGCCGGACCGGGCGACGCGCAGGCCGTCGCGGCGGAGCGGTTGCGCCGGCTCGGGGGGTTCGAGATCGCCGCACTGACCGGCGCCTATCTCGCCGCCGCCCAGGCCGGGCTGGCGGTGCTGGTCGACGGCTTCATCGCCAGCGTCGCCGCGCTGGCGGCGCGCGCGCTCAACCCCGGCTGCGAACCCTGGCTGCTGTACGCGCACCGCTCGCAGGAGCGCGGTCACGCCGCGGTGCTCGATGCGTTGCAGGCGCACCCGCTGCTCGACCTGGGCATGCGCCTGGGCGAGGCCAGCGGCGCCGCGGTCGCGGTGCCCTTGCTGCGCCTGTCCTGTGCGCTGCATGGCGGAATGGCGACTTTCGTACAGGCCGGCGTCTCCACCGGTCACGCGGAGCGGGCATGATGAGACTCCCCACCGCCAGATCCGCACACGGAACGGAGCCGGAGCGATGACGCTTGCCCAGATCGACCTGCTGCGCCATGGCGACACCGGCCATCGCAGTTACCGCGGACAGCTCGACGACAGCCTGTTGGAACTGGGCTGGCGGCAGATGCGCGACGCGGTGCGTGGGCGCGAATGGGACGCGGTGGTCAGCTCGCCGCTGCAGCGCTGCGCCGCGTTCGCGCGCGACCTGTCGCAATCGCGCGGGCTGCCGCTGAGCCTGGAGCCGCGCCTGGTCGAATACGACTTCGGCGACTGGCAGGGCCGTTCCGTCGACGCCATCGCCGCTCACCAGGGCGAGGCGCTGGCACAGTTCTGGGCCGATCCGGTCGCCTTTCCGCCGCCGGGCGCGGAAACCTTCGACGCTTTCACCGCGCGGCTGCTCGCCGCCACCCACGAGCTGGCGCAGCGCCATGCCGGCCGGCGCGTGCTGGTGATCACCCATGGCGGCGTGATCCGTCTGCTGCGTTGCCTGGCCGCCGGCCGCCGCTACAGCGACATGCTGGCGATCGACGTCGGCCATGCCTCCCTGCATCCGCTGCCTTGGCCGCCGCCGGCGACCGCCGCGACCGCCGACACCGGCCGCCCCGCGCATCGCCACGAACGCGTCGAACGCGTCGAAGCGGACCCGGTCGGCGGCTGATGCGCGCCTTGCTGGCGGCGATCGGGTTCCTGACCCGGATTCCGGTGCCGGCGCGGGTGTTCGAGGATCCGCAGGCGCAGACCCGCTCGCTGGCCTGGTATCCGGCCGCGGGGCTGGCGATCGGCCTGTCGCTGTGCGCGCTGGCCTGGGCCCTGCAGACCCGGCCGCCGCTGCTGTCGGCGGCGGTGTTGCTGGCCGCCTGGGTCGCCCTCACCGGCGCCTTGCACCTGGACGGCCTGGCCGACAGTGCCGACGCCTGGGTCGGCGGCATGGGCGCGACGCAACAAGAGCGGCGCGAGCGCACCCTGGCGATCATGAAAGATCCGCGCAGCGGCCCGATCGGCGTGGTCGCGGTGGTGCTGGCGCTGTTGCTGAAATTCGCGGCCCTGGCCAGCCTGCCGGCACCGGCCTGGCCGGCCCTGCTGCTGGCGCCAGTGCTGGCGCGCGCGGCCCTGACCCTGGCCTTTCTGACCACGCCTTACGTGCGCAGCGGCGGGCTGGGCCAGGCCCTGGTCGCCGCACCGCGCGCGGCCTGCATCGCCGCGCTGCTGCTCAGCGCCGCCGGCTGCGCGGCGGCGGGCTGGCGCGGCGCGCTGGCTCTGGCCCTGGCGATGCTGGTGTTCGCGTCGTGGCGGCGAGCCTGGCGACAGCGTCTGCAGGGCATGACCGGCGATTGCTGCGGCGCCCTGGCCGAGGCGGTGGAAGTGGCCGTGCTGCTGGGGTTCGCGGTCAGCGTCTGAGCCGGGGCGGGCGCGAAAGCGCAAGATCGGAACCGCCGGCCGCTTCGGCGCGGGCCATCCTGGCCGCATCCCGCTCAGACCTCCACGAGGACACCGCGATGGCCCCCGTCAACGAAGCCGCCCGCCCCGCGCTCAAGGCCGGTACCCGCGACGCTCACGAGCGCCGCATCGACCGTGCGGTCGCCCTGATCGAACGCGCGATCGCCCAGGGCGAAGAGCCGCCCGAACTGGGGCGACTGGCCGAGGCGGCGGCGTTCTCGCCGTTCCACTTCCATCGCGTCTACCGCGCCATGACCGGCGAAACCACCGGCCAGACCGTGGCCCGCCTGCGCCTGCTGCAAGGGCTGCGGCTGCTGGCCAGCGAACGACGCAGCGTCACCGACGCCGCGCTCGCGGTCGGCTACCAGACTCCGCAGGCGTTCACCCGCGCCCTGCGCCAGAGCCTGGGCACCGCGCCCAGCGAACTGCGTGCCGAACCGGAGCGGCTGTGGCGCGAGATCGACCGCCTGGCCCAGCCGCCGCAGCCGGAGCAGGGCGAAGACGCGCCGCCGCTGCGGGTCGAAGTGGTGAGCATCGACCCGTTCCAGGTCGTGGCGCTTCGGGTGGAAGGCGGCTACGAGGCCAAGCACGCCGGCTACGAACGCTTGTTCGGCTGGGCCGGCGCGCATGGCCTGCTGGATCGCCTGCAAGGCTTGTACGGGGTCGCGGTCGACGACCGTCGCGACGTGGCGGAGCCGCAGTGCCGGTTCGATTGCATGCTGGCGCTGGGCGAGGGCGTCGACCCGACCGGCTTGCCCGGACTGCGGCTGACGCGGCTGGGCGGTGGGCGCTACGCCCGCATCCGCCATGTCGGCGCTTTCGACGGCCTGGAAGCGGCGACCGATGCGCTGCTCGCGCGCTGGCTGCCGGCCAGCGGCGAGCGCCTCGGCGACGCGCTGCTGTACCACGACTACCTGGACGATCCCGACCAGGTACCGCAGGCCTTGCTGCGCACCGACGTCTACCTGCCGCTGCAGTGCTGAGCCGCCGCTTACGCCGCTCCTGCCTCGTCCGGTTCCGGGCATGCTGCAGGAGCGGCGTAAGCCGCGATCCAGGGGGCACGCGTCGATCCCAAGGTATTGGCGGTCGAGCGAAGCGGGAATCTTGCGTCTGCAGGCGCGGCGTCCCACGGGGATTGCCTCCGGTCACAAGCCGCGACCGCGCTGCTTCCCGTTCGCGCCGCCTCCCCACGCAACCCCGTCCGCAGCCGCGGGCGTCGTTGCGCCGCGCCGACGGACCTGCGCGGTCCGCCGGCGTTCGTGCTTCAGCGCACTTCGAACTCGTAGATCCGCGTCGCCGGATCGCCGTTCTGGGTCGGGGTGGCGACGTTGAGTTTGACGTAGCGCGCCGAAGTGGCGCTGATCGAATGGGTCGACGTGCTGGCGGTGTTGGCGCTCACCGACACCGGGGTGCTCCAACTGGTGCCGTTGCTCGAGGTCTGGATGGTGAAGGCCTTGCTGTTCCAGTTGCTCGACTCGCCGCCGGCGCCGGCGTGCTTGACCACGAAACTGCTGACCGTCTGCGCCGAGCCCAGGTCGATCTGCAGCCAGGCCGGCGAGGCCAGCGAGCAGAACTTGTCGGTGTTGCCGCCGGAGACGCTGCCGTTGACCGCCTTGGCCGGGCCTTCGTTGGCGTTGCACGAGGCCGAGCCGGTAGCCGGCTTGTTGAGCGCGAGATTGACGTTGCCGGCGCCGACCGACACCGTCTGGGTTTTGGTGTGGGTGGCGCCGCCGTTGTCGGTCACGGTCAGGCTGACGTTGTAATTGCCCGCGCTGGCGTAGGTGCGGCTGGGGTTGGTCGCGGTCGAGGTGCCGCCGTCGCCGAAGCTCCAACTGCGCGAGGCGATGCTGCCGTCGGCGTCGCTGGAGGCGTCGCTGAAGTGGGCGGTCAGGCCGTTGACGCTGACGCCGAAGTTGGCCACCGGCGCGGTATTGCCGCTGAGCGCATTGTTAATCGCCGCCGCATATTGCGCGCTGGTGCCCTGCGCCCAGCACTTCTGGATGTCGTCGTACAGCCACAGGAAGCCGCCGCCGATGCCGGCGCTGGTCTTCCAGCCCGCCATGCGGGTTTGCACCTGCGAGGGACTGTCGCCGGCGGTGCAGCCGGTGCCGTGCTTGGTCCACAGGCCGGGCATGACGGTCATGCCCATCGCGGTGTTCCAGTTGGCCGGGTCGTTGCCGGCGCCGCCGTCGTACACCTGCAGATAGATGCGGTCGACCGAGCTGCCGAGGTTGTCCTTGACCCCTTTCCAGAAGCTCTGATTGGTGTACGGCGCGAAGGTGATCTTGTAGCCCAGGCCGACCAGCATCTGGCCGAACTGGGTGGTGTCGGCGACGTTGTAATGGCTCTCGTCGTCGAAGTTCACCGCATCGGCGCCGGTGGCGCTCTTCAGGGCCTGGAAGTTGCGGTAGAGGATGCTGCTGCTGCCGGTGCCGCAGACGATGGTGGTGCCGCAGCCGGCGGCGGTGCCGTTGGCCAGGTTGGCCATGCGTTCGAAATCCGGCACGCCCCAGGCGCCGATCGACACCTCGACCCGCTTGACCGAGGTCGGCGCGGTCTTGAGCGAGGCCAGCCGCGCCGGCCAGTCGGCGTCGGCGCCGATGTAGGCGCCGTTCTTGACGATGGGAATGTCGTTGTAGACCAGGTCGCCGTTGGCCTCGATGTGGATGCTCCACAGGAACACCGTGGTGAAGCCGGACGCCTTGAGGTCGTTGATGACGGTCTGGCCGCCGGAATAGAACGGACCGCCGCCGAAGATCGCCGACTCGGCGCCGAATGCGGCCGGCGCGGCGACGGCGAGGGCCAGGGCGGCCAGCCGGGGAACGAAACGGCGCAAGGCGGAGTTGGAACGCTGGGTCGGCTGGGTCATGGACGATCCCCTGAAGTGATGTGGGTGGTCGGCGGCGGCGCGCGATCTGACACGGGACGGCACAGGCTCGCGCGGCGGGTCGCCTTGGTCGGCGACGCGGCCGACATTGCGAGCGGCGATTTCGCGGTGTCAACGTTTGGATCGATTTAAACCCTGTCAAATCGTTTAAAAATCGGCCGGCGACGAAGTTTTTCCCGAGCAATCAACACGCTGGGCGGCAAGGCGCATTGGCGGGCCATGGCGACCGTGCGCACGCATCGCGGGCGGCCTGCGTTGCGTCGCAACACGGATGCGCGCGAAGCGCGGCGCAACGCTCCGCGGCCGGCGCGCAGGCGCGACGTCGCGCAGTAGGGGGACGCGCCGGAACTGCGTTGTTCGGGCGCGCCGCGCGAGGCGGGCCCTTACAATGCGCCGATGACTTCCTCTCACGACCCCGGTTCCGCGGCGAGTCCGCAGGAGGCCGGCGCGCGCCGCGTCGATGCCTTGCTGCGCGCGGCGCGCTTGCGCATCGAAGCGGCCGAGGCCGAACTGCTGCTGGCGCACGCGCTCGACCGCAGCCGCGGTTGGCTGTTCGCGCACGACGATCACCTCGTCGCCGACGACGCAGCGCAGCGTTTCGCCGACTCGCTGGCGCGGCGCGAGGCGGGCGAGCCGGTCGCCTACCTGATCGGCCGGCGCGGGTTCTGGCGTTTCGATCTCGAAGTCAGCGCGGCGACCCTGATTCCGCGTCCGGAGACCGAACTGCTGGTCGAGCTGGCCTTGGCGCGCCTGCCGGCCGGGCCAGCGGCGGCGGTGGCCGACCTGGGCACCGGCAGCGGCGCGATCGCCCTGGCCCTGGCCTACGAGCGGCCGCAGGCGCGGGTGGTCGCCACCGACGTCAGCGCCGCCGCGCTCGCGGTTGCGGGCGCCAACGCGCGCGCGCTGGGGCTGAGCAATGTCGTGTTCCGCCAGGGCGACTGGTTCGCCCCGCTGGCCGGCGAACGTTTCGACCTGATCGCCAGCAATCCGCCCTACATCGAGGCCGGCGATCCGCATCTGCAGCAGGGCGACCTGCGTTACGAGCCGGCCGCGGCGCTGGCCTCGGGCGCCGACGGCCTGGATGCGATCCGGGTCATCGCGGCCGCTGCGGCGTCGCATCTGCGGCCGGGCGGTTGGTTGCTGATCGAGCACGGCTGGAACCAGGGCCCGGCGGTGCGCGACCTGCTGAGTGCGGCCGGCTTGGTCGAGGCGGCGACCGAACGCGATCTGGAGGGGCGCGACCGGGTGAGTCTGGCGCGGATGCCGGACTCGTTGGATTGAATTCGACCGCCCGACGTCGCGTTCGCTGGGACGGCGGGCGGCGGTGAGGCGCGGTCGTGCCGGGTTCCGGCTTTGTCGGCCGCGTCGGCGTCGGTTCGCCTGCGCGTTCCCTGGCGCGGCTTGCGCCGCTCCCGCAGGAGCAGGCCGGCGAGCGGCGGCGCCATACGCCGGCGTTGCCGACGCGACGGGTCGTCGCCGGTAAACTGGTCGGCCTCACGACTGCGAGGCCTGCGATGCGCACGCTCTACCCCGAGATCGAACCCTTCGACACCGGCACCCTGCGGGTCGACGACCGCCACACGCTGTATTACGAACAGTGCGGCCACCCGAACGGCAAGCCGGTGGTGCTGTTGCACGGCGGTCCCGGCGCGGGCTGCAGCGCCAAGATGCGGCGCTTCCACGACCCGGCCAAGTACCGCATCGTGCTGTTCGATCAGCGCGGCAGCGGCCGTTCGACCCCGCACGCGGACCTGGTCGACAACAGCACGTGGGACCTGGTCGCCGATATCGAAAAGCTGCGCGCCAAGCTCGGCATCGAGCGCTGGCAGGTGTTCGGCGGCTCCTGGGGCTCGACCCTGGCTCTGGCCTATGCGCAAGCCCATCCGCAGCAGGTCACCGAGCTGGTCCTGCGCGGCATCTTCATGCTGCGCCGTTGGGAGCTGGAGTGGTTCTACCAGGAGGGCGCCTCGCGCCTGTTCCCGGACGCATGGGAGCATTACCTGCAGGCGATCCCGCCGGTCGAGCGCCACGACCTGATCAGCGCCTACCACCGCCGCCTGACCAGCGCCGACGAGAAGACCCGTCTCGACGCGGCGCGCGCGTGGAGCGTGTGGGAAGGCGCGACCAGCTTCCTGCATGTCGACCAGGATTTCGTCAGCGGCCACGAAGACGCGCAATTCGCGCTGGCGTTCGCGCGGATCGAGAACCACTACTTCGTCAACGGCGGCTTCTTCGAGGTCGAAGACCAACTGCTGCGCGACGCGCACAAGATCGCCGACATCCCGGGCGTGATCGTGCACGGCCGTTACGACGTGGTCTGCCCGGTGCAGAACGCCTGGGAGCTCAAGCAGGCGTGGCCGAAAGCCGAGCTCACGATCACCCCGGCGTCGGGGCATTCGGCGTTCGAAGCCGAGAACGTCGACGCGCTGGTGCGCGCGACCGACCGCTTCGCCTGATCCGCGCCCGTTGGCGGCTCGCGCAGCGCTCCTCAGGCGCGGCGCGAGCCGCGCCGCCGTCTCGCCCGTTCGCCGCGCTTTGTCCTTGGCCCCTGTAGGAGCGGCGTAAGCCGCGACCGCGCTGCTGCGGTCTCGCGGCGTCTGTGTTCGAAGGCATCTAAAGCTTCAAAGCTCAAAAGCAAAGCTTCCGTCCGCAAGCGGCCGGGTCACTTTCTTTGTCCAAGGCGACAAAGAAAGTAACCAAAGAAAACGCCATGGCTGTTTCGAATCAAGGGCCACTATGGGACGGGGCTTGCGCAGGGCTGCTCCGCACAGGCCATCCATGGCCTGGCTGCGCACGGCCCGCATCCCTGCGGGCCGCCCTTCGGGGCTGCAGGTCTTCTCGCGAGTTCGGTCCCGCGCCAAGCTCTTCACGGCAACGGCAACGGCAACGGCAACGGCAACGGCAACGGCAACGGCAACGGCAAGTGCAGCGTCGTTGTTTTTTGGGGCAGGAACGGCGTCCACGGAGATTTCCTTCGGTCACAAGCCGCGACCGCCATTTCCGGTCTCGCCGCGCTTCGTGCCGCAGGTGGTATGGCGTCTCTGCGGCTGTCGCGGCTCACGCCGCCGCTACAGGAAACGCCGACGCATACGGGGCGAAACCGTTCGTTTCAGCCCGCCGGGCTGCCGTCCGGATTGCGTTCGATCATCCACAGCCCGGCCCAGAGCTTGAGATCCAGTTCGTAGCCCTCGTCCTGCTTGGCCATCAACCAAGCAGGGGCGTGGTCGCGCGGCACTTCGTGGACGACGATGTCCTCGCCGTCGACGCCGCCGCCGTCGCCGACCCGGCGCAGGCCGGTGGCGCGGACGAAGGCGATGCGTTCGCTGCTCATGCCGGCCGAGGTCGGGCCGATCAGCAGCACTTCGACCTTGGCCGGTTCCCAGCCGGTCTCCTCGACCAGTTCGCGCCGCGCCGCCGATTCCAGGGTGTCGTGGTCGTGGTCGTCGCCGACCAGTCCGGCCGGCATCTCGATGGTGCGTGCGCCCAGCGGCACGCGTTGCTGTTCGACGAACAGCACCCGGTCGTCGGGAGTGACCGCGATGATGATCACCGCCATGCCCTTGCCGTGGGTGCGCTCGGCGTATTCCCAATGACCGCGCCGCATCATCCGCAGCCACTGGCCCTGGTAGAGCGTTTCCACGCCGTTGTCGGCGCGAGCCTGAGCCTGCTCTGGGGCAGCGTGTCCGTGGTCGGCCGGGGTCATTGCGGTCCTCGCGTCATTGCGTCGCCATGTGCATGCGGAAAGACGATGTTATGACGGAACCTGTGACGTCGCGAAGTCGAGCCCGACCGCTTCGTGCAGCCTGCGCCGGGTCATCGGCCCGAAACGCAGGCGGTCGCACAGTTCCAGCAGACCGGCCGGGTCGGCCGCGCTGCGCGCGAAGTGACCGCGGTCCTCGCCGAGCGGGGCGTCGATCGCGATCGTGGTCAGCTGTCGGCACAGCAGCGCCTGCTCGCGGTGGGCGCGCAGCTTGGCCGCGGCGCTGGCCGCGCCGCGCAGGCGCAGGAACGGCACTTCCTCGACCCGCGCCAGTAGCGCGTCGAGGCTGCCGAAGTGGCCGAGCAGGGCGGCCGCGGTCTTGGCGCCGATCCCGGGCACGCCCGGGATGTTGTCGACCGCGTCGCCGGTCAGGGCCAGGTAGTCGGCGATCTGGGTCGCCAGCACGCCGTGCCGCGCCGGCACGCCGTCGGCGCCCCAGCGCTGGCCGCGGGCGAAGTCCCACTGTTCGTCGTGAGCGTCGAGCAATTGCGACAGGTCCTTGTCGGCGGACACGATCACGCCGCGATAGCCTCGGCCGCGCATCGCGGTCAGCGCGCTGCCGATCAGGTCGTCGGCCTCGTATTCGACGTCGGCCAACACCGCCAGGCCGAGCGCGCTGCACAGGGCCTTGCAGTGGCCGAACTGGCGCTTGAGCGCGTCCGGGGCCGGATCGCGGTTGGCCTTGTAGGCCGGGTACAGGCGATTGCGGAAGCACGAATCCAGCGCTTCGTCGAACGCGATGGCGATGTGGCGCGGCCGCTCGCGCTCGATCAGCTCGAGCAGGAAGCGGGCGAAGCCGTGCACGGCGTTGGTCGGCCAGCCTTCGGCGTCCTGGAATTCGTCGGGGATCGAATGCCAGGCGCGGAACACGTACAGGCTGGCGTCGATCAGATACAGCGGGGGGCGCGGCGTCGGGGTCATCGGTGCATTCCAACACGCGCCGCTCAGCGCGGCGACCAGGTCCGGGTCAGTCCGGCGGGGTCGGGGCGCTCGCGCTCCGGTGCGTCCAGGCGCGCGGTGCCGATGTGGATGAAGCCGGCGATGCTTTCGTCGGCTTCCAGTTCCAGCCAGCGCGCGACCTGCTCGTCGTAGGCCGGCCAGCCGGTCAGCCAGACCGCGCCGTAGCCGTAGGCCTGCGCGGCCTGCAGCAGGGCGAAGCAGACGCAGCCGGCGGTGAGGGTGCGCTCGAACTCGGGGATCTTCTCGTCCGGGCCGAGTTTGGCGATCACCGCGACCACCAGCGGCGCGTGCGAGAAGCGGCTGCGGTCTTTTTCGACCGCGGCGGCGCCGGCATCGGGAAAGCGCTCCTGGCCGCGGCGGGCGACCCGTTCGCCGAGTTCGTGGCGCGCATCGCCCTGGATCAACAGAAAGCGGAACGGCACGCGTTTGCCGTGGTCGGGAACGCGCACGGCCGACCGCAACATACGCTGCAGCGTCGATTCGTCCGGACCAGGTTCCGTGAGTTGCTTGGCCGGCACCGATCGGCGGGAATCGAGTGCGTTCAGCAGTGCGGGGACGGCGGGGGACATAAGAGACAAGGGGACTCCGGTCACAAAAATGAACGACAACACATTAATGGACGCATATTGGCACTATCCTGCCTCTGCAGTCGGAAATCGACGCAGCAGCGTCCAGCTCATCAGGGGAAATTCGTAAGTGTCCGGCCACTTGCACGGCGTCGCTCAGGCAACGCGCACCGATCCCGTGCGCGTGCTCGAAGAAATCAAACGACAGACGCTCGAGCAACTCGGGGGGCTGCCGGGCAGCCTGTACCTGCCGATCGAGGAAGCCCTCAAGGCCGAGTCGCTGAAGGGCGACGGACGCAATCACCAATACGAAGACCAGGCCGCATTGTGGGTCCTGCGCCAGCAGCAGGCCAGTCACGTCATGGCGTTTCGGCAGCAGGTCGCACTGGGCTTCGACGCGTTCCGCGCGCCCGGCTCGGCGGTCGGCGGGCTGGGCGGCACGCCGCTGCAACTGGTCGGCGATCAGCAGCTGGCTTTCGATCTGGACGGCGAGCGCCTGACCGAAGCGCTGGACCACCGTTATCTGCGTCCGCTGGAGATGATCCAGGGCCGGCTCAAGATGCTGTCGCAGGCGATGGGCGCGCCGATCGGAATCAACCCGCTCGGGCCGTATCGCCTGGTGCGCGCCTTCACCGCGGTCTACAACGACGCGACGGTGACCGAAAGCCTGCGCCTGCGCCTGTTCCGCCAGTACGAACAAGAGCTGGCGCGACTGCTCGGCGATCTCTACGGCCGGGTCAACAATCTGCTTGCGACCGCCGGTTACGGCGTCGGCTTCGGCGCCCCCGCGCCTGGCGCGCCGGTGCGCGCGGCCGACGATCGCGCCCGCGAGCGCAACACGCTCGACGAGGTATTCGACACCGTGCCGCACCGCGAGCCCCACGCGCCCCTGCCCGATTACAGCGCCGCGATGGGCGGCTACAGCGACAGCCACGGCGGCTCCGCCGGCTACGGCAATTACGGCGCGCAGGCGCCGGTGTCGCAGGCCGATGTCGCGGCCATGGCCAGCGAACTGGCCGAGCTGCGTTCGCAGCTGCATGCCTGGCGCGAAGGCCTGGTCAAGACCGGCGGCCTGCCGCCGGCGCACATGCCGCAGCGCTCGATGGCGCCGCGCCGCGAGCTGCGCGTGGACGAAGTCGTCGGCATGGTCTCGCTGCTGCAGCCCGAGCCGCCGGATGCGTTCGCCCGCGCCCTGGCCGTGTCCGGCCGGCTCGGCGAAACCATCCGCGACCAGCTCTACGACGGCGCGCGCCGGCTCGGCTTCAACCCCGACCAGACCTGTTTCAGCGCCGAAGAAGACGACGCGATCGACCTGGTCGCGCTGTTGTTCGACTCGTTGTTCCGCAATCACGCCCTGCAGGACCGCGCGCGCCGCGTCTATGCGCGGCTGGTGATGCCTTACGTCAAGGTCGCGCTGACCGACAACGAGGTGTTCGTCAAACGCGAACACCCGGCGCGGCGCCTGCTCGACGCCATCACCGAGGCCTGCGAAGGCAACGACGGCGAGACCCAGCAGGACCGCGACCTGCTCGAGCGCGCTTCGTCGATCTCGCAGCGGATCGTGTCCGATTACAACGAAGACCTGGCGGTGTTCGAGCTGGCCCATGCCGAGCTCGACGCGCTGCTGGCCCAACACCGGCGCCGGATCGAGCTGCAGGAGCAGCGCGCGGCCAAGGCCACCTACGGCCGCGAGCGGCTCAACGCCGCCCGCAACCAGGCCGATCATGCGGTGCGCGAGCGGGTCGGCGATTCCGAACTGACTCCGGCGGTGGCCGAGTTCCTGGCCACGCCCTGGCGCCATCACGTGGTGCAGGTGCTGCTGCGCGAAAACGAAGACCCCAAGCGCCGCGCCCAGGCGTTGGCGCTGGGCGACGCGCTGGTCATGGCCGACCGCTTGGCCGCGGAGAACCGTGGCCGCGAGCTGGCCGACCAACTGCTCGCGCTGCAGCCGGTGATCGTGCAGTGCCTGGCCAGCTCCGGCCTGGACGACAACGCCGCCCAGCAGGCGATGGCCGAGCTGGTACGCGCCCTGGCCACGCCCGACCACGCCCGCCGGCAACATCCGCAGCCGAGCGCCGCCGAGGTCGAAGAGGACGTGGCCGAGGAGCGCAAGCTGTACCTGTCCGCAGGCATGGAGCAGGTCGCCCACGATCCGCTGCTGGCCCAGCGCATGCGCGAGTTGGAACCCGGCGACTGGCTGCGCCTGACCAACACCCAGGGCGAGACCCTCGCGGTCAAGGTCGCCTGGGTCAGCCCGCTGACCTCGCGCTTGCTGCTGGTCAACCGCCGCGGCGTGCGCGCGCTGGTCGCCTCGGCCGAGGAATTGGCCGTGCTGGCGGCCTCCGGCCGGCTGGTGGTCGGCGCCGAGCGCACCGCCTTCGACGAGGCCATGCGCCAGGTGCGGCGGCATCTGGACCGGGTCATCTGACGCCGGCAATCAGCGAGCGGGTACAGGCGATAGCGAAAGCGGCTTCGGCCATGATTTAGCCATCGCCATCGCCATCGCCATCGCCCGACGCCTGTTGGCCGTTGCCTGCCCGGCGATCTCCCCGTCTTGTGTGCCATCTGCTTGGGCCGTGACTGGCTGCCGCTTCCGCGCGGCCGTCCGTCCGGCGAGATCGCGCAGCCGCGGCCGCATCCGCTAGGATGCAGCGAACCGGGCACGGAGCGAAGCATGTCGGGCATCACGATTGGCGTTGCGAGCGAAACCGCGGCCGGCGAGAAGCGCGTGGCGCTGACGCCGGAAACCTGCAAGAAACTGATCGCGCGCGGCGCGCGGGTCCGCGTCCAGCGCGGCGCCGGCCGCGCCTCCAGCTTTACCGACGAGGCCTATGTCCAGGCCGGCGCGGAGCTGGCCGACGACGCGGCCGCCGCGCTCGGCGAAGCCGACGTGGTGCTGTGCGTGCAGGCGCCGGAGCCGGCCCGCCTGGCGACGCTGCACGAGGGCTCGGCCGTGGTCGGGTTGCTCGCGCCGCAGGCCGATGCCGCGCGCGGCGACGCCATCGTCGCGCGCAAGCTGCTCGCGTTCCCGCTTGAGCGCTTGCCGCGCACCACCCGCGCCCAGGCGATGGACGTGCTGAGTTCGCAGGCCGGCATGGCCGGTTACAAGGCGGTGCTGATCGCCGCCCAGTTGGCGCCGCGTTTCTTCCCGATGCTGACCACCGCCGCCGGTACGATCCGCCCGTCCAAGGTGCTGATCGTCGGCGCCGGCGTCGCCGGCCTGCAGGCGGTGGCCACCGCCAAGCGCCTCGGCGCCCAGGTCGAAGGCTTCGATGTGCGCCCGGAAACGCGCGAGCAGATCGAGTCGCTGGGCGGCAAATTCCTCGACCTCGGCGTCAGCGCCGCGGGCGAGGGCGGTTACGCGCGCCAGCTCACCGACGAGGAGCGCGCCGAGCAGCAGCGCCGGCTCGGCGAGCACCTGAAGAACATCGACGTGATCGTCTGCACCGCCGCGGTGCCAGGCCGGCCGGCGCCGAAGATCATTACCGCGGCGATGATCGCCGGGATGAAGCCGGGCAGCGTGCTGGTCGACCTGGCCGCCGAGACCGGCGGCAATTGCGAGCTGACCCGGCCCGGCGAAACCGTCGACGCCGACGGCGTGACCGTCGCCGGCCCGCTCAACCTGGCCAGCAGCGGCGCGGTCCACGCCAGCGAGATGTACGCGCGCAACCTGCTCAACTTCGTCAGCCTGTTCGTCGACCAGGGCGCATTGAAGTACGACTGGAACGACGAGCTGCTGGCCAAGACGGTCTGGCCGCAGCCGCCGGTCGCGGCCGCGGTGGCGGCCTGAGCCGCTGCCGCCGCGCGATTCCATCGCGGTGCGGCAAGAGCAGGGCAAGGGCGAATCCCGCCGTCGCCCCTTTTCCAGGGGGAATGGCGAAAGCGGTTGCGTCGGTGAGGTAGCCGAAGGCCGCTGCGCGGGGCGCCCGACCCTGTAGGAGCGGCGTAAGCCGCGACCGCCGCAGCGAGGCACGCTAGCGCTGCGGCCGCGGCCCCCCTGCACCGGGCCGGTGTGCTTTAGCCCCCGGCGCGGACGGCTGGGCTGTCTTCGGCCGAGGCGCTACCGGCTCGTTTCGTCGCTTCGATAGGCGCGGCTTACGCCGCTCCTGAGCGGGCGTCCAGCGCTCGGCGCGCTCAATCGCGCGGCGCGTCGTCGCGACGCCACGGCGGCGGGTTGGCCTTGACCCAGGCGCGGCGCTGCTCCGGGGTCATGTCGCGCCATTGGTTCATCAGCGCGCGCCGGCCGGTTTCGTCGAGCACGCGCATCTTGGCGTACAGGGCGCGCATCTGCTTGCGCTGCTCCGGGTCCAGGTGCTCCCAGTGCTTGAGCCCGCGGCGCGCGTTGCTGCGCTCCCGCGGAGTCATCTGCTGCCAGCGGCGCGCATGTTGCAGCATGCGCTGGCGTTCCTCCGGCGAGCTGTTCCAGCGTTCGCGCATCGGCGCGATCAGTTGTTCGCGCTGGGCCGGGCTCAGCTGCTCCCAGGCCGGCAACGGCGCGGCCGGCGGGTCGGCGGCGAACGCCGGCGCGGCGGCCAGCAGGGCGAGGCCGGCGAGGGCGAGGCCGGCGCGGCGGAGAGGGGCGAGGCGACGCATGGCGGGTTACTCCGGCTGAGTCGGCAGGGCGTCGCCATTGGACGCCAGCCACAGATAAAGATCGGGATTTTCGTCGAGCGCGGCGACCGAAGTGTCGGCGTCGTAGCCGATCGCGGGCGTTTGCTCGGCCAGGGCCGGCGCCGACGCGGTCGGGGCCGGCGGCGCGGGGCCGACGAACTGCAGTCCCAGGGCCAGGGCGACGGCGGCGACGCTGCCGCTGGCCAAGGCCCAGCCGAGCAGTCCGCCGCGTCGCGCCCGGGCATGCGCGGTGTCGTTGCGGATGCTGCGCAGGCGGGCGCGGGTGGCCGGTTCGACCCGGTCCAGGGCCTGTCGATGCAGGGCGCGCATGGCTTCATCGAAACGCGCGTCGCGCTCGTCGCCGGCGGCGGGCGCCGGCCCGGGGCTGTTGTGTGTGTTGCGGATCATCGCCATTCCTCCAATTGCCGCTGCAGGGCTTCGCGTGCGCGCGACAGATGGGTTTTCACCGCGCCTTCGCTGCAACCCATCGCCCGCGCGGTCGTGGCGACGTCGAGTTCTTCCAGCACGCGCAGGCTGAAGGCCTCGCGTTGGCGTCGCGGCAGCGCGGCCAGGGCCTGCGACAGCCGGGCATAGGCTTCGCGGCCGTCGTGGGCGCGCTGCGGATCGGGGCCGTCGTCGGCCCAGTCCAGCGGCGTGTCGTCTTCGCGCGCCGCCGGGGCCAGCCAGCGCAGCCGGAAGGTGCGCCGGCGCTGCAGGTCGACGATGCGGCTGCGCAGGATGCTCCAAAACAGCGGCGTCCATTCGGTGGCCGGGCGTTCGCGATAGGCCAGCATCTTCATCATCGCGTCCTGGACCGCGTCCAGCGCGTCCTCGCGATGGCGCAGGCCGAGTTCGGCGAAGCGGAACGCGCGCGCGCTCAACCCGGCCAGGAAAGCATCCAGGCTGGCCGGCGCACGGGCCGGCGCGCCCCCGGGCGGGACGGGGGCGGGCCGTTCCGGCGGGGACGGCGCAGGCTCCAGCGGCAGCGGTTCGGCGTCGACGCTCACTGGCTCCAGCATACGGGCGCCTGGCGGTTGCAGCACCTGGGCGGCTCCTCAGCGTGCCGCGCGCGGACGGCGGGCGCGACGGTGGGGGGACGGGTTCGGCATCGCGGGATCCTGGGCGACGTAATGGGCATCACATTCGGAACCGGAAACGCGCCGCCGGCTGGGCGGTTGACGAGGCTGGCGCTGTATTCAGGGCCGGTTATGATGCGGAAGACATCGCATGGGGACAGGTTCGGATGAACGACGGTTTCGTGGCGCTGTATATCTTCATGTTGGCCGCGATCGCCGGCCACGTGATCATCTCGCGGGTCCCGGTGATCCTGCATACCCCGCTGATGTCGGGCTCCAACTTCATCCACGGGATCGTCCTGATCGGCGCGATCATCGTGCTCGGCCACGCCGAAACCCCCCTGGAAAAGGCCATCGGCTTCGTCGCCGTGCTGCTCGGCGCCGGCAACGCCGCCGGCGGCTACGTGGTGACCGAGCGCATGCTGGAGATGTTCAAGTCGAGCAAGATGGCGGGTGGCGCATGAGCGGATCGTCGCTGGAGAACGGGGCTCAGGACTCGGCTCTCGGGTCCCGCAAGAGCGCCGATGGCGCCGCAGCCACCGGGGTTGTCGGGCTCGAACGCCGAATTACGAATCCCGAATCCCGAAGCCCGACGGAGGCGAACGCATGAGTGGGCTGGATATCCTGGTCAAGTCCAGCTACCTCGTCGCCGCCACCTTGTTCCTGCTGGGCCTGCAACGCATGGCCTCGCCGGTGACCGCGCGCAGCGGCATCCGCTGGGCCGGCGCCGGCATGGTCATCGCCACCGCCGCGACCTTCCTGCTGCCCGGGCTGCACAACCTGGGGCTGATCGCGCTCGCGCTCGGCATCGGCACGATCCTGGCCTGGGTTTCGGGCAAGAAGGTGGCGATCACCGACATGCCGCAAATGGTCGCGCTGTACAACGGCATGGGCGGCGGCTCGGCGGCGGCGATCGGCGCGGTCGAACTGCTGCGCCTGGCGGCGCGCTTGCCCGCCGATCCGCTGCAGGCGCAGCTCGAGCGCGGCGTGATCGAGATGCAGACGCCGACCGTGGCCCTGGTGCTGGCGGTGGTCGGCGCGGCGATCGGCGCGGTCTCGCTGTCGGGTTCGGTGATCGCCTGGGCCAAGCTCGACGGACGGCTCGACAAGCGCGTGGTGTTCCCCGGCCAGCAGGTGTTCAACGCCGTGGTCGCGCTGGCGATGGTCGTGCTCGGCGTGGCCGCGATCGCGACCCTCAACGTGCCGATCATCATCGCCTTTTTCGTGGTCGCGCTCGCCCTGGGCGTGCTGATGACCCTGCCGATCGGCGGCGCCGACATGCCGGTGGTGATTTCGCTGTACAACGCCTTCACCGGCCTGGCGGTGGCGTTCGAAGGCTATGTGCTCGGCAACGAGGCGCTGATCATCGCCGGCACCATGGTCGGCGCGGCCGGCATGCTGCTGACCCGGTTGATGGCCAAGGCCATGAACCGGCCGATCCGCAACGTGCTGTTCTCCAACTTCGGCGGCGGCGGCCAGGCGCAGGAAATCAGCGGTACGCAGAAGCCGATCGAGGCCGGCGACGTCGCGGCGATGATGGCCTTCGCCGAGCGCGTGGTGATCGTGCCCGGCTACGGCCTGGCGGTGGCGCAGGCCCAGCACAAGATCTGGGAACTGACCCAGAAGCTGATCGAGCGCGGGGTCAAGGTGAAGTTCGCGATCCATCCGGTCGCCGGGCGCATGCCGGGGCATATGAACGTGCTGCTGGCCGAGGCCGGCGTGCCCTACGACCTGATCGCCGACATGGACGACATCAATCCCGAGTTCGCCAACACCGACGTATCGTTGGTGATCGGCGCCAACGACGTGGTCAATCCGGTCGCCAAGACCGATCCGGCTTCGCCGATCTACGGCATGCCGATCCTGGACGTGGTCAATTCCAAGAACACCATCGTCATCAAGCGCGGCAAGGGCACCGGTTTCGCCGGCATCGAGAACGCCCTGTTCTATGCCGACAACACCCGCATGCTGTACGGCGACGGCGCCGAGATGGCCAGCGCGCTGGTGTCGGAGTTGAAGGCGCTGGATGGCGGCGGGCATTGACGCCGGAGGCGATCGGCGAGCGGCGAGAAACGAGCGACGAGGATGAGCGACGAGCCGCGGCACTAGCGGCTCGTCGCCGTTCACTCCGCACCTTATGGGTTGCAGGTTGCGTTGGCCGGCCCGCGGTACGGTCGTCCGGCAAAGAGCAGCGAGCCAGGGCGGCGACTCGTAGTCCGCGGCGTCCGCCGGCGCCTAGCGCCGGCCCCGCAGGCCTCGTCCGACCGCCCATGCGATCGGCCAGGCCACGCACATCACGTGCACCAGCACGCTGAGCACGATCCAGACCACGTCGTCCGGCAGGCCCTTGCCGCCCGCGCGCGACAGCGGCACGACGATGAAATTCATCGCCACGAACAGCCACAGGCCGTACAGGGTCGAGGCGATCCACGGATGGCGGCGCATCCACGCCAGCCGGACCGCGGCGACGGCGTAGACCGCGGCCATGACCAACGCGATGAAGTAGTGCAGGAACAGGCCCAGCGCCGCGGTCGGCGCGCCGCCGGCGAGCGCGGTCTCGCGGCCGACCAGCCCCGAGGCGACGCTGTGCAGCACGCGCTGCGCGGGGACGCCCACTGTCAGGCCCCAGTACGAGATCGCATAGGCGATATCGAGCGTGGCGGCGATCAGGCCGCCGACCAGGGTCCACAAGAGCAGATTCGACGACGGCGCGGAGCGATGCGAGCGAGAAACGTCGGTCATGGCGAGGCTCGATAAGAGGACGGCGGCCACCGCCAGGTCGGACCGCAGTGACGGCGCCGCGCGACGGCGGCGCCCATGATGTCGGCAGGGCGGGTCAGGCGACCCGTGCCGTCGGTGGTTCCAGCCGCCGCGCCTGGGTCGCGGTCAGGCCGAAAGAGTTCTTGAACGCGCGGCAGAACGCGCTCTGGCTTTCGAAGCCCAGCGCCTCGGTGATCTCGCATACCGGCATGCGGGTTTCGCGGACCATGCGCCAGGCCCGGTCCGAGCGCAGCCGCGAGGCGAACTCGGTCGGGGTTTCGTCGAACACTTCGCGGTAGATCCGGATCAGATGACACGGCGAATAGCTGGCGCAGCGGGCCAACCGGCCGAGGTCCAGACGCAGTTCGGGATGGCGCCGGATCAGGTGCTGGACCCGCAACAGGCGCAGCAGGGTCTGCTGGCGCCGGCGTTGAGTGCGGCCGCTGCAGCGCGGCAGGCGCGCCAGCAGGTCGCGCTGTTGTTCCAGCAGCAATGCGCACAGGGTGCGCAACAGCGCGCCGGCATTGCGCTCGCCGGCCGGCTCGATCCGCCGCGCCAGTCGCACCAGCAGGCGTTGCGCATCGCGCGGCGCGGCGCCCTCCCAGGGCAGCGGTTCCTCCAGCGCGGCGCCCTCGGCCGGCGCGGGCAGATGCGGGCGCCAGGCGGTCTCCGGGCCGCACAGGCACAGCCACCAGCACGGCACCCGCGCGCTGCTGCGCAGGCGGCCGTCGCGCCAGACCTGCAGGTGCCCGGGCGCCAACTCCCAGGTGCTGTCGGCGGTTTCCAGCCGCAGCGGACCGCGCAGCGGCAGCCACAGCGACAGCCAGCCGGCAGGCAGTTCCAATTGGACCGCGCGTCCCGAGGCGCGGATCAGGTGCAGGCCCGGCCGCGCGGCGGACAGGTCCAGGTGTTCGGCGAAATGGATCCGGTGGTGGTGCAGGTTCATGCGTCCCTCGTCCTGGTGGCGCAGCGGTGACCCGGCGATGGCTCCTACGCTAGCCAGCCGGCCCCCGCGGCTGGAGGGCCAATCAGCCCGGACTCGAAGGAGCCAATTGACGCCCGGCCAGTCGCGGCCGTTGGAGCCGCCGCCGTCGCATTGCGTTATGCGACGGGCAGGGCCGGCTTATGCAGAATTCGACCGACTGGCGGCAGTGGTCTCCCCGGCGGGACAATGGCTTGGCACTATCGGACGCTCGGACGGCCCGCGGGGGGCCAATCGGAGCCGCGCACATGTATCTGCCGCTCGACGGTCGCGGACCTTTGCACGGCCAATTGGTCCGCTCGCTCAAGGACGCGGTGCTCGGCGGGCGGTTGCCGGCCGGGCTGCGCTATCCGCCCAGCCGGCTGCTGGCGCAGCAGCTGGACCTGTCGCGCAACACCGTGCTGGCCGCCTACGAGCAATTGCGCGCCGAGGGTTTCATGCAGGCCCGGGTCGGGTCGGGCAGTTATGTGGTCATGCCGGGCGCGCCGGTGCAGCCGCGCAGCGAGCCGCCGCAGCGGGTACCGCCGCAAAGCGCCTATGCGCGCCGCTTGCGCCGCTATCACGATCATGGCGCCATGCCCGGCCGCGGCGTGCCGGGCGTGCTGCACAGCTTCCAGTACGGCGTGCCGTTCACCAATCCGCTGCTGACCTCGGCCTGGGCGCGCGCGCTGTCGCACGCGGCCGCTTACACCCCACCGAACTATCCCACCGCGCAGGGCCTACCGATGCTGCGCGCGGCGGTCTGCGAATACCTGTCGCTGCGGCGCGGAGTGCAAGCGCGGCCGGAGGACGTGATCGTGGTGACCGGCACCCAGCAGGCGGTGAGCCTGACCGCGCGGGTGCTGCTCGATGAAGGCGACGAGGTCGCGATCGAAGAGCCGCAGTATTTCGCCGTGCGCGAGGCCCTGCAGATCCACGGCGCGCGGCTGGTGCCGGTGCCGGTCGACCGCGAAGGGCTGCGCACCGACCTGTTGCCGGAGCGTCCGCCGCGGCTGATCTGCGTGACCCCGTCGCATCAGTTTCCGACCGGCGCGCTGATGTCGCTGGCGCGCCGGCGCGCGCTGCTCGACTACGCCTGCCGCCACGACTGCTGGATCTTCGAGGACGACTACGACGGCGAGTTCCGCTACGACGCGCAGCCCCACGCGGCCTTGTGCGGGCTCGACGACAGCCGGCGGGTGATCTACACCGGTACCTTCTCCAAAGTGCTGTTCCCCTCGCTGCGGCTGGGCTACATCGTCGCCCCGCCGGGCCTGCGCGACGATTTCGTCAGCGCCAAGTGGGTCGACGACTTCGGCTCGCCGGCGATCGAGCAGGCCGCGCTGGCGCATTTCCTCGCCGACGGCGGTTTCGAACGGCATCTGCGCCGCACCGCCAAGACCCTCAAGCAACGGCGCGACGCGCTGCTCGGCGCGCTGCGGCGCTCTTGCGGGGAGGCCTTGGACATCGACGATTCGAACGCCGGCATGCACCTGCTGGTGTGGCTGCGCGGGCGCAGCGCGGCGCAGGGCGATGCGTTCATCGCGTTGGCGCAGCGGCGCGGGCTGGGGCTGTATTCGATCGCGCCCTACTATTTCGATCCGCCGGACCGGGCGGGCTTGCTGCTGGGCTATGGCGCCCTGTCGGTGGCCGAAATCGAAGAGGCGGCGCGCCTGTTCGCCGCCTGCCTGGCGGAGATGGATTTCCCCGAGTGACGCGCCGCGGCCGTGCCGTCCATGCAGGCGCGGCGTGAGCTGCGACCCCGGGACGCGCAGAGAACCCAACGCCGGCGCCATCGATCGAAACCCGACATCGTCGCGGGGCGGGGTAGGCGCAACGCAAGTCGCGACCGCCCTCTCGCCCGGTCGCCGCGTCTTTGTCCTGGGCCCCTTTGTAGGAGCGGCGTAAGCCGCGACCACGGGACGCGCAGAGAAATCAACGCCTTCGCTATTGATCGAAGCTCAAAACCGTAGCGCCGGCGTCTATGGACAAAAGCTCCAAGCGAAGCTCCCGTCCGCAAACGGCCGGGTCACTTTCTTTGTCCAAGGCGACAACGTCCTACTGGATTTCCTTCGGTCAAAAAGTAGCCAAAGAAAACGCCATGGCCGTTTCGCATCAAGGGCCACTATGGGACGTAGCCTGCGCAGGGCTGCTCCGCACAGGCCCTCCCCGGTCTGTCCGAAGCGGCACCAAGCTCTTCATGGCAACGGCAACGCTGGGCACGGCGTCGTTGCTTTGGGGCAGGGGCGCAAGCCGCGACCGCGTTGCCGCGGTATCGCATCGTTAGCGCCCGCAGCCGCCAACCGCCTCAGCGCGAGGCGACCACCGCCACCGCCGCGGCCAGCGCCAGCCAGATCAGGTCGGTGCCGCTATTGGCCAGCTGGAACAAGGTCCAGGCGAAATTCGGGCCCAACCGGGTCGAGGACTCCAGCGGACCGAAACCGAGCATGCCGCCGTACTGGCTCGCGGCGATGCCCCAATTGGCGATCAGCACGATCAGCGCGCTCGCCGCCAATCCCAGACCGGCCCGGCGCGGGCCCGGGCGCCAGCCGCCCAGGCGCAGCATCCAGGCGATGTCCAGCGCGCCCAGCACCGCCATCCAGCTGCACTGGCGGTCCCAGGCCACCGCCAGCAACACCCAGAACGCGGCGAAACCGACCGTGCCCAGGGCCAGCAGCAGCCAGGAGAATGCGGTCACCCGGCGTTGCGCGCGCTCGGTCTGGCGGGGGGCACGGGGTTCGGTCGGCACGGCGACGGTCATCGGCGGAACACTGTGGGCGGGGCAAGCCCTACAGCATAGCCGGCCGGGGCCGGTAGAATAGGCCTTCTTGTGCTGCGGCACGGCGTCCCCATCTTTCCGGCATGTACTCCCGCAGCAGCGAACCCGTCCGTTTCGAGCGCGATTGCGCCGTCGTCATGGTCCCCCAAGGCGAGCAGGTGACCCTGCCGGCCGGCAGCGTGGGCTACATCACCCAGGCCCTGGGCGGCAGCTACACGGTGTTCGTCGAGGGCAACCTGTTCCGCATCCACGGCCGCGACGCCGACGCCATCGGCAAAGAACCGCCGGAACCGCTGGAGCTGCCCGAAGGCGCCGACGACGAAGCGGTCGAACGGCTGGTGTGGCAGCAACTGCGCACCTGCTTCGACCCGGAGATCCCGATCAACGTGGTCGAGCTGGGCCTGGTCTACGAAGCGGCGGTCAAGCATCGCGACGACGGCCAGCGCACGGTCGAGGTGCGCATGACCTTGACGGCGCCGGCCTGCGGCATGGGCGATATCCTGGTCGACGACGTGCGCAGCAAGCTGGAGATGATTCCGACCGTGGCCGAGGCCGATGTCGAACTGGTGTTCGATCCGCCGTGGAATCGCAACATGATGTCCGAGGCCGCGCGCCTGGAAACCGGCATGCTGTGACTGCATCGGCGCCGGGCGGATCCGGCGCCGATCGGCGAACCCGCCGGCGTCGCGCGCCGAACCGGATGAGCGCCCGCATCGCGATCGCAGGCCTTCGACTGTACGAACGCGTGCGCTGATACAAAAAGCACATTAATTCCCGTTGCGACGATCGCCGATCCGTCGCCAACCTGTCGCGATTCCGAAACGTATGGTGCCGATACGTGATCGGACGCACGGGTATGTCCGCAATCGCCCCCGAAGCGCGCCTTGTGAGCGCCGACGACGCACTCGTAGCGTGTGCCGCGCGGATCGACGAGTCCGCACGCACTGCGCGAGCCCGTCGCGAAGCCGCCATGCTTCGAACCGGCCCTCGCGCGCTTACGCCGCATCGCCGGCCTTCGCTTTGGGGGTTCCATCATGTCTTGCCGCAACAAGCCCGCATCCTCGCGCGTCCTGTCGCAACGCGCTCTTGCCGTCGCCACCGCGACCGCCCTGTCCTGCGCGGCGATGTCCGCCTTCGCCGCAGAGCGCGTCAATCTCTCGTCCTTGAATCAGCACGCGCAGGACGAGTTCATCGTCAAGTACCGCGACGGCAGCGCGCAGCGCAGCAGCGCCGCGAGCTTGCAGAGCGCGCTGAGCACGGCCGCGACCGGTTTCTCCGGCAAGGGCAAGGCGCTCGGCCTCAAGCACCTGCGCCGCATCGCCACCGGATCGGAACTGATCCGCGCCGGGCGCAAGCTCGACCGCGCCGAGGCCGAAGCGCTGATGCGCCAGATCGCCGCCGACCCGAACGTCGAGTACGTCGAGCCGAACGCGCGCATGTATCCGTTGATCACGCCCAACGACACCCGCTACGGCGAACAATGGGGCTACACCGACGCCGACGCCGGCATCAACGCGCCGAGCGCCTGGGACATCAGCACCGGCACCGGCGTGGTGGTGGCGGTGATCGACACCGGCATCGCCAGCCACAGCGATCTCAACGCCAACATCCTGCCCGGCTACGACTTCGTCAGCGACGCCGCCGCCGCGCGCGACGGCAACGGCCGCGATTCCAACCCGGCCGACGAAGGCGACTGGAACAACGCCACCGAGTGCGACTCGCTGTTCCAGGACGTGCCCGCGCGCAACTCCAGCTGGCACGGCACCCATGTCGCCGGCACCATCGCCGCGGTGACCAACAACGCCAAGGGCGTGGCGGGCACCGCCTACAACGCCAAGGTCGTGCCGGTGCGCGTGCTGGCCAAGTGCGGCGGCTCGCTGGCGGACATCGCCGACGCCGTTACCTGGGCCTCGGGCGGAAGCGTGTCCGGCGTGCCGGCCAACGCCAACCCGGCCGAAGTCATCAACATGAGCCTGGGCGGCGGCGGCAGCTGCAGCGCCACCTACCAGGCCGCGATCGACGGCGCCGTTTCGCGCGGCACCACTGTGGTGGTCGCCGCCGGCAACAACAACGGCAACGCGGCCAACATCCAGCCGGCGAGCTGCAACAACGTCATCACCGTCGGTGCGGTCGACAGCGCCGGCGCGCGTTCGGTGTGGAGCAGCGCGCAGAAGTCGAACTACGGCGCCGTGGTCGACGTCGCCGCGCCGGGCTCGAGCATCCTGTCCACGCTCAACGCCGGCACCACCACGCCGGGCGCGGAGAGCTACGCCTCCTACGGCGGCACCTCGATGGCGACGCCGCACGTGGCCGGCGTGGTCGCGCTGTTGCAGGCCAAGGCCTCGACCCCGAAGACGCCGGCGGAAATCGAGACGCTGCTGAAGAACAGCGTGCGCGCGTTCCCGCAGACCCCGGACCAGCCGATCGGCGCGGGCATCGTCAACGCCAAGGCGGCGCTGGACGCGCTCGGCGGTGGCGGCACCCCGGGCGCGCAGACCTACAGCAACAGCGCCGACTATGCGATCAACGACAACGCCACGGTCGAAAGCCCGATCACCGTGTCCGGCCGCACCGGCAACGCACCGAGCAATGCCTCGGTGTCGGTGAACATCGTCCACACCTATCGCGGCGATCTGAAGGTCGACTTGGTGGCGCCGGACGGCTCGGTCTACACCCTGCTCAACTACAACAGCAACGACAGCAGCGACAACGTGGTGGCCACTTACACCCGCGACCTGTCCAGCGAAACCTTGAACGGCACCTGGAAGCTGCGGGTCAACGACAACTGGGTCAACGACACCGGCCGCATCGACAGTTGGAGCATCAAGTTCTGAGCGTCGTCCGCGGCCGGGGGAGGCCGCGCTCGCCTTACGGACCCCGGCTGCGCCGGGGTCTTTTTTTGGGGGCGCGGATGGCACCGCAGTTCGATAAATGGAATCTATGAATCGTGCGGCCGGAACCGACCGCCGCCCGTACCGTCCGGAGCCGGCAAGGACGGCCCCGCCTGGCGCGGTTGAGGCCGGAGTGCGAACCTGAATTCAAGGAATTCATCGCATTTTTCGACGAGGGTAGGGGGTTTTGCCGCGTTTGCGTTGTGATGCCGCGCACGTGGACGCGCTTCTCAATGCGTGATTGACTTCACTCTTGAACGGGCCACGTCGGCAAGGCGACACCTTGCTGTCACCGCCCCGCAATCGTTAGCGTGAATCGAGGACGCACACCGGCGCAGGCCGGTGAGGCGTCCACGACCAGCCCGGGCACGGCGAATCTTCGCGGTCCGACGACGCACCGGGCGACATCCGCCGCGACCGCGGCCTTCCTGTTTCGGGGGTTAGTTCAGATGTCCGTTCGTGCCAACCGTCGTCGTACCCACCGCATTCACGTCCTCGCCGCCGCCACCGCCCTGGTGCTGGGCTCCGCCGGCTCGGCGTTCGCCGCCGAGCGCATCAACCTCGCCGCCCTGGCCAACGAGACCCAGGACGAGTTCATCGTCAAGTACCGCGACGGCAGCGCGCAGCGCAGCAGCGCCGCGAGCTTGCAGAGCGCGCTGAGCACGGCCGCGACCGGTTTCTCCGGCAAGGGCAAGGCGCTCGGCCTCAAGCACCTGCGCCGCACCGCGCTGGGTTCGGACCTGGTTCGCGCCGGACGCAAGCTCGACCGCGTCGAAGCCGAGGCGCTGATGCGCCAGATCGCTGCCGACCCGAACGTCGAGTACGTCGAGCCGAACGCGCGCATGTATCCGCTGGGCACCCCGAACGACACTCGCTTCGGCGAGCAATGGGGCTACACCGACGCCGACGCCGGCATCAACGCCACCACCGCCTGGGACATCAGCACCGGCACCGGCGTGGTGGTGGCGGTGATCGACACCGGCATCACCAACCACAGCGATCTCAACGCCAACATCCTGCCCGGCTACGACTTCGTCAGCGACGCCACCGCCGCGCGCGACGGCAACGGCCGCGATTCCAACCCGGCCGACGAAGGCGACTGGTTCAACGCCGGCGAGTGCGGCCGCACCTACGACAGCCCGTCGAGCTGGCACGGCACCCATGTCGCCGGCACCGTCGCCGCGGTGACCAACAACGCCAAGGGCGTGGCGGGCACCGCGTACAACGCCAAGGTCGTGCCGGTGCGCGTGCTGGCCAAGTGCGGCGGCTCGCTGGCCGACATCGCCGACGCCATCACCTGGGCGTCCGGCGGCACCGTGTCCGGCGTGCCGGCCAACGCCAACCCGGCCGAAGTCATCAACATGAGCCTGGGCGGCAGCGGCACCTGCGGCTCGACCTACCAGGCCGCGATCGACGGCGCCGTCTCGCGCGGCACCACCGTGGTGGTCGCCGCCGGCAACAACAACGGCAACGCCTCCAACGCGCGCCCGGCCAACTGCAACAACGTCATCACCGTCGGCGCGGTCGACAGCGCCGGCGCGCGTTCGGTATGGAGCAGCACGCAGAAGTCGAACTACGGCGCCGTGGTCGACATCGCCGCGCCGGGCTCGAACATCCTGTCCACGCTCAACGCCGGCAGCACCACGCCGGGCGCGGAAAGCTACGCCTCCTACGGCGGTACCTCGATGGCGACGCCGCACGTGGCCGGCGTGGTCGCGCTGCTGCAGGCCGCTTCGGCCACGCCGAAGACCCCGGCGCAGATCGAGACCATCCTGAAGAACACCGCGCGTGCGTTCCCGCAGACCCCGGACCAGCCGATCGGCGTGGGCATCGTCAACGCCAAGGCGGCGCTGGACTCGCTCGGCGGCGGTACCCCGGGCGCGCAGACCTATACCAACGGCACCGACTACACGATCAACGACAACGCCACCGTCGACAGCCCGATCACCGTGTCCGGCCGCACCGGCAACGCACCGAGCAACGCCTCGGTGTCGGTGACGATCTACCACACCTACAAAGGCGACCTGAAGGTCGACCTGGTGGCGCCGGACGGCTCGATCTACAACCTGCACAACCGCACCGGTTCCTCGACCGACAACGTCATCGGCACTTACACCGTGAACCTGTCGAGCGAGCCGCTCAACGGCACCTGGAAGCTGCGCGTCAACGACAACGCGGCGCAGGACACCGGCCGCATCGACACCTGGAGCGTCACCTTCTGATCGTTGTCGCGGCCAGGGACGGTCGCACCCGCTTCGAGCGAACCCCGGCTGCGGCCGGGGTTCGCATTTGCGGGCACGGCGGACACGGTCGGCGAACCCGGTTTTGATACAGGTTGCCTATTGAAATTCGTTTGAGAGCGGGCGAAATCCTCCTCCTGAGCGTTCTTTCGGACTCGCCCGGACCGTTCGCAGCGCGCAGTGCGAACGCGGGAGGTAATTTAGACGCACACCGCATTTTGAGCGCAGGGGTAGGGGGATTTGAGTCGTTTGCGTTGCGACTATGTGTGAGAAGGCACATTTCTGATACGTGATTCAACTCACTTTTGAAGGGGCGAAATAACGCCGCCGACATCTTGCCGACGCACGACTGCAATCGTTAGCGTGAATCGAGGGCGCGCACCGGCACACGGCCGGTGAGGGGCGCGTCCACGACCAGTCCGGGCGCCGCGGCTCCTCGTCGTGCCGTCGGTTCACCGGACCAGATCCGCCGCCATCGCGGCTTCCTGTTCGGGGGTTTCCTCAAATGTCCGTCCGTTCCAACCGCATCCACGTCCTCGCCGCCGCCACCGCCCTGGTGCTGGCGTCGACCGCCGCCGGCTCGGCGTTCGCCGCCGAGCGCGTCAACCTGAGCGGCCTGCAGACCGCCGCCAAGTTCGACCGTTTCATCGTCAAGTACCGCGACGGCAGCGTCGAGCGCAGCAGCACCGCCAACGTGCAGCGCGCGCTGAGCACCGCCGCCAGCGCCTCCGGCGCCAAGGCCAAGGGCGCCGCGCTGGGCCTCAAGCATCTGCGCCGCACCGCGATCGGCGCCGACGTGGTGCGCGCCGACCGCGCCCTGGACCGCGCCGAAGCCGAATCGCTGATGCGCCAGATCGCCGCCGATCCGAACGTGGACTTCGTCGAAGTCGACGTGCGCCGCCATCGCCTGCTGACCCCGAACGACACCCACTACGGCCTCCAGTACGGTTTCAACGGCACCAACGGCGGTATCCGCGCCGACCAGGCCTGGGACGTCGCCACCGGCACCGGCGCGGTGGTCGCGGTGCTCGACACCGGCATCACCCCGCACGGCGACCTGAACGCCAACATCCTGCCGGGCTACGACTTCATCTCCGACACCTTCGTCTCGCGCGACGGCAACGGCCGCGATTCCAACCCGAACGACGAAGGCGACTGGAACAACGAGACCGAGTGCGACCAGCCGGGCTACGACGTCGGCGCCAGCGATTCCAGCTGGCACGGCACCCACGTCGCCGGCACCGTCGCCGCGGTGACCAACAACGCCAAGGGCGTGGCCGGCACCGCGTTCAACGCCAAGGTGGTGCCGGTGCGCGTACTGGGCCGCTGCGGCGGCTACGACTCGGACATCTCCGACGCGATCGTGTGGGCCTCCGGCGGTACCGTGTCCGGCGTGCCGGCCAACGCCAATCCGGCCGAGGTCATCAACCTCAGCCTCGGCGGCGGCGGCGCCTGTCCGAGCAGCTATCAGAACGCGATCAACGGCGCGGTCGGCCGCGGCACCACGGTGGTGGTCGCCGCCGGCAACGAAAGCGCCAACGTCTCGACCTCGACCCCGGCCAACTGCGCCAACGTGATCGCGGTCGCCGCGACCACCTCGACCGGCGCCAAGGCCAGCTATTCCAACTACGGCACCGGCATCGACGTGTCGGCGCCGGGCGACCAGATCGCCTCGACCCATAACGGCGGCACCACCACTCAGGGCGCCGAGCAGTACGTGTACATGAGCGGCACTTCGATGGCCTCGCCGCACGTGGCCGGCGTGGTCGCGCTGATGCAGTCGGCGGCGACCACGCCGAAGACGCCGGCCGAGATCGAGAGCATCCTCAAGAGCACCGCGCGCGCGCTGCCGGGCGCCTGCTCCGGCGGTTGCGGCGCGGGCATCATCAACGCCAAGGCCGCGGTCGACGCGGTGCGCGGCGGCACCCCGGGCGGCGGCACCCAGACCTACACCAACGGCACCGACGTCGCCATCCGCGACAACGCCACGGTGGAAAGCCCGATCACCGTGTCCGGCCGCAGCGGCAACGCGCCGAGCAACGCCAGCATCTCGGTGACGATCTATCACACCTACAAGGGCGACCTGAAGGTCGACCTGGTGGCGCCGGACGGCTCGATCTACAACCTGCACAACCGCACCGGTTCCTCGACCGACAACGTCATCGGCACGTTCACCAAGAACCTGTCGACCGAAGCGCTGAACGGCACCTGGAAGCTGCGCGTGAACGACAACGCCGGCGGCGACGTCGGCCGCATCGACACCTGGAGCGTGACGTTCTAAGCCGCGCCGCTGCCTGGACAGCGACGCGATGGAAACCCCGGCTCCGGCCGGGGTTTCTTTTTCCGCCCGCGCCGTCCGCGCGCCGAGCGAGTAAGCTGAGGCGGCAGGACTCGCGCTTCAGCCGTGGTTAGGGCAGGGAGTTCTTAGATCGTCACGCCGATCGAGGGTTCATGCCCGCCGCCGCCGTCCACTGTCGTCGCGGCGTGCCGGTTCGATCCGATCGCCGACCCCGTCCGCCCACTTGGTGCGTTGTCATGAATCGCCCGACTCATTCGCCTCAGGAGACGCCCGCATGTCGATTTCGTCCCGCGCGCCGTGGCTGGCGGCCACGGCCCTGTTCAGTGCGTTCGCGGTAAGCGCCTGCATGGCCGCCGGAACGCCGCCGCCGTCAGGCGCCGCGCCCGCCCAACGCGCCCCGGCCCAGGTCGGCGCGCCGGTCGGCGCCGGCCCGTTCGCCCAATTCATCGTCAAGTACCGCGACAGCAGTGCGCCGCTGAAGCAGAAGGACCTGGTCCAGGCGCGGCTGAACCGCACCGCGGCCCAGGTGCCCGGCAAGCCGCTCAAGCTGACCTGGAAGCACCGCATGGGCATCAACGCCGACGTGTTCGCGGTCGAGCCCGCGCTCGACGCCGCAGGCGCGCAACGCTTGATGCAGGTGTTCGCGGCCGATCCGGACGTGCAGTTCATCGAGCCGGACAATCACATCGCGTTGGATCCGATCATTCGCGGACCGGCCATTCCGGGACCTGAAGTACGCAACCCGGAAGTGATCGAGAAGAGCGACAAATAGACGCGAGTTGCGTTGCGATCAGCGCAGCGCGCCAAGAAAGAAGCATCCGCGAAACCCCGGCCCAGGCCGGGGTTTTGCATTGTTAGGACGGCGCAAAAAACGTCTAAAAAGCGGCGGCAAGCGCGCGGAAAACGCTCAGGCGATGCGGTGCGGTTAGCGCGCCGCTCAGCAGTTTTCCGATGCATGACCACAGTCACGAACATGGCGTTCCGATCGCGGCGAACACCGTTGCCTGGGGATTCGCGCAGCCGCTAGCGTCGTAGTGCGGGCGAGACGACGAACTCGCGCGCAACCGACCGGACACGACGACGCGCCTGCGACGGCGCCGCCGCCGATGCGCCGGCGTTCGCCGCTTCGGCCGCCAGCGCGGCCTTCATCCATCGGGGGTTCCACAAATGTCCAACAGGTCCCATCGCCGCGCCTCGCGCGCGGTCCTCGCCGTACGCCTCACCGCGCTTGCCGCCGCCTTGGCCGCAGCGCCGGCCTTCGCCGCACAGCCTCTGTTCGTCGGCGACGCGCCGACCCCGCGCGCCGGCCTGAGCCGCGCCCAGAGCCTGGCCGCCGCGCCGGCCACCGCCGCGATGCAGCTCAAGCGCGCCAACGCCGCCGTGGTCAGCGCGGACACGCGCGAGATCGAACTGCAACTCGGTGCGCATCGGGTCAACGCCGTACTCGACCAGGCGCGCGATACCGGCCGCGGCAGCACCGTGTGGCTGGGCCACGTGCGCGAGACCGCCAAGGCGGCGGCGCGCGATGCGCGCGAAGTGCGCCACGACGAGCGTAACTCGGTCGCGCTGGTGCGACGCGGCAACGGCGTCACCGGCAACGTGCGCATCGACGGCCAGTTGTACCGCATCCGTCCGCTCGCCGACGGCAGCCACGCGGTGGTCGAGGTCGACGAGACCCGCATGCCGCCGGACCACCCGCGCGGCTTCCGCGACTCGGACCTGCCGCAGTTCGCGATGGACGCCACGCCGACCGTGCGCAGCGCCTCCGGCGGCATCGGCGCGGCCGCGGTCGACCCGGGCGCGACTGCGACCATCCGCGTGCAGGTGGTCGCGACCAATCAGGCCGTGACCGCATACGGCGGCGACATGCAGGCGCTGGTCGAACTGGCGGTGGCCGAAAGCAACCAGGGCTACGCCAACTCCAACGTCGGCATCCAGCTGGAGCTGGCCAACTACCGCACCGTCGAGTACACCTCGGCCGGCGACGGCCATTTCACCGACGAAGAACGCTTCGCCGATCCCAACGACGGCTACATGGACGACATCCATGCCAGCCGCGACGCCAACGCCGCCGACGTCAACGTGTTGATCATCAACGACGGCGGCAACTGCGGCCTGGCCCACTCGATCGGCTCGACCGCCGCGACCGCCTTCGCCACCGTCCACTACGACTGCGCCACCGGCTACTACAGCTTCGCCCACGAGATCGGCCACCTGCTGTCGGCGCGCCACGACCCCGCCGCCGACCCGACCAACACGCCCTACGCTTACGGCCACGGCTATCGCTACGAGCCGGCCACCGGCAGCAAGTGGCGCACGATCATGGCTTACAACTGCAGCGGCGGCTGCCCGCGCCTGAACTACTGGTCGAACCCCGACGTGACCTACAACGGCGTGGCGATGGGCACCGCCGACCGCAACCACAATCAGCGCGTGCTGGTGCAGACCAAGGCGGCGATGGCCGCGTTCCGCGGCGCGCCGGGCGGCAACACCGCGCCGGTGGCGAACTTCAGCGCCTCGGCGAGCGGCCTGACGGTGAGCTTCACCGACAGCTCGACCGACAGCGACGGCAGCATCGTCTCGCGCAGCTGGAACTTCGGCGACGGCACCACGTCGACCGCGACCAGCCCGAGCAAGACCTACGCCGCGGCCGGCACCTACACCGTCACCCTGACCGTCACCGACGACGACGGCGCGACCCACACCAAGACCGCTTCGGTCACGGTCAGCGGCAGCGGCGTGCAGACCTACACCAACGGCGCCGACGTCAACATTCCGGACAACAACGCCACCGGCGTGAGCAGCAGCATCGCGGTGTCCGGGCGCAGCGGCAACGCACCGAGCAATGCGCAGATCTCGGTCAACATCGTCCACCCGTACAAGGGCGACCTGATCGTCGACCTGATCGCGCCGGACGGTTCGGTGTACAACCTGCACAACCGCAGCGGCGGCAGCGCCGACAACGTCAGCGGCACCTTCACCAAGAACCTGTCGAGCGAGCCGCTCAACGGCACCTGGAAGCTGCGCGCCGCCGACCGCGCCGCGCAGGACGTCGGCAAGATCGACACCTGGAGCATCACCTTCTGATGCTTCGCCTCGCGAGCGCCTTCCGCCGCCGCGGCGGACAGGTTCGAGCGCGCGCTTAGGGGAGCGCATCGCCGCCGCACCGGCACCCAAGGTGCGGCGGCGGCAAGACAGCGGCCCGGACGCGGGCTGCCGCCCACGACGCCGCGTCCGGCCCGCCTCGGCCGGGCGCGACGGCGCGGGCCCGTTGCAATACCGCTGCGACCGCCCTCCAGCGGTCGTGCGCGGCCGCAGTCATCGCCTCATCGCCACCATCGCCTGATATCCCAACGGACGGAGACAGACATGAAACGCATGACCCTGACCCTAGGCCTGCTCGCGCTTTCGATCGGCACGGCGCTGGCCGGGCCGAATCAACGCCCGGCCGCTTTCGATCACGCCGGCCTGACCCGCATCGACCGCATCGGCGTGCGCAGCATGCCGGCCGTGGACGTGGCCAAGCTGCGCGCCGAAGACCTCAAGCGCGAACAGCGCCGCGAGATCCCGCGCTTCGCCACCGCGCTGGCGGTGGACATCGACACGCTCAAGGACGGCGTGTGGGAAGACCTGGATGCCGAGACCGCGATCTGGCGCACGCGCATCGAATCCAAGAACGCGCTGTCGCTGAACTTCCACTTTGACCGGTTCAAGCTGCCGGCCGGCGCGCGCATGCTGATTTATCCCGCCGACCAGACCCCGGGCGCCGCCGCCGGCCGCGTGCGCAGCTTCACCGCCGCCGACAACAACGCCTTCGGCGAACTGTGGACGCCGGTGGTGCTCGGCGACGAAGCGGTGATCGAAGTGGTGGTGCCCAAGGCCAAGCTCGGCGAACTGAAGCTGCATCTGGCCAAGGTCAACCACGACTACGTCGGCCTCGGCCGCATCGCCCGCGACGCCGCCGCGCTGGATTCGACCAAGGGCGTCTCCGGCAGCTGCAACATCGACGTGGTCTGCCCGGAGGGCAACGGCCACCGCGACATCATCCGCTCGGTCGCGGCCTACTCCAAGCAGGGCACCATGTGGTGCACCGGCTCGTTGGTCAACAACACCGCCAACGACAAGAAGATGTACTTTCTGACCGCGAATCATTGCGGCATGACCAGCGCATCGGTCAACAATTCGATGGTGGTGTACTGGAATTACCAGAATTCCACTTGCCGCGCCCCTGGTTCGGCCGCCAGTGGCGCCAACGGCGACGGTTCGCTGGCGCAGTCGCAGACCGGCGCCACCTTGCGCGCGACCAACGCCGCTTCCGACTTCACCCTGCTCGAACTCACCACCGCGGCCAACCCGGCGTACAACTTGTATTGGGCCGGTTGGGACCGTCGCGACCAGAACTTCGCCGGCGCGATCGCGATCCACCATCCGCGCGTGGCGGAGAAGCGCATCAGCCTGGTCGAGGGCACCACCACCTTCGGCGGTTTCGAAGGGCAGGCCGGTACCCAGGCGCTGCACGTTCAATGGTTCGCCAACGGCGGCGTGACCGAAGGCGGGTCCTCGGGTTCGCCGCTGTACAGCGCCGACCATCGGGTGATCGGCCAGCTCTACGGCGGTCCGTCGAGTTGCAGCGCCACCGGCGACCAGCGCAAAGACTGGTACGGCCGCATCTTCACCTCCTGGACCGGCGGCGGCACCGCCGCGACCCGTCTGAGCAACTGGCTCGACCCGGGCAATACCGGACAGAGTTTCATCGACGGCCTGGACTCGGGCGGAACGCCCGGCAACAACCCGCCGGTGGCGAACTTCAGCGCCTCGGCGAGCGGCCTGACGGTGAGCTTCACCGACAGCTCGACCGACAGCGATGGCAGCATCGTCTCGCGCAGCTGGAACTTCGGCGACGGCACCACGTCGACCGCGACCAGCCCGAGCAAGACCTACGCCGCGGCCGGCACCTACACCGTCACCCTGACCGTCACCGACGACGACGGCGCGACCCACACCAAGACCGCTTCGGTCACGGTCAGCGGCAGCGGCGTGCAGACCTACACCAACGGCGCCGACGTCAACATTCCGGACAACAACGCCACCGGCGTGAGCAGCAGCATCGCGGTGTCCGGGCGCAGCGGCAACGCACCGAGCAATGCGCAGATCTCGGTCAACATCGTCCACCCGTACAAGGGCGACCTGATCGTCGACCTGATCGCGCCGGACGGTTCGGTGTACAACCTGCACAACCGCAGCGGCGGCAGCGCCGACAACGTCAGCGGCACCTTCACCAAGAACCTGTCGAGCGAGCCGCTCAACGGCACCTGGAAGCTGCGCGCCGCCGACCGCGCCGCGCAGGACGTCGGCAAGATCGACACCTGGAGCATCACCTTCTGATCGACCCGCGACCCTCGCACGGTTCGCGACAGCGCCCCCGGGCAACCCCGGGGGCTTTTTTTTGGGCGGCGCGCATCAGGGCAACCGCTGCCGCTCGTCGCGACGAAGGCGGCCGGCACCGGCGCGCCGCGGCCGCAAGCCGGTCCGTGGCTCGGAAGATCGCGAAAAAACGAAGAAAACAGGTGCCGAAACCGTCCTCGTCGGCGCCGCTCGTACCCCCCAACGCACCGCTCGCCGGCGAAGTTCCGCTGTCGTGTGCGCGCAGCGACTTCATGAACGCGGACGGGTTCTCAGTTCCGATTTCCGCCCGCCGGTACCGATTTCAATCGAAACAAATCTTCGCCGTATGCGTGACGAAAAACACGGATGCGATGTGGACTCGGCGGATTTGCGTCTTGTTGTGCGCGACGGGCCTGCCTCAGAGTCGCGCCGTGGTCGCGCCGGCTGCGCACCGATCGGCCACGCGTCGTCGTCTTTGAACACGCACGCTTGGGGGAAGCATGCGGCATTGCCTGCATCACGTGCTGGAGCGTTCGATTCCCATCGCCTGACCCGCCGCCATCGCCACCGAAACGCCTCGTTCGGCGTCGCGGGTCTTCGCCTCTACTACGGACGGAGAGACTCATGAAACGATTCTGCGGTTCCCTGATGTTGCTCGGAATGTCGATTAGCGCCGCCCTGGCCGCACCGGCCTCGCGCCCGGCGGCGTTCGAACACGCTAATCTGTCCAGCGTCGACAGGATCAGCCTGCGTACCATGCCGGCGGTCGACGTTCCCAAGCTGCAAGCCGAGGATCGCGTGCGCGAAGCGCGCGGCGACATCCCGCGCTTCGCCCAGCCGTTGACCGTCGATATGACGCCGCAGAACTCCGGCGTCTGGGAAAGCATCGACGCCGACACCCTGGTCTGGCGCCAGCGCGTGCGCTCGAACAAGGCGCTGTCGCTGAACTTCGGTTTCACCCAATACCACATGCCGGCCGGCGGTCGCCTGCTGGTGTATCCGGCCACTCAGATGCCGGGCGGCGATCGCAACCTGATCCGCCAGTACGACGATCGCGACAACAACGCCCAGGGCCAACTGTGGACGGCGATCGTGCCGGGCGAAGAAGCGGTGATCGAAGTGGTCGTGCCGCGCGCCAAGGCCGCCGAGCTCAAGCTGCACCTGACCAAGGTCAACCACGACTACGTCGGCTTCGGTCCGCTGGCGCGCCGCCTGGCCGCGCAAAGCGGCGAGAAGGGCGTGTCCGGCCAGTGCAACGTCGACGTGGTCTGCCCCGACGGCGACGGCCGCCGCGACATCATCCGCTCGGTCGCGGCCTATTCGAAGAACGGCTCGCTGGCCTGCACCGGTTCGCTGGTCAACAACACCGCGAACGACAAGAAGATGTACTTCCTGACCGCGCACCACTGCGGCATGGGTACGGCCTCGACCGCGGCGAGCATCGTGGTGTACTGGAACTATCAGAACTCCACCTGCCGCGCGCCGAACACGCCGGCCAGCGGCGCCAACGGCGACGGCTCGATGAGCCAGAACCAGTCGGGTTCTACGGTCAAGGCGACCTATGCGACCTCCGACTTCACCCTGCTGGAGCTGAACACTCCGGCCAATCCGGCGTTCAACCTGTTCTGGGCCGGTTGGGACCGCCGCGATCAGAACTTCCCCAGCTCGATCGCGATCCATCATCCCAACGTCGCCGAGAAGCGCATCAGCCTGTCGGTGCAGCCGACCACCTTCGTCGCCTGGGGCGGCGGCGCCGGCACCACCCATCTGCGCTCGCAGTGGCAGCCCACCGGCGGTGTGACCGAGCCGGGCTCCTCGGGTTCGCCGCTGTACAGTCCTGAGCGGCGCGTGATCGGCCAGTTGCACGGCGGCCCGTCGAGCTGCTCGGCGACGGGCGACAATCGCAGCGACTATTACGGCCGCGTGTTCGTGTCCTGGACCGGCGGCGGCGCTTCGGGCTCGCGCCTGAGCGACTGGCTCGACGCCGGCAACACCGGCGCCCAGTTCATCGACGGTCTGGATTCGGGCGGCACCCCGGGCAACAACCCGCCGGTGGCGAACTTCACCTCGAGCACCAGCGGCCTGACCGCGACCTTCACCGACACCTCCACCGACAGCGACGGCACCATCGCCTCGCGCAGCTGGAACTTCGGCGACGGCAGCACCTCGACCGCGACCAACCCGAGTAGGACCTACGCCGCGGCCGGCACCTACACCGTCACCCTGACCGTCACCGACGACGATGGCGCCACCAACACCAAGACCGGTACGGTCACGGTGTCCGGCGGCCCGGGCGCGCAGACCTACAGCAACGAGACCGACTACCCGATCGCCGACCACAGCACTGTGGAAAGCCCGATCACGGTCTCCGGCCGCAGCGGCAACGGCTCGGCGACCACGCCGATCCAGGTGACGATCTACCACACCTACCGCAGCGATCTGAAGGTCGATCTGGTCGCGCCGGACGGCACGGTCTACAACCTGCATAACCGCACCGGCGGCAGCGCCGACAACCTCATCCAGACCTACACCAAGGACCTGTCGAGCGAAGCGCTCAACGGCACCTGGAAGCTGCGGGTGAACGACAACGCCACCGCCGATACCGGCCGTATCGACAAGTGGAGCATCACCTTCTGATCCACGCGGCTTGATCCGCACCGCGCCGCGGCTTTCGGGCCGCGGCGTTTTTTCAGGGCGTCCGCACCGCGACGAGCGGACGCCGCCGGCCTCCGGCGCCGCAGCGGCGTTCTGCTGCGGATATCACGAAAGCGCATCGGCCGCGCGCCGCGCGGCGCTTGCCAGTGCGTCGCGTCCATCCACAGCATGGTTGCGGCGCGCTGCCCCGCGACGCTGCCTGCCCACCGCACCGGTTCATGGAGAGTACCCCTATGCGCATCCGATATGCCGCACTGCCGCTGTTGCTGGCCCTGTCCGCCGGCGCCGCGGCCGCCGAAGAGTTGCCGGTTTTCGTCACCGCCCATTACCAGAATCCCGCTCAGCTGCAGCGCATCGCTTCGCGCTTCCAGCACCTGATCGTCGACCGCAACGCCCGCACCGTGAAAGTCGAGGCGATGCCGGAGGATCTGGACGCGCTGCGCCGCGCCGGCCTGCGCTACGAGATCGACCGCGAAGGCACCGAAAAGCTGCAGCGTCTGCAGAGTGCGTTGCAAAGCTCGGCGCTCGGCATCAAGAGCATTCCCGGCTACGCCTGCTACCGCACGGTCGAAGAGACCTACCAGACCATGGACCAACTGGCGGCGAGCAAGCCGCAGCTGGCCAGCGTGCGCGTGATCGGCCCGAGCTGGCAGAAGACCCAGAGCGCCGGCAGCGGCTACGACATGAAGGTGCTGAAGCTGACCAATTCGGCCACCGACGCGGCGCTTCCGAACAAGCCGACCCTGGTCCTGTTCGGTTCGATCCACGCCCGCGAATACACGCCGGCCGAGACCGTCACCCGCTTCGCCGAGTGGCTGGCCAACGGCTACGGCAGCAACGACGAAGCGACCTGGCTGCTGGACAATTTCGCCTTCCAGTTCGTGCTGCAGGCCAACCCGGACGGGCGCAAGAAGGCCGAGGCCGGATCGTCCTGGCGCAAGAACGTCAACAACACCAACGGCAGCTGCAGCGCTTCGGCCTACGGCACCGATCTCAACCGCAACTTCCCCTACCACTGGAACAGCGCCGCCGGCGGTTCCAGCGGCAACGCCTGCGCCGAGACCTACCGCGGCCCGACCGCGGCGTCGGAGCCGGAAACGCAGAACCTGATGCGTCTGGTCGCCGGCACCCGCGGCAGCAACGGCGTCTACACCGGCGGCATCTTCCCCGACCGTCGTCCCGACGACGTCAACACCGCCGCGCCGGAGGACTACCAGGGCATCTTCATGGACATCCACAGCGCCGCGCAGTTGGTGCTGTGGTCCTGGGGCGACACCAGCAACCCGGCGCCGAACAGCGCCGCGCTGCGGGCCTTGGGCCGGCGCATGGCCTATCACAACAATTATCGTCCCCAGCAGTCGGACGAGTTGTACGCCACCGACGGCACCACCGACGACACCATGTACGGCTCGCTCGGCGTGCCGGCCTACACGATCGAGCTGGGCGTGTCGTTCTTCGAAAGCTGCAGCACCTTCACCGGCACCACCTTGCCGGACAACCTCAAGTCGCTGCGCTACGCCGCGCGCAGTCTTTGGGCGCCGTACAAGCTGCCGTCCGGTCCGGACACGGTCGCGGTCTCGGTGGCCTCGGCGACGGTGCCGGCCGGCACGCCGGTGTCGCTGACCGCGACGGTCGACGACAGCGTGTTCAACCACAGCAACGGTACCGAGCCGGTGCAGAACATCGCCTCGGCCCGGGCCTACCTCGACGCGCCGCCGTGGGCGGCCGGCGCGGTGTCGTACCCGCTCAACGCCAGCGACGGCAGCTTCAACGCCAGCCGCGAGACCGTCACCGGCAGCATCCCCACCACCGGTCTGGCGGCGGGCGTGCACACGCTGTACGTGCAAGGCACCGACGCGTCCGGCAAGCCGGGTACGCCGAACGCGGTGCGCTTCACCGTCGGCGGCACCGGCCCGGGCAACAACCCGCCGGTGGCGAACTTCAGTTCCTCGGCCAGCGGCCTGACGGTGAGCTTCACCGACAGCTCGACCGACAGCGACGGCAGCATCGTCTCGCGCAGCTGGAACTTCGGCGACGGCACCACGTCGACCGCGACCAGCCCGAGCAAGACCTACGCCGCGGCCGGCACCTACACCGTCACTCTGACCGTTACCGACGACGACGGCGCGACTCACAGCAAGACCGCCTCGGTCACCGTCAGCGACGGCGGCGGCACCCAGACTTATCGCAACGACAACGACGTGCAGATCCTCGATAACGCCACCGTCGAGAGCAGCATCGCCGTGTCCGGCCGCAGCGGCAACGCGCCGAGCAACGCCTCGGTGTCGGTAACGATCTATCACACGTACAAGAGCGATATTAAAGTCGACCTGGTCGCGCCGGACGGCACGCTCTACAACCTGCACAACCGCACCGGCGGCAGCGCCGACAACGTCATCGGCACGTTCGTCAAGGACTTGTCCGGCGAAGCCCTCAACGGCACCTGGAAGTTGCGGGTCAACGACAACGCGACCCAGGACACCGGCCGCATCGACACCTGGAGCCTCACCTTCTGACCGGCGCTTTGCGCTTCATCGCCGTCGTCCAGAGCGAACCCCGGCTTCGGCCGGGGTTCGTGGTTTGGGATGCGCGACGGCGCGGCGGCAGCGCGCCGCAGCGCTTTTCGATCATGGAAATAGAGAAAATTCCGGGGTTTCGCGCGCATACCGGCCATTCGCCGACGCACCGTAAGCGATTACGGTGCATATGCATGACCGCAGTCACGGACGCGAATGTGCGCTAGAACAGGTTGTCGCTTGTCCGTCATATCGCAGCGCGCTTAGGGTCGAGTCCCGGGTGCCTCGGAACGTATCCCCCGCACGTTCCGGCACCGCTTTCGCACCCGGCAACTCTTTCGCGACGGCCGCCTCGCGCCGCCGTCATCCCAGACCATCGCGTCCCTGCGCCGGTGCCCGCACGCACTCGGCCGGCGACGCCGAACCCAGGAGCGCTTTCGTGAACAAGCACGTCGCCCCGCTGCCCGCTCTGCTCGCTCTCGCTTTGTCCGCCGCTATCGCGCCGGCCGCTGCGCAAACGCCCGCCGTCCCGGCCCATGTCCACGACCAGTCGCGGCTGAGCCCCGGCGAGGATCCGTTCAAGCCGGTGTTCATCGTCACCTCGCGCGCGACTTACGACGCCGGAGTCAAGACCCTGGCCAAGAATTCGCTCGGCGTGCAGAACGGCGCCGGTGCCAAGCTGGTGATCGCCGAACTCCAGACTCACCAGCTGACCGACGTGACCCATCACGTGCACGAGAAAGAGAAGCGCTGCGGCGGCTACATCGCCTTCGACAGCCGCGAAGAAGCCGAGGCTTTCGTCCGCAACGACCGCACCGCGCAGGCGATGGCGACCCAGTTCGCGACTTATACCATCGACAACCAGGCCACGGTGACGCCGTGGTTGAGCCAGGTCGCCGAAGCCAACATTCGCGGCACCATCAACCATCTGTCGACCTCGTACCCGAACCGCTACTACGCCTCCACCCACGGCCGCACTTCGGCGAGCTGGATCAAGGACAACTGGCTGAGCCTGGCCAACGGCCGCAGCGACGTCAGCGCCGAGCTCTATACCGGCTGCACGACCTGCTCGACCCAGCCTTCGGCGATTCTGACCATCCAGGGCACCGACCTGCCGAACGAGGTGGTGGTGCTGGGTGCGCATCTGGATTCGATCTCCAGCACCGGCAGCGGCGATTCGATGAACGCGCCCGGCGCCGACGACGACGCCTCCGGCATCGCCACCCTGACCGAAGTCGCGCGCATCGCCTTGGCCAGCGGCTGGAAGCCCAAGCGCACGATCAAGTTCATGGGCTACGCGGCCGAGGAAGTGGGCCTGCGCGGGTCCAAGGCGATCGCCACCGATTTCAAGAACCGCGGCATCAACGTGGTCGGCGTGCTGCAGCTGGACATGACCAACTACCGCACCAGCGGCACGCCGGAGGTGCGTCTGGTCAGCGACTACTCGAACGCGGCCCTGCAGCAGTTCCTGCGCGACCTGCATTCGACCTACCTCGGCGGCACCCTGGGCAGCTACACCTGCGGCTACGGCTGCTCCGACCACGCCTCCTGGACCTCGGCCGGCTTCCCGGCGGCGATCTACTTCGAAGGCGGCACCAGCAGCGGCGGTTACTTCTCCTCGATCCACACGCCCAACGACAAGCTGTCCAACATGGGCAACTCGGCGAGCAACAGCGTGCCCTTCGCCAAGCTGGGCCTGGCCTTCCTGGGCGAGTTGGGCAAGACCGCCGGTACCGGTCCGGGCCCGGGTCCGGGCACGCAGACCTACACCAACGGCACCGACTACGCGATCAACGACAACGCCACCGTCGACAGCCCGATCACCGTCTCCGGCCGGACCGGCAACGCGCCGAGCAGCGCTTCGGTGTCGGTGAACATCGTTCATACCTACCGCGGCGACCTGAAGGTCGATCTGGTCGCGCCGGACGGCTCGCTCTACAACATCAGCAACCGCGCCGGCGGCAGCGCCGACAACCTCAGCGGCACTTTCAACTTCAACCTGTCCAGCGAACCCCTCAACGGCACCTGGAAGCTGCGGGTGAACGACAACGCGAGCCAGGACACCGGGCGCATCGATACCTGGAGCATCACCTTCTGATCGCTGTGTGCGGTCCGGCAGGCGCGGGCCCACGGCCCGCACCTGCCGAAGCGGCGGTTGCGTCGGCATGAGGAGCCGGACGCGACGCTTTACCGCTGTTCCACGTTGTCGTAAGCGCCGGCGTTCGCCGCGCTGCGTACGCGTTTTCTGTGTCAGGCGCTGAAGCCTGGCGTCGCCACGCCGTCCCCCGGGCATCGTGAACGGACTTTTGTCGACGCTGCGCGACCGGCGCGACCGGCGCGACCGGCATGATACTGCGGGCTCAGGTAGGGAATCGGCCGGTACGCGCCAGCAAGTCCAGGTCGCGCTGGGCTTGCTTGACCCACGGATGTTCCGGTCCGAGCCAGCGCATAGCGGTATCGCGCAGGCGGATGAGGTGGTTGCGGGCACTGTCGCGGTCGCCGCGATGCAAGGCGATATTGGCGCGAACATTGAGAATGTTGCAAAGCACGAGCCGAAGGCGAAGATGGGGTGGGGCGGTTTCGGCTTGCGCCGCGATGTCCGCCATCTGCGCATCTGCGGTGGCCAAATCGCCCTGGATATAGGCGAGCAAGGCCAGATAATAGGAAATGCGCAGATGCAAGCCGCGCGAGTCGCCGAAATAGCGTTCGGCGTCCGTCTGGGTTTCGACGAGCAGTCGTCGCGCCGTATCGCGGTCATCGCCGCGATTGCGCCGGGCGATTGCGATGGCGTAGTACAGCTTGGGAGTGAAGATCGGCACCTTCTGCCGGTCGGACGTGGACAGCACCGAATCCAGCAGCGCCAGGCCTTCGTCTCGCAACCGCCGCTGCTCTTCGTCCGGGACGGATGCCGGCTTGCGGTGCAGCAGCATCACGCCCAGATCGGCTCGGGCCCGTAGCGCGGCTTCGTGTGCTGGTCCGTAAGATTCTTGCAGGATCGATGCCGATCGCCGCATCTCCGACAGACGTTCGGCGTAGCTGTGTTCGTCGAGGAAGTACAGTTGCGTCGAGACGCGCAAGGCCTCGGCGTACTCGGGATGCGATTCGCCGTAGCGCGCGCGCAGGATGTCCTTGCCGCGCTCGATCGAGGCCCGGCAATCCGCGGGGCGGCCGCCGCCGCACTGGCTGTCTGCCAGCGCCACCCAGGCGCGTCCGGTATCGGGATGGCGGTCGCCGAGCGAGCGGCGACGCTGTTCGAGCAGCTGCAAGGCCAGGCCCTGCGCTTCGGCGAAGCGTTCCTGCAGGGTCAGCAACTGGATGAGTTTCTCGCGCGCTTGATTGGCCAAGGCCGGTTGCGTGTCGGCGGCGACCGCGATGGCGCGGCGAAAATCGGCCTCGGCTTGAGGCAGGTTCAACAGGCGAGCGTTCCAGTAGCCACGCAAGGTCAGCAACTCGGCGTAGGGCCCGCGTTCGGGCTGATTCCGGGTCAATGCCAGTGCGGCGTCGAGCGCATCCTGCGCGTCGCGATGATGCAACAGTTCCCAATCGCTGCGTGCGATCTCGGTCAGCAGACGCACGCGCAGGGGCCGATGGAGCTGATCGTGGGGAACCTGATCTAAAGTCTGCTCGGCGACACTGCGCGCCTGGCGATGGCGCGCCTGCAGATTCAGCAGCGAGGCGAGGGTGGCGCGGGTTTCCAGCGAAGGTGCGCCGTCGCGGTCGAGCAGGCGAGCGGCTTCGTCGGCCAGGCGGGTGGCGCTGGCGTAGTCGCCGATCACGGCACGGCTGCGCGCCAGCGAGGTCAGCGCACCGGCGAGTGTGCGCGGTTGCGCCGATAAATCGAGTCCTCGGACCTTGGTTTCGACGTCGCGCAGCAAGGCACTGGAGGAGAACGGAGTGTCGCTGAGCCCGGACAGGGTCGCCGAGCCCAGGGTTTCCTCGAACAGCCGGCTTACGGCGAGGGTGGCCTGGGTTTCGCGTTCGACCCGGTAAGCCTGCCACCAGGTCGCGCCGCCGCCGATCGCCGCAGTCAGCGCGGTCACTCCCGCCAACCCCATCGCGAGCCGATGACGGCGCAGAAAACGCCCGGTCCGGTACAGTCGGCCGCCGTCGCGAGCGCGCACCGGCCGGTGCTGCAGCCAGCGTTGCAGATCTTCGCCCAGTTCGCCCGCACTGCGGTAGCGCTGCGTCGGATCGGCGCGTAGGCAGCGTTCGACGATCGCCGCAAGATCGCCGCTGATCTGCTTGGCCAGGGAGCGGCGGTCCGACAGCCCTCGGTTCGCTATCGCTTCGGACGTCGCAGTCGCGGCGGACCGGACCAGACGTTCGGCACCCGCCTCGGAACTCGTCGTCGCCAGCCATTGGCTGGCCTGTGCCAGTAGGGAGCGCGAAGGGCCGTCGCCGGTCAGCAGTTGTGCGAGGACCACGCCCAGCGAGTAAAGGTCCGAGGCGATGCACGGCGCGGCGCCTCGGAACACGATCTCCGGGGCGGTGTAGCCGGGCGTGAGAGCGACCGGCGGCGCCGGCGTGTCCGCGCCCAGGTTTAGCGGCGCGGACAGGCCGAAGTCGAGCAACTGCACCCGGCCGTCGTCGGTGACCAACAGGTTGGACGGTTTGAGGTCCTGATGCACCACGCCCTGGGCGTGCGCATAGGCCAGCGCGTCGCAGACCTGGCCCAGCAGCGCGACGCGATCGCGCAAACTCTTGCGGCGGCGATCGCACCATAGATCGATGGCTTCGCCTTCGACGTATTGCAGCGCGAACCAGGGATGGTCTTGGGCATCCACGCCGCCGTCGAGCAAGGGCACGATATTGGGGTGCTGCAGGCGCGCCAGATGGCGGCGTTCGGCCAGCAAGGCTTCGCTCAGGCGCGGCGACGACAGTTCGGCGCGTGCGCACTTGAGTGCGACGCGTTGCTCGTACTGGCGGTCGTCGCGCATCGCTTCGTAGACGATGCCCATGCCGCCCTGGCCGATCTTGCGCACCAACCGCCATGGTCCGAGCCGGGTGCCGATGCGGTTTTCGCCGTCGCTTTCGTCGTCCTCGTCGGCGTCGGCAGCGTCCTCGTTGCCGGTTCGCAGCCTGTCGGACAGCCACGGCAGCGACAGATCCAGCGCATGCTCGCCCGCGTCGGCGGCTATCATCGCCGCCAGCAAGGCATGCGCCTGCGGGTCGTCGCGGCGCGCATCCTCAAGGAAGCGCGACCGCCGCCGCGGCTCCAGGTCGACGTAGGCGCGGAACAGGGACAGGACGCGGGCGTCGACCGAGCTCATGCGCGCCGTTCAGTTCGCTGGAAGGTCCAGCGAGTCGCCCTGGCCCAGGCGTGCGATCAGATAGCTGCGTGCGGTACGCCACTCGCGTCGGATCCGGTCTTCGCCGACTCCCAGCAGATGGCCGATCTCTTTGTCGCTCAAGCCTCCGAAGTAGCGCAGTTCGACGATCGAGACCAGCCGTTCGTCGACTTTGCCCAGATGCTCCAGCAGTTGGTCCATCAGCACCAGTTGCTCCATCCGTGCGTTCTCGCCGATCCGATGCTCGCCCTCAAGGGGGACGAATTCGATCCGGCTGCCGCGCTTGTCGGCGACGGCCTTCTTGGTTTCGTCGAGGATCGCGTAGCGCATCGCGCGGGCGATCAGGGCGATGAGGTGGAAGCGGTTCTCGGCCGAGGCCGCGGCGCCGGCCATCTTCAGCCAGGCCTCGCTGATCAGCGAGGTCGGCGACAGGGGGGCGCGGCGTTGGCGCTGCCGCAACTGGGCGCGGGCGAGCCGGTGCAGGTCCTGGTAGATCCGGGTGTAGATCAGGTCCCAGGCATCGCTGCGCCCGTCGCGGGCCTGGTGCAGCAGGACGGTCACCGACTCGACCGTAGCATCCGGCAGGGACCACACGGGTTGGGCGGCGGGCATGGTAGGAGCGGCTCCAGGCGTGGACGCAATTCGAATTGTGATTTCTATCACCAAATTAGGCCACCCTTGGCCGTGCTCAGGGCGACGAGCGGGGTTTTGGGGGGGATCAGTGCGGAAAAGCCCATTCTTGCGCCCGGGCTGCCTGGGAACGCGAACCGCTCATCCGCACACTCCGCCAGCCCAACCCGCTGCTGGGACGGGTCAGACCCCGGGGCGGTACGCCGAGTATGCCCAGGCGCCGATGCATGGCGCTGCCAAGTGGGTCCGATGCGCCATACGCGTCGGCTTCCCGCCCTGCGCGTTGCGGGAGGTGACCGGGCAGGCGAGGGCGAGTCGCGGACCGGAAAAGGTCGGCGTTGCGGCTGGAGGAGGGGAGCTGCAGCTATCGCCGTGTGAGGGCGCCGCGATCCGGCGAGGGCTCGAGTAGCGGAGGATGCCCCAAGCGGCGTTGCGGAATCGTTTCGAAGAACGGGCGCCACTGGGCGGCGCCCGCTGGACCGGCAACCTGCGGGTGTCGTCCGCGGGTCAGATCGCTTCGAAGCGGTTGGCTTCGACGTTCTTGCGCACCTTGGCCGGATCCCAGATGCGGCCGTTCATGGCGATATAGACGCCGGCCGGCAGCGATTGCACGGCGCCGACCGCGGTGCCGATGTTGAACTCGGCGTCGGAGCCGCGGAAGCGCGCCGGGTTGAGCGCGCCGGTCAGGACGATGGTCTTGCCGGGAATGGTCGCCAGCACCTTGGCGGTCTCGACCATGCTGTCGGTGCCGTGGGTGACCAGCACGTGCTGCGCGTCCTGGGCGGCGATGGTGGCGCGGATCAGCTCGCGGTCCTGCGCGGTGATGTGCAGCGAGTCCTTGCGGATGATCGGAATCACGCTGTAGCGGAACGCGACGCCGAGCTCGTCGAGGATGTGGCCGATCTGCGGTTCGCCGATCTGGTAATCGGACTTGTCGTCGAAGTAGATCTTGTCGATCGTGCCGCCGGTGGTGACGATGCAGAGCTTGTCCATCTCGGGTGAGTCGCGTGGTCGGGAACGGGCCCCGATTATAGGCCCGCAGCGCGGGCGCCGGCCCGCGGCGGGCACCGTCCGCACGCGTATCCCCGTCAGGCGCGGCGGGACGGGGTCAGTGGCGGCCCCGTTTGCCGAATCGGGCGGCCAGGCCGGGCTGGTTGGCGGCGAAGATCACGGTCAGGGCCAGGACCAGTTCGATCCAGGCGTAGAGGCGTTCGGGCGGGGACGACCAGGCCAGCATCACGCCGTGGCAGAACCAGGCCAGGGCGCAGACGCCCGACCAGTAGGCGGCGCGGCGGCTGCGCCGCCACACGCCGAACGCCAGCAAGGCCGGCGGCAGCACGAACACCAGCAGCCCCGCCAGCACATGCCGCTGCGGCAGCAGATACCACAGCGAGAACAGCGCGCTCAGGGCGAGCAGGGCGGCCAGCAGCAATGTCTGTGCGAGGCTGCGCGGCGGTTGCGCGGTCACCGGCTCACCTTGACGACCAGTTCGGCGACGCGGCGGCCGAGCGCGCGCGCGAGGATGGCTTCGTCCTCGCTGAGTTGCGGGTCGTCCTGGGCGCCGGCGACGTGGCTGGCGCCATAAGGAGTGCCGCCGCTGCGGGTGTGGCTGAGCGCGGGTTCGGTGTAGGGAATGCCGAGCAGGACGCAGCCGTGGTGAAGCAGGGGCACCATCATCGTCAGCAGGGTCGATTCCTGGCCGCCGTGCTGGGTCGCGGTCGAAGTGAACACCGCCGCCGGCTTGCCGACCAGGGCGCCGCTGGCCCATTCCGCGCCGAGCCCGTCCAGCCAATGCTTGACCGGCGCGGCCATGTTGCCGAACCGGGTCGGGCTGCCGAGCACCAGGCCGGCGCATTCGGCCAGATCGCGCGCTTCCACGTAGGGGGCGCCTTCGTCCGGCACCGGCGGCGCCGCGGTCTGGGTGATCGCGGCCACCGGCGGCACGCTGCGCACGCGCGCGGCGACGCCGTCGACTTCGCCGATCCCGCGCGCGATCTGCCGCGCCAGTCGCGCGACCGAACCGCCGCGGCTGTAATAGAGCACCAGTACTTCGCTCATCGGAGTCTCCTCTGCGCCGCACAGGATACGGGAGCGGGCCGGGCTTGGCGCTGCGGCCTGCATGTCCCGCCCACGTCGCATCGGTTACCCTGCGGCGGATGGAACCCCTGGACTCGATCTACCGCTGGAGCGAACGGGTGCGCGACCGCGCCCGCATCGGCACGTTCTTCCGCTTCCTGGCCCGGCGCTTCCTCGACGACAACCTGTTCCAGGCCGCCGGCGCCCTGTCCTACACCACCGTGTTCGCGCTGGTGCCGTTGTCGATGGTGGTGTTCGGGGTGTTGTCGGCGTTCCCGATGTTCGGCGAGTGGAGCGACCGGCTCAGCGACTACATCTTCTCCAACTTCGTGCCCTCCGCGGCGCGTTCGGTGGAGAGCTATCTCAAACAGTTCTCGGCCAATGCCGGCCAGCTGACCACCGCCGGCGTGATCGCCCTGGTGGTGTCGCTGCTGATCACCCTCAACGGGGTCGAGGCGGCATTCAACCGGATCTGGCGCATCCACTCGCCGCGGCCGCGCCTGGGCCGTTTCCTGGTGTATTGGACCGTGCTGACCCTGGGCGCGCTGTTGGCCGCGGCCAGCCTGGCGATCTCGGCGCGTTTCTTCGCCATGGACGTGTTCGCCACCGAGCCCGGGCGCTGGCTGGAGGGCCTGCTGCTGCGCACCGCGCCGATGGCGCTGGAGTGGATCGCCTTCGCCGCGATCTACCGGGTGGTGCCGCACCGCACGATCAAATGGCGGCACGCGATCGCCGGCGCGTTCCTGGCGATGGTGTTGTTCGAGCTGATCAAGAGCGGCATCGGCTTCTACCTCGGCAGCTTCGGTTCGTACTCGAAGATCTACGGCACCCTGGCCTTCGTGCCGATCTTCCTGCTGTGGATCTACCTGAGCTGGATCGCGGTACTGCTCGGCGCTTCGCTGTCCTCCTCGATTTCGGCCTTCCGCTATCAGCCGGCGTCGATGCGGCTGCCGCTGGGCTTCGAGATGTACGGCCTGCTGCGCCTGCTGGCGCGCTTCAACGGCGCGCGCAAGCTCGGCCGCGGCCTGCACATCGACGAGATCCAGCAGCTCGAGCCGATGCTGACCGACGCCCTGATCCAGCAGATGCTGGAGCAACTCGGCGAGATCAACGTGGTGCGCCGGGCCGAGAACGGCGAATGGCTGCTGGCGCGCGACCTCGACGAGCTGTCGCTGGGCGAACTGTACGAAGCCTGCAACCTGCGCATCCCCATCGCCGAGGCGGTGCTGCCCTGCCGCGACGACTCGCTGGGCCAGTCGGCGATGGCGGCGATGGACGAGTTGCGGGTGCCGCTGCGCGCGCTGATGAAGCGGCGCGTGTCCAGCATCCACGCCGAAGAGGAGTGACCATGATCCGTCCGTACATCCGATGCCTGTTGCCGGTCGCCGCATTGGCGCTGGCGGCCTGCCAGCCGCAAACGCCGCCGGCCGACACCGCCAAGCCGGCGCCCGCGGCGCAGGCTGCGCCGGCACCAGCACCAGCACCAGCACCGGCACCGGCACCGGCAGCAGCGTCGACGAGCGACACCCCGGGGCTGCGCATCGCCACATTGGACGGCAAGACGTTCGATCTGGCCGAGCATCGCGGGCGCTGGGTGCTGATCAACTTCTGGGCGACCTGGTGCGGCCCCTGCATCAAGGAAATGCCGGAGCTGTCGGCGCTGGACGCCATGCGCGAGCACATCGAAGTGATCGGCCTGGCCTACGAGGAGATCGAGCCGGCGGACATGCAGGCCTTCCTCAAGGAGCATCCGGTGTCCTACCCGATCGCCTTGGTCGACGTGGCCTCGCCGCCGCCGGCCTTCGACACGCCGCGCGGCCTGCCGATGTCGTATCTGATCGCGCCGGACGGCAAGGTCGCCGAGAAATTCCTCGGCCCGGTCGACGCGAAGAAGATCGAAGAGGCGATCGCCAGGGCGGGTGGGCCGAAACCCGGCGAGGCGCCGGCAGCGCCGAAGCCGGGCGAGAAATCCGCAGCAGCAGCGGCGCCGCAAGCGGGCCGGGATGGAGGCCCTTCGGGCGGTAACACGTGAGCGCCGCGCGCTTCTTCGTCAGCGGCAAGGTGCAGGGCGTGTGGTTCCGCGCCAGCACCCGCGAACAGGCGCGAACCCTGGGCTTGCGCGGCTATGCCAACAACCTCGCCGACGGCTGGGTCGAAGTGCTCGCCGCCGGCGACGAAGCCGCGATCGAACGTCTGGCGCAGTGGCTGCGGCAGGGGCCGCCGAACGCGCGCGTGGACTCGCTGCAGCGCGAGCCGGCCGACGAAACCGAAGCCGGCTCCGGCTTCCTCTGCGGCTGAATCAGCCGCGTCGCCCTCCCGTCCTCGCGGGCGGTTCGTTCTTTGAAAAAGGGTCGGGACGCTGGGCTGCCGCCTGCGCGATCAGGCACCGGCCCACCGATCACAACGCCCCCAGCCGCTCCATTTCATACCCGCCGCGCCACTCCTGTTGCGCCTGCACCCGTCCGCTGCGTACCAGGTACTCGACGATCGCGCGCACCGTCACCACCGGATAGTCGCCGCCCAGCCGCGTGCTCACCGGGTGGTCGGTGAAAGCGATATTGCTGCCGAACAGACCGCCCAGCACGCGTTTGGAATAGGGGATGCGCACCCGGTCGGGACGAAAACCGTCGCGCTCGGCGGCGCGATAGGCCGGGCCGCGGCCGGCGCCGGAAACGCCTTCGTTCAAGGATGCGCCCACGGTTTCCAGCACCCAGGCGGTGGAGTTCTGGTACGCGGCGCTGCCCGGGCGAGCGATCAGGTTGTAATGCGGTTGATGCAGCGATTGCTGCGGCAGCGCACGCAGGCGATTGGCCAGGCGCTGCGCGAGTGCCTGCTCCAGCCAGACGATGCGCGCGTCCTGGTTGACCAGGTCGTCGGCGAAGAAATTCACCAGCCCCTGGGTGTACAGGCCGGAGCGATCGCTGCCGCACTCGTTGAGCAGATGCACCGCGGTCCAGCGCCCGGCGCGATGGTCGCGGACCACGAAGCCGATATGGCTGTAGACCAAGCCCTGCGCCGACAGGTCGGTGCCGACCCGCGCCACCAGGGCCAGGGGCGCATCGCGCCGCTCCAGCGCGTCGGCGACGGTCAGGGCGGTTTGCGCCGCGGCGGCGAGCTTGTCCGCGCCGAGGCTGCGGTGCTCGCAGCCGGTGCCGGCCGCGGCGGCGAGCGGATGCAGTGGCAAGGTCAATGAGGCGGCCCACAGCAGGGCGCGCAGTACGCGAGGGCGGAGGGCGGCGCTCATGAGCCCATGCGCTCGCTGTGCATCAGCGCGCGGGCGCGCTCGTTGGGGACGAAGCACAGCGCCTCGCCGGCGACGGTGCCGATCAGCCAGCCGGAGGCGACCACGGTCACCACCACCGCTTGGCCGACCTTGAGGCCTAGCCGTGCGGCCTGCTGCGCCGACAAGGCGATCACGATCGAGGTGCCTGCGGCGGCGGCCGAGACCGTGACCGCGGCGCCCTGGGCGCTGGCTTCGATCGCCGCGACCGAGAAGCGCGCCCCTTGCGACAAGGCCTGCGCCGCGGCGGCCGGGACGTCCACCGAGGCCGCCAGACTGGCCTCGGACTGACGGCTCAGGCCGTCGGACTGCACCGCCGCAAAGGCTGGCGTCCCTGCCAGCGGGCCAGCGGCGGCCGAAACGGCCAGAACCAGGGGAAGCAGACGGTCGGCAATCCTTGGCACTCGCGCCACCTCGTTCGGGACCGTGGCCAGACTCGGACGCCCCGCGGCGACTGGCAACAATCATCGACAAGGTGGCTCGGATTTCCATCGTCAGTAGCGTATTTTGCTACCCATGGCGCTTACCCTCGAACTCGTCGATGCCCTCAAGCGGTTCCTGCGCGCGCAGGAGCTGACCTATCGCGACCTGGCCGGCCGGCTCAAGCTCAGCGAGGCGGCGGTCAAGCGCATGTTCTCGCGCCGGGCGATGAGCCTGCGCCGCCTGGAGCAGATCTGCGAAGTGCTCGACATCGGCCTGGCCGAACTCAGCGCCGAGGCCGGGCGCGGCCGCGCGCCGATGGCCATGCTCAGCGAGGCGCAGGAACAGGCCCTGGTCGACGACCCGGCGCTACTGGTGGCGCTGTTCCTGACTCTGAACCGCTGGAAGCAGGCCGACGTGCAGGCGCATTTCGTCTTCGACGACGTGCGCTGGACCCAGCTGATGGTGCGCCTGGACCGGCTCGGCATCATCGAGCTGATGCCCGGCAACCGCGGCCGGCCGCTGACCGCACGCAACTTCCGTTGGCGCGCGGACGGCCCGATGGAACGCTATTTCCGCCACCATCTGCTCGGCGACTTTTTCGCCGACCCCTTCGACGGCGAGCAGGACGTGCTGTTGCTGCTCAGCGGCTCGCTGAGCATCGCCGGCATCCGCGAACTCAAGCAGCGCCTGGGCGAAGTGGCGCGCGAGTTCGACGCGCTGCTGGCGCGCGACGCGGCCCTGAGCGCGCAGGAGCGGGTCGGCGTCAGCCTGGTGCTGGCGCAGAAGCCCTGGCTGTTGCAACTGTTCCACCCGTTCCGGCGTTCGCAGGGCGACGGGCCGCAGCCGTCGGGCTGATAACCGGTTTCTCGCGTTGTCCGCCTTCCTGTAGGAGCGGCGTGAGCCGCGACCAACCGCAGCGGTGTACGCCAGCGTTTCGGCGGAAGACCGGATGCGGGCTTTGGATTCGCCGACGCGCGGCCGCAGATCCGGGCTTCGGGGGGAACGCGCTTTCGCACATCTCTTCGGTTGGTCGCGGCTCACGCCGCTCCTACATAAGGGCGGCGTCAATCGGTCTTCTTGCGCTTGTTGCCGGTCGCCGGGATCGGCTGCACCACCCCGTAGCGTTCCGTCGACGGCTTGCCCTTGAGCTTGGGGAACTTCAGCGGCGCCGGTTCGATCTTGGTATCCGGCAAGCGCGAGAGCAGATCGCGGATCAGGCTCAGCCGGCCTTGGCGTTGATCGTTGAAATCGACCAGGGTCCACGGCGCATGCGCGGTGTGGGTCGCTTCGAGCATGGCTTCGCGCGCCTGGGTGTAATCGTCGTAGTGCTTCCGCGCGCCCAAGTCGATCGGCGACAGCTTCCAGCGCTTGAGCGGGTCTTCCAGGCGTTCGGCGAAGCGCTGCTCCTGCTGTTCCTGGTCGCAGCACAGCCAATACTTGAACAGCAGGATGCCGTCGTCGGTCAGCAACTTCTCGAACGCCGGCGCCTGGCGCAGGAAGGCCTGGACCTGCTCCGGCGTGGCGAAGCCCATTACCCGTTCGACGCCGGCGCGGTTGTACCAACTGCGATCGAACAGGACGATCTCGCCGGCGGCCGGCAGATGCGGCACGTAGCGCTGGAAATACCACTGCCCGCTCTCGCGTTCGCTGGGCTTGGACAGCGCGACGATGCGGCACTGGCGCGGGTTGAGGTGGTCGGACAGGGCGCCGACCACGCCGCCCTTGCCGGCAGTGTCGCGGCCTTCCAGCAGCACCGCCACGCGCCGGCCGCTGTGCTGCAGCCAGCGCGCCATCGCCACCAGCTCCAGCTGCAAAGGTTCGAGCTGGGCTTCGTATTCCTTGCGCTTGAGCGGCTTGCTCATCGGGCGGCCTTCTTGCTTGCGCGTTTGCGCGGCGTGCGCGGCGGCGCGCTGCGGCGGGTGCCGGCCATGCCGGCGGCGACCTCGAGCAGGGCGCCTTGCTGGCGCGAGTTGAGCGCGCGGTAGGCGGCGAGCAGATCGTGTTCGCCCTGGGTGCGGGCCGGGTCCAGGGTGCTGGCCAGTTCGGCCAGCAGGGCGCCGGCCGGCACGCCGAAGGCGCGCGCGAGCGCATCGAGCTGATCCTTGCCGGGCAGTTTCTCGCCGCGCAGCCAGGCGCTGACCGTCGCCGCGCCGGCGCGCGGTATCGCGGTGGCCAGGTCGGCGACGCTGAGGCCGCTGGCCTTGGCCAGCAAACGCAAGGTCGTGTCCAACGACATGCCGATCACTCCTTCAGGCGCGGACGCAGGGTGGCGAGATTGCACGGCTTGGTACGCGCGTCGAGCTGAGCGCGGACGATCTTGTCCCAGGCGGTGCGGCAGGCCGAGGTCGACCCCGGCAGGCAGAACAGGAAGGTGGCGTTGGCCAGGCCGGCGAACGCGCGCGATTGCAGGGTCGAGGTGCCGATCTCATCGAAGCTGATCGCGCGGAACAGCTCGCCGAAACCCGGCATCTCCTTGTCCAGCAACGGCAGCAGCGCTTCCGGAGTCGAATCGCGACCGGTGAAGCCGGTGCCGCCGGTGACCAGGATGCCGTCGACCGCTGGATCGGCGATCCACTGCGAGACGACCGCGCGCATCCGGTAGCGGTCGTCGGGCAACAGCGCGCGCTCGGCCAGGCGGTGGCCGGCGTCGCTCAGCGATTGCACCAGATAGTCGCCGGAGCTGTCTTCGGCCAGGGTGCGCGTGTCCGACACGGTCAACACGCACAGATTCAGGGGAATGAAATCGCGTTCGGCGGTCATGCGCGCAGCCTAGCGCAAAACGCAGGCGGCGAAGTGGGCCGCGCGGGTCAGCGCTCCGGCCCCTGCAGCGGCGCCGGCGCCAGGCCCTTGCGCTGGCGCCGCGCCAGCGCAAGGGTCATCGCGGCGAAGTCGACCGCGAAGCCGTCCATGTCGAACAGGCCGCTGTCGGCGCGGCGCGCGGCCAGCTCGGCGCGCAATGCGGCCAGTGCGGCGGGGTCGTTGCCCAGCGCGGCGGCGCGTTCGACGAAGGCGGCATCGTCGGCGACGTTGAGCGAGTCCAGGCCGAGGTGGTGGTTGAGGCTGCCGGCGACGCGCGCGGCGAAGGTCGCGCCGGGCGCGGTCAGCACCGGGCAGCCGGCCCAGATCGCATCGGAGGCGGTGGTGTGGGCGTTGTAGGGACCGGTGTCGAGGAACAGGTCGGCGTGGCCGAGCCGGGCCAGGTACTCGGCCTGCGGTTGCTTGGGCATGAACACCAACCGCTCCGCGGCCACGCCTTCGGCCGCGGCGAATTCGCGCAGGCGCTGGTCGGCGCGGCCTGGGCCCGACAGCAGCCACAGCAGGCTGCCGGGCACGGCGCGCAGCACCGCCAACAGGCGCGCGACGCTGCGCGGGTTCAACTTGTAGCTGTTGTTGAAACAGCAGAACACCACGCCCGTGTCCGGCAGGCCGCACTCGGCGCGCGTCGGCGCCGGGGCCGGCACGCGGCGGGTGTCGGAGGGCTGGAAGCAACGCGGCAGCCAGGCCGGGGTTTCGCTGAAGTCGGCGGCCAGGGATTCGGGCAGCACGTAGCGATCGGCGAGCACATAGTCGATCCACGGCGCGCCCGAAGTGCCCGGATAGGCCAGCCAGTTGACCTGCACCGGCGCCGGCCGCATCGCCAGCACTTCCGGCGTGCCGCCGCCGCCCCAGCCGCGCAGGTCGTACAGCACGTCGATGCCGGCACGGCGGATGGTCGCGGCGATTTGCGCATGCGGCTGCTGGGACACGTCGTGCAATGCGTCGGAGGCGGCGTGCAGGCGCTTGCGGATCGCGCTGCCGTCGTCGCGGTTGAGCGCGAACAGATGCACGGACAGGCCGCCGCGGCGGTGCAGGGCCTCGAACAGGGCCACCGTCAGCAGGCCGGTGGGATGGGCGCCGAAACCGTTGGACAAAAAACCGGCGCGCACCGGCGCCGCGGCCTCGCGCGCAGGCGCCGGCGGCAGCGGTCGCACCGATTGCGCGACCAACTGCGCGCGCAGGCTGGCGCAGCGGCGTTGCTCGGCGGCGCTGGCGTCTTCGCTGAGAAAGGCGAAGGGTTCGACCGAGGCGCGGCCTTGCGCCACCGCTTCGCGAACCAGCCGCGACAGCGCCGGCAGCTCGCGCCAATCGCATAGTTTGCGCCGCCAGGCCAGCAGATAAGCCGCCAGTTGCGGCTCGCGCGGCGCCAGCGCATAGGCGCGGCCGTAGGCGTCGAGCGCGCCCTCGGCGTCGCCGACGTCTTCCAGCGCATGCGCCAGCCAGACCGCGATGCCCGGATGTTGCGGCGCCGCGCGTGCGGCCTCGCGCAGGCTGGCGACCGCGTCCTCGCGCCGCCCCTGCATCCATTGCGCGCGGCCCAGCCGCGCCAGCGCCTCCGGATGCCCGGGCCGCAGCGCCAGCGCGCGCCGCGCGGCGGTCTCGCCGCTGCGCGCGTCGCCGGCGTCGAGTTCGTGCTCGGCCAGAACTATCCAGGCCATCGCATCGCCGGGATTTCGCTGCAAGGCCTGGCGCAGCGGCAGGCGCGGATCGTTCATCGCGTCGAGTTCCGTGCGGCGCTCACGCCGCGGCCAGCGGCAGGTGATAGCGCTGGGTGCCGTCGTAACGTTGCCAGCCGGCGGCATCGTACAGCGCCTGGGCCTGGCGATTATCGTGGTCGGTTTCCAGTTCCAGCCGTACCGCGCCGTCGGCGCGGGCGAACTCGACCGCCGCGTCGAGCAAGGCGCGGGCGACGCCGCGGCGGCGCGCGTCGGCGTCGACGTAAAGATCGTTGAGCACCCACACCCGCGCCGCGCGCACCGAGGAGAACGTCGGATACAACTGCACGAAGCCGGCACCGTCGCGGCCGTCCAGGTTCGCCAGCCACAGCGCCGAATCGCCGCGTTGCAGGCGTTGGGCGATGAAGTCGCGCGAGCGGCCGGCGTCTTCGCGGCGGGTGTAGAAACAGCGGTAGCGCTCGAACAGCGGCGCGAGCAGATCGAGGTCGCCGGGGCCGGCGCGGCGGACGGAAAGGCTCATGCGGGAGGCGGTCCGATCGGGGAGGCCCGATTATGGCCGCAGCCGTCGTGCGGCGTCATGACCGCCGGCTGCGAATCCGCAGCGACGTTGTAGCACGGGCGTTGGCCGCGACCCACCGCAGCGGTGTGCGCAAGTGATGCGGTAGAAGACCGGGGGCGAGCGTGGCCGGAAAACCCACCGATCTTCCGGGCGGTGGATCGTTCGCTTCCGTTCGTCGCTGCGGTTGTCGCGGCTTATGGCCGGAAGAAATCCCTGGAGGGACGCCGCTCCTACAGCGGGAGCGGATTCAATCGGCCGACAGCCGCGCCAGCTCGTCGGCCTGGTGCTCGTGGATCAGGCGGCCGATCAGCGCGTCGAGATCGCCGGCGACGATGTTGGGCAGGTCGTACAGGGTCAGGCCTTCGACACGGTGATCGGTGATCCGGCCTTGCGGGAAGTTGTAGGTGCGGATGCGCTGGCTGCGGTCGCCGCTGCCGACCTGCAAGCGCCGGTCCTGGGCCTGCGCCGCCGCGGCCTTGGCCGCCGCGGCATCGGCGAGCATCGCCTGCAGGCGCTTGAGCGCCTTGTCGCGGTTGGCGTGCTGGCTGCGCTCGGTCTGGTTCTCCACCACCGTGCCGGTCGGGACGTGGGTGATGCGGATCGCCGATTCGGTCTTGTTGACGTGCTGGCCGCCGGCGCCGGAGGAGCGGAAGGTGTCGATCTTCAGGTCGGCCGGGTTGATCTCGATCGGCTCGCCTTCCGGCTCGACCGCGATGATCGCCACCGTCGCCGCCGAGGTGTGGATGCGGCCTTGCGACTCGGTTTCCGGCACCCGCTGCACGCGGTGGGTGCCGGACTCGAACTTGAGCCTGGAATAGGCGCCGCGGCCTTCGACCCGGGCGATGATTTCCTTGTAGCCGCCGTGCTCGCCGGGGTTGGTCGATTCGATCTCGACCTTCCAGCCCTGGCGCTCGGCGTAGCGCGCATACATGCGGAACAGATCGCCGGCGAAGATCGCCGCCTCGTCGCCGCCGGTGCCGGCGCGCACCTCCAGGTACAAATCGCCTTCGTCGCGCGGATCCTTGGGGATCAGGTGGGCGAGCAGTTCCACGTCCAGGCGCTGCAATCGCTCCTGCGCCGCGGCGATCTCCTCCTCCGCCAGCTCCCGCAGCTCCGGGTCCGAACGCATCGCCTCGGCCGCGGCCAGGTCGGCCTTGGCGCGGGTCTCCTCGGCCAACGCCAGCGCCACCGGTTCGAGCTGGGCGAACTCGCGCGAGAACTTGCGGAAACGCTCGCTATCGCCGATCACGCCCGGGTCGGCGAGCAGGCGCTCGAGTTCTTCGCGGCGTTCGACGAGCGCTTCGAGTTTGCGGCGCAGGGTGGGGGTCATTGGCGGGCCGGGAATGGGGAACAGGGAATAGGGAATCGAAACGGCAGCAGCGCAACGACGCTAACGCTCGTCGGCGTCCGGCGAATCCGCCGTATCCATTCCCCATTCCCCATTCCCCATTCCCGGCTTCACCGCCGGAAACATCTTGTCCGCCGCCCGCGCCAGCTCCGGATTGCCGGTCAGTGCCGCCTCGCGCAGGGCCACGGTCGGGGCGTGCAGGAGGCGGTTGGTCAGGGTGTTGGCGAGGAAGTTCAGCACCTGGGCCGGGTCCTGCCCGGCGGCGAGCTGGGCCTGGGCCTTGGCCAGGACTTCGGCGCGCGCGACTTCGCCGTGCTCGCGCAGGCGCTTGATCGGCGCGGTGCGGGTGCTGGCGGCGAGGGTTTCGACGAAACGCGCGACCTGCAGCTCGACGATGGCCTCGGCTTCGGTGGCGGCCTCGCGGCGGCTGCGGCGGTTGTCTTCGATCGCCCGCTCCAGATCGTCGACGGTGTACAGGAACACGTCTTCCAGGTCGGCGACGTCGGCGGCGATGTCGCGCGGCACGGCCAGGTCGAGCAGCAGCATCGGCCGATGCTTGCGTTGCGCGCGCGCGGCGGCGACGTCGGCGCGGCGCAGGATCGGTTCGCGGCTGGCGGTCGCCGACAGGACGATGTCGGCTTCCCCCAGGTGGCGGTCGAGTTCGCTCAGCGGCAGGGCGAAGCCGCCGTGGCGGCTGGCCAGGTCCTGGGCGTGGGCGAGGGTGCGGTTGGCGATCAGCAGGCGCTTGGCCTTGGCCTGGACCAGGTGGCGCGCGGCCAGCTCGATGGTCTCGCCGGCGCCGATCAGCAGCACGGTCGAGTCTTCCAGCCGGGCGAAGGATTCCTGCGCCAGCCGTACCGCGGCCGAAGCCACCGAGACGGGATTGGCGCCGATGCGGGTGTCGGTGCGGGCGCGCTTGGCGGTCGAAAAGGCTTGCTGGAACAGTCGGTCGAGCTGGCTGCCGAGGCTGCCGGCGGCGCGCGCCACCGCCCAGGCGTCCTTGACCTGGCCGAGGATCTGCGGCTCGCCGAGCACCAGCGAGTCCAGCCCGGTGGCGACCCGGAACAGGTGGCGCACCGCATCGGCGTCGCGGTGACGGTACAAATAAGCGTGCAGATCGCCGGCATCGTCGGGATGCGTAGCCAGCCACTCGGCCAGGGCGCCGCCGTCGTCGTCGGCGACCGCATAGACCTCGGTGCGGTTGCAGGTCGACAGCAGCGCGACTTCGCGCACCGGCGCCAGAGCGCGCAGCGCGGCCAGCGCCGCCGACACCGCGTCGCCGGAGAACGCCACCCGTTCGCGCAGGCTGACCGGCGCGGTCTGGTGGTTGATCCCGAGCACGAACAGGCTCATCGGTGCGAGCGGTTTCCCACCGTCGCGCCGGCCGGGCGCATCGCCGTCGCAACGCGGCGAAAAAGTTTCATCGTTCGGCGAGGGCGGCGGGACATCGGTTCAGGTGCTTGCGATAAGCTGCGGGCTGCTGAAGGCCGCCATTCTACCGGCCCACTGGTCCCGACGTGGTTTTCTACGCATCGATTTTCCCGATCGGTCCCATAGACGCCGCCTGCGACGCGGCCGGCGACGGCAGGAACGCCGCCCCCGCACCGCGCGCGACGGCGCTGGCCCGGCGCATCGGCGCCGCCCTGGTCGGCCTGCTGCTCGCCGCCCCGGCGCTGGCCGCGACCGTGCCCTCGGCGCCGTCCGCCGCCGCGCTGGCCGCCGCCCGGACCACCATCCGCGAGCGCGCCGCCGCCGACCCGACCGGCGCCTCGCTGGAAGCGCTGATGAGCGGCGAATTCGCCCTTCAGGCCGGCAAGCTGAACGATGCCGCCGCGGCCTATCTCAAGGCCGCGCGCGCGGCCGGCGACCGCGAGCTGGCCGAACGCGCGACCAACATCGCCGTGCTGGCCAAACAGGACCAGGTCGCCGGCGAGGCCCTGGCGCTGTGGCGCAAGCTCGGCGGCCAGGGCGGCGGGGTGGCCGCGGCCGAGGCCACTTTGTCGCTGCGCCGCGGCGACGATCGCGCGGCCCTGCGCCAGCTCAACGAATTGATGGCCGCCGACCCCGAGGCCGGCTGGCGCCAGGTGCTGGTGGTGCTGACCACCGGCTCGAAGAACCCGGAACAGGCCGGGCGCGTGCTGGAGAAGATCGTCGACGGCGGCAAGATCCCGCCGCGCAATCTGATGGCCTGGGTCGCCTTCGGCGGCTTGTCGCAGCGCCTGGACCGGCCCAAGCTGACCGAGCGCATCGTCGAGGAAGTGGTCGAGCGTTTTCCGGGCGAGCCGCGCGTGGCCCTGCTGCGGGTCAGCCAGTTGCGCGAAGACGGCAAGACCGACGAAGCGCGCAAGCTGCTGCAGACCCTGGAGCCGCAGGCCGACCGCGACACCAGCCTGCGCGCGCTGGTCGCCGAACAGTACGAGGCGCTGAAGGACTTCCAGGCGGTCGCCGCCGTGCTCGGGCGCGGCCCGCAGGACGAGCAGACCTACGCGTTGCGCGCGTCCTATCTGGCCCGCGCCGAAGACAAGCCGACCCTGACCCGGCTCTATGACGAGCTGCGCGCCAGCGCGGCCAAGCCCGATCCGGCGCGGCGTCTGTTGCTGGGGCAGTTGGCCGAGTTCCTGGAGCGCAACGAAGAGGCGCTGACCTGGTACCAGGGCGTGCCGGGCGGTTCGCAGCGTTCGCTGGCGCGCCTGCGCAGCAGCAACGTGCTGCACAAGCTCGACCGCGCCGACGAGGCCTATGCCAACCTGCGCGCGATGCAGGCCGACGCCGCGATCCAGGACGACGCGCGCCGCGACGCTTATCTGCTGGAAGCCAACCTGCGCGCCGACGACAAGAACGACGCCGGCGAGAGCGATGCCTTCGCCCGCGGCCTGGCGGCGTTCCCGGACGAGCCGGAAATTCTCTACGCCCGCGCTCTGAGCTGGGAGCGCCGCGACGACATCGCCCGCGCCGAGGCCGATCTGCGCCGGATCCTGGTCGCCGAACCGGACAACAGCGCCGCGCTGAACGCGCTCGGCTACACCCTGGCCGACCGCACCACCCGCTACCAAGAAGCGCTGGAGCTGATCGAGCGCGCCCGTGCCGCCGAGCCGAACAACTACGCGGTGATCGACAGCTACGGCTGGGTGCTGTATCGCCTGGGCCGGGTCGCCGAGGCCGAAACCGAACTGCGCCGGGCCCTGACCCTGCAGAAGGACGCCGAAGTCGCCGCCCACCTGGGCGAAGTGCTGTGGCAGACCGGCAAGCGCGAGGAAGCGCGCAAGTATTTCGATCAGGCCAAGCAGATCGATCCCGACAACCGCTCGCTGCTGCGCGCGCTGAAGAAGCTGGGTTTATGAGCGCCGCAGCCCCTCTGTCCGCGCCGCGTCCTGCGGCGCGCCTGTTCGGTGTCGCGGCCTTGGCGCTGCTGCTCGGCGCCTGCGCCAGCGCGCCGGGCAAGCGTTCGCCGCCGTCAGGGCAGGTCGTGCCGGCCGCCGACGCCGCTGCGCGCGAGGCCGCGCGCGTCGCCCGCCTGCGCGGCCAGGACGCGTGGGCGTTGAGCGGCCGCATCGCCGTGTCCAACGCCGGCAAGGGCGGCAGCGGCCGGATCGAATGGAACCAACGTGGCGACGCCTTCGACGTGGCGCTGAGCGCGCCGGTGACCCGGCAGAGCTGGCGGCTGAGCGGCGGCCCCGACGGCGCCCGCCTGGAAGGGCTGGACGGCGGTCCGCGCGAGGGCGGCGACGCCGCCGCGTTGCTGCGCGAAGCCACCGGCTGGGAGATCCCGGTCGCGGCCTTGGCCGACTGGCTGCGCGCGCTGCCGGCCGGCGGCGGCGCGCAGGCGCAGATCGCCCCGGAGGCCGACGGCCGCCCGCAATCGATCGAGCAGGGCGGTTGGCGGATCGGCTACGAATGGCCGGCGACCGGCGACTTGCCGGCGCGGCTGGACGCGCGCCGCGACGGTGCCCGGGTGCGCTTGATCGTGGACCAGTGGCAGGGGCTGGCCGACGCCGATTCCAGCATGCCCGAGCCCGCTGCCGAGAGCCAGGCCGAGCAACTGCAGCGCGAGCTGTCGCAGCTGGATCTGAACGATCCGGCCGCCGACCTGCGCCGCAACGTCGCCCGAGGCGACCGGCGCCCGATCGGCGTGTGCGGTTTCGCCTGCCTGGCGCCGGGGCTGCCTCAGGGCGAGCAGCCCCAGCGGCAGGGCCTGCGGATCTTGTCCGGTACCGGCGATGTGGTCGAAGGCGAGCGCCATGAACGCCTGATCGAACAGGCCCGGGCCTATGCCACCGCCTACAACCGGGCCCTGGGCGACTGGTTGCGCGCGCATCCGTCCCGCTCGCCCCGTCCCTGACGATCGCCGGTTCACCCGACTCGCCGTTGCGCCCCGCCATGTCCGATCCGCTTCCCTTCGCCGCCAACACCGAGCCTGGCTGGTCGATCTGGCCTGCCCCGGCCAAGCTGAACCTGTTCCTGCGCATCGTCGGCCGCCGCGCCGACGGGTATCACCTGTTGCAAACCGTGTTCCGTCTCCTGGATTGGGGAGACACGATCCGCCTGCGCCTGCGCAGCGACGGCCGGGTGGTCCGCCACGGCGGCTCGGTGGCCGGCGTGGCCGAGGCCGACGACCTCACCGTGCGCGCCGCTCGCCTGCTGCAAGTGGAGTCAAAATGCAGTCAAGGTGCCGACATCGTCGTCGAAAAGCGTATTCCGGCCGGCGGTGGCTTCGGTGGCGGCTCGTCCGACGCGGCGACCGTGCTGGTGGCCCTGGATGCGCTTTGGGGCACCAACCTCGGCGTCGAGCGCCTGGCCGCGCTGGGCTTGCGCCTGGGCGCCGACGTGCCGGTGTTCGTGCGCGGTGATAACGCCTGGGCCGAGGGGGTGGGCGAGGACCTGCGCCCGATCGCGCTGGCGCCGGCCTGGTATGTGCTCGCCGATCCCGGCGTCCATGCCCCCACCGCGGCCCTGTTTCAATCCCCTGAATTGACGCGGGATGCCGCGCCCGCGACAATATCGGACTTCGTTTCGGGTTCGCCGCTCGGGAATGCGTTCGAGCCGGTGCTGCGTCAGCGCGAGGCCGCCGTCGAGGCCGCTTTCGCCGCTCTGTCGCGGATCGGTTCGCCACGCCTGACCGGCTCCGGCAGCGGCTGTTTCGTCGAGTTCGCGAGTCGCGAATCGGCGCAGGCGGCGCTGGCGGAACTGCCCTCCGGCCTGCGGGCCTGGGCGGCCGGCGGCGCAGCGCGCTCGCCGCTGCGCGATGCGCTCGAAGCGAGAAGCTGAAAACACGCGTGAACACACAGGGGCGTCGCCAAGTGGCCCAAGGCACCGGGTTTTGATCCCGGCATTCGTAGGTTCGAATCCTACCGCCCCTGCCATTTCGTGGGATTGGAGATTTGGGATTCGGGATTCGTACCAAGGCACGACATCGCAGCCGCCGCTACGAATCTCGAATCCCAAATCCCGAATCCCGGTCAAAGACAGTGCAAAACGATCGCAACCTGTTGGTGTTCAGCGGCAACGCCAACCGTCCGCTTGCCGAAGCGGTGTGCAAGGAGCTCGGCATCCGGCTCGGCAAGGCCCTGGTGGGCCGCTTCTCCGATGGGGAAGTGCAGGTCGAGATCGAAGAGAACGTGCGTCGTCAGGAAGTGTTCGTCATTCAGCCGACGAACGCGCCGACGGCCGAGAATTTCATGGAACTGCTGGTCCTGATCGACGCGCTCAAGCGCGCCTCGGTGGCCAGCGTGACCGCGGTGGTGCCGTACTTCGGCTACGCCCGCCAGGACCGCCGCCCGCGTTCCTCGCGCGTGCCGATCACGGCCAAGGTCGCGGCCAAGATGTTCGGCGCGGTCGGCGCCGACCGGGTGCTCACGGTCGATCTGCATGCGGATCAGATCCAGGGCTTCTTCGACATCCCGGTCGACAACGTCTACGCCTCGCCGCTGCTGCTCGCCGATATCTGGCGCGCGCACGGCACCGACAACCTGATCGTCGTGTCCCCGGACGTCGGCGGCGTGGTGCGCGCGCGAGCGATCGCCAAGCGCCTGGACGACGCGGACCTGGCGATCATCGACAAGCGCCGTCCGCGCGCCAACGTCGCCACGGTGATGAACATCATCGGTGACGTGTCGGGCAAGACCTGCGTGCTGGTCGACGACATCGTCGACACCGCCGGCACCCTGTGCGCCGCCGCGGCGGCGCTCAAGGCGCAGGGCGCGCAGAAGGTCGTGGCCTACTGCACCCACCCGGTGCTGTCGGGCGCGGCCATCGACAACGTGACCAAGTCGCAGCTGGACGAGCTGGTGGTGACCGACACCATCCCGCTGACCGCCGCGGCGCGGGCCACCGGCCGCATCCGCCAGCTCAGCGTCGCCGAGCTGCTGGCCGAAACGATCCGCCGCATCGCCTTCGGCGAGTCGGTCAGCTCGTTGTACGTCGACTGATTTCGGGATTGGGGATTCGGGATTAGGGATTCGTTGAAGCAGGGGCGGCGCCACCGCCTTGCGAATCCCAAATCCCGAATTCCCATTCCCCGCTCCAAAGGCTCACCTGGTCGCGGGTGAGTCTCCAAAGCCGCCGCGAGGCGGTCTCAACGCTGTAAAACCGAGTACAAGCAAATGTCCGAACACATCATCAAGGCCACTGGCCGCAACGTCGAGGGGAAGGGTGCGAGCCGCCGCCTGCGTCGTGCCGCCAGCATCCCGGCCATCGTCTACGGCGGCACCGCCGCTCCGCAGCCGGTCCAGCTCGACCACGAGAAGATCTGGCTGGCCAGCCAGCACGAGTGGTTCTACTCCTCGATCCTGAGCCTGGACGTCGACGGCAAGGTCGAGCAGGTTCTGCTGCGCGACATGCAGCGCCACCCGTTCAAGCAGATCATCATGCACCTGGACTTCCAGCGCGTCGACGCCAACCAGGCGCTGCGCGTGGCCGTGCCGCTGCACTTCCTCAACGAAGACAAGTCGCCGGCCGGCAAGTCCGCCGATGTCGTGGTCACCCACGAGCTCAACGAAGTCGAAGTCAGCTGCCTGCCGAAGGACCTGCCGGAGTTCATCGAAGTCGATCTGTCGGCGCTCAAGGTCGGCGACATCGTCCATCTGTCGGAGCTGAAGCTGCCGAAGGGCGTGGAAATCCCCGAGCTGAAGCTGGGCAAGGAACACGACGTCGCCGTCGTGATCGCCAAGCACGGCAAGGAAGAGGTCGTCTCCGACGCCGAGGCCCCGGCCGCCGAAGTGCCGGCCGCCAAGGTCTCGAAGAAGGACGAAGACAAGAAGTGATCGCTCGCCGGCGCGCTCTTTCGGGCGCGCCGGCTCGCGTTCGCGGATTGTCTTGATCCATGGCGGGACTGCGCCTGATCGTCGGCCTGGGCAACCCCGGCGCCGAATACACCCGGACCCGGCACAACGCCGGGTTTTGGTTTGTGGACGCCCTGAACGAGAAGTTCGGCGGCCGCTTCGGCCTGGAGTCCAAGCTGTTCGGCGAGACCTCGAAGATCGAGATCGCCGGCCGGCCGGTGTGGCTGCTCAAGCCGGCCACCTTCATGAACCTCTCCGGCAAGTCGGTGGCCGCGGCGTTGCGCTACTGGAAGATCGAGCCGGACGAGGCGCTGTTGGCGCACGACGAACTCGATCTGGCGCCGGGCACCGCGCGGCTCAAGTTCGACGGCGGCCACGGCGGCCAGAACGGCCTGCGCGACACCGTCCAGCACCTGGGGCACGGCGAGTTCCACCGCCTGCGCCTGGGTATCGGCCATCCCGGCCACAAGGACAGGGTCACCCCCTGGGTGCTCGGCCGTCCCGGCAAGGACGACGAGGCCGTCATCCTGCGCGCCATCGACGAGGCCATCGACGTCATGCCACTGGCCGTGCAGGGCAATTTCCTGGACGCGATGACGCGTCTGCACACGCAGCGGCATTAGGGATTGGGGATTCGGGATTGGCAAGAGCCAACGCTGGGCTTTTGCGAATCCCGAATCCCGAATCTCGAATCACGGACCAAAACATGGGCATCAAATGCGGCATCGTCGGCCTGCCCAACGTCGGCAAGTCGACCCTTTTCAACGCGCTGACCAAGGCGGGCATCGCCGCGGCCAACTTCCCGTTCTGCACCATCGAGCCGAACGTCGGTGCGGTGCCGGTACCTGACCCGCGCCTCAATGCGCTGGCGGAGATCGTCAAGCCGCAGAAGCTGATCCCGACCGCGGTCGAGTTCGTCGACATCGCCGGGCTGGTCGCCGGCGCAGCCAGCGGCCAGGGCCTGGGCAACAAGTTCCTGGCACACATCCGCGAGGTCGATGCGATCACCCACGTGGTGCGGTGCTTCGAGCACCCGGACGTGATCCACGTCAACAACAAGGTCGACCCGATCGCCGACATCGAGACCATCGACACCGAGTTGGCCCTGGCCGACCTGGAGAGCGTCGAGAAGGCGCTGCAGCGCGCCGAGCGCTCGGCCAAGACCGGCGACAAGGAGGCCGTGGCGCGCAAGGAGATCCTCGGCCGGGTCCGTGCCGGGCTCGACGCCGGCAAGCCGGCGCGCGCGCTGGACCTGTCGGACGACGACAAGGCCGCCCTGCGCGACCTGTTCCTGCTGACCCTCAAGCCGGTCATGTACGTGGCCAACGTGCTCGAGGACGGGTTCGAGAACAATCCGCACCTCGACGCCGTGCGCGCCCGCGCGCAAGCCGAGGGCGCCCAGGTGGTGCCGATCTCGGCGGCGATCGAGGAGGAGCTGAGCCAGCTCGACGACGCCGACCGCGACGCCTTTCTGACCGACCTGGGCCTGGACGAGCCGGGCCTGAACCGCCTGATCCGTGCCGGCTACGCCCTGTTGGGCCTGCAGACCTATTTCACCGCCGGGGTGAAGGAAGTGCGCGCCTGGACGGTCAAGGCCGGCTCGACCGCGCCGCAGGCCGCGGCGGTGATCCACACCGACTTCGAGAAGGGCTTCATCCGCGCCGAAACCATCGCCTACGACGATTTCATCAAGTACAAGGGCGAGGCCGGCGCCCGCGACGCCGGTCGCCTGCGCCTGGAGGGCAAGGAATATCGCGTCCAGGAAGGCGATGTGTTGCACTTCCGGTTCAATGTTTGAGTAGACTGTGCGGCCTCGCGCGGCGCCCCGGTTTCGGGCGCCGGGCAGGGCGGCCGGAGGCGGCGGCGGTTTCGAAAAGTTTGCGTGAAAACGCGTTGACAAGTCGAAAATCGCACGCCAGAATTACGGGCTCTTCGGAGGGATACCCAAGCGGCCAACGGGGGCAGACTGTAAATCTGCTGGCTCACGCCTTCGGTGGTTCGAATCCACCTCCCTCCACCAGTTTCAACGCGACGGTCGGCAGTAGGATTCGGCGCGACGCTCCAGCGGTTCGGGGCGGGCAACAAAGCAAGTTCCAACGCTGTAACGGCAGTACGCGGCGCGGGAGTAGTTCAATGGTAGAACCTCAGCCTTCCAAGCTGATGGTGCGGGTTCGATTCCCGTCTCCCGCTCCATTGAATCGCCGCCGCAACGCGCCGTAGCAGTCACCGAGTTTCACGCTCACGTAGCTCAGTCGGTAGAGCACCTCCTTGGTAAGGAGGAGGTCGCTGGTTCGATTCCAGTCGTGAGCACCATTCATTGCAGTACCGGCTGCTTTACCAGCAGCCACCGCGACATCTAGACCCACATACGAGAAGCGACAGCCATGGCCAAGGGTAAATTCGAGCGCACCAAGCCGCACGTGAACGTCGGCACGATCGGTCACGTCGACCACGGCAAGACCACGCTGACGGCCGCTCTGACCAAGGTCGGCGCCGAGCGTTTCGGTGGCGAGTTCAAGGCGTACGACGCGATCGACGCGGCGCCGGAAGAAAAGGCTCGCGGCATCACGATCTCGACCGCGCACGTGGAATACGAATCGGCGACGCGCCACTACGCGCACGTCGACTGCCCGGGCCACGCCGACTACGTGAAGAACATGATCACCGGTGCGGCGCAGATGGACGGCGCGATCCTGGTGTGCTCGGCCGCTGACGGCCCGATGCCGCAGACCCGCGAACACATCCTGCTGTCGCGTCAGGTCGGCGTGCCGTACATCGTCGTGTTCCTGAACAAGGCCGACATGGTGGACGACGCCGAGCTGCTCGAGCTGGTCGAGATGGAAGTGCGCGAGCTGCTGACCAAGTACGAGTTCCCGGGCGACGACACCCCGATCATCCACGGTTCGGCCCGTCTGGCGCTGGAAGGCGACCAGAGCGAAATCGGCGTGCCGGCGATCCTGAAGCTGGTCGACGCGCTGGACACCTTCATTCCGGAGCCGGAGCGCGCGATCGACAAGCCGTTCCTGATGCCGGTGGAAGACGTGTTCTCGATCTCGGGCCGCGGCACCGTGGTGACCGGCCGTATCGAGCGCGGCATCATCAAGGTGGGCGACGAAATCGAAATCGTCGGCATCCGTCCGACCCAGAAGACCACGGTCACCGGCGTCGAAATGTTCCGCAAGCTGCTGGACCAGGGTCAGGCGGGCGACAACGCCGGTCTGCTGCTGCGCGGCACCAAGCGCGACGACGTCGAGCGCGGCCAGGTGCTGGCCAAGCCGGGTTCGATCACCCCGCACACCGAGTTCGAAGCCGAGGTGTACGTGCTGTCGAAGGACGAAGGCGGCCGTCACACCCCGTTCTTCAAGGGCTACCGTCCGCAGTTCTACTTCCGCACCACCGACATCACGGGCGCCGTGACCCTGCCGGAAGGCGTGGAAATGGTGATGCCGGGCGACAACGTGAAGATGACCGTCGCCCTGATCAACCCGGTCGCGATGGACGAAGGCCTGCGCTTCGCGATCCGCGAAGGCGGCCGCACCGTCGGCGCCGGCGTGGTGGCGAAGATCATCAAGTAATTGCTGTACCGCGGCGGCCTCCGGGTCGCCGCAGGCCGCGAACGGCGGGCCGGCAACCCGGTCCGCCTTCGTTGTTTGCAACACCCGACAACCGGCCGCCGGCCGCCCCTTGCGGTGGGCCGAATCGGGCCTAAGATTTCAAGACGTACGCCAGTAGCTCAATTGGCAGAGCAGCGGTCTCCAAAACCGCAGGTTGGGGGTTCGAGTCCCTCCTGGCGTGCCACTCGTTACCGAGCCGTATCGGACGATCCGGCGACTGGATAGCTATTGAAAGGGCCGCGCAGGGATGGGCGGGCTTTCGCGAGGGAATCGCCCCGAGAATGAACAGCAAGGCCGAACAAACCAAATCCGGCGGCGGTGCCGGCGATATCGCCAAGTACGCAGTGGCTCTGCTGCTCGCGGCCGGCGGCGTGTTCGCCTACCTGTGGTTCGAGAACTGGAGCGGTCCGTTGCGCGCCGGCGCGGTTGTCGCCGGTCTGCTTGCGGGCGCCGCGGTGTTCATGCTGACCGCCAAGGGCGCGCAGACCCGCGAGTTCCTGTCCGAATCCCGCTTCGAGCTGCGCAAGGTCGTCTGGCCGACCCGCGAAGAAGCGTTGAAGACCACCTGGGTGGTCATGATCGCCGTCGCCATCCTTAGCCTGATCCTGTCCGGTTTCGATTACGTGATCCAGGCCGCGGTCAAGTTCCTGCTGTCGCGTTGAGGAGACGACCGACGTGAATTCTCACGAAAACAAGCGCTGGTACGTGGTTCACGCGTACTCCGGGTTCGAGAAGTCGGTGGCGCAGGCGCTGCGCGATCGCATCGTTCGTTTCGAAATGCAGGACCGCTTCGGCGACGTCCTGGTCCCGACCGAAGAGGTCGTGGAAATGCGTTCCGGCCAGAAGCGCCGCTCCGAGCGCAAGTTCTTCCCGGGCTATGTCCTGGTCCAGATCGCCACGCACGACGAAGCGGGCATTCCGCGCATCGACAGCGAGAGCTGGCACCTGATCAAGGAAACCCCGAAGGTCATGGGTTTCATCGGCGGCACCGCCGATCGCCCGCTGCCGATCCAGGACAGCGAGGCCGACCGTATCCTGCAGCGCGTTCAGGAAGGCGTCGAGAAGCCGCGTCCGAAGGTGCTGTTCGAAGCCGGCGAAATGGTCCGGGTCATCGACGGCCCGTTCGTCGACTTCAACGGCGTGGTCGAGGAAATCAATTACGAGAAGAGCCGCCTGCGCGTCGCAGTGCTGATCTTCGGCCGCTCGACCCCGGTCGAGCTGGAATTCGGCCAGGTCGAGAAGGCGACCTGAGCCCCGCCGGCCTTCGGGCCGGCCCCGGGCTGCAAAGCCCAAAAAACCTGATATAGTGTGCGGCTCGCTACCCTGGTTGTGGCGGGCTTTGCCTGTTCAGCTGTCTCCTTGGTCCTTTTCGGGCCCCGGGGCGGCGCCAGCCCGAAGCCCGGTTTCCGTGGGCCGCAGGATTCAAACGCGATGCCGGAACGCGCGATTTCCGGCCCGATGGGGAGCCTGCGGTCAAGGCGCTAGCACCCGGAGAGCACATCAATGGCAAAGAAAGTAGTCGGCTACATCAAGCTGCAGGTCAAGGCCGGTCAGGCCAATCCCTCGCCGCCGGTCGGTCCTGCGCTGGGTCAGCGCGGCCTGAACATCATGGAGTTCTGCAAGGCGTTCAACGCCGCGACCTCCAAGCTCGAGCCGGGTCTGCCGACCCCGGTCATCATCACGGCCTACTCGGACCGTACCTTCACCTTCGTCACCAAGAGCACCCCGGCTTCGGTGCTGCTCAAGAAGGCGGCCGGCATCACCTCGGGCTCCAAGCGCCCGAACACCGACAAGGTGGGCAAGGTGACCCGCGCCCAGCTCGAAGCCATCGCCAAGCAGAAGGAAGCCGACCTGACGGCGGCCGACCTGGATGCGGCGGTGAAGACGATTGCGGGTTCGGCCCGCAGCATGGGCCTGGTGGTGGAGGGTTAAGACATGGCGATGACCAAGCGCGAAAAAGCAATCAAGGCCGCCGTGGTTCCGGGCAAGGCCTATCCGTTCGAAGAAGCGGTCAAGATCGTCAAGACCGCCACCAAGGCCAAGTTCGTCGAGTCCGTCGACGTCTCCGTCCGTCTGGGCGTGGACGCGAAGAAGTCCGACCAGCAGGTGCGCGGTTCGACCGTGCTGCCGGCCGGCACCGGCAAGAGCGTGCGCGTGGCGGTGTTCGCCCCGGCGGGCGCCAAGGCCGACGAAGCCCTGGCCGCCGGCGCGGAAGCCGTGGGCATGGACGACCTGGCCGAGAAGATGCAGGCCGGCGACCTGAACTACGACGTCGTCATCGCGACCCCGGACGCCATGCGCGTCGTCGGTAAGCTCGGCCAGGTGCTGGGCCCGCGCGGCCTGATGCCGAACCCGAAGGTCGGCACCGTTTCGCCGAACCCGGCCGAAGCGGTCAAGAACGCCAAGGGCGGCCAGGTGCGTTACCGCACCGACAAGGCCGGCATCATCCACTGCACCATCGGCAAGGTCTCGTTCGAAGACGGTTCGCTGAAGGACAACCTGCAGGCGCTGCTGCTCGACCTGATCAAGGCCAAGCCGTCCGCCGCCAAGGGCCAGTACCTGCAGAAGATCTCGATCAGCTCGACCATGGGCCCGGGCGTGATCGTCGACCAGGCTTCGCTGACCCTGAAGTGACGTCCCGGCGCGCTCGCGCATAGCGCGAGCGCGCTGGCCGAGACCTTATCCCCGCGAAGGCGGGGCCGGAGCCGCCGAACTCCGGTGGCAATCGACGAATACCGGGTTCCGCCTCGCCGCGGAACCCAAGCGAAACAAAAGGCGAACGGCGATCCAGTGCCGTCCGCCGAAACTTTTGAGGGCCATCGCCCAGGGGCAACCCGAAGCGATCGCCGTCAAAGACCGCAGGCGCGGTTCAGCGCGTACCGACGACGGGCAGGGAAGCTCGACACGGCAAGGAGTCGCCGTCGGTACTAGCGAAACCGCTTAATTCGGACTCTTCGGAGCCGGGCCGGCGTAGATGGTGCCGCCCCTGAATCTTTTTCAGGAAAGGCCACCACCGGGATGCCGAAGGGCATCCCCGGCGCCAAGGACGGTCGCCGCCCAGGACCGCAAGCGGCAGGAGCCGTGAGCGGAATAGAAGGAGCCGAGATTGGCCATTCGGGATCAAGGATTGGCAAAGCCGAGCGAAAGCCGGTTTCGCGAATCCCGAATCCCCAATTCCGAATCCCGGCTTTAGGAGGAGTGCAATGGCTCTTAATCTGTCTCAGAAGCAAGAAGTAGTCGCCGAGCTGGCAGAAGTCGCCGCGAAGGCCCACTCCTTGGTTGCTGCCGAGTACGCGGGCATCACGGTCGGTCAGATGACCGCGATGCGCAAGAAGGCTCGCGAAACCGGTGTGTACTTGCGTGTCGTCAAGAACACCCTGGCCGCGCGCGCTGTGGCCGGTACCGAATACGAGTGCGTCCAGGACAAGCTCGTCGGTCCGCTGCTGTATGCGTTCTCGACCGAAGAACCCGGCGCCGCCGGGCGTCTGATCAAGGAATTCGCCAAGGGTAACGACAAGCTGCAGCCGAAGGTCGTCGCCATGGGCGGTCAGGTCTATCCGGCCAGCCACGTCGAAGTCCTCGCCTCGCTGCCGACCCTCGACCAGGCCCTGGCCATGCTGGCCCGCGTCCTGTCCGAACCCGCCAGCATGTTCGCCCGCGCCGTCAAGGCCGTGGCCGACAAGCAGGGCGGCGGCGAAGTCGCTGCCGAAGCGCCGGCCGAGGCGGAACCGGCCTGATCGCCGGCCCGCATTCGCGACCGCTTCACTGAACCCGATTCGAAAGATCACAATTTCCTGAGGTAATACACATGTCCCTTTCCAACGAACAGATCGTCGACGCCATCGCCGAAAAGACCCTGATGGAAGTCATGGAACTGGTCAAGGCGATCGAAGAGAAGTTCGGCGTCACCGCCGCTGCTCCGGTCGTCGTCTCCGGCGGTCCGGCCGCCGACGCCGCTCCGGTCGAAGAGCAGACCGAGTTCAACGTCATCCTGAAGGCCGCCGGCGACAAGAAGGTCGAGGTCATCAAGGCCGTCCGCGCCATCACCGGCCTGGGCCTGAAGGAAGCCAAGGACCTGGTCGAAGGCGCTCCGCAGACCGTCAAGGAAGCCGTCTCGAAGGACGACGCTGCCAAGATGAAGAAGGACCTCGAAGCCGCTGGCGCGACTGTCGAAGTCAAGTAAGCGTTACTTGCGTCGCCGTTTTTCTTTGGCGACCACCGAAGGCTGGGGACGGAAGTCCCCGGCCTTTGGCCGTTCCACGGGATTGGAGATTCGGGATTCGGGATTCGCAAAAGCCTGGGCTTGAGCGAGTCCCGAATCCCGAATCCCCAATCCCGGCTTCACCGAGTTGTCAGTCGGAAGTAGCGGGAGAGGGCGTGCTGGTGCCGGCAATACCAGCGACTTCCCACTGGCAATTTTTACGTCATTAGTCCCCACGAGCCGCGGACGCGCGGTTCGCCCGGAAATCCGCCGACGGCGGTTTTCCCGGCCCATTAGCTAATCGAGGCGGTAGCTCACCATGACCACAGCTTCCACGAACTATTCGTTCACCGAAAAGAAGCGAATCCGCAAGGACTTCGGCAAGCGCAAGTCCATCCTCGAAGTTCCCTTCCTGCTCGCGATCCAGGTCGACTCCTACCGCGAATTCCTGCAGGAACACGCCGACCCGGCCAAGCGCGCCGATCGCGGCCTGCACGCGGCCCTCAAGTCGGTGTTCCCGATCTCCAGCTACAGCGGCAACGCCGCGCTCGAATACGTCGGCTACAAGCTCGGCGACCCGGTGTTCGACGAGCGCGAATGCCGCAACCGCGGTCTGTCCTACGGCGCCCCGCTGCGCGTGACCGTGCGCCTGGTGATCTACGACCGCGAGTCGTCGACCAAGGCCATCAAGTACGTCAAGGAGCAGGAAGTCTACATGGGCGAGATTCCGCTCATGACCGACAACGGCACCTTCATCGTCAACGGCACCGAGCGCGTCATCGTCTCGCAGCTGCACCGTTCGCCGGGCGTGTTCTTCGACCACGACCGCGGCAAGACCCACAGCTCGGGCAAGCTGCTGTACAGCGCCCGCATCATTCCCTACCGCGGCTCCTGGCTGGACTTCGAGTTCGACCCGAAGGACGCCCTGTTCACCCGTATCGACCGTCGCCGCAAGTTGCCGGTGACCGTGCTGCTGCGCGCGCTCGGTTACAACAACGAGGAGATGCTGAACGAGTTCTTCGAGATCAACACCTTCCACATCATGCCCGAGGGCGTGCAGTGGGAACTGGTCTCCGAGCGCCTGCGCGGCGAAACCCTCGACTTCGACCTCGCCGACGGCGACCGGGTCATCGTCGAGGCCGGCAAGCGCGTCACCGCCCGCCACGTCAAGCAGCTCGAGCAGTCGGGCATCGAAGCCCTGGCCGTGCCGGACAGCTACCTGGTCGGCCGCATCCTCTCCCACGACGTGGTCGACACCAAGTCGGGCGAGCTGCTGGCTTCGGCGAACGACGAAATCCACGACGACCACCTGGTCGCGTTCCGCCGCGCCGGCATCGAGTCGGTCGGCACCATCTGGGTCAACGACCTCGACCGCGGTCCGTACATCTCCAACACCCTGCGCATCGACCCGTCGAAGACGCAGCTGGAAGCGCTGGTCGAAATCTACCGGATGATGCGTCCGGGCGAGCCGCCGACCAAGGACGCCGCGCAGAACCTGTTCCACAACCTGTTCTTCACCTTCGAGCGCTACGACCTGTCGGGCGTGGGCCGGATGAAGTTCAACCGCCGCATCGGCCGCAAGGAAACCACCGGCGCGTCGGTGCTGTACGACGCCAAGTACTTCGCCGACCGCAAGGACGACGAATCCGTGCGCCTGCGCGGCGAGCTGGGCAACACCTCGGACATCCTCGACGTGATCCGCGTCCTGACCGAGATCCGCAACGGCCGCGGCGTGGTCGACGACATCGACCACCTGGGCAACCGTCGCGTTCGTTCGGTCGGCGAAATGGCCGAGAACACCTTCCGCGTCGGCCTGGTCCGCGTCGAGCGCGCGGTCAAGGAGCGCCTGTCGATGGCCGAGTCCGAAGGCCTGACCCCGCAGGAGCTGATCAACGCCAAGCCGGTGGCCGCCGCGATCAAGGAGTTCTTCGGCTCCTCGCAGCTGTCGCAGTTCATGGACCAGAACAACCCGCTGTCGGAAGTCACCCACAAGCGCCGCGTTTCGGCGCTGGGCCCGGGCGGCTTGACCCGCGAGCGCGCCGGCTTCGAAGTGCGCGACGTGCATCCGACCCACTACGGCCGCGTCTGCACCATCGAAACGCCGGAAGGCCCGAACATCGGCCTGATCAACTCGCTGGCGGTGTTCGCCCGCACCAACCAGTACGGCTTCCTCGAGACGCCGTACCGCAAGGTCGTGGACGGCAAAGTGACCGACGACGTCGAGTTCCTGTCGGCGATCGAAGAGAACGAGTACGTCATCGCCCAGGCCAACGCGCCGCAGGACGAGAAGGGCATGATCACCGCCCAGTTCGTCGCCTGCCGCTTCCAGGGCGAAACCCTGCTCAAGCCGCCGAGCGAGATCCACTTCATGGACGTCTCGCCGATGCAGACCGTGTCGGTCGCGGCCGCGCTGGTCCCGTTCCTGGAGCACGACGACGCCAACCGCGCGCTGATGGGCGCGAACATGCAGCGTCAGGCCGTTCCGACCCTGCGCGCGCAGAAGCCGCTGGTCGGCACCGGCATCGAGCGCGCCGTGGCGCGCGACTCGGGCGTGACCGTGAACGCCAAGCGCGGCGGCGTGATCGAGCAGGTCGACGCCGGCCGCATCGTGGTCAAGGTCGTCGATGAGGAGATCTCCGGCGTCACCGACGCGGGCGTCGACATCTACAACCTGATCAAGTACACCCGCTCCAACCAGAACACCTGCATCAACCAGCGTCCGCTGGTGAAGGTGGGCGACGTGGTGGCGCGCGGCGACGTGCTGGCCGACGGTCCCTCGACCGACATCGGCGAGCTGGCGCTGGGCCAGAACATGCTGGTCGCGTTCATGCCGTGGAACGGCTACAACTTCGAAGACTCGATCCTGCTCTCCGAGCGCGTGGTCGAAGAGGATCGCTACACCACGATCCACATCGAAGAGCTGACCTGCGTCGCGCGCGACACCAAGCTGGGGCCGGAAGAAATCTCCGCCGACATCCCGAACGTCTCCGAGCAGGCGCTGAACCGCCTCGACGAGTCGGGCGTGGTCTACATCGGCGCCGAAGTGCGCGCCGGCGACATCCTGGTCGGCAAGGTCACGCCGAAGGGCGAGTCGCAGCTGACTCCGGAAGAGAAGCTGCTGCGCGCGATCTTCGGCGAGAAGGCGTCCGACGTTAAGGACAGCTCGCTGCGCGTGCCGCCGGGCATGGACGGCACCGTCATCGACGTGCAGGTCTTCACCCGCGACGGCATCGAGAAGGACAAGCGCGCCCGCCAGATCGAAGAGTCGGAAATCCGCCGGGTCAAGAAGGACTTCGACGACCAGTTCCGCATCCTCGAAGCGGCGATCTACGACCGCCTGCGCTCGCAGCTGATCGGCAAGATCGCCAACGGCGGCGCCGGCCTGAAGAAGGGCGACACCGTCACCTCGCTGGTGCTGGACGGCCTGAAGAAGTCCGACTGGTTCACCCTGCGCATGAAGGACGAGGAAGCGATCGAGGCGATCGAGCGCGCGCAGAAGCAGATCGAAGTCCACCAGAAGGAATTCGAGCGCCGCTTCGCCGACAAGCGCGGCAAGATCACCCAGGGCGACGATCTCGCTCCGGGCGTGCTGAAGATGGTCAAGGTGTTCCTGGCCGTTAAGCGCCGCATCCAGCCGGGCGACAAGATGGCCGGCCGCCACGGCAACAAGGGCGTCGTGTCGACCATCGTGCCGGTCGAGGACATGCCGTACGCCGCCGACGGCCAGACCGTCGATATCGTGCTGAACCCGCTGGGCGTGCCGTCGCGTATGAACATCGGTCAGATCCTCGAGGTGCATCTGGGCTGGGCCGCCAAGGGCCTGGGCCAGAAGATCCAGCGCATGCTGGAGGCGCAGCAGAAGATCGCCGAGCTGCGCAAGTTCCTCGACGAGATCTACAACCACGACAACAAGCTGCACGGCCAGCGCGTCGACCTGAAGCAGTTCAGCGACGACGAGCTGCTGACGCTGGCGCGCAACCTGACCGACGGCGTGCCGATGGCGACCCCGGTGTTCGACGGCGCGGCCGAGGTCGAGATCAAGAAGATGCTCGAGCTCGCCGACCTGCCGACCGGCGGCCAGACCATCCTGCACGACGGCCGTACCGGCGAAGCGTTCGAGCGCCCGGTGACCATCGGCTACATGCACATGCTGAAGCTGAACCACCTGGTCGACGACAAGATGCACGCCCGTTCGACCGGTCCGTACTCGCTCGTCACCCAGCAGCCGCTGGGCGGCAAGGCGCAGTTCGGCGGCCAGCGTTTTGGCGAAATGGAAGTCTGGGCGCTGGAAGCCTACGGCGCGGCCTACACCCTGCAGGAAATGCTGACGGTGAAGTCCGACGACGTGCAGGGCCGCAACCAGATGTACAAGAACATCGTCGACGGCGAGTACGAGATGGTCGCCGGCATGCCGGAGTCCTTCAACGTGCTGGTGAAGGAAATCCGCTCGCTGGCCATCAACATGGAGCTGGAAGAGAACTGAGCGCGGTGATTGGGGATTCGGGATTCGGGATTGGCAAGGCGAACGCCTGCGGTCCCGATCCCTCGAGTCCCCGCTTCAACGAATCTCGATTCTCTAATCCCGAATCCCGGAGTCACACATGAAAGACTTGCTCAATCTCTTCAACCAGCAGCGTCCCGCGCTGGACTTCGATGCGATCAAGATCGCGCTGGCCTCGCCGGACCTGATCCGTTCGTGGTCGTTCGGCGAAGTGAAGAAGCCGGAAACCATCAACTACCGCACCTTCAAGCCCGAGCGCGACGGCCTGTTCTGCGCCGCCATCTTCGGTCCGATCAAGGATTACGAGTGCCTGTGCGGCAAGTACAAGCGCATGAAGCACCGCGGCGTGGTCTGCGAGAAGTGCGGCACCGAAGTGACCCTGGCCAAGGTGCGCCGCGAGCGCATGGGCCACATCGACCTGGCCTCGCCGGTCGCGCACATCTGGTTCCTCAAGTCGCTGCCGTCGCGCATCGGCCTGATGCTGGACATGACCCTGCGCGACATCGAGCGCATCCTGTACTTCGAAGCCTACGTCGTGACCGAGCCGGGCCTGACCCCGATGGAGCGCGGCAACCTGCTGACCGAAGAACAGTACCTGCAGGCGCGCCAGGAGCACGGCGACGACTTCGAGGCCGCGATGGGCGCCGAGGCGGTCTACGACCTGCTGCGCACCATCGACCTGCAGTCGGAAATGCTGCAGCTGAAGGAAGAGATCGCCTCGACCAACAGCGAAACCAAGCTCAAGCGCCTGACCAAGCGGATCAAGCTGGTCGAAGCCTTCCTCGAGTCCGGCAACCGTCCGGAGTGGATGGTCATGACCGTGCTGCCGGTGCTGCCGCCGGACCTGCGTCCGCTGGTGCCGCTGGACGGCGGCCGCTTCGCGACCTCCGACCTGAACGATCTGTACCGCCGCGTCATCAACCGCAACAACCGCCTGCGCCGCCTGCTCGAACTCAACGCGCCCGACATCATCGTGCGCAACGAGAAGCGCATGCTGCAGGAATCGGTCGACGCGCTGATGGACAACGGCCGCCGCGGCCGCGCCATCACCGGCACCAACAAGCGCCCGCTCAAGTCGCTCGCCGACATGATCAAGGGCAAGCAGGGCCGGTTCCGCCAGAACCTGCTCGGCAAGCGCGTGGACTACTCGGGCCGTTCGGTCATCGTGGTCGGCCCGACCCTGCGCCTGCACGAGTGCGGCCTGCCCAAGAAGATGGCGCTTGAGCTGTTCAAGCCCTTCATCTTCGCCAAGCTGCAGCGCCGCGGCCTGGCCACCACCATCAAAGCGGCCAAGAAGCTGGTCGAGCGCGAAGAGCCGGAAGTCTGGGACATCCTCGAAGAGGTGATCCGCGAGCATCCGGTGCTGCTGAACCGCGCCCCGACCCTGCACCGCCTCGGCATCCAGGCGTTCGAGCCGGTGCTGATCGAAGGCAAGGCGATCCAGCTGCACCCGCTGGTCTGCACCGCGTTCAACGCCGACTTCGACGGCGACCAGATGGCCGTGCACGTGCCGCTGAGCCTGGAGGCCCAGCTGGAAGCGCGCGCGTTGATGATGGCGTCGAACAACATCCTGTCGCCGGCCAACGGCGAGCCGATCATCGTGCCGTCGCAGGACGTCGTGCTCGGCCTGTACTACATGACCCGCGCCCTGGAGAACAAGGCGGGCGAGGGCATGGCGTTCGCCAACGTGGCCGAAGTCAAGCGCGCCTATGACAACCGCGTCGTGCAGCTGCACGCCAAGGTCAAGGTCCGCATCAGCGAGACCGTGATCAACGAGGACGGCACCCGCGAGCAGAAGACCTCGGTCGTCGACACCACCGTCGGCCGCGCCCTGCTGCGCGAGATCCTGCCGGAAGGCCTGCCGTTCGCGCTGGCCAACACCGAGCTGACCAAGAAGAACATCAGCCGCCTGATCAACTCCTGCTACCGCATGCTCGGCCTGAAGGACACGGTCGTGTTCGCCGACCGCCTGATGTACACCGGCTTCGGGTACGCGACCCGCGCCGGCGTGTCGATCGGCATCGACGACATGATCATCCCGGGCGAGAAGAAGGGCATCCTGGCCGAGGCCGAGTCGGAAGTGCTGGAAATCCAGCAGCAGTACCAGTCCGGCCTGGTCACCGCGGGCGAGCGCTACAACAAGGTCGTCGACATCTGGTCGCGCACCAACGAGCGCGTGGCCAAGGCGATGATGGACGCGATCGGCACCGACACCGTGACCAACGCCAAGGGCGAGTCGGTCCCGCAGAAGTCGATGAACTCGATCTACATCATGGCCGACTCGGGCGCGCGCGGTTCGCAGGCTCAGATCCGTCAGCTGGCCGGTATGCGCGGCCTGATGGCGCGACCGGACGGCTCGATCATCGAAACGCCGATCACCGCGAACTTCCGCGAAGGCCTGAACGTTCTGCAGTACTTCATCTCGACCCACGGCGCCCGTAAGGGCCTGGCGGATACCGCGCTGAAGACCGCGAACTCGGGTTACCTGACCCGTCGACTGGTCGACGTGGCCCAGGACGTGGTCATCACCGAAACCGACTGCGGCACGCTCGAGGGTCTGACCATGACCCCGATCGTCGAAGGCGGCGACGTGGTCGAACCGCTGCGCGACCGCGTGCTCGGCCGCGTCGTGGCCGAGGACGTGTTCCTGCCCGGCAACGACGAGGACCCGATCGTCACCCGCAACACCCTGCTCGACGAAGCCTGGGTGCAGAAGCTGGAAGACGCCAGCGTCCAGTCGATCAAGGTCCGTTCGACCATCACCTGCGAAAGCTCGTTCGGCGTGTGCTCGCACTGCTACGGCCGCGACCTCGGCCGCGGCCACCTGGTCAACCACGGCGAAGCGGTCGGCGTCGTCGCCGCGCAGTCGATCGGCGAGCCCGGCACGCAGCTGACCATGCGTACGTTCCACATCGGCGGCGCGGCTTCGCGAGCGGCGGCGATCGACAACGTCACGGTCAAGACCACCGGTTCGATCAAGTTCAACAACCTCAAGCACGTCGAACACGCCAACGGCCACCTGGTCGCGGTCTCGCGTTCGGGCGAACTGTCGGTGCTCGACCCGCACGGCCGCGAGCGCGAGCGCTACAAGCTGCCGTACGGCGCCACCGTCAGCGTCAAGGACGGCGCCGAGATCAAGGCCGGCCAGACCGTCGCCAACTGGGACCCGCATAACCACCCGATCGTGTCGGAAGTGGCCGGCTTCGTCCGCTTCATCGACTTCGTCGACGGCGTCACCGTCATCGAGAAGACCGACGACCTGACCGGCCTGGCTTCGCGCGAGATCACCGATCCCAAGCGTCGCGGTTCGCAGGGCAAGGATCTGCGCCCGATCGTCCGCATCGTCGACAAGAACGGCAAGGACCTGACCATCCCGGGTACCGACCTGCCGGCGCAGTACCTGCTGCCGCCGCGCTCGGTCGTCAACCTGCAGGACGGCGCGCCGGTCGGCGTCGGCGACGTGGTCGCCAAGATCCCGCAGGAAGCGTCCAAGACCCGCGACATCACCGGCGGTCTGCCGCGCGTGGCCGACCTGTTCGAAGCGCGCAAGCCGAAGGACCCGGCGATCCTGGCCGAGGTTTCGGGCATCGTCAGCTTCGGCAAGGACACCAAGGGCAAGCAGCGCCTGATCATCAAGCAGGCCGACGGCAGCGAGCACGAGGAGCTGATTCCCAAGTACCGCCAGATCATCGTGTTCGAAGGCGAGCACGTGGAGAAGGGCGAGACCGTGGTGGACGGCGAACCGAGCCCGCAGGACATCCTGCGCCTGCTCGGCGTCGAGCCGCTGGCCGTGTACCTGACCAAGGAAATCCAGGACGTCTACCGCTTGCAGGGCGTGAAGATCAACGACAAGCACATCGAGGTGATCGTTCGCCAGATGCTGCGCAAGGTCGAGATCGTCGATCAGGGCGACAGCAAGTTCCTCAACGGCGAGCAGGTCGAGCGTCAGCGCCTGATCGAAGAGAACGTGCGCCTGGCCGCCCGCAACGAGATCGTCGCCAAGGTCGACCCGGTCCTGCTCGGCATCACCAAGGCCTCGCTGGCGACCGAGTCGTTCATCTCGGCGGCCTCGTTCCAGGAGACCACCCGCGTCCTCACCGAGGCGGCGGTGCGCGGTACCCGCGACGGCCTGCGCGGCCTGAAGGAGAACGTGATCGTCGGTCGCCTGATCCCGGCCGGTACCGGCCTGGCGTACCACAACCAGCGCCGCAAGAACGCCTCGGGTCTGACCGACTCGGAGATGGAAGCGCTGGCCGGTCCGGTGAGCGTCGCGGCCGAGGCTCCGGCCGCGGCCGAGACGGTCGCCGGCGACGACGCCGAGTAAGCCGGGTCGTCGCGCTCCGGTCCGGCCACCAGGCCGGGCCGGCGCCGGTTCCAACACCAAGCTCAGGACAAGGCGGGCAGCGATGCCCGCCTTGTTTTTTGCCCGACGGCCTGGCCGTGAGGTGCTGAACAGGGCTTGGGGGGAGGGCGCGGGGCTGGCAAGTCTTGCCGGACGTGCTAGACTCGCAGATCGGATTGGACCTCATGGGCCTAATCCCAGATCACGAAATTAGGCGCAGGGAGCGCCTAGTGTTCGGCCCAGGGTAGGGCGGGATCAATCGAATAAGGATCGGAACTGGCGCTGCCGCAGCGCTGGTTTTGCCTGTTCGCGCTGCCTGCGTTGACGGAAACGTTAAGCGCGGGCTATACTTTTTCGTCTCGGCGGGTCGGGTGCATTCGGCTTGCCGTTCGTTTCTCACGAAGCGGCCGCCCGGCCCCTCAATCAAGAGTTCCAGATGGCAACCATCAATCAGCTCGTCCGCAAGCCGCGGCAGGCGACCACCTACAAGAGCACCTCGCCGGCGCTCGCGAACTGCCCGCAGCGTCGCGGCGTTTGCACCCGCGTCTACACCACCACCCCGAAGAAGCCGAACTCGGCGCTGCGCAAGGTCGCCAAGGTGCGCCTGACCAACGGTTACGAAGTCATTTCGTACATCGGCGGCGAAGGCCACAACCTGCAGGAGCACTCGGTGGTGCTGATCCGCGGCGGCCGCGTCAAGGACCTGCCGGGCGTGCGTTACCACACCGTGCGCGGCTCGCTCGACGCCGCCGGCGTCGCCAAGCGTCGCCAGGGCCGCTCCAAGTACGGCGCCAAGCGTCCGAAGTCCTAAGCGCGTCGCTGCCCAGGCGCGCGCGATGCGCCGCCGCCCGCAAGCACGTTTGTCAAGAATCACGAGAATAGGTACGCACCATGTCGCGTAAAGGTTCCACCCCGCAGCGTTCGGTTCTGCCCGATCCCAAGCACGGCAGCGAGACGATCGCGCGCTTCATCAATATGGTCATGCAGAGCGGCAAGAAGTCCGTCGCCGAGAAGATCGTCTACGGCGCGATGGACGTCATCGGCGAGAAGAATCCGAATGCCCTCGAGCTGGTCGAGAAGGCGCTGACCAACGTTTCGCCGTCGGTCGAAGTGAAGTCGCGCCGCGTCGGCGGCGCCACCTACCAGGTGCCGGTCGAAGTGCGCTCCTCGCGCCGCATGGCGCTGGCCATGCGCTGGCTGATCGAGTCCGCCCGCAAGCGCGGCGAAAGCTCGATGCCGCGCAAGCTCGCCGCCGAACTGCTCGACGCCTCCGAGAACCGCGGCGCGGCGATCAAGAAGCGCGAAGAAACGCACCGCATGGCGGAAGCGAACCGCGCGTTCGCCCACTACCGCTGGTGATCGCGGCGCCCTGACGACAGGGCCTTCGCAACATCCGCATGAGATGTTGCCGCGGCGGCTTCGAGGCCGCCTAGCGAACCGGAGGCCGCCGATAAGGCGGCGTCCGGCCATCTGGAATTCGAAAACTTACGAGAGGGTCCCGTGGCTCGCACCACTCCCATCGAGCGTTACCGCAACTTCGGCATCATGGCCCACATCGATGCCGGCAAGACCACCACGTCGGAACGCATCCTGTTCTACACCGGCGTCAGCCACAAGATCGGCGAAGTGCACGAAGGTGCCGCGACGATGGACTGGATGGAGCAGGAACAGGAACGCGGCATCACCATCACGTCGGCGGCGACCACGGCGTTCTGGAAGGGCATGGACAAGTCCCTGCCGGAACACCGCTTCAACATCATCGATACCCCCGGCCACGTCGACTTCACCATCGAAGTGGAGCGCTCGCTGCGCGTGCTCGACGGCGCGGTGTTCGTGCTGTGCGCCGTCGGCGGCGTGCAGCCGCAGTCCGAGACCGTTTGGCGCCAGGCCAACAAGTACTCGGTGCCGCGCATGGCGTTCGTCAACAAGATGGACCGCACCGGCGCCAACTTCGATAAGGTCGTCGAGCAGCTGAAGGCCCGCCTCGGCGCCTACGCCGTGCCGATGCAGGTGCCGATCGGCGCCGAAGACGGCTTCGAAGGCGTGGTCGACCTGCTGAAGATGAAGGCGATCCATTGGGACGTCGCTTCGCAGGGCACCAAGTTCGAGTACCGCGACATCCCGGCCGACCTGCAGAGCAAGGCCGAGGAAGCCCGCAACTTCATGATCGAAGCCGCGGCCGAAGCCTCGGAAGACCTGATGGAGAAGTACCTGGGCGGCGAAGAGCTGACCGAGGCCGAAATCATCGCCGGTCTGCGCGAGCGCACCCTGCGGGTCGAGATCGTGCCGGTGTTCTGCGGCTCGGCGTTCAAGAACAAGGGCGTGCAGGCCATGCTCGACGGCGTGATCAACCTGCTGCCGTCGCCGGCCGACCGTCCGCCGGTCCAGGGCATCGACGAAGACGAGAAGGAGGACACCCGCAAGGCGTCCGACACCGAGCCGTTCTCGGCGCTGGCGTTCAAGATCATGACCGACCCGTTCGTCGGCTCGCTGACCTTCTTCCGCGTCTACTCGGGCGTGCTGAACTCGGGCGACCAGGTGTACAACCCGGTCAAGTCGAAGAAGGAACGCGTCGGCCGCATCCTGCAGATGCACGCCAACCAGCGCGACGAAATCAAGGAAGTCCGCGCCGGCGACATCGCCGCGGCCGTGGGCCTGAAGGACGTGACCACCGGCGACACGCTGTGCGCGCAGGATCACATCATCACCCTCGAGCGCATGGTGTTCCCGGAGCCCGTCATCTCGATGGCGGTCGAGCCGAAGACCAAGTCGGACCAGGAAAAGATGGGCCTCGCCCTGGGCCGCCTGGCGCAGGAAGATCCCTCGTTCCGCGTGCGCACCGACGAAGAATCGGGCCAGACCATCATCGCCGGCATGGGCGAGCTGCACCTGGACATCATCGTCGACCGCATGCGTCGCGAGTTCAACGTCGAAGCCAACGTCGGCAAGCCGCAGGTGGCGTACCGCGAGACCATCCGCAAGTCGGACGTCAAGTCGGACTACAAGCACGCCAAGCAGTCGGGCGGTAAGGGCCAGTACGGTCACGTCGTGATCGAGCTGTCGCCGATGAACGAAGCCGACAAGGCCAATCCGGACGTCGAGAACGATTTCCTGTTCATCAACGACATCACCGGCGGCGTGATTCCGAAGGAATTCATCCCGGCGGTCGAGAAGGGCCTGCGCGAAACCATCACCAGCGGTCCGCTGGCCGGCTTCCCGGTCGTGGGCGTCAAGGTCAAGCTCGTGTTCGGCTCGTACCACGACGTCGACTCGTCGGAAATGGCGTTCAAGCTCGCCTCGTCGATGGCCTTCAAGGAAGGCTTCCGCAAGGCCGATCCGGTCCTGCTGGAGCCGATGATGAAGGTCGAAGTCGTGACGCCGGAAGAGTACGTCGGCGACGTGATGGGCGACCTGAGCCGTCGTCGCGGCCTGCTCCAGGGCCAGGACGACACGCCGTCGGGCAAGACCATCAACGCGATGGTGCCGCTGGGCGAAATGTTCGGCTACGCGACCACCATCCGCTCGCTGACCCAGGGTCGCGCGACGTTCACGATGGAATTCGATCACTACGCCGAGGCGCCGAACAACATCGCCGAGACCGTGATCAAGAAGGGCTGATAAAGCCGGGATTCGGGTACCGGGGTCCGGGATTCGCGAAGCGGGTTCCGGGTCCGGCCAGGCCGAATCCGATCACAGACAACGGGGCCGGGAGACGCGCTTGCGAATCCCGAATCCCAAACCACGAATCACCGCAATTTAAAGAGAGACAACCATGGCTAAGGGTAAATTCGAGCGCACCAAGCCGCACGTGAACGTCGGCACGATCGGTCACGTCGACCACGGCAAGACCACGCTGACGGCCGCTCTGACCAAGGTCGGCGCCGAGCGTTTCGGTGGCGAGTTCAAGGCGTACGACGCGATCGACGCGGCGCCGGAAGAAAAGGCTCGCGGCATCACGATCTCGACCGCGCACGTGGAATACGAATCGGCGACGCGCCACTACGCGCACGTCGACTGCCCGGGCCACGCCGACTACGTGAAGAACATGATCACCGGTGCGGCGCAGATGGACGGCGCGATCCTGGTGTGCTCGGCCGCTGACGGCCCGATGCCGCAGACCCGCGAACACATCCTGCTGTCGCGTCAGGTCGGCGTGCCGTACATCGTCGTGTTCCTGAACAAGGCCGACATGGTGGACGACGCCGAGCTGCTCGAGCTGGTCGAGATGGAAGTGCGCGAGCTGCTGACCAAGTACGAGTTCCCGGGCGACGACACCCCGATCATCCACGGTTCGGCCCGTCTGGCGCTGGAAGGCGACCAGAGCGAAATCGGCGTGCCGGCGATCCTGAAGCTGGTCGACGCGCTGGACACCTTCATTCCGGAGCCGGAGCGCGCGATCGACAAGCCGTTCCTGATGCCGGTGGAAGACGTGTTCTCGATCTCGGGCCGCGGCACCGTGGTGACCGGCCGTATCGAGCGCGGCATCATCAAGGTGGGCGACGAAATCGAAATCGTCGGCATCCGTCCGACCCAGAAGACCACGGTCACCGGCGTCGAAATGTTCCGCAAGCTGCTGGACCAGGGTCAGGCGGGCGACAACGCCGGTCTGCTGCTGCGCGGCACCAAGCGCGACGACGTCGAGCGCGGCCAGGTGCTGGCCAAGCCGGGTTCGATCACCCCGCACACCGAGTTCGAAGCCGAGGTGTACGTGCTGTCGAAGGACGAAGGCGGCCGTCACACCCCGTTCTTCAAGGGCTACCGTCCGCAGTTCTACTTCCGCACCACCGACATCACGGGCGCCGTGACCCTGCCGGAAGGCGTGGAAATGGTGATGCCGGGCGACAACGTGAAGATGACCGTCGCCCTGATCAACCCGGTCGCGATGGACGAAGGCCTGCGCTTCGCGATCCGCGAAGGCGGCCGCACCGTCGGCGCCGGCGTGGTGGCGAAGATCATCAAGTAATCCGTTCCGGCCGGCAGGTCCGGTCGGTCGGTTCACTCGATCGCTTTATTCCTGCGGCGACCCTCGGGTCGCCGCAGGCGTTTCCGGCCTCCCGCCCGTCGCTGGCGGGTTGGCTGAATGGGGTCAGGATTCGCCGCTAGGGCGGGGCAGGGCGTCGACTTGCGCTGCCCGGTTCGATGCGGTTAGAATGCGCGACCACCGCGTCCGGCTCGTTTTTAGGGTCGGGCGCAACCAGCGAAATGAGGGGCAGGATGCGCCTCGTATTCGCCAGACAGGGATATGTCGCACGGCCGCGCTCCGTACGTTCCGGGCCCCGAATTCAGGGCTTCCAAGGAACGCTAGACGGGGCGTTTCGTGCGTTCTGCTCAGTCTGGGCGGGCCGGGTGACCGGGCCGCCTTAGCTTTTCCAGGCAAGGAAGCTCCGGGGCGAGGGTGTTGCCCTGGAGTGTTTGCGTTTTCGTGGGGCCGGCGCACCCAGAAGCCGTCCCGTCGCTCTTTTAACCAAGGAATTCCGTCATGGCGGACCAAAAGATCCGGATCCGGCTGAAGGCGTACGATCATCGACTGATCGACCGCTCGGCCAGCGAGATCGTCGAGACGGCCAAGCGGACCGGCGCGCAAGTGCGCGGCCCGATCCCGCTGCCGACCAAGATCGAGCGCTACACCGTTCTCGTCTCCCCGCACGTCGACAAGGACGCGCGCGACCAGTACGAGACCCGCACGCACAAGCGCGTGCTCGACATCGTCGACCCCAACGACAAGACCGTGGACGCGCTGATGAAGCTCGAGCTCGCGGCGGGCGTCGACGTCCAGATCAAGCTGACCTGAGGCAACCACCATGACCGCGAAGAAGTATTCGTTGGGCATCGTCGGTCGCAAGGCCGGCATGAGCCGTTTCTTCACTGAAGACGGCAAGTCGGTTCCGGTGACCCTGATCGAGGCGACCCCGAACCGCATCACCCAGATCAAGACCGAAGACACCGACGGCTACAGCGCCGTGCAGGTCACGGTCGGCGTGCGCCGCGCTGCGCTCGTCAACAAGCCGGAAGCCGGTCACCTCGCCAAGGCGAAGGTCGAAGCCGGTCGCGGCCTGTGGGAGCTGCGCGTGGAAGCCGACCAGATCGGCGCTTTCGAAGTCGGCGGCGAAATCAAGGCCGACATCTTCGAAGCCGGCCAGCTGGTCGACGTCCAGGGCGTGACCAAGGGCAAGGGCTTCCAGGGCACGATCAAGCGCTGGAACTTCCGCATGGGCGACGCGACGCACGGCAACTCGCTGTCGCACCGCGCGCCGGGCTCGATCGGCCAGCGCCAGACCCCGGGCCGCGTTTTCCCGGGCAAGAAGATGTCCGGCCACATGGGCGCCGTGCAGCAGAGCACCCAGCGTCTTGAAGTGGTCAAGGTCGACGCCGAGCGCGGCCTGATCGCGATCAAGGGCGCCGTGCCGGGCGCGCCGGGTGGCGACGTCATCGTCCGTCCCTCGAGCAAGGCATAAGGAGAGATGACGATGGAACTCACCATCAACAACAGCAGCAAGACGCTGTCGGTCTCCGACGCGATCTTCGGCCGCGAGTTCAGCGAAGACCTGGTCCACCAGGTGGTCGTTGCCTACCGCAACGCCGGTCGCGCCGGCACCAAGGCGCAGAAGACACGCGCCGAAGTCAACGGCACGACCAAGAAGTCGAAGAAGCAGAAGGGCGGCGGCGCGCGTCATGGCGCGCTGACGGCTCCGATCTTCGTCGGCGGCGGCGTGACCTTCGCGGCCAAGCCGCGCAGCTTCGCGCAGAAGGTCAACCGCAAGATGTATCGCGCCGCGATCGCCGCGATCCTGTCCGAGCTGAACCGTCAGGGCCGCATCACGGTCGTCGAGAGCTTCGAGATCGATGCTCCGAAGACCAAGGGCCTGATCGAGAAGCTGAAGGGTCTGTCGGTCGGCCAGCGTCCGCTGATCGTCACCGAAGACGCGACCGAGAACCTGTACCTCTCGGCCCGCAACCTGCCGTACGTCGAAGTGCGTGATGTCCAGGGCCTGGATCCGGTCGCCCTCGTCGGCGCCGACTCGGTCGTGTTCACCGCCGAGGCGGTCAAGAAGATCGAGGAGTGGCTGGCATGAACGACGCCAAGCTCTACAGCATCATCCGCGCGCCGCGCGTGTCCGAAAAGACCGCCCGTCTGCAGGAAGTTTCCAACCAATACGTCTTCGAAGTCTCGACCGAAGCTACCAAGGCCGACATCAAGGTCGCCGTGGAAAAGCTGTTCGACGTCAAGGTCGAGGCGGTCAACGTGGTCAACGTGAAGGGCAAGAACAAGGCCTTCCGTTTCCGCATGGGCCGTCGCGGCGACTGGCGCAAGGCGTACGTGAAGCTGGCCGAAGGCCAGTCGATCGACGTGATGGCCAAGGCCTGAGGAAAGATCCATGGCATTGATGACTTTCAAGCCCACTTCCGCCGGCCGCCGCAACGCGGTCCGCGTCGTGACGCCGGGCCTGCACAAGGGCGCGCCGCACGCGGCGCTGGTCGAAAAGCAGAGCAAGAGCGGCGGTCGTAACCACCACGGCCGCATCACCACCCGTCATATCGGTGGTGGTCACAAGCAGCACTACCGCATCATCGACTTCAAGCGCGACAAGGAAGGCATTCCGGCGCGCGTGGAGCGGATCGAATACGATCCCAACCGCACCGCGCACATCGCGCTGCTGTGCTACGTCGATGGCGAGCGTCGTTACATCATCGCCCCGAAGGGCCTGAAGGACGGCGACCAGGTGATCGCGGGCCGCGACGCCCCGATCCGCGTCGGCAACACGCTGCCGCTGACCAACATCCCGGTCGGCTCCACCGTGTGCTGCGTCGAAATGAAGCCGGGCAAGGGCGCCCAGCTGGCCCGCGCGGCCGGCGCCAGCGCCTACCTGGTGGCTCGCGAGCAGGGCTACGCCACGCTGCGTCTTCGCTCCGGCGAAATGCGCAAGGTGCCGGTCGAGTGCCGCGCCACCATCGGCGAAGTCGGCAACGACGAGCACAACCTGGAGAAGCTCGGCAAGGCCGGCGCCAAGCGTTGGCGCGGCATCAAGCCGACCGTTCGCGGCGCGGCCATGAACCCCGTCGACCACCCGCACGGTGGCGGTGAGGCGAAGGCTGGCCAGGGCAACCCGCATCCGGTCACCCCGTGGGGTGTTCCGACCAAGGGTTACAAGACGCGCAAGAACAAGCGCACCACGCAATTCATCGTGCGCGATCGCAGGGGTTAATCGAACATGGCACGTTCACTGAAGAAGGGCCCGTTCGTCGACCATCATCTGATGAAGAAGGTCGAAACGGCGGGCAACAACAAGAAGCCGATCAAGACCTGGTCGCGCCGTTCGATGGTGCTGCCGGAGATGGTGGGCTTCACGATCGCCGTCCACAACGGCAAGAACCACATCCCGGTGCTGGTCAACGAAAACATGGTTGGCCACAAGCTTGGCGAGTTCGCCCTGACCCGTACGTTCAAGGGTCATGGCGGCGACAAGAAGTCGGGCAAGTAAGGAGATGACCATGGAAGCGAAAGCCATCCTGCGCACCGCGCGCATCTCCCCGCAGAAGGCCCGCCTGGTCGCCGACCAGGTGCGCGGTCTGTCCGCCGAGCGCGCCGTCAACCTGCTGAAGTTCTCGGACAAGAAGGCTGCTGCACTGATCCGCAAGGTCGTGGAGTCCGCCATCGCCAACGCCGAGAACAACCAGGGCGCCGACGTCGACGAGCTCAAGGTCAAGACCATCATGGTTGACGAGGGTCCCGCACTGAAGCGCTTCATGGCGCGTGCGAAGGGCCGCGGCACCCGCATCCTCAAGCGCACCAGCCACATCACTGTGGTTGTGGGCGCCGGCAAGTAAGGCGGAGTAGACAATGGGTCATAAAGTTCATCCGACCGGAATCCGCCTGGGCATCGCCAAGGATTGGAATTCCAAGTGGTTCGCCAACAAGAAGCAGTACGCCGAGTACCTGGCGGCTGACCTGAAGGTTCGCGAAATGCTGCGCAAGAAGCTGGCTCAGGCCGGCATCTCGAAGATCTTCATCGAGCGTCCGGCCAACAACGCCCGCGTCACGATCCACACCGCCCGTCCGGGCGTGGTGATCGGCAAGCGCGGCGAGGACATCGAGAAGCTGCGCAAGGAAGTCAGCGCGCTGATGGGCGTTCCGGCGCACATCAACGTGACCGAGGTCCGCAAGCCGGAACTCGATGCGCAGCTGGTCGCCGAGTCGATCGCGCAGCAGCTCGAGCGCCGCATCATGTTCCGCCGCGCGATGAAGCGTGCGGTCGGCAACGCGATGCGACTCGGCGCCCTGGGCATCAAGGTCAACGTCGCCGGCCGCCTGAACGGCGCCGAGATCGCGCGTTCGGAGTGGTATCGCGAAGGCCGCGTGCCGCTGCATACCCTGCGCGCCGACATCGATTACGGCTTCGCCGAAGCCAAGACGACCTACGGCATCATCGGTATCAAGACCTGGATCTACAAGGGCGAAGTGTTCGACTTCTCCCAGGTCGGCCAGGAGAAGCAGGACGATTCGCCGCGCAGCGAGCGTGGTGACCGCGGCGATCGCGGTGATCGTAACGACCGCCCGGGCCGTCCTGCCCGCGAACAGAGGTAATCCGCCATGTTGCAACCCAAGCGAACCAAGTACCGCAAGGTACACAAGGGCCGCAATGAGGGCCTGAGCTGGAACGGCAATGCCGTCAGCTTCGGCGAATACGGCCTCAAGGCGACCGCTCACGGCCAGCTGACCGCGCGTCAGATCGAAGCGGCCCGCCGCTCGATCAGCCGCTACGTCAAGCGCGGCGGCAAGATGTGGATCCGCGTGTTCCCGGACAAGCCGATCACCAAGAAGCCGATCGAAGTCCGAATGGGCTCCGGTAAGGGCAACGTCGAGTACTGGGTCGCCCAGATCCAGCCCGGTCGCATGATTTACGAGATCGAAGGCGTGGCCGAAGACGTGGCGCGCGAAGCGTTCCGCCTGGCCGCCGCCAAGCTCTCGGTGACCACCACTTTCGTTACCCGGACGGTGCGCTAATGGAACTCAAGCAACTGCGCGAGAAGTCGGCTGACGAGCTCAAGGCTCACCTGGTCGAACTGCATAAGGAGAGCTTCGCTCTCCGCATGCAGAAGGCCACCGGTCAGCTCGCCAAGACCCATGAGGCCCGCCGTGTTCGCCGCGAGATCGCTCGCGTGAACATGCTGCTGGGCGAGAAGAAGTAAGGATCCGCCATGACCGACAACAAGACAGAGAAGGCGCTGCGCACGGTTGAAGGCCGGGTCGTCAGCAACAAGATGGACAAGACCGTCACCGTGCTCGTCGAGCGCCAGGTCAAGCACGCGCTGTACGGCAAGTACATCCGTCGCTCGACCAAGCTCCACGCTCACGACGCCGAGAACGCCTGCAAGGAAGGCGATATCGTGCGCGTGAAGGAGATCGCTCCGCTGTCCAAGACCAAGAACTGGAGCGTGGTTGAAATCGTCAGCCGCGCGGCCGAATAAGAGGAGGGCTGAACCATGATCCAGATGCAAAGCTACCTCGACGTGGCCGACAACTCCGGTGCCAAGGAAGTGATGTGCATCAAGGTGCTCGGCGGCTCCAAGCGCCGTTACGCGCACATTGGCGACATCATCAAGGTCACCGTGAAGGACGCGATTCCGCGCGGCAAGGTCAAGAAGGGCGACGTCTACGACGCCGTCGTGGTCCGCACCCGCAAGGGCGTTCGTCGCCCGGACGGTTCGCTGATCCGCTTCGATGGCAACGCTGCGGTGTTGCTCAACAACAAGCATGAGCCGATCGGCACCCGTATCTTCGGGCCCGTGACTCGCGAGCTGCGCTCGGAGAAGTTCATGAAGATCGTTTCGCTCGCGCCCGAAGTGCTCTGAGCGGAGGAACTAGACCATGAACCGTATCAAGAAGGGCGATCAGGTGATCGTCACCGCCGGCAAGGACAAGGGCAAGAAGGGCGACGTGGTGCGCGTGCTCGGCGACAAGGTCGTCGTCGCGAACATCAACGTCGTCAAGCGCCACACCAAGCCGAACCCGCAGGCCAACCAGCCGGGCGGCGTGGTCGAGCGCGAAGCGCCGATCCACATTTCCAACGTCATGCTGTTCAACCCGGCCACCGGCAAGGGCGAACGCATCGGTTTCAAGGTGCTGGAGGATGGACGCAAACTGCGTGTGTTCCGCTCCAGCGGTGAGGCGGTCGACGCCTGAGGAATGCTGAAATGACCACCCGGCTCGAAGAGTTCTACAAGAAAGAAGTGGTTCCGGCGCTGACTGAAAAGTTCGGCTACAAGAACCCGATGGAAGTGCCGCGCCTCGTCAAGATCACGCTGAACATGGGCGTGGGCGAAGCCGCCACCAACAAGAAGATCCTGGAAAATGCCGTCGCCGACATGACCAAGATCGCCGGCCAGAAGCCGATCGTGACCAAGTCCCGCGTGTCGGTGGCTTCGTTCAAGATCCGCGACGGCTGGCCGATCGGCGCCAAGGTCACCCTGCGCCGCGCCAAGATGTTCGAGTTCTTGGACCGCCTGATCAACATCTCGCTGCCGCGCGTCCGCGACTTCCGCGGCGTGTCGGGTCGTTCGTTCGACGGCCGCGGCAACTACAACATGGGCGTCAAGGAACAGATCATCTTCCCGGAAATCGACTTCGACCAGGTCGACGCCCTGCGCGGCATGGACATCGCGATCACCACGACCGCGAAGACCGACGCCGAGGCCAAGGCCCTGCTCGAAGCCTTCCGCTTCCCGTTCCGCAACTGAGGCTAGGATCGAACAATGGCTAAGACCTCCATGGTCAACCGCGACCTCAAGCGGACCAAGCTGGTGAAGAAGTTCGCCGCCAAGCGCGAAGCGCTGAAGAAGATCATCTCCAGCGAATCGGCTTCGTACGAAGAGAAGATGGACGCCGTGGTCAAGCTGCAGAAGCTGCCGCGCGACTCCTCGCCGAGCCGTCAGCGCAACCGCTGCGCCCTGTCGGGCCGCTCGCGTGGCGTGTACAGCAAGTTCGGCCTCGGCCGCAACAAGCTGCGCGAAGCCACCATGCGCGGCGACGTTCCGGGCCTGCGCAAGGCAAGCTGGTAAAAGTCTGTTATGCTTGCCGGCTCCCCGGGCTCCGGCCCGGGGACGGACCCACCAGCGCGGCCTCCGGGCCGCGCTGGCGTTGTTGCAACGTTGCAAATACAACTGAAATTCGCAATCCCGCGGATATCGGTGCTACTCATAGGTGACTTTTAATGAGCATGACTGATCCCATCGCCGACATGCTGGTCCGCATCAAGAATGCGGCCGCTGTGCGCAAGCAGACGGTGAAGATGCCGTCGTCCAAGGTGAAGGTGGCCATCGCCGCCGTGCTGAAGGACGAGGGCTACATCCTGGATTCGCGCGTCACCGATCTCGGTGGCGGCAAGTCCGAACTCGAAATCTCGCTGAAGTACTACGAAGGCAAGCCGGTGATCGAGCGCCTGGAGCGCTACTCCCGTTCGGGCCTGCGTCAGTACCGCGGCAAGGACGCGCTGCCCAAGGTCCTCGGCGGCCTCGGCGTGGCCATCATCTCCACCTCGAAGGGCATCATGACCGATGCGCAGGCGCGCCAGCAGGGCGTCGGCGGTGAAGTCCTGTGCTTCGTGGCCTAAGGGAGGAATAGACCCATGTCCCGAGTTGCCAAGAAGCCGATCGCCCTGCCGAAGGGCGTCGAAATCAACGTTCAGGCCGACGCCGTCGTCGCCAAGGGCCCGAAGGGCTCGCTGTCGATCGCCAAGCCGGCCGCCATCAACCTGAAGGTCGAGAACAACGAGGCCGTCTTCGTGACCGAAGACGCCGCGCTGATCCCGCTGACCGGCACCCTGCGCGCCATCCTCGCCAATATGGTGAAGGGCGTGTCGGAAGGCTTCGAGCGCAAGCTCGAGCTGGTCGGCGTCGGTTACCGCGCCTCGATGCAGGGCAAGGACCTGAGCCTGGCCCTGGGCTTCTCCCATCCGGTCGTGTTCAAGGCGCCGGAAGGCATCACGCTGGCCACCCCGACCCAGACCGAGATCCTGGTCCAGGGCGCGGACAAGCAGCGCGTCGGCGAAGTCGCCGCCAAGATTCGCGGTTTCCGTCCGCCGGAGCCCTACAAGGGCAAGGGCGTGAAGTACGCCGGCGAAGTCATCATCCGTAAGGAAGCCAAGAAGGCCTAACGGGTAGGGCGCCGGCCCCTCGCCGGCCCCCGAGACACCAAGCTTTCAGCTTTCGGAGACCAGATCATGAAGAAGAACATCGCCCGCCTGCGCCGCGCCAAGTCGACCCGTGCGCACATCCGTGAACTCGGCGTGCCGCGCCTGACCGTGCTGCGCACCGGTCAGCACCTGTACGCCCAGGTCTTCACCCACGACGGTTCGCGCGTCCTGGCCTCGGCCTCGACCGTGCAGGCCGAAGTCAAGGAAGGCCTGAAGAACGGCAAGAACGCCGACGCCGCGACCAAGGTCGGCCAGATCATCGCCGAGCGCGCCAAGGCCGCGGGCATCGAGAAGGTCGCGTTCGACCGCTCGGGCTACCGCTACCACGGCCGCATCAAGGCGCTGGCCGAAGCCGCTCGCGAAGGCGGCCTGCAGTTCTAAGGCTTGAAGGCGTGGGGGCTCGCCCCCACGCCTAAACGCATTCCCCGCCGGCCCGGGTTCAGGGTCGGGCGCCGACAGGATTAGTGCCCCGTCGGCGAAACATCCGCTGCAGCCCACAACGATAAGCGGCCAAGCCGCAAATCCTTTCAACTAAAGAGATATAGCAATGGCTAACGAACGTGAACCGCGGGGTCGCGATCGCGATCGCAACCGCGAAGAGATCGACGACGGCATGATCGAGAAGCTGATCGCGGTCAACCGCGTCAGCAAGACCGTCAAGGGCGGTCGCCAGTTCACCTTCACCGCGCTGACGGTGGTGGGCGACGGCAACGGCAAGGTCGGTTTCGGTTACGGCAAGGCGCGCGAAGTGCCGGTCGCGATCCAGAAGTCGATGGAATACGCCCGCAAGAGCATGGCCAACGTCGAGCTCAACAACGGCACCCTGTGGCACTCGGTCAAGGCCGGTCACGGCGCCGCCCGCGTGTTCATGCAGCCGGCTTCGGAAGGTACCGGCGTGATCGCCGGCGGCGCGATGCGCGCCGTGCTCGAAGCGGTCGGCGTCAAGAACGTGCTGGCCAAGGCCGTGGGTTCGCGCAACCCGATCAACCTGGTCCGCGCTACCCTGAAGGGCCTGACCGACATGCATTCGCCGGCCAAGATCGCGGCCAAGCGCGGCAAGAAGGTGGAGGATCTCCTCAATGGCTAAGAACGAAGCCGGTACCGGCACCGTCAAGGTGCGTCTGGTCAAGGGTCTGCGTGGCACCCAGTCGCGTCACCGCCTGTCGGTGAAGGCGCTGGGCCTGAACAAGCTCAACGACGTGCGTGAACTGAAGGACAGCCCGCAGGTGCGCGGCCTGATCAACAAGGTTCACTACCTCGTCCAGGTCGAGGAGTAATCATCATGCGTCTCAACACTCTCAAGCCGGCCGACGGCGCTCGTCAGGAGCGTACTCGCGTCGGTCGCGGCATCGGTTCGGGCCTGGGCAAGACCGCCGGTCGCGGTCACAAGGGTTCGTTCGCGCGCGCCGGTAAGGGCAAGATCAAGGCCGGCTTCGAAGGCGGCCAGATGCCCATGCAGCGCCGCCTGCCGAAGATCGGCTTCCGCTCGAAGCTGGCCAAGGACACCGCCGAAGTGCTGCTGTACCAGCTGGACAAGCTGGACGCCGGCGACGTCGATTTCGCCGCGCTGAAGGCCGCCAAGCTCGTCCCGAGCACGGCCAAGCAGGCCAAGATCGTCAAGAAGGGCGAGCTGACCAAGAAGTTCGTGCTCAAGGGCGTGCTGGCCACGGCCGGCGCCAAGGCCGCGATCGAAGCGGCCGGCGGCAAGGTCGAGGAGTAACCGACGCATGGCGCGGAGCGGCAACGCGATGGCTGGCCTCGGTGGCGGGCTCGGTAAGTTCACCGAGCTCCGTCAGCGTTTGCTGTTCGTGATCGGCGCTTTGATCGTCTACCGCATCGGCAGCTACATCCCGGTGCCGGGCGTCAACCCGCAGGCGATGGTCGAATTCATGTCGACCAAGCAGGGCACGATCGTGGACATGTTCAACATGTTCTCGGGCGGCGCCCTGCATCGCTTCAGCCTGTTCGCGCTGAACGTGATGCCGTACATCTCGGCATCGATCATCGTCCAGCTGCTGGTGCAGATCGTGCCCAGCCTGAAGGCCATCCAGAAGGAAGGCGAATCGGGCCGGCGCAAGATCAACCAGTGGTCGCGGATGGGCGCGATTCCGCTGGCCGTGTTCCAGGCCTGGGGCATCGCCGCGGGCCTGCAGTCGAGCATGGCGCCCAATGGCGTGCCGGTGGTGTATTCGCCGGGCATGGGCTTCATCCTGACCGCGGTGATCGCGCTGACCGCCGGCACCATGTTCCTGATGTGGCTGGGCGAGCAGATCACCGAGCGCGGCGTCGGCAACGGCGTTTCGCTGATCATCTTCGCCGGTATCGTCGCGGGCCTGCCCGCCGCGCTGCTGCAGATGTTCGAGCAGATCCGCAACGGCGACATGAGCGCGATCGCGGCCATCGTCGTGGTCCTGCTGGTGGTCGGCTTCACCTACCTGGTCGTGTTCGTCGAACGCGGCCAGCGCCGGATCACGGTGAACTACGCCCGGCGTCAGGGCGGGCGCAACGCCTACATGAACCAGGCGTCGTTCCTGCCGCTGAAGCTCAACATGGCGGGCGTGATCCCGGCGATCTTCGCCTCCAGCATCGTCATGTTCCCGGCTACCGCCGCGACCTGGTTCGCCCAGAACAACAGCGGCAGCGGCTTCTCCGGGTTCCTGCAGCGGCTCAGCCAGTGGCTGAATCCGGGTGAACCCGTGCACATGATCCTGTATGCTGGTCTGATCGTCGGCTTCGCGTTCTTCTACACGGCGCTGGTGTTCAACTCGCAGGAAACCGCCGACAACCTGAAGAAGTCGGGTGCGTTGATTCCGGGCATCCGTCCGGGCAAGGCGACGGCGGACTACGTTGACGGCGTGCTGACCCGCTTGACGGCGGCCGGCGCGATTTACCTGGTGATCGTCTGCCTCCTGCCGGAGGTCATGCGTACCCAACTGGGCACCTCGTTCTACTTCGGCGGCACTTCGCTGCTGATCGTGGTGGTCGTGGTGATGGATTTCATCGCTCAAATCCAGGCTCATCTGATGTCGCATCAGTACGAAAGCCTGTTGAAGAAAGCGAACTTGAAGGGCGGCTCGCGCGGCGGTCTCGCGCGCGGGTGAGTCAGGACCGGTTCGCGCGCCAGAGTAGCGCGCGGGGCTGAGGGGGCAGGGCATCGCCTCATTCAGCCAGTTCAGACTCGTCGCCGGAGCATGGGCACACTCCCCATGCCGGAGTTCCGTGGCACCTCTGGTGCCGCGGGGCTTCCTATTAACCCGAGACCTAGATACAATTTCCAGTTCACTCCGCCAGGATTAATCCGTCCTGGCCGCCAAACCAGTTGGAGATCGCGTTATGGCGCGTATTGCGGGCGTCAATTTGCCTGCCCAGAAGCATGTCTGGGTTGGGCTCCAGAGCATCTACGGCATCGGCCGTACCCGTTCGAAGCAGATCTGCGAAACCGCAGGTGTGACCTCGACCACCAAGATCCGCGACCTGTCCGAGCCGGAAGTCGAGCGCTTGCGCGCCGAGGTCGGCAAGTTCGTGGTCGAAGGCGACCTGCGCCGCGAAATCGGCATCGCCATCAAGCGTCTGATGGACCTGGGCTGCTATCGCGGCCTGCGTCACCGTCGCGGCCTGCCGCTGCGCGGTCAGCGTACCCGGACCAATGCTCGTACCCGTAAGGGTCCGCGCAAGGCCATCAAGAAGTAAGGGGACCTAGACCATGGCCAAGCCGGCAGCAGTCAAGACCAAGAAGAAGATCAAGCGCGTCGTCACCGACGGCATCGCCCACGTCCACGCTTCTTTCAACAACACCATCATCACGATCACCGACCGCCAGGGCAACGCGCTGTCGTGGGCGACTTCGGGCGGCGCGGGTTTCCGCGGCTCGCGCAAGTCGACTCCGTTCGCCGCCCAGGTCGCCGCCGAAAAGGCCGGCCGCGCTGCGCTCGACTACGGCGTCAAGTCGCTGGAAGTCCGCATCAAGGGCCCGGGCCCGGGTCGTGAGTCCGCCGTTCGTTCGCTGAACAACGTCGGTTACAAGATCATCAACATCATCGACGTGACGCCGATCCCGCACAACGGGTGCCGTCCGCCGAAGAAGCGTCGCGTCTGAGGAGCTGAAGAACCATGGCTCGTTATATTGGCCCCACCTGTAAGCTCGCCCGTCGCGAAGGCGCCGACCTCGGCCTGAAGTCGTCCGCGCGCGCGCTCGACTCGAAGTGCAAGCTCGAGCAGAAGCCCGGCCAGCATGGCCCGACCGCCCGCAAGGGCAAGCTGTCCGACTACGCCACCCAGCTGCGCGAAAAGCAGAAGGTCAAGCGTATCTACGGTCTGCTGGAACGTCAGTTCCGCAACTACTACAAGAAGGCCTCGACCAAGAAGGGCAACACCGGCGAGAACCTGCTGCAGTTGCTGGAAACCCGTCTGGACAACGTCGTCTATCGCATGGGCTTCGCCGTCACCCGTCCGGCCGCCCGTCAGCTGGTCTCGCACCGCGGCGTCACGGTCAACGGCAAGTCGGTGAACCTGCCGTCGTACCAGGTCAAGGCCGGCGACGCGATCGCCCTGTCCGAACGCGCCCAGAAGCAGCTGCGCGTGCAGGAATCGCTGACCGTCTCCTCGCAGATGGACCTGTCGCCGTCGTGGGTCGAAGTCGACAGCAAGAAGTTCAGCGGCGTGTTCAAGGCGGTTCCGGATCGCGCGGACCTGCCGGCCGACATCAACGAAGCGCTGATCGTCGAGTTGTACAGCAAGTAATAGTGCTGGGCGCAGGCGGTTCCGCAACGGCACCGCCTTCGCCGGCAACCCAGGTCGGCGCGGCATACGCGCCGGCCGCTCCCTCGAATCGAGGGGGCTCCAAGAGCTAAAGCCTTCCGTCGCCCCCCGGCGGAGGTCATTGGAGACACCGAAACATGACGGTTACCGCCAACCAGGTACTGCGCCCGCGCGGTCCGCAGATCGAACGCCTCAACGGCAATCGCGCGAAAGTCGTGATCGAACCGTTGGAGCGCGGCTACGGCCACACGCTGGGCAACGCGCTGCGCCGCGTGCTGCTGTCGTCGATCCCGGGTTTCGCCATCACCGAGGTCGAAATCGACGGCGTGCTGCATGAGTACACCACGGTCGAAGGTCTGGAAGAGGACGTGCTGGAGGTTCTGCTGAACCTCAAGGACGTCGCCATCCGCATGCACACCGGCGAGTCCTCGACGCTGTCGCTGGCCAAGCAGGGCCCCGGCATCGTCACCGCCGGCGACATCAAGACCGACCACAACGTCGAAATCCTCAACACCGACCATGTGATCTGCCACCTGACCAAGGACACGGCGATCAACATGCGTCTGAAGATCGAGCGCGGCTTCGGCTACCAGCCGGCGGCCGCCCGCCGTCGTCCGGACGAAGAAACCCGCGCCATCGGCCGCCTGATGCTGGACGCCAGCTTCTCGCCGGTCCGTCGCGTCGCCTACGCCGTCGAAGCCGCGCGCGTCGAACAGCGCACCGACCTCGACAAGCTGGTGCTGGACATCGAAACCAACGGCACGATCGACGCCGAGGAAGCCGTGCGCACCGCCGCCGACATCCTCACCGATCAGCTGTCGGTGTTCGGCGACTTCACCCACCGCGACCGCGGTGCGCAGAAGCCGGCCACCAGCGGCATCGATCCGATCCTGCTGCGCCCGATCGACGACCTCGAGCTGACCGTGCGTTCGGCCAACTGCCTCAAGGCCGAGAGCATCTACTACGTCGGCGATCTGATCCAGAAGACCGAAGTCGAGCTGCTCAAGACCCCGAACCTGGGCAAGAAGTCGCTCACCGAGATCAAGGAAGTGCTGGCTCAGCGCGGCCTGTCCCTCGGCATGAAGCTCGAGAACTGGCCGCCGGCCGGTATCGCTTCGCACGGGATGATGGGGTGAGCCCAAGCCTCGCTGCGCGGCGCCGCCGCGCGGCCGGGGCGAACGCCCGACGCAGTGCGCCGGGCCGCGGAACGACAAGAGTCCACGCCGAGGTTAGCCGAAGCGTGGATTCTTGATTCAAGCGACACCGTAGTCCAGCACCACCGCACCACCGCCGACGGACCGAAGTCCGCGGCCTGCCGGTCAAGGATGGCCGGTTCGGACCACCCGCAGTCCAATGCTCCAACGCCTGGATGGCGACAGCGAAGTCCAACCGTCCCAACATTCATCAGGAATCACAGCCATGCGTCACCAGAAAGCCGGCCGTAAATTCAGCCGCACCAGCGCTCACCGCGATGCCATGTTCACCAACATGGCGGCCTCGCTGATCAAGCACGGCCTCATCCGCACCACCCTGCCCAAGGCCAAGGAACTGCGTCGCGTCGCCGAGCCGCTGATCACCCTGGCCAAGCAGGACGGCGTCGCCAACCGCCGCCTCGCCTTCTCGCGCCTGCGCGACAAGGAAGCCGTCGGCACCTTGTTCACCACCCTGGGCCCGCGTTACGCGAGCCGTCCGGGCGGCTACCTGCGCATCCTGAAGTGCGGCTTCCGTGCCGGCGACAACGCGCCGATGGCCTATGTGGAGCTGGTCGACCGTCCGGAAGCGGCGGCCGAGTAAGACGTCCGCGCCGCAGCCGGCGCGACGAACAGCCAGCACACTGGGTCTCGGCCGCACGACGGTCGGGGCCCATGCGAGCGAAAACCCCGGCCGAGAGGTCGGGGTTTTTGCTTTCCGGCGACGGTTACGCCGGCAACGGTTACCACGGTAAATGTCGCGAGCCGGTATGGTCCGACCTGGGACTACAAGAGGGCTTGGGCAGACGGGAATCCGGTCGCATCGATCCGCAGCATCGGCTGCGAGGACGAATCGTCGCAGGGCGGCAACTTTCGTGCCGCCGGCGCAGTCCATTCGGGCTGCGGCGCGACGCAGCGTTGCTCGAATTCATGCCGATTGGACATTGGCACGACCCAACCCCGACCCGTATGGTGTGTACATGAACCCTTTCAAAGCCTCCTTCCGGATCCAATTCCTGCTCGGCTTCCTGGCCTGCGCGGGTCTGCTTGCCTACGCCTTCTATCTCCAGCTCTACCAGCATCTGGAGCCGTGCCCGCTGTGCATCTTCCAGCGGGTGGCGTTCTTCGCTCTCGGCCTGGTGTTCCTGCTCGGCGCTATCCACGGCCCGCGCAAGCCCGGCGGCCGCCGCGCTTACGGCGTGCTGAGCCTGCTGGCCGCGCTGGCCGGCATCGCCGTGGCCGGCAACCATGTCCGCCTGCAGCACCTCCCGCCGGATCAGGTGCCGGCCTGCGGCCCGGGCCTGGACTACATGCTCGAGGCGATGCCCATCGCCGGCGTCATCCGCAAGGTCATGACCGGCTCGGGCGAGTGCGCGGCGGTGGACTGGACCTTCCTCGGTTTGGCCATGCCGGCCTGGAGCCTGATCTGCTTCATCGTGCTGGCCGTGTGGGCGGCCTATGCCGCGTTCCGCGGCCGTTGACCCCAGTAGTACCGACGCTTTCCCGCTACCCGTCCCGCCGCCCTCCCATTCACCCGACCACTCCCTCCCTCGCAAGCCCCAAACGGAATCCAAGGAAATGAGCGCCTCCGATCGCAGCAACCTCCGTGCCGTCAATCTGCCCGCCGACTGGAGCCCGACCTCCTGGCGCGAGCGCACCGCACTGCAGTTGCCGAGCTATCCGGACGCGGCCGAGTTGGACAGCGCCTTGCAGGAGCTGCGGCAGCTGCCGCCGCTGGTGACCTCGTGGGAGATCCTGTCGCTGAAGCAGCAACTGGCCGAAGCCCAGGATGGCAAGCGATTTTTGCTGCAGGGCGGAGATTGCGCCGAGAGCTTCGACCAGTGCAGCTCGGACGTGATCTCCAACCGGCTCAAGGTGCTGCTGCAGATGAGCCTGGTGCTGGTGCACGGCATGCGCAAGCCGGTGGTGCGCGTGGGCCGCTTCGCCGGCCAGTACGCCAAGCCGCGGTCGGCCGACACCGAGACCATCGACGGCGTGACCTTGCCGAGCTACCGCGGCGACATGGTCAATGGACCGGCCTTCAACGAGACCGCGCGCAAGCCCGACCCGCGGCGCATGATCAAGGCGCACGCGCGTTCGGCGATGACGATGAACTTCGTCCGCGCGTTGATCGACGGCGGCTTCGCCGACCTGCACCACCCCGAGTACTGGAACCTGAGCTGGGTCGGCCACTCGCCGCTGGCCGACGAGTACCGGCGCATGGTCAACGCGATCGGCGACGCGGTGCGCTTCATGGAAACCCTGTCGGGTTCGGAAGTGCACAACCTCAACCGGGTCGACTTCTACACCTCGCACGAAGCCCTGCTGTTGCCGTACGAGGAGTCGCTGACCCGGCAGGTGCCGCGCCATTGGGGCTGGTTCAACCTCAGCACCCATTACCCGTGGATCGGCATGCGCACCGCGGCGGTCGACGGCGCCCATGCCGAGTACTTCCGCGGCATCCGCAATCCGATCGCGCTCAAGGTCGGCCCGTCGGTCACGCCGGACCAGCTGCTGCGCACGGTGGACCTGCTCAACCCCGACGACGAGCCGGGCCGGTTGACCTTCATCCATCGCATGGGCGCGAGCCAGATCGCGGACAAGCTGCCGACCCTGCTCGACGCGATGCGCCGCGACGGCCGCCGCGTGCTGTGGGTGTGCGATCCGATGCACGGCAACACCGAGAGCACCAGCAACGGCTACAAGACCCGCCGCTTCCGCAATATCCGCGCCGAGATCGAGACCGCGTTCGAGCTGCACGCGGCCGCCGGCACGCGCCTGGGCGGCGTGCACCTGGAGTTGACCGGCGAGGACGTCACCGAGTGCCTGGGCGGCGCGCGCGAGCTGACCGAGAGCGATCTGGAACGCGCCTACCGCTCCACCGTCGACCCGCGCCTGAACTACGAGCAGGCGCTGGAGGTGGCGATGCTGATCGTGCGCAAGCAGGCGCAGATCGCGGCGCCGGCCTGAGCCGGATGCCCGAGAAAACAGCCCGCCTTTCGGCGGGCTTTTTCTTTTGGGCGGGATTTGGGGTTCGGGATTGGGGATTGGGGATTGGGGATTGCTTGGAGCGACGGTCCGAATTGCATTTGCGGCTTGGGCTCCGGGAGAAGATGCGGACAGCCGATGGGCTGTCCGTCTCGCTCGGCTGCCGCTGTCTCGGGTTTGGGAGAACGCCGGGTCGATGTGCTCTTGCTGCTACGGATTGACGCTGACCGGATACCGCGGCGCGCGGCGGGCGCCGGTGGCTTGCTCGAAGGCGTAGCCGAGCGAGAGCAGGCGCGCGTCGCTCCAGCGCGGGCCCATGAAGGCCAGGCCGACCGGCAGGCCCTGGGCTTCGCCCATCGGCACGGTCAGGCTGGGATACCCGGCGACCGCGGCCGCGCCCCAGCTGGCGCCGCCGAAGGCGTCGCCGTTGACCGGGTCGGCCATGAAGGCCGGGGTGGTCGCGGGCGCGATCAAGGCGTCGAGGCGGTGCTTGTTCACCAAGGCATCGATGCCCTGCGTGCCGGCGAGTTGGCGCGCCCGCGCCGCGGCCTTGCGATAGGCCGGCTCGGTCAACGGGCCTTTCTTCGCTGCCTGTTCGAACAGCTCCTGGCCGAAAAACGGCATCTCGCGCTCGGCCTGGGCGCGATTGAACGCGATCAATTCGTCCAGCGTCTTGATCGGCGCGTCGCTGTCGCGCAGATAGCGCTGCAGGCCGTCCTTGAATTCGTACAGCAGCACCTCGAACTCGGGCCCGTCCCATTTGCCCTGGGTCGGCATGCGCACCTCGACCACGGTCGCGCCGGCTTCGCGCATGCGCTGCAGCGCGCGCTGCAGCGCTGCGTCCTGGTCCGGGTGGCTGCGCACGCCGCTGTCGCGCAACAGGCCCAAGCGCGCGCCGCGCAACGCGTCGGCGTCGAGCGCGGCGACGTAGTCCGGCGCGCGCTTGCCGGCGGCGGCCTGTGCGGCGCGGTCGCCGCCGGCCTCGGCCGCGGCCAGGACGTTGAGCAACTGCGCGGCGTCGGCGACGCTGCGCGCCATCGGCCCGGCGCTGTCCTGGCTGGACGAGATCGGGATGATGCCGGCGCGGCTGACCAGACCGACGCTGGGCTTGAAGCCCACCAGGCCGTTCATCGCCGCTGGGCACAGGATGCTGCCGTCGGTTTCGGTGCCGACTCCGACCGCGGCCAGGCTGGCGGCGATCGCCGCGCCAGTGCCGCTACTGGAGCCGCAGGCGCTGCGGTCCAGCGCGTACGGATTGCGGGTCTGGCCGCCGCGCGCGCTCCAGCCCGAGGTCGAGCGGGTCGAACGGAAGTTGGCCCACTCGCTGAGATTGGTCTTGCCCAGGATCACCGCGCCGGCCGCGCGCAACGCGGCGACCAGGGGCGCGTCGCGGCGCGGGCGGTGTTCGGCCAGGGCTAGCGAGCCGGCCGAGTTGGCCATCGGCAGCGCGTCGATATTGTCCTTGAGCAGCACCGGGATGCCGTGCAGCGGCCCGCGCACCTGCCCGCCCTTGCGTTCGGCGTCGAGCGCGCGCGCTTCGCCGAGCGCGTCGGGATTGAGTTCGATCACCGCATTGAGGCGCGGACCGGCGTCGTCGAGCGCGGCGATGCGGTCCAGGTAGGCCTCGGTCAGGCGCGCGCTGCTGAGGTCGCCGCCGGCCATGCGCGCGCTCAAGGTCGCCAGGTCGGCTTCGACGATGCGCAGCGGGTCGGCCGGTGCCCGCCCGGCCGCCGGCTCGGCGGCGCCGGTGCGCGGCGCGGTCGAAGGCGCGCTGGCGCAAGCGGCCAAGCCCAGGACCAGCGCCAAGGCGCCGAGGCGGAGGACGAAGGACGGGCTGGGCATGCGAGCGCTCCCCTGCGTGGCTCGCCGTCGAGTATGCCCGGCGCCGGGCGGCCGTGCGCTCAGGCGGGCGCGTCGCCGTCCGCGTCGTCGTCCACGGCGGCGACCGGTCGCGACGGGCGGCGGTAGACGAAGTCCGGCGCCGGCGCCTGCGACTCGCGTTCGGCCAGCGCGCGCACCCGGGCATGGTCGGGCGAGCGCTCGCAGACCGGGTCGAGAGTATCGGCGCGGCCGCTCAGCGCCAGCGCCTGGCAGCGGCAGCCGCCCCAGTCGCGCTCGCGGTGTTCGCAGCCGCGGCACGGCTCGGGCATCCAGTCGCTGCCGCGGAAGCGCGCGAACGCTTCCGACTCGCGCCAGATCTCGCCGAGGCTGCGCTCGCGCACCGATTCGAAGCGCAGGCCGTCGATGGTTTCGGCGGCGTGGCAGGGCAGCACCTTGCCTTCCGGACTGATGTTGACGAAACGCTGCGCCCAGCCGCCCATGCAAGCCTTGGGGCGGCGCGCGTAATAGTCGGGGGTGACGTAGTCGATGGTCAGGCGGCCGCGCAGGCGTTCGCGCGCGGCTTCGACGGCGGCGGTCGCGGCCTGGAGCTGTTCGCGGGTCGGCATCAGCGCGGCGCGGTTCTTCAAGCCCCAGCCGTAGTATTGGGTATGCGCGACTTCCAGCCGGCCGGCGCCGAGTTCGAGCGCGAGTTCGATCATCGCCGCCACGCGTCCGGCATTGTGGCGATGGATCACCGCGTTGAGGGTCAGCGGCAGGTCCAACTCGCGGCACCATTGCGCCAGCGCGAGCTTGCGCCGGTGCGCGCCGTCGTAGCCGGCGATGCGGTCGGCGCCGGCGGCTTCGCTGTCCTGCAGGCTCAGTTGCAAATGGTCGAGCCCGGCCTGCTGCAGGGCTTGCAGGCGTGTGCGGTCGAGGCCGATGCCGGAGGTGATCAGATTGGCGTACAGGCCCAGCGCGCGGGCGCGCGCGACCAGTTCGGGCAGATCGCGGCGCAGGGTCGGTTCGCCGCCGGAGAAGTGCACCTGCAGCGCGCCGAGTTCGGCCGCCTGGTCGAGCACGCGCAGCCAGTCGGCGGTGGCAAGTTCTTCGCGCTGGCCGACCAGGCGCAGCGGGTTGGAGCAGTACGGGCACGCCAACGGGCAGCGATGGGTGAGTTCCAGCAGCACCGCCAGCGGCGGCGCCGGCGCGCGGCGCGCGATCGGGTCCGGCGCCGACGGCACGGCGTTCATGTCGCCGGCGCCAGGGCCAGTAGGCGGCGCTCGAGCAAGGTCGCGAACAACTCGCCGACGTCGGCGCCGACCTCGGACGGCTCGGCGCCGTATTCGGCGGCGAGTGCGGCCACGATCGTGTCGACGCGGGTCGCGCCATCCACGCGCGCGAGCACGGCGTGGGCGATCTCGTCGAGCTCGACGACGCGCTCCGGGGCGAGCAGCACCCACTGATCGCGCGCGCGGTCGTGTTGCAAGCGCACGCCGGGCGGGAAGCGCGGGATCGCGTCGGGCGCCGGCGTTTGCGGCAGCGCGCTCATGCGTCCGACTCCGGCGAGCATGCCTGCGGCAAAAACGCGCCGGGCGGCGGCAGACGCGGCTCGACATAGGCGAAGTGCAGCGCGTCGAGCATCGACCACAGCACATCGCACTTGAAGCGCAGCGCGGCGCAGACCGCGTCCTGCTGCTCGCGGGTGCGGGCGTGGCGCAGCACGTAGTCGAGGGCGAAGTTCGCGTCCTGCGGCGCCTGGTGCAGGCGCGAGTCGAAATAGGCCAGCGCCTGCTTGGACACGAAGTCGTAGTTGGCGAGCATGCCGGCGACGCGCTGGCCGATGATGGTCGGCGCGAACAGTTCGGTCAGCGAGGACGCGATCGCTTCGAGCAGGCTGCGCTCGCGCACGAACCGGATGTAGGCCTGGGCGGCGAAGCGGGTCGCCGGCAGCAGGGCGCGCCCGGATTCGACCAGCTCGCGGTCCAGGCCCAGCGCGTCGGTCAGGCGCAGCCAGCGGGCGATGCCGCCCTCGTCGGGGCCGTCGCCGTCGTGGTCGACGATGCGCTGGCGCCAGACCCGGCGCAGCTGCGGATCCTCGATCCGCGCCAGCAAGGCCGCGTCCTTGAGCGGGATGCAGCGCTGGTACTCGTAGCGGTTCAGCGCCCAGGCCTGGACCTGGCCGCGGTCCAGCCGGCCGCCGTGCAGCAGGGCGTGGAAGGGGTGGCGGTCGTGGTAGCGCTCGGCGCCGATCGCGCGCAGCCGCGCCTCCAGTTCCGCCGCGCTCAACGGGCGGGCGGCATCGGTATCGGCACGGGCGTCGCAGCGGTCGAGCGGCGAGGGGGCGGGGCGGGCGCTCACAGCTGGATCTCCATGCCGTCCTCGGCGACTTCCCAGCCTTGCGCGGCGGCGTGCGCGCGCTCGGACGAGGCGTCGTCGAGCAGGGGGTTGGTGGTGTTGAGGTGGACGAAGACCTTGCGCGCCACCGCCAGGTCGGCGAACGCCGCCAGGGTGCCGCGCTCGCCGGCCACGCTCATGTGGCCCATGCGCGCGCCGGTCTTGCTGCCGACGCCGGCGCGGATCAGTTCGTCGTCGTGCCAGACGGTGCCGTCGAAGAACACCAGCGCGGCGCCGCGCACGCGTTCGCGCAGGGCGTCGGTCATCGCCGCGCAGCCGGGGATGTAATAGCAACGCTCGCGGCCGTCGTCGATCTCCAGGCCCAGCGTGTGCTCGGCGTCGCCGGCCAGGTCCGCGACCCGCGACTCCATGAACAAGGGCACCTTGCCGGGCACGGCGAAGGCGGTGACGCGCAGGCCGAGCGGGCGCTCCAGGCCGTCGATCTCCAGCGGCGCGTCCAGCGCCAGCGCGCGCCGGCGCACGTAGGCCGGGTCCAGCGCGTCGAAGATCGGGTTGTCGCGCAGCAGCTGATGCACGCGCGCGCTGGCCCACAGGTCGAAACGCTGGCGTTCGCGCATCGACAGCAGGCCGGCGATGTGGTCGATCTCGCCGCTGCTCAGCAGCACCGCTTCGATCGGCGAATGGCGCAGGCCGTCGCGCGGCCACAAGGCGGGCGCGGCCAGCACCTGCTGGCGGAAATCCGGCGAGGCGTTGATCAGCAGCCAGCGTTCGCCGTCGGCGCTGACCGCGATGCTGGCCTGGGTGCGGCGCTTATGCCCCGGCGCCTGGCGCCAGGCCTGGCGGCTGCCGGGGGTGTTGCAGTTCCACTGCGGATAGCCGCCTCCGGCCGCCGCTCCGAGCACGACGATGCGCATCATCGCCGGCCTTGGGCATCGGCACCGGGCCTCGCGCGCGTCGCGGCGGCGGAAGCGGACATGCTCAGAACAGATCGCCGGACGAGTACGAATTGATTTCGCAGCCGACCGAGATCTCGCGGATCTGAGGCTTGGACCAGGTCTTCATGAGCGTTCCTCGTTGGGGAGTGGGCCGGTCGCGGCGCAGCGGCCGCGACTTGCCGACGATACACCGCGATCCGCGGCCGCGCCTGTGATTGACGGCCGGATCGCGGCCTCGCGCATGGCCGCCGGCGGCGGTCGCGGCGCGCTCAGCGACGCCGCTTGACCAGGTCGCGGGCGAGAATCCAGACCACGATCACGTTGATCGCCAGCACCGCGATCGACAGCCAGCCCGGGTGCTTCCACAGCGCGTACAGGTCGACCGGCAGGTAGATCGCCGCGCCGATGCAGCCCAGCCAGGAGGCCCAGGCGCGCGCCTTCCACAGGCCCCAGGCTTCGAGCAAGCGCAGCAGCGCGTAGCCGAACGCGATCGCCGCGGCCAGGTGGATCGAATCCGGGCCGATGCCGTTGGCGAGCCAGGCCAGCGAGCCGTGCCGCGGGTCGAGGTGGAAATGGCGGATCAGTTCGTCGATCCAGCGCCGCAACGGCGCCGGGCCGAGCAGTTCCAGGCCGCTCGCCGCCGACAGCGCCAGCACGCCCTTGGCCGCTTCCAGCGCGGCGATGGCGTGCAGGCCCGGGTGGGCCTTGGGATCGTGGTCGTAGGCGGGATCGGCCGGCGTCATCGCGGCGGCGCGCCGCAGGCGCGGGCGGGGCCGGGCGGCGGGCGCCGGCGGGAAGCGGGAGCGATCAGATCGTGCATGGGCATGCGGCGTTCGATCTTCGTGGCGCGGTGGGGGTTCCCGCTGGCGGCGCCGATTGTGTCGGGTCGATCGCGCCGGCGGCGAAAACCGGAACGCGCGCCGGAGCGCGCGTTTCCTGGCCCCTGCCTCCCCGCGCGGGCGGGAGAGGCGGGGCCCGGCCGCCTTGCGGGCAAGGCGACGGTAGCAAGGATCAGGCCGCGCGCGAGGCGCGCTTGCGATCGCTCTCGGTGAGGAACTTCTTGCGCAGGCGGATTTCCTTCGGGGTGACTTCGACCAGCTCGTCGTCCTCGATGAAGTCCAGCGCCTGCTCCAAGGTGTACTTGATGGCCGGGGTCAGCTTGATCGCGTCGTCCTTGCCCGAAGCGCGCATGTTGGTCAGCGGCTTGGTCTTGATCGCGTTGACGGTCAGGTCGTTGTCCTTGGAGTGGATGCCGATCAGCTGGCCTTCGTACACGTTGTCGCCTTCGGCGGCGAACAGGCGGCCGCGCTCTTCCAGCGGGCCCAGCGCGTAGGCCGGAGTGGCGCCGGCGGCGTTGGCGATCATCACCCCGTTCGGACGCTTGGCGATGGCGCCGGTTTCCTTCGGGCCGTAATGGTCGAACACGTGGAACAGCAGGCCCGAGCCCTGGGTCAGGGTGCGGAACTCGTTCTGGAAGCCGATCAGGCCGCGCGCCGGGATGGTGTAGTCCAGGCGCACGCGGCCCTTGCCGTCGGGTTCCATGTTCTTCAGCTGGGCCTTGCGGATGCCGAGCTTCTCCATCACGCCGCCCTGGTGCTGCTCTTCGATGTCGACCACCAACTGTTCGATCGGCTCCATCAGCTGGCCGTCGATTTCCTTGATGATCACTTCCGGACGCGACACGGCCAGCTCGAAGCCTTCGCGGCGCATGTTCTCGATCAGCACCGACAGGTGCAGCTCGCCGCGGCCGGAGACCAGGAACTTGTCCGGGTCGGAGCCTTCCTCGACCTTCAGCGCGACGTTGTGCAGGGTCTCGCGTTCCAGGCGCTCGCGCAGCTGGCGGCTGGTGAGGAACTTGCCGCCGCTGTATTCCTTGTGGCCGGCGAACGGCGAGTTGTTGACCTGGAAGGTCATGCTGATGGTCGGCTCGTCCACGGTCAGCGCCGGCAGCGCTTCCGGCGCGTCGAGCGCGCACACGGTGTCGGAGATCGACAGGTCGGTGACGCCGGCGATGGCGACGATGTCGCCGGCCTCGGCCTCCTCGGCCTCGATGCGTTCCAGGCCCATGAAGCCCAGCACCTGCACGATCTTGCCCTGGCGCTTCTTGCCTTCGCGGTCGACCACGCTGACCGGCATGTTCTTCTTGACCTTGCCGCGCTGGATGCGGCCGATGCCGATCAGGCCGACGAAGTTGCTGTAGTCCAGCTGGCTGATGCGCATCTGGAACGGGCCGTCGAGATCGACCTGCGGCGGCGGCACGTGCTTCATGATCGCTTCGTACAGCGGGGTCATGTCGCCCGAGCGGGCGGCGTCGTCGAGGCTGGCGTAGCCGTGCAGCGCCGAGGCGTAGACGATCGGGAAGTCGAGCTGCTCGTTGGTGGCGCCGAGCTTGTCGAACAGGTCGAACACCTGGTCGATGACCCAGTCCGGACGCGCGCCCGGGCGGTCGATCTTGTTGACCACCACGATCGGCTTGAAGCCCATCGCGAAGGCCTTCTGGGTGACGAAGCGGGTCTGCGGCATCGGGCCGTCCATCGCGTCGACCAGGATCAGCACCGAGTCGACCATCGACAGCACGCGCTCGACCTCGCCGCCGAAGTCGGCGTGGCCCGGGGTGTCGACGATGTTGATGCGGTTGCCCTGCCAGGTGATGGCGGTGTTCTTGGCCAGGATGGTGATGCCGCGTTCCTTTTCCTGGTCGTTGCTGTCCATCGCGCGCTCGGCCAGCACCGTGCGTTCGGACAGGGTGCCCGACTGCTTCAGGAGGCAGTCGACGAGGGTGGTCTTGCCATGGTCGACGTGGGCGACGATGGCGATATTGCGCAGGCGTTCGATGGACATGCGAAGGGGACGCCGCGAGGCGCGATAGCTGAGGAAGATAGCCGACCATTATAGCCGGCAACGGTGACCGTCCGCTCAATGCGGCGGCATCGGCAACCGAAACGGGCCACGTTCGGGTGGTTGAGGCGGGCCGGGCGGGGGAGGCGGGGGCGGATCGTCGTCGGAAGGGGGGCGATTCGCGGGCCGGAAGGTGCGGGCGAAGGGTACGAAAGGGTCCCTTCCTCCCCCCTGCAAAAGGGGCGGCGGTTCTGAGGGCTTCCCCGGTCGAACCGGCCCGGTCCGGGCAGGCTTTGTTCGAGAGGGTTCGCCAGAGCGGGCTGGGCCGGCAGGGGCTTGGTGGGGGCGAAACCGCAGCGGGTCAGGCCGCAGCGGGCTCCGTCGGAACCGGCCTCCGCGAAACCGCGGGCGCCGCCCTGCGCGGGCGCGGAGCCTGAATCCGCCGCGCTGGCGCAGGGCAGGCTGGCCCGGCACGGGCGCCGCCCAGGGCCGTACGCCTGTCCGAGCGGGCCGTGCTGGCGGTTCGCGCCGGCGGCCTGCGCCCGACGGCGGCGGCCGGCCAGCCCGGGGCCGGCATGGCGGTATGCTATGCGGCTCCCTCACCGAACCGAGTCCGGACCATGAGCCTGATCGCCAACTTCGACACCGACCGCGGCACCATCCGCGTGGAACTCGCCGCCGACAAGGCGCCGCTGACCGTCGCCAACTTCGTCAACCTGGCCCAGCGCGGCTTCTACGACGGCCTGAACTTCCACCGCGTCATCGCCAACTTCATGATCCAGGGCGGCTGCCCGCAGGGCACCGGCACCGGCGGCCCGGGCTATCGCTTCGAGGACGAAACCCGCAACGGCCTGACCCACCAGCGCGGCGTGCTGTCGATGGCCAACGCCGGCCCGGGCACCAACGGCAGCCAGTTCTTCATCACCCACATCGTCTGCGATTGGCTGGACGGCAAGCACACTGTGTTCGGCAAGGTCGTGGAAGGCCTGGACGTGGTCGATGCGGTCAAGCAGGGCGACAAGATCAAGTCGGTCAAGATCGAAGGCGACGCCGCCGCCGCGCTGGCCGCCAAGGCCGACCGCGTCGCCGAGTGGAACAAGATCCTGTCGGCGTAAGGCTTCGCGCCGAACCGCCGCGGTTCCGGCGACGGCCCGGGAGCGATCCCGGGCCGTTCGCGTTTGCGGGCCGCGGTTTCCGCCGCCGGCCGCCGCGCCTGCGTTCGCGCCGGGCGCCGGCCACGCCGCGCGGCCGCCGGTCCGTCCGCCACGCCGGGCACAGGCACCGGCCCGGCCGCGTATCGGCGCGGTTGCGCACGCCGCCGCGCGCATCGCGCCGCACGGCCGCCGGCGAGCGCTGTGCTACCATTTTGCGGCTCGATCCGGCGGTTTCGCAGCCTTCGGGAACCCCGTCGCGCACCTCTCCCGCACGCTCCCGACGTACCCGACCCCACGAGGTTTCTACGATGCCCCAGCTCGCCCGGCGCATCGGTCGCGCCAAGCCCAGCGCGATCATGCAGGTTGCCGAAAAGGCCAAGCGGCTCAAGGCCGAAGGCCGCGACATCATCAGCTTCTCGATCGGCGTTCCCAACTTCCTGCCCGGCGAGCACGTCTACGCCGCGGTGCGCGAAGCGCTCGCCAAAGACAGCGGCCAATACGGCAGCAACCGCGGTGCCGACGCGCTGCTGGATGCCTTCATCGAGCACATGGGCAAAATCGGCCTGACCGGCTACGGCCGGGTCAACTGCGCCACCGGCATCGGCGCCAAGCACGTGATCTACAACATCGCCGAGGCGCTGCTCGACGAAGGCGACACGATCGCGTTCCCGACGCCGTACTGGACCAGCTATCTCGACATCGCCGAGATCGTCAACGCCAAGATCGACCTGCTGCCTTGCCCCGCCTCGCAGGACTACAAGCTCACCCCGGAACAGCTCGACGCCGCGCTGGCGAAGAAGCCGAAGGTGTTCTTGTTCAACAATCCCTCGAACCCGACCGGCATGGTCTATTCGAAGGACGAAATCGACGCGCTGGCCGCGGTCGTCGCCAAGCATCCGGACACCTGGATCATCACCGACGACATCTACAACCGGATGGTGTTCGACGGCCTGGGCTACCACAACTTCGTCCACTCGCGTCCGGAACTGCGCGACCGGGTAATCTTCATCGACTCGCTGTCCAAGACCTACGGCATGCCGGGTTGGCGCGTGGGCTTCATGGCCGGGCCGGAATCGGTCGCCCAGGCCGTGACCACGATGAACTCCAACCACATCACCAACGTGCCGGAGATCGTCACCGCCGCCGCGGTGGCCGCGCTGTCCGGTCCGCAGGACGTGCCGACGCAGAAGTGCGCCGAGTTCCAGGCCAAGCGCGACCAGGTCATGGCGGTGATGAACGCGATCCCGGGCGTGGTCTGCCCGCGTCCGCAGGGCGCGTTCTACGTGTTCCCGGACATCAGCGTCGCCTTCGGCAAGACCCACCAGCCCAGCGGCCTGAAGATCGGCAACGACATGGACCTGTGCAACGCCCTGCTGGAAACCAAGGGCGTGGCCTGCGTGCCCGGTTCGGCGTTCGGCGAGCCGCGCGCGCTGCGCATCAGCTACACCTGTCCGACCCCGCAGCTGGCCCCCGGCCTGCAGCGCTTCCAGGAATTCTTCGCCGAGCTCGCCTGAGCCCGGCAAGAATTTCCAGGCCACCCAGACGATCCGGAGAAAGGAAGCCCATGCGTGTCACCACCGTGCTCTGGATCGTTCTGGCGGCCGCCGTCGGCATCGGCGGCGCCAAGGCGCTCAAGTCCGGCAGCCTCGCCGGCCTGTTCTCTTCGCGTCCGGCCGAACTGCAGCCGGACGACCCGCGCCGCAGCACCGGCGACAAGCGCATCGTGATGCTCGCCGCGGAGTGGTGCGGTTATTGCGAGAAGCTGCGCAAGGACTTCGAGCTGGCCGAGGTGCGCTACCGCATCATCGACATCGACACGCCCGAGGGCCAGCGCGCGATGAGCGCGGTCGGCGCGCGCGGCGTGCCGGTGACCATCGTCGGCCAGGACATCGTCTACGGCTACAACATGGACGAGATCAAGCAGCGGCTGGAGCCGCTGGGCTACCGCCTGTAAGCGCGGACGCTTCGTCCTCCCGTTCGCGGGCCGCGCGCCCGCATCCGTTCAACCTGCGATCCCATCTGCGATCCAATAGCGAAGGAAACACCCCATGAAGACTCCCGTCCGCGTTGCCGTTACCGGTGCTGCCGGCCAGATCGGCTATGCCCTGCTGTTCCGCATCGCTTCCGGCGAAATGCTCGGCAAGGACCAGCCGGTCATCCTGCAGATGCTGGAACTGCCGCTGGAGAAGGCCCAGGCCGCGCTCAAGGGCGTGATGATGGAGCTGGAAGACTGCGCCTTCCCGCTGCTGGCCGGCATGGTCGGCACCGACGATCCCATGGTCGCGTTCAAGGACGCCGACTATGCCCTGCTGGTCGGCGCGATGCCGCGCGGCCCGGGCATGGAGCGCAAGGACCTGCTGCTGAAGAACGCCGAGATCTTCACCGTGCAGGGCAAGGCCCTGAACGACGTCGCCTCGCGCAACGTCAAGGTGCTGGTGGTGGGCAACCCGGCCAACACCAACGCCTACATCGCCATGAAGTCGGCGCCGGACCTGCCGGCCAAGAACTTCACCGCGATGCTGCGCCTGGACCACAACCGCGCGCTGTCGCAGCTGGCCGCCAAGGCCGGCGTCGCCGTCGCCGACATCAAGAACATGGTGGTGTGGGGCAACCACAGCCCGACCATGTACCCGGACTATCGCTTCGCCACCGTCGGCGGCCAGTCGCTGAAGGACAAGATCAACGACGCCGACTGGAACGCCAACACCTTCATCCCGGTGGTCGGCAAGCGCGGCGCGGCGATCATCGAAGCGCGCGGCCTGTCCTCGGCCGCCTCGGCCGCCAACGCCGCCATCGACCACATGCGCGACTGGGCGCTGGGCAGCCACGGCGAGTGGGTGACCATGGGCGTGCCGTCCGACGGCAGCTACGGCATTCCGGAAGGCGTGATGTACGGCGTGCCGGTGATCACCGCCAACGGCGAATACACCCGCGTCGAAGGCCTGGACGTCGACGCGTTCAGCCGCGCCGCGATGGACAAGACCCTGGCCGAGCTGGAAGAAGAGCGCGCCGGCGTCGCCCACCTGCTGGGCTGATCCGCGCTGCGCGCAAGACCCGGAACGGGGCGGCTTCGGCCGCCCCGTTTCGTTTGGCGGCGGCGTGTTTCGACGGATCGCCCCGCCGTCGGCCCGGCGCCGCATTGCGGCGTCGTTCGGCGCGCCGCAGCGGCCGCCGCAGTGCGCAGGAAGCGTGTAGGATCGGTTCCGCCGTGTTTCAGGACCGCCCATGAGCGACGCGCTGCGCCTGTTGATCGCCGACGACCACCCGATGTTCCGGGCGGCGCTGCGGCATGCGCTGGGCGAAGTGCTGCCCGGCGCGGGCATCGTCGAAGTGGCCAGCCAGAGCGCGCTGGAGGCGGCCGTCGCCGGCGGCGAAGCCTTCGACCTGGCCATGCTCGACCTGATGATGCCGGGCGCGATGGGCTTTTCCTCGCTGGTGTTCGCGCGCGGCCAGCGGCCGGAACTGCCGGTGGTGATCATCTCCTCCAACGAGCACCCGCGCACGATCCGACGCGCGCAGCAGTTCGGCGCGTCCGGCTTCGTGCCCAAGTCGGCCCCGGCCAGCGTGCTCGGCGAAGCGGTGACCGCGGTGCTGGCCGGCAAGGTCTGGTTTCCGCCGCTGCAGGCCGAGCGCGACGAAGGCGACGCCCAGCTCGCCGACCGCCTGGCCCAGTTGACCCCGCAGCAGTTGCGGGTGCTGATGCGCCTGGCCGACGGCCTGCTCAACAAGCAGATCGCCTACGAACTGTCGCTGGCCGAAAACACGGTCAAGATCCACGTCACCGCGATCCTGCGCAAACTCGGCTGCCACTCGCGCACCCAGGCCGCGGTGCTGGTCAAGGGCCTTTCGCTGGAAGAGGAAAGCGGCGGCCTGCACGATCAGGGCAACGCGCTGCGCTGAGGCCGGCCTCTGGCGCCGCGCTCGACCCGCTTCATTCCCCGCGCGCCAACAAGCGCATCGCCAACGCGCGCAGCGCCGCCGGCTTGAGCGGCTTGGGCAGGAAATGCCAGCCGCGCTCGCTCGCGCGCGGGCGCAAGCCGGGGTCGGCGTCGGCCGACATCAGCACCACCGGCGGCAGTCGCTGCCACAGCGCCTCCAGTTGCGCGGCCAGTTCGAAGCCGGTGCTTTCGCCGAGCCGGTAATCGAGCAACAGCACCTCGGGCATGGGCGCCCCGACCGCGCGGGCCCGGGCCTCGGCCGCACTGCCCGCGGCCTCGACCGCGCAGCCCCAGTCGGCGAGCAACCCCTGCGCGGCCTGGCGCGAATGCGGGTCGTCGTCGACCACCCAGACCCGGCGGCCGTGCAACGCCGAGTTCGGCTCGGGCGCAGCCGCGGATGCCGGCATGGCCGCGGCCTCGGCCGGCGCTTGCCGCGCGTAAGGCACTTCGACCGAAAACACGCTGCCGCGTCCCGGCCAGGAGCGCACGGCGATGCGGTGATCGAGCAACTGCGCGACCCGGCGCACGATCGCCAGCCCCAGGCCGGCGCCGCGCGCCGGCGCCTCCACGCCGACGTCCAGGCGCTGGAACTCTTCGAAGATCAGTTCGCGCTTGGCCTCGGGGATGCCCGGGCCGGTGTCCCAGATCTCGATCCGCACGCCGTCGCGCAGGCGCCGCGCGCCGAGCACGATGCGGCCCGCGCGCGGCGTGAATTGCAGCGCATTGGAAAGGAAGTTCTGCACGATCCGGCGCAACAGCACTTCGTCGCTGTCGACGATCGCGCTGCTGGCGATGCAATGCAGGCGCAGCCCGTGCGATTCGGCGAGGATGCGGAACTGGCCTTCGATCGCGTCGAACACCCGCGCCAGCGGCAAGGCGCCGCGGCGCACTTCCAGCGCGCCCGACTCCAGCCGCGATATGTCCAGCAGGCTGGACAGGATGTCGTCCTGCGCGGTCAGCGCGGCCTCGATGCGGTCGGCCAGCTCGCGGCTGTCCGGGTCGACCCGCCGGCGCAGCGAGGACAGATACATGCGCGCCGCGTTCAAGGGTTGCAGCAGGTCGTGCACCGCCGCGGCGACGAAACGGGTCTTGTAGCGGTTGGCGCGCTCGGCCTCGCCCTTGGCCGCCTGCAGGTCGCGGGTGCGCTGCTCGATGCCGCGCTCCAGGCTGTCGGCGAGGCTGCGCAGATCGCGCGCGGCCTGCTTGTAGGCGGTGATGTCGGCGTAGCTGGTGACGAAGCCGCCGTCGGGCATCGGATTGCCGCGGATCTCGATCACCGTGCCGTCGGGGCGCTCGCGCTCGTGCAGATACGGCTGGCCGCGCTGCAGGTGTTCGAGCCGGCGCCGGATCGCCTCCTCGGGCTCGTTGCCGAGCAGGCCGCGCCGGGCGTTGTAGCGGATCAGGTCTTCGATCGGGCGGCCGACCTGCAACAGCTCCGGCGGGTAGCGGAACAGCTCGGCATAGCGCCGGTTCCAGGCCACCAGGCGCAGTTGCGCGTCGACCACGCTGATGCCCTGCGGCAGATGCTCCAGGCTCTGGCTTTCGCCGAGGCTGGCCTGCGCTGCCTGGACCACGCCGTCGCCGGCGTTGCGCAGCGCCTCGGCGTGCAGCTCGACCATCTTCTCCAGTTCCTGCCGGCTGCGCAGCCGCAGCGCGGCGATGCGGTTGCGCTGCAGGATCAGCAGCACCACCGAGACCATCAGCAGCCAGGCGCCGGCGGCGACCAGGCGCGCGATCCAGGCCGTGCGCAGGCTCGGCGTGGTATCGCGCAGCAGGTGCAGGGTCCAGTTCTCGCGCGGCAGGTGCAGCGACTGCCACAGCATCGGTTCGCGCATCGCAGGATCGCGCAGCCGCACCACCCGCGCGCCTTCGCCGACCTCGCGCTGGACCCGGAATGCGGCCGCTTGCAGGCGCTGGCCCTGGTACTGCCGGGTGAGGCGCAACTCGCGCTGCTGCGCCGGGGTTTGCGGCGCGAGCACGCGATAGCGCCATTGCGGATGCGCGCTGAGGAACACCACGCCGTTGGCGTCGCTGAGCAGGACCAGGTCGCCGCGCTCGCTCCAGTCCGAACGGATGTCCTCCAGTTCGACCTTGACCGCGACTGCGCCGACCGCGCCGCCGCGCTCGTCGTGGACGGCGCGGGCGATGAAGTGTCCGGGCACGTGGGTGGTGACGCCGATGGCGTAGAACTCGCCCGCGCCTTGAGCCATCGCGCGCTGGAAATACGGGCGGAAGGCATAGGAGTGGCCGACATTGCTGTTGGCCAGGTTCCAGTTGCTGGCGGCGATGCCGATGCCGGCCGCGTCGATCAGGGTCAGCGTGCTGGTGCGGTTGGCGAAATTGAGCTGGACCAGACGCTCGTTGGCGCGCTGGCGCTGGGTGCGGTCGTTCGGGTTCGCGAGCGTCGCGCGCAGTTGCGGGTCCAGCGACAGCACCGCCGGCATGATCCGATAGCGATCGATGTGCTGCTCGATCACCTGCGCCCGCTGCCCCAGCAACGCCCGCGCTTCTCCCGCCTGGCGCAGCAGCGCTTGCGAGTACGCCACCCGCCCGGCGACCCACGCCGACAGCAGTCCGCCGGCCACGATCAGGATCAGCCACAAGGCGTTGCGGAGTTGGCGGGGGTGGTTCAGCACGGTAGAGCCGGGATTGGAGATTCGGGATTCGGGATTCGCAAAGCGGTTTGCCGATTCTGTCAGCTTACTCGCCCGCGCCCGAGATCACCCAACTCTCCCGCACTGCTCTTGCCAATCCCGAATCCCCCATCCCGAATCTCAAAACTGCACCTGCGCCCGCATCTCCAGCATGCTCGGGTCCGCAGACAGCGGGCCCTTGTCGGCCTTCACGCGCACGTAGTTGGCCTGGCACTTGAAGTGGCTGGTCAGGTACCAGTTCATGCCCAGGGTCAGGTCGCGCTGGCGGCCGCCGGCGATGCCGCCGTCGTCGAGGTCGAGTTCGCCGTAGCGGGCCAGCAGTTCGACCGCGCCGTAGCGATGGGCCGGCTTGACGTTGCCGACGTTGTTGCCGTTGTAGGGACGCGATTCGCCGGTGAGCACCCAACTGCCGGTGAGGTAGTAGCCGTCGGCGCTGAAGTCGCGCGCGCCGTTCTCGCGTTGCGCGGTGGCGTGCAGGTACTCGGCCTGGGCCGACCAGGGGCCGTCGATCCACAGCGCTTCCAGGCCGTTGCGCACGATCTTGTCGGTGTTGCGCAGGGTGCCGGAGTCGACCAGGCGCACGCCGGTGAGACCGGCTTCGGGGCGGGCGCGGAAGCGCGCCGCGGGGCCGAAATACGCGCCGCGGCCGTCGCGGTAGCCGTGCGGGTCTTCGACCGAGCCGGTCATGCCCAGGTGCAGCACGCGCGCTTTCTCTTTGATCGGGGTCCACACCGCGCGCCCGGCGGCGGTGGTGCCGGGGTTGTCGCCCTGCAGGTCGTGGCCGAAGAAGTAGGCCGCGCTGAGCGCATAGCGCGGCCGTTCCAGCGACCACTCCACGCCGGTGCGGCGGCCCTGATAGATCGCCTGCGAGGCCGCGGACAACTCCATCAGGCTGCCGGCGCGCGAGGCGGCCACGCTCTCCATGCTGACCGGGGTCTTGAAGTAACCCACGCGCAGTCTGCCCAGGTCGGTGCCGAACAGCGCCTTGGTCTCCATGCGCAGGGCGACGTCGAGCCAGAGCTTGGATTCGAAGTCGTAGACCGCGGTGAAGTCGTAGACGTCCTTCTTCTTCAGGCTCATGCCGAACTCGCGCCGGCGGTAGTGACCGCTGTCGCGCAACGCGGTCGCGGCGCTGCCGTAGCCGCGGTCGCCGGAGAAATCGACCGTGTCGTAGGCCCAGTTGGCGGTCGCGGAAAGCTCGGTGCCGTCGGCGAAAGCGTGCTTGGTCGGCCAGTTTTCCAACGACCAGGGTTCGGCGGCCTGGACGAGCGGGGCGGCCGCGGCCAGCGCGGCGGCGGACAAGGCGAGGGCGTAGCGGGCGGAACGCGGCATCGGATGGGGCTCCATCGATAGGCGAGGGGCCGTCCTGGCCGCAGGGCGCCGTGCCGGACGCATGGCGTCCGGCGGCGGGCAGTCAAACGGGGCGATCCGGCCGGGGCGACCGGACCGGGGTCGATCAGGCGGTCTTGTCGGCCAGCGGACCGTGGTGATCGGAAGGCAGGTCGACGTCGAGGTCGGTCGCGCTGGGCGGGTTGAGCAGCTCGCGCTGCAGACGGTCGCGGTCCAGCTCGTTCTCCCAGCGCGCGACCACGATCGTGGCCACGCCGTTGCCGATGAAGTTGGTCAGCGCGCGCGCCTCGCTCATGAATCGGTCGATGCCGAGGATCAGCGCCAGCCCGGCCACCGGCACCGCGGGCACCACGGTCAGGGTCGCGGCGAGGGTGATGAAGCCGGCGCCGGTGACGCCCGAGGCGCCCTTGGAGGTCAGCATCGCCACTGCGAGCAGGGTCAGTTCCTGGGTCAGGGTCAGCTCGACGTTCAGCGCCTGGGCGATGAAGATCGTCGCCATGGTCAGGTAGATGTTGGTGCCGTCGAGGTTGAAGGAGTAGCCGCTGGGCACCACCAGGCCGACCACCGGCTTGGAGCAGCCCAGGCGCTCGAGCTTGCGCATCAGCGGCACCAGCGCCGATTCCGAGGACGAGGTGCCCAGCACCAGCAGCAGTTCGTCGCGGATGTAGCGGATGAAGCGCAGGATGCTGAAGCCGGTGAAGTAGGCGATGGCGCCGAGCACGAGCAGGATGAACACCGCGCAGGTCAGGTAGAAGCTGCCCATCAGCCGGGCCAGCGGACCGAGCGAATCCACCCCGTACTTGCCGATGGTGAAGGCCATCGCCGCGCCGGCACCGATCGGGGCCAGCTTCATGATCATGCCCATCATGCCGAAGAACGCCTTGGACACGGTCTCGAACAGGTCGATCACCTTCTCGCCGGACTTGCCCATGTGCAGCAGGGCGAAGCCGAACAGCACCGCCAGCAGCAGCACCTGCAGCAGGTCGCCGTTGCCGGTGAAGGCGTCGGTGAAGGTCTTGGGGATGATGTGCAGCAGGAAGTCGACTGTGCTCTGGTCCTTGGCCGCACTGGCGTATTTCTCCACCGCGCTGGCGTCGAGCGTGGCCGGGTCGGCGTTGAAGCCCGAGCCGGGCTTGAGCGTATTGACCACGATCAGGCCGATCACCAGGGCGATCGTCGAGACGACTTCGAAGTAGACGATCGCCTTGACCCCGACCCGTCCGACCTTCTTCACGTCGGATACGCCGGCGATGCCGAGCACCACGGTCAGGAAGATGATCGGCGCGATCAGCATCTTGATCAGCGAGATGAAGCCGTCGCCGAGCGGCTTGAGCTTGACCGCGAAGTCGGGGAAGTAATGGCCGACCACGCCGCCGAGGACGATGGCGCCGAGCACCCAGAGATAGAAGCGCGAGCCGGACTTTTTCATGGCGGGTACTCAGGCGGGGACGGATGGAGAGGGGCGGGGCGGAAAGGAGCGGGAGCGGGTGGGGCGATGAGCGATCAGTCGCGGTCGATGTGCGAGTGCTTGCGGGTGTCCGGCATCAGCACGTAGACCAGCAGCGAGCAGGCGATGCAGGCGCTGACGTACCAGAAGAAGCCGGTCTCCATGCCGATCTTCTTGAACCACAGCGCGACCGGTTCGGCGGTGCCGCCGAACAGGGCCACGGTCAGCGCGTAGGGCAGGCCGACGCCGAGGGCGCGGATCTCGACCGGGAACAATTCGGCCTTCACCACCGCGTTGATCGCGGTGTAGCCGCTGACCGCGCTGAGCAGGATCATGATCAGCCAGAACGCCTGCATCGGCGTCTGCGCGCCCTGGATCAGGTGCATCACCGGCACGGTCAGGGTCGCGCCGAGCACGCCGAAGGCGATCAGCAGCGGGCGGCGGCCGATCCGGTCCGACAGCGCGCCCACCAGCGGCTGCATCAGCATGTACACGAACAAGGTGGCCGCGTTGATCAGCGACGCGGTCTCCTTGTCGAAGCCGGTGCTGATGGTGAGGAACTTCAGCATGTAGTTGGTGTAGGTGTAGAACGCCAGCGTGCCGCCCATGGTCAGGCCGACCACGGTCAGCACCGCGCGCGGATGCTGCATCAGCGTGCGCAACGAGCCTTCCTTGCGCGCTGGCGTGTCGCCGGCCTTGAGCTTGGCGAAGGACTCGGTCTCCTGCATGTTGCGGCGCAGGTACAGGGCGACGACCGCGGCCAGCGCGCCGATCGCGAACGGAATGCGCCAGCCCCAGGACTTGAGCTGCTCCTCGTCGAGCACGAACTGCTGCAGCACGATCAGCACCAACAGCGCCAGCAACTGGCCCAGGATCAGGGTCACGTAGAGGAAGCTGGACCAGAAGCCGCGGTTCTCGCGCGAGGACATTTCGCTGAGGTAGGTGGCCGAGCTGCCGTATTCGCCGCCGACGCTCAGGCCCTGCATCAGCCGCGCCAGCACCAGCAGCACCGGCGCCAGCACGCCGATGGTTTCGTAGCCGGGGGTGAAGGTGATGATGAGCGAGCCGGCGCACATCATCAGCACCGACAGCATCAGCGCGGCGCGGCGGCCGTTGCGGTCGGCGTAGCGGCCGAACACCCAGCCGCCGAGCGGTCGCATCAGAAAGCCGACGGCGAAGATCGCGCCCGCATTGAGCGCCTGCGAGATCTTGTCGCCCTTGGGGAAGAACACGTGGGCGAAGTACAGCGAGAACGCGCTGTACACGTACCAGTCGTAGTACTCGACCAGGTTGCCGATCGAACCGGAGAAGATCGACTTCAGGCGCTGTCCGGCGGTCATCGCCGTAGCGGGCGTCGTGGTCTCGGCGCCGGCGGGGCCGGCGGCGGTGTCAGCGGTAATCGCGCTCAAGGCAAACGGCTCCAGGTCGGTGCGGACGGGGCCGGGCGGCGCGGGGGGAGGGGCGCGCAGCCGCGACGCAACGGCGGCACCTCCTGGCGCCGAGACGGATGGTGGGCCGGGCGCGCGGGGCGGCCAATAGCACCATCGGGTTAGAGCCCCGGCTCAGGTTCGGCCGGCCGCCCGTTCATCCGCTCAGCGATGAGCGCTGCGGCGCAGTCGCGGACCGTGCCGGCGCGCACGCTTCGCCATCAACGCGTCATCAAAGCCCGGCACCCTGCGCGCTTTGCATCGCGGCATTCCCTCTACGCCGCCCGGAGACGCACGCAATGACCCGAGTGTTCGCCGCCCCGACCTTGTCGGCCGCCATCTGCCTTGCCCTGGCCACGCTGCCGGCCTACGCCGCGACGGCGGATGCCGACGCGGCCGACGCCGATGCGGGCGTTGCCGACGCCACCACCCTGGACGCGGTATCGGTGATCGGCCTGGGCGAAACCCGCCAGGTGCAGCGGGTCAAGCTCGCCGACATCGAGCGCAAGGTGCCGGGCAGCAGCGCGCAGAAAGTGCTCAACAAGCTGCCGGGCATCTCGGTGCAGTCCAACGACGCCTACGGCGCCAACGAGGAATCGCAGACCATCAGCCTGCGCGGTTTCAGCCAGCGCCTGCTCGGCTACACCCTCGACGGGATCCCGCTCGGCGACAACAGCTACGGCAACTACAACGGCCTGGGCATCAGCCGCGCCCTGATCGGCGAGAACCTGGCCGGGGCCGAACTCGCCGCCGGCATCGGCTCGCTCGGCACCGCCTCGACCAGCAATCTCGGCGGCACCCTGCAGTACTACTCGGCCGATCCGGAAAGCGAGTTCGGCCTGCGCCTGGCGCAGACCTTCGGCAGCGACCGCACCCGCCGCACCTATGCGCGCGTGGACACCGGCGACCACGGCGGCTTCTCGATGTACTTGTCCGGTTCGCTGCTCAGCGCCGACATGTGGTCGCGCCCGCACGACAATCAGGACCAGAACCAGGTCAACCTCAAGGCCGTCTATCAGTTCGGCGAAGGCAACCGGATCAGCGCTTACTACGCCAGCGCGGACACCAGCCAGGCCAACTACGCTTATCTGTCCAAGGCGCTGCTGGCGCGTGGCGCCGATTGGGACTGGAACCTGTACAAGCCGGACTGGAAGCGCGCGCTGGCCGCCGCCTATTGCGCGCCGCGGCCGTGGCCGGCCAATCAGCACCGTGCCGGCGACCCGCGCTGCGCCTTCGTCGCGCCGGCGGCGACCATCGACGACGCCTACTACGCCAGCCGCGCGCTGCGCACCGATCACCTCGGCGCGCTGGCCGGCGAGTTCAACCTCGGCGAAGGCCTGTCGCTGAAGGCCCAGGCCTACTACCACGACGACCGCGGCCAGGGCCATTGGTGGTCGCCGGGCAATTACTCCTACCCGAACACCGCCAGGGCGATTCCGATCTCGATCCGCAGCACCAATTACGGCATCAACCGCCACGGCGCGATTAGCTCGCTGGTCTGGGAAGTCGGCCAGCACCGCATCGAGGGCGGCGTGTGGTACGAACGCAACCACCACGACGTGCAGCGAAACTTCTACTTCATCGACGGCCCGGTCAACGACGACCGCTTCCTCAACGACCCCGACCGTCGCCTGTTCTTCCAGAAGTACCGCATCCACACCCGTCAGGCTTATCTGCAGGACACCATCCGCCTGCTCGACGACCGCCTGACCCTGGACCTGGGCGCCAAGAGCACCCAGGTGGTGATGCGCGCGCGCCAGGTCGATCCGCGCGCGATGGAAGTGCCGAACGCGACCGGCCAGTTGCAAACCCGCGACCGCTTCCTGCCCCAGTTCGGCGTCGGCTACCGCCTCGCCGACAACCAGGGCGAGCTGTTCGCCGCCTACACCGAGAATGTCGCCGCCTTCGTCGGCGGCGGCGCCGGTGGCCCGCTGGCGATCAACCAGGCCGCGTTCGACGCGCAGAAGGCCGGGTTGAAGCCGGAATCGTCCAAGACCTTCGAAGCCGGCTACCGCCGCGTCGGCCAGGCCTATCAGGCCTCGTTGAGCGTGTACAAGGTGCGTTTCGACGACCGCCTGCTGTCGCTGAACCCTTGCTCCAGCATCGAAGCCGGCACCCGGCCGGAGTGCATCACCAAGTTCTTCAACGTCGGCTCGGTGGACAGCGTCGGCAGCGAGCTGGTCTTCATCTGGAAACCGAGCGAACACTTCGAGTGGTACAACGCGCTGTCGTGGAACAAGTCGACCTATCAGGACAACTACGTCGACGGCGGCAAGGCGGTGCAGACCCGCGACAAGCGCGTGGTCGACGTGCCGGACACGATGCTGTCGAGCGAGATCAGCTGGCGCCAGGGGCCGTGGCTGGCCAGCCTGAGCGGCAAGTACACCGGCAAGCGCTACTACACCTATACCAACGACAACGGTTTCGGCGGCGCGACCACCTTCGACGCCAGCCTGCGCTACAGCTTCGATGCGATGGGGCCGCTGCGGCAGTGGTCGATCGCCCTGCACGGCAGCAACCTGACCGACAAGCGCACCGCCAGCAATCTGACCGCGTTCAGCGCGTCCGATGCGCCGGGCAAGACCTATGCCTTCCACGCCAACGCGCCGCGGCAAGTGTTCCTGACCTTGGACGCGCGGTTCTGAGCCGGGCCGGAGCGCGGGAGGAGAGCCAATCCCTCGCGCTCCGGTCGCCGTCCCCACGTCGCGCTTGCGCCGGGCGCCGGCTCCCTTTTCGAAGGGGGCGCTGTTTTTCGCGCGGCCTTCGGCCGTTCTCTGCGATCCCTTTGTTATCCGCGTCGCCCCGCCATCTGGGCGGTTGCTCCTCTGAGAGAAGGGGGCAGGGGGTGCCGTTGTCGTTGCCTTCCTCTCCCCGCCGTTCCCCGCGCCTAGACCATCGTCGTAACGCAAGCCGCCTCGGCTTGCACTAGCCTCGGCAGCATCCGCCGCTACGCCCTGCGCGAGGCCGCCGCATGCGTTACCAGGACTTCCACCGCCGCTCGATCGAGCAACCCGAGGCGTTCTGGGCCGAGCAGGCGCAGGCGATCCACTGGCACAAGCCGCCGCAGGCGATCCTCGAATACGACCGGCCGCCGTTCCGGCGCTGGTTCGCCGGCGGCGAAACCAACCTCTGCTACAACGCCCTGGACCGTCATCTCGACGAACGCGGCGACCAGCTCGCCCTGGTCGCGATTTCCAGCGAGACCGGCCAGACCCGCGAACTCAGCTACCGTGAGCTGCATGCCGAGGTCAACGCGTTCGCCGCGGTGCTGAAGTCGCTCGGCGTCGGCCGCGGCGACCGCGTGGTGATCTACATGCCGAACATGGCCGAGGCGGTGTTCGCCATGCTCGCCTGCGCGCGCATCGGCGCGGTGCATTCGGTGGTGTTCGGCGGCTTCGCCGCGCACAACCTGGCCCTGCGCATCGACGATACCGCGCCCAAGCTGCTGATCTGCGCCGACGCCGGCATGCGCGGCGGCAAAGTCATTCCCTACAAGCCGCTGGTCGATGCCGCCTGCGAGCAAGCGCGGCAGCCGCCGCCGCACGTGCTGGTGGTCGGCCGCGGCCTCGACCCGGAACACCGCGTCGTCGCCGGACGCGATCTGGATTACGCGACCCTGCGCGCGCGCCACGAGGGCGCGCAGGTCGAGGTGCAGTGGCTGGAATCCAACGAGCCCAGCTATCTGCTCTACACCTCCGGCACCACCGGCAAGCCCAAGGGCGTGCAGCGCGACGTCGGCGGCTACGCGGTCGCGCTGGCGCTGTCGATGTGGTCGATCTACGACATCCGCGCCGGCCAGACCATGTTCTCGACCTCGGACGTCGGCTGGGCGGTGGGCCATTCCTACAACGTCTACGGTCCGCTCATCGCCGGCGCCACCTCGGTGCTGTACGAGGGCCTGCCGACGAATCCCGACCCGGGCATCTGGTGGCGGATCTGCGAGCGCTACCGCGTGCGCACCATGTTTTCCTCGCCGACCGGCATCCGCGTGCTCAAGAAGCAAGACCCGGCCTGGCTGAAGCGGCACGATCTGTCCGCGCTGCAATGGCTGTTCCTGGCCGGCGAGCCGCTGGACGAGCCGACCGCGCACTGGATCACCGACGGCATCGGCAAGACCGTCGTCGACAACTACTGGCAGACCGAGACCGGCTGGCCGGTGCTGGCCCTGATGCCGGGGCTGGATCTGCAGCCGGTCAAGTTCGGTTCGCCCGGCCTGCCCACGCCGGGCTATCGCCTGCGGGTGATCGACGAAGCCACCGGCCGCGACGTCGGCCCGCACGAGAAGGGCGTGCTGGTGATCGTGCCGCCGCTGCCGCCGGGCTGCATGACCACGGTCTGGAACGACGACGCGCGCTTTCTGTCCAGCTACTTCGGCCACTTCAAGGAATTGCTGTACAGCTCGCTGGATTGGGCGGTGCGCGACGAGGACGGCTACACCTTCATCCTCGGCCGCACCGACGACGTCATCAACGTCGCCGGGCACCGTCTGGGCACGCGCGAGATCGAGGAATCGGTGGCCAGCCACGGCAGCGTCGCCGAGGCGGCGGTGATCGGCGTGCACGACGAGCTCAAGGGCCAGATGCCGGTGGTGTTCGCCACCCTCAAGAGCGGCAGCGGCGAGGATGCGGGCGAGGCCGCGGCCGGCATGCAGCGCTGTGTGGTCGAGCAACTCGGCGCGGTGGCGCGGCCGGCGCGGGTGTACGTGGTCGCAGCCCTGCCCAAGACGCGTTCCGGCAAGCTGTTGCGGCGCTCGATCCAGGCCCTGGCCGAGCAGCGCGACCCGGGGGACCTGTCGACCCTGGACGACCCGGGCGCCTTGGAGGAAGTGCGGCGCGCGCTGGAACGCGGCGCCGACGCCGGCGGCTGAACGTCCGCGGGCCGGCGCGGTTCGTGCCGGTTCAGTCCCCTTGACGGATTTTTTGCCGGCGCCGCGTTAGCATCGTGAATACGCGGGATCCTCCGCGGCCGATGCGAGCGAGGCGGAACGCGCAATGACGGCAGAACAGGACAGCGCGCCGGGGTGGGACGCGATCGACCAGGCCCTGAGCCGGCTCTACACGCGTCAGCAGCCGCTGCACTACGGCAGCCCGATCGGTCCCGAGCTCGGCGGCGAGCCTTTGCGCGGCATCAGCGCCTACAAGCGCATCACCCCGGTGCCGCACTGGCACCTGGTCACCTACGGTTTCAGCGAACTCTACGAGAAGACCTCCGAAGACCCGGCGATCAGCGGTTTCGGCTTCGAACTGACTTTCCGTATCGCCGATCCCGAGGACAGCGAGCAGCCGCCGGCCTGGGCCCTGAATTTCCTGCAGAACCTGGCCCGCTACGTGTTTCAAAGCGGGCACGGCTTCCACGCGGGCCATTACCTGCACGCCAACGGCCCCATCGCCGCCGACACCCAGACTCATCTGCAGACGGTGGCGTTCGCGCACGACCCCGAGCTGGCGCCGATCGATACGCCCAACGGCCTGCTCGAGTTCCTGCAGGTGATCGGCCTGACCAACGAAGAAGAGTTCGCGCTCAAGCGCTGGTCGACGCTGAAGGTGCTGGACGTGTTCCAGGACTATCTGCCGCTGTGGGTGACCGACCTGGAGCGCGAGTCGTTGCTGGCCGATTCCGACATCGCCGCGCGCCTGGCCGCCGGTTCGGCCCACGAGGGGTCGAGTTCGGCGCTGATCTATACCGACCAGCTCGACTGGAGCCAGCGCAAGCGCCTGCTGCGCCAACCGGCGACGCGGATCGCGCTGGGCGCGCGTCAGGTCGGCGAGCTGCTCGCGCTGCTGCCGCTGCGGCTGCCCTTCGGTAAGCCGTTCAGCCTGGTCGGCCCGCAGGCGCGGATCGTGTTCGAGGCGGCGCCGCGCAACGGCGCCCAGGCCGTGGAGGGAGCGTTGCATCTGCGCCTGAACGAGGCCGCTTTGCGCAATCTGGTCGCCTGCCTGCGCGCCCAGGAGGGCTGCTACCGGGTCGAGGGCGTGGAATTCCTCGAGGTCCAGGTGCTGCGCAGCGAGATCCGCGACCGCGACGGCAACGTGGTGCAGACCATCGGCTAGCCGCGGCCGGCGCCCGGGCGGCAAGGACCGGGCCGGCGCGACGGGGTAAAATGCCGGATCGCCCGAACGGGTCCGCCGGAGTTTGCCGATGTCGTTCACCTCCGCAGGCGCGAAGTTCCGCGCCGCGCTCGCCGCCGAATCGCCGCTGCAGGTGATCGGCGCGATCAACGCCAACCATGCCCTGCTGGCCCAGCGCGCCGGCTACCGCGCGATCTACCTGTCCGGCGGCGGCGTCGCCGCCGGTTCGCTGGGCCTGCCGGACCTGGGCATCAACACGCTCGAAGACGTGCTGATCGACGTGCGCCGCATCACCGACGTCTGCGATCTGCCGCTGCTGGTCGACATCGACACCGGTTTCGGCCCCAGCGCGTTCAATATCGAACGCACGGTCAAGTCGCTGATCAAGGCCGGCGCGGCCGCTTGCCACATCGAAGACCAGGTCGGCGCCAAGCGCTGCGGCCATCGTCCGGGCAAGGAGATCGTGAGCGCGGGCGAGATGGCCGACCGGGTCAAGGCCGCGGCCGACGCCAAGACCGATCCCGACTTCTTCCTGATCGCGCGGACCGACGCGATCGCCGTCGACGGCGTCGATGCGGCGATCGAACGCGCCATCGCCTGCGTCGAAGCCGGCGCCGACGGCATCTTCGCCGAGGCCGCCTACGACCTGGCCACCTACCGCCGCTTCGTCGATGCGGTCAAGGTGCCGGTGCTGGCCAACATCACCGAGTTCGGCCAGACCCCGCTGTTCTCGCGCGACGAGCTGGCCTCGGCCGGGGTGGCGATCCAACTGTTCCCGTTGTCGGCGTTCCGGGCCATGAACAAGGCCGCCGAGAACGTGTACCAATCGATCCGCCGCGACGGCCACCAGAAGAACGTGGTCTACAGCATGCAGACCCGCGCCGAGCTGTACGACCGGATCGGCTACCACGCCTTCGAGAACAAGCTCGACGCGCTGTTCGCCAAGAAGGGCGGCTGAGATTTTCCTTCTCCCGCGACGCGGGAGAAGGCGGCCCGTAGGGCCGGACGAGGGCGAGCGAAACTTCAAGCCAGCGACGCAGCCGGAAGTTCGCCTGCCTTCACCCTTGCCCTCTCCCATGCATGGGAGAGGGAATAAGGAAAAGACCAACTCTATTCGAGGAAGGACCATGAGCGAACCGCAATCGACCCTGCCCAAACCCAAGAAGTCGGTCGCCCTCAGCGGCACCGCCGCCGGCAACACCGCGCTGTGCACCGTCGGCCGCAGCGGCAACGACCTGCATTACCGCGGCTACGACATCCACGACCTGGCGACTAAGTCGACCTTCGAGGAAGTCGCGCATCTGCTGGTGCACGGAGCGCTGCCGACCGTCTCTCAGCTCAAGGCCTACAAGACCAAGCTCAAGCGCCTGCGCGGCCTGCCGGCGATCGTCACCGACGCGCTGGAGCTGGTGCCGGCCAACGCCCACCCGATGGACGTGCTGCGCACCGGCTGCTCGGTGCTGGGCACCGTGCTGCCCGAGCGCGAAGGCCACGTCGCCTCGGAAGCGCGCGACATCGCCGACCGCCTGATCGCCAGCTTCGGCTCGATGCTGCTGTACTGGTGGCACTTCACCCGCAACGGCCGCCGCATCGACTGCGAGACCGACGACGACTCGGTCGCGGCGCACTTCCTGCACCTGCTGCACGGCGAGCCGCCGAGCGCGCTGCACGCCGACTCGCTGGACAAGTCGCTGATCCTGTACGCCGAGCACGAGTTCAACGCCTCGACCTTCACCGCGCGCGTGATCGCCGGCACGGGTTCGGACATCCACTCCTGCATCACCGGCGCGATCGGCGCGCTGCGCGGCCCCAAGCACGGCGGCGCCAACGAAGTGGCGATGGACATCATCTCCCGCTACGGCAGCGCCGACGAGGCCGAGGCCGACATCCGCGCCCGCGTCGAGCGCAAGGAAATCGTGATCGGCTTCGGTCACCCGGTCTATACGGTCGGCGACCCGCGCAACCCGATCATCAAGGAGATCTCGCGCAAGCTGTGCAAGGACGGCGGCAACCAGACCCTGTTCGACGTCAGCGAGCGCATCGAGACGCTGATGTGGGACAGCAAGAAGATGTTCCCCAACCTCGACTGGTACTCGGCGTCCGCCTATCACATGATGGGCATTCCGACGCCCATGTTCACCCCGCTGTTCGTGATCGCGCGCACCACCGGCTGGAGCGCGCACGTGATCGAGCAGCGCGAGGACGGCAAGATCATCCGCCCGAGCGCGAACTACACCGGTCCGGAAGACCGCGCCTACGTGACGATCGAGCAGCGCTGAGTTGCTGCGGCGCCGGTCCGCCGGCGGCGCAAAACGCAGGACGGCAATGCAAAAGGCCAGGCGATCCGCCTGGCCTTTTGTTTTTTATCGCGACTTCGGCGCAGCCGCGCAGCGTAGCGGCTGCGGCATACGACTAACGTCGAATGCGACACAGAATCCGCATCTGGCGACATGGCATAGTCCCTCGCCAAGCCGGCACGCCCGCACGGCCCGTCCGCGTGCGCACCGCGCATGCAGCGACTGGGTGCCGCGTCCGCAGGCGCCGCATCGGGGGCTGCGGTCGGGGAAGACTCAGAGGAAACACCATGCGCGAGAGCGATGTGCCGGTCAAAACCCAGGCCGGGCGCGACGAAATCCAGAACCGCACGCGCAAGCTCGCGCCGGTGTTGCGCTCGATCCTGCTGATCGTCGACGGCGATCGCAGCGCGCGCCATTTGCGCGGCCTGATCGCCAGCCTGCATGGGCCGGACGATGCGCTGGAGCAGCTCGAGGCCATGGGCCTGATCGCGTCTTCGGCGGCGGTCGCGGCGACCCAGTTCGCGCATTCGCCGACGCCGGGCGTGGCCTTCGCCGCGGCGGTGCCCGCGCCGGCGCCGCTGTCGGTGGCCGATGCGGCGCAGCGCTACCAGACGCTGTATGGCCTGATGACCGAAGCCGTGCGCGAGCACCTGGGGCTGCGCGGCTACTTCCTGCAGCTCAAGATCGAGCGTTGCGGCAACAGCGACGAGCTGGCCGAGCTGCTGCCCGACCTCAGCGCCGCGTTGGCCAAGGTGCGCAAGGACGACATCGCCGCGGAAATCGAAGCGCGTTTCGCGACCGGGGTCTGAGCGCGGGATTCCGCAATCGCACTGCGATATCACGTCGCCATCCGAAGTCGGATCGCACCGGATATGTCGCCACTCGACTGCACGAGCCTCGGGCGATCGCGCTTGCGTACGCGAGGCCATGCCATGACGCTGTCCGAAGCCCGGCGGCGCCGATGGAGGGCTGCACGGTGATTCGGGCTTCGGCGGCGGCGCTTGCGTACGCCGCTGCGGTTGTCGCGGCTTACGCCGCTCCTACCCCTGAAGCGCAGCGGTGCGGCCCTGGAGCCGCACCGCGGGTGCTTACAGCAGCCCTTCGGCCTTCAGCGCGGCCTGCACGCCGGCGTCGGCTTCCATACGGCGCTTGAATGCGGCCAGGTGTTCGTAGCCGGACAGATCGACTTTGGCGCCGTCGGCCCAGCGCAGGGTGATGTACAGGTAGGGATCGGCATAGCTGCGGAAACCGGCCAGCCACTCGCGATCGGCCAGGCGCCGGTCGGCCGCGGCGTACATCGCGCGCAGGCGCTCGCGCGCGTGCTGGCGCAGCGCATCGGCCTGGGCGGGGTCGGGGTGGAACTTGCCCGGCGCGAAGATCGGCAGGAAGGCCGGGTGCAGATCGGAGTTCACGAACGCCAGCCAGCGCGCGGCTTCGGCGTGCTGCTGCGCGCTGCCGTCGCCGGTCAGTCCCGCTTGCGGGAAGGTGTCGGCGATGTAGCCCATGATCGCCGCGTTCTGGGTCAGCACGAAATCGCCGTCGACCACCGCGGGCACGGCGCCGGCCGGATTGATCGCGAGGAAGGCGGGCGCCTTCATCGAGTCCTTGTCGAGCACTTCGACCTCGAACGCGCCGCCGGCCCACTGCAGGGCGATATGGTCGGCGGTCGAACACGCGCCGGGCTTGGTGTAGAGCTTCATGCGGGCCTCTCCGTTGTGGCGAAAAACAAAAAAACAGGCCGGCGACTATCACCGACCTGTTTCGCATCCTCAAGGAGGGTGCTGCAACGGATTGTTTCCTGGAGCGGGGATTGGGGATTCGGGATTGGTTAAAGCGGAGCGCTGAAGCTTCTACCGATCCCCAATACCCAATCCCGGCCGCTCAGCCGCGCCGGGACTTGAGCTTCTGCACCTTGTAGAAGGTGTGGTCGCCGATGACGGCGACTTGGTAAGCGTTGCGCCAGGACGGGCTGGCGATGGCGTGGGCGGCGAAGTGGCTCGCGCCGGGCACGATCTCCTTGCGCTGGCCGTTCGGCAGGGCCCAGTTGCGCTCGGCCGCCAGGGCGACGTTGACCGACTCGGCCCAGGCCTCGCTGTTGCTCAGGCGGGTGCCCGGCGACACCAGGGTGGGGGCGAACTGCTTGTTGGCGGTGACCACGTCGCAGACGGTATCGCCCCACAGGCCGCTGTCGCGGCGGCGCAGGGCGACCTCGGCGACGGCCTGTTGGCCGCGCAGGGACTGGTCGCGGGCTTCCAGGTACACGGTGGTGCTCAAACACAGCGAATCGGCGGTTTGTGGCGGCAGTACCGAGGCCAACCACAGGATCCAGGCCAGTTTCATCAGATGACTCCTTGCTCCGTTGCGCTGGCCGCACTGGGGTGTCCATCGCCCGCGGGGGGCGAGGGGAACCGCGGTAGGGCCAACATGGCGTACTGGGGAGGGCAGCGGCTCTAGCGGCGCGCTTTTGCCCCGTCACCGGAACCCTGGCCGAAAGGCGGCCTCGGGGCGGTGGTGGGTGCCGCTTCTGCAGGGGCGGCGGAAAAGTCGGCGAACGGTAGCGGCGCCTAACCAAACAAAACCTGAATGCCGAAAAGGCAAGTTCCTATTTTGGTTGGAGTTTTTATTCTGAACAGGCGGCAGGTCCTTGGTTTTACAGGGCTTTGTCCCGGCACGAAGCGTGCCCAGCTTGTCTCACCGCTTCATGATCTCACCCCCTAGGGCGTGCCTGAATGCGCGTTTCGGCGTCTCCAGCCCATCGTGGACTCCGACGCGACTGGGATTGGCGCCCGTCCGGGACAAATTCGCCCCATCGAGCGGCCGGCGGGGTGGGGCGGGGATGGCGCAAGCCGCGACCACGCGCCACTGCGCCGATCGGCGCCGCAGTCGGTCGGCGCTCTATCGACGACCCCGCGACGTCAGCCCCGCGCGCGGAATCCGGCCGATGCCGGACACTCCAACGCCCGCCGTGCGCCTGCCCGTTCGCGCACGCAAACGCAGCGACACTCACTCATACATATATATGTGTGCGCGCAGGCATCCGCGCGCACGGCGGCGCCGGCGCGATGCCGCCGCCGGCGCCGCGCGAAAGGCGGAAAAAACCGGCGTTTTATCGGGTGCGCTACAAGCGCGCCGCGAGCCGGCTGCCCTGTGCGATCGCGCGCTTGGCGTCGAGTTCGGCCGCGACGTCGGCGCCGCCGATCACGTGCACCGGCCGGCCGCTGTCGGCCAGTTCCGCGGCGAGCGGCTTGAACGGTTCCTGGCCGGCGCAGATCACAACATGGTCGACCGGCAGCACCTGCTGACTGCCGTCGACGCTGACGTGGAAGCCTTCGTCGTCGACGCCGAGATAGTCGACCCCGCCGATCATCTTCACCTGCTTGGCCTTGAGCGTGGCGCGATGGATCCAGCCGGTGGTCTTGCCCAGCTTCGCGCCCGGTTTGCCGGGGCTGCGCTGCAGCAGCCAGACCTCGCGCGCCGGCGGTTCCGGCCGCGGCTCGACCAGGCCGCCGCGGTTGTCGGCGTAGTCCAGGTCCACGCCCCATTCGGCGCGCCAGCGCGCCGGGTCGAGGCTGACCGAAGGGCCTTCGTGGACCAGGTATTCGGCGACGTCGAAGCCGATCCCGCCGGCACCGACGATGGCCACGCGCCGGCCCGGTGCGACCCGGCCCTTGAGCACATCCAGGTAGCTGATCACCTTGGCGTGGTCCGAACCGGGGAAGCTGACCTCGCGCGGCACGATGCCGGTGGCCAGGACGATCTCGTCGTAGCCCCGCAGGCTCTGTGCATCGGCCACCGTGCCCAGGCGCAGCTCGACCCCGGTCTGTTCGATGCGGCGGCCGAAATAGCGCAGGGTTTCGTGGAATTCCTCCTTGCCCGGCACCTTCTTGGCGAGGTTGAACTGGCCGCCGATCTCGGCGGCGGCGTCGAACAGGGTCACCCGATGGCCGCGCTCGGCGGCGACGGTGGCGCAGGCCAGGCCGGCCGGGCCGGCGCCGACCACGGCGACGCGTTTGGGCGCGGCGGTCGGCGGGTAGTTCAGTTCGGTTTCGGCGCAGGCGCGCGGATTGACCAGGCAACTGGCGTGCTTGTTCTCGAACACGTGGTCCAGGCAGGCCTGGTTGCAGCCGATGCAGGTGTTGATGTCGGCGCTGCGCCGGTCGCGCGCCTTGGCCACCCAGGCCGGGTCGGCCAGCAGCGGCCGCGCCATCGACACCATGTCGGCGTCGCCGTCGGCGAGGATGCGCTCGGCGACATCGGGCATGTTGATGCGGTTGGTGGTGATCAGCGGGATCCGTACCTCGGGCTTGAGCCGGGCGGTAATGCCGGTGAAGGCGCCGCGCGGCACCGAGGTGGCGATGGTCGGCACCCGCGCCTCGTGCCAGCCGATGCCGGTGTTGATCAGGGTCGCGCCGGCGGCTTCGATCGCCCGCGCCTGTGCGACCACGTCGCTCCAGGTCGAGCCTTCGCCGACCAGGTCGATCATCGACAGGCGGTAGACGATGATGAAGTCCGGACCGCAGGCCTCGCGGATGCGGCGGACGATTTCCACGCAAAAACGCATGCGCCCGGCGGCGTCGCCGCCCCAGGCGTCGTTGCGCTTGTTGGTGCGCGGCACGGTGAACTGGTTGAGCAGATAGCCTTCCGAACCCATCACTTCGACGCCGTCGTAGCCGGCCTCGCGCGCCAGCCGGGCGGCGTTGACGAAGGCCTTGATCTGGCGCTCGACCGCGCCGGCCGACAGCGCGCGCGGAGTGAACGGGTTGATCGGCGCCTTGAGCTTGCTCGGCGCGACCTGCAGCGGGTGATAGCCGTAGCGGCCGGCGTGCAGGATCTGCATGCAGATGCGTCCGCCGTGCTCGTGCACCGCGCGGGTCACCTGGCGGTGCTTGCCGACTTCCCAGGGCCAGCTGAGCTTGCCGCCGAAGGGCTTGAGCCAGCCGACCAGGTTGGGCGCGAAGCCGCCGGTGACGATCAGGCCGACCCCGCCGGCGGCGCGCTCGGCGAAGTAGGCGGCGAGCTTGGGAAAGTCGGCCGCCTTGTCTTCCAGGCCGGTGTGCATCGAGCCCATCAGCACCCGGTTGGGCAGGGTGCAGAAGCCCAGGTCCAGCGGCGCGAACAGATGCGGATACAGCGGGTGCGGGGCGGCGTCGGAGACGAGGGGGGCGGAGAGGGCGGCCGAGGACATGCTGGCTGGATACGCTGGCGTATGGAGTGTGCACGATGCCGGGAAAAGCGCCGTAATTCAAGCGCCGGCACGCTCCGCGTCGAGGCCGCGCGAGGACAGGCACCGAACGCCGCCGATTGCAACGGTTGTCACGGCCGGACCCATCGCCGAACATGCCCGACCCCTAGTCGTCCGGATTCCATGGACCCCGCCTTCGATCCCAGCCTTCAGGACTATCTGCGCGCCGACATGTCGGCCGCCGATCTGCCGGACCTGCAGCCCCTGCTGGGCGCACGCGACCTGCTGCGCGCGTTCTCGACCCTGTTCCACGGCGGCGAAGAGTCGGTGATGGTGCGCCTGCTGGTGCTGCGCGCGATCGGCGAGCGCGGCCAGGCCCCGGACTGGAGCCCGCAGGAGCTGCGCGAGCATTTCGCCTACCTGGAGCCGATCAAGTTCGACACCGTGCTCGGCCGCCTGCGCGAGAACGAGTTGCTGTTGTGGGACGGCGAGACCCAGCGCTACCGGATCAGCCCGGTCGGCCGCCAGGCCCTGGCCGCGATCGGTTTGTTGCTGCAGTTCAACCGCGAAGGCGACGAACTGGCCTACGTCACCGCCCAGATCGCGGCCGGCCAGGCGGTGGGACGGGTCAGCGCCGACGACCTGCAGCACCTGTTGTCGCGCCTGAACGAGCTGCGCGAAGACTTCGACCAGGCCGTGCTCAGCGGCTCGGAGCACCGCATCCTGCGCGCCGCCGGCACCTTGCAGCAGGCCTGGCGCTGGATCGAGAAGGGCACCGAGATCGTCGAGGACATCGCCGCCGACCAGGACCTGGACAGCGTCACCCACCGCGTCGCCCAGCAGATCGGCCGCGCCCAGAGCGCGATGCTGCGCCAGGCTTCGGTGTTCCAGCGCGCGTTGAGCCAGCTCGACCGGCATCGTGTGCACCTCGGCGCCAGCGGCCTGTCGTCCTCGGACGTCAACCGCTTCCTGCGCGAGCTCGACATCGATGCGCTCGCCGCATTGTCCGAGGACGTGCTCGCGCGCACCGCGATCCCGGCCTTCGTGCTGGCGCCGATCGCGCTGGACGTGGCCGAGTACGAACTGGTCGAGCGCGAACGCGAAGCGCGCGAGGACCAGTCGCTGCCGCCGGCGCAGGCCGCTCCCGACGCCGAGGGTTCGCCCGCCGCGGCCACCGATTTCCAGTTCGCCGAACGCTGGCTGGACGAGCTGGCCGCGCTGGCGGTCGATGCGGCCGGGCTGTCCGAGCTGGTGCCGCAGGACAGTTTCTCGGTCAGTGCCTATCGCCTGTCGTTGCTGGGCCTGATCGGCGACCCCGGCGCCGAGAACCGCGAGGGCGTCAGCGCGCAGATGGCGCGGCTGCCGTTGGCGTGGAAGATCGAGACCGAATTCGAAACCGTCGGCCGCGCCGGCGTCGCCTACATGAGCCGCGGCCGCTTGGAAGCGCTGAGCGAAGAACAACTGCGCCAGCAGCGCACGGCACGCCGCCGCGCACCCAAGCCCGACGAGGGCGAGGGCGAAACCGCCGCGCCCAAGCGCGCCAAGACCGGACACAAGAACAAGACCGCCTCCGCGGACGCGCCGGCCAAGCCGCGCCGCGCCAAGCCGGCCAAGGACACCGCCTAACCGATGAACGACCCCATCGCCTCTCTGATCGCGCGTCTGCTGGCCGAACGCTGGCTGCCGCGCGACGACGCCGCGGTCCGCGAACTGCTGACCGACGCCGAATTGCGCAACGATCTGGACCGGCGCCTGGCCGCCGCGGGCCTGCGTTTGCTCGAGCATCCCTACGCCGCCAACGTCGCCGTCGGCATCGCCCGGCCGCAGGAATCGGCCGCGTTCGGCAGCGCCAAGGCCTGGTCGGCCACCAACCTGCAACTGGACCGCGATGCGATCGCACTGTTGGTGGTGCTGTGGGCGCTGCTGGTGCTGCCCAAGCGCCAGCGCCAGATCGCCCGCCAGCAGGCCGACCGCGACCAGGACCAGGAACAGATGTTCGCCGAGCTCAAACCGATTCCGGTCGGCGCGGAAGTGGTCGAGCCGATCAACGAGCGCACCCTGCTCGCCGACTTCGGCGAGAAGCTCGGCGGCAAGACCCGGATCCAGTTCAACCTGGGATCGCTGGCGCGGCAGGGCTTCATCACGCGGCGCAAAGAGCGCATCCACGAAGGGCCGCTGCTGGACCTGGCCTTCGATTACGAACGCATCGCCGGCCGGGTCATGGACGGCGCGCTATCGTTCGTGGTGACCGAGGCGCGCCAGCATGCGAACGAACAGGCGCTGCTGGACGCGGCCGCAGGCCTCGACGGCGATGCCGAGGACGAGGCCGCCGCCGCGGCGATCCGCGTCGGCGCCTACGTCGGCGACGAGGAAGCCGCGTTCGCCGCGCTGGCCGCGGCCGCCGCGGCGGCCGAGACCGATGCCGCGCTGGACCGGGCGGCGGCTGCAGTCGCCGAAGACGAAACCGAAGCCGGCGACGACCTCGACGACGCGACCGGCGCGGTGCCGTCCGGCGACGAGGCCGCGGCCGAATCCGCGCCGACGGCGACGACGGACGCGGGCGGCGACGACCCAGACCACGGCGACGCTCATCGGGCGTCCGCCGGCACCCAGACCCAGCTCGACCAGGAGGCCGCGGCCGATGTTTGAATTCCGCTCGCTCGAAGTCGTGCACTGGGACTATTGGCAGCGCTTCCAACTGCCGCTGGATGCCTCCATCGTCACCGTGGTCGGCCCCAACGGTTCCGGCAAGACCACCTTGCTCGACGCCCTGCGCACCTTGCTGGCGATCGAGGACCGCGACACCGCGCGCGACTACAAGACCTACCTGCGCCACAACGGCAAACCCTACGCTTGGCTGCGCGCGGTGGTCAGCAACCGCCCCGACCGTCGCGGCGGCCGGCCGTTCTTCCCGATCAAGGACGACCTGGTCACCCTGGCCTGCCGGGTGCGCAAGCGCGGCGGCGACTGGAGCCGCGATTACCAGATCGTCGGCGGCGACGTGGCGGTGGAAACCCTGGAACAGGGCGGCGAATGGCTCGGCGTGCGCGACTACCGCGTGCGCCTGGCCGGCGCCGGCCTGACCCGGGCGATCTGCCGCGTGCTGACCCTGGAGCAGGGCGCCACCGACAAGCTCTGCCAATACTCGCCGCGCGAACTGCTGCAGCTGATCTTCGACGTGTTCGAGGACAAGGCGGTGCTGGACGACTACCAGCGCGCGCGCACCGAGCAGTTCGACGTCGAAAAAGAATTGCAGCAGCTCGGCCAGGACCTGGCCGGCCTGCACCTGCGTCTGGAATCGGCCAAGGCCGACGTGCGCTCGTTCGAGGAATACAACGCCCTGCGCAACCAGCGCCAGCGCCTGGAAACCGAGGTCGCGCCCAAGGTCGAGCTGGCCGAGCAGCGCGCGGTCATCGACGGCGCCAAACCGCGCCTGACCGGTCTGCGCCGCGCTCTGCGCGAGCGCGAGCGCGCGCTGGACGAGATGCGCGCGCAGGACGGCGTGGCCTCGCAGGGCCGCGACGCGCTGCAGGAGGCGATGCGCGAAGCGCGGCGACAGGTCGGTGCCAGCGAACAGGCCTTCACCCAGGCCCGCGATGCTGCGCGCGACGCGGAAATGCTGGTCAAGCGCCGCGACGAGCTGGCCAAGTTGCAGGCGCAACGCGGCGCGGTCGACGTCGACGCGCTCAGCGCCGGCGTCGAGAACGGGCGCCGCCGCCAGGCCGAGCTCAAGCTCGAGGCCGAGCGCGACCGCAAGCGCGCCGGCGAAATCGCCGCGCAGATCGCCGCGCTCAGCGGCGGCGGCCGCATCGTCGAGCCGTTCGAGCGCGACTTCCGCACCGCGCTCGATCGCGCCGGGATCGACCACCGGGTGCTGACCGAACTGGTCGAAATCGCCGACCCGCAGTGGACGGTGGCGGTGGAAGCGGTGCTGGCGCCGTACCGGCACTTGCTGGTGCTGGAGAATCCGAAAGACGCGCGCGAAGCCTGGAAGCTCGGCGAAAGCCTGCAGTACCGCCACTTCATCGTCGCCGAGCGGGCGCCGGTGTCCAAGGCCAGCGCCGGCTCGCTGCTGGAAGTGGTGCGTTTCTCGGCCGACCCGCCGGCGTGGTTGCCGCGCCAGCTCGACCGCATCCGCCGCATGACCGACATCGAACACGGTTCGCGCCTGCCGGCTTCGCAGGACTGGATCACCCAGAAGGGCTATCTGCGCGAGAGCCGCGGCGGCCGCCACATCGGCGGCAACCAGCAGCACTTCGGCAGCAGCGCGCGCCAGTCGCAACTGGCCGAACTGCGCGCCGAGCAGGTCGCGATCGCCCAGCGCGCGCAGGCGCGCGAGGCCGAGCTGCACGAACTCACCCAGCGCGTCGATTCCGACCAGTCGCGCCTGCTCGGCCTGGACGCGACCCAGGAACTGGTGACCCGCGCGGCCGAGTTCGCCGATGCCCAGGAGCGCCTGCCGGCGTTGGCCGAAGCCGCCGCCGAAGCGGCCGCCGCCCTGGCACAGGCGCGCGCGCAGATCGACGCGGCCGGCGAACAGGACAAGGCCGAAGGCATCGCCGCGGCCAAGCGCCAGGGCCAAATCGACGCGCTGGCGCGCGAGTTGCGCGAACGCGCGCAGCAGATCAACGGCGAGCGCCACAGCCTGATCCAGCGCATCCTCGACTACCGGCGCAAGCGCGGCCTGATGCCGGACGACTGGCGCAGCGCGGCCGCGCTGCAGGCCGCGCGCGAGGAATACGAAAGCGCCTCGGCGGTGCGGCGGGAGATGGAACGCATCGACGACCGTCTGACCCGCGGCGGTTTCGTGGTCGACGAATCCTGCGTACCGCTGCGCGACAAGATCGGCGCCGACCACGACGAACTGGCCAGCTCGATCATGCGTCGCGAGGCGCATCTGGAGCGGGCCAAGCGACTGACCGAGGAAGCGCGCGGCGCCTACATCAACGTGCTGCGCGCGACCGTGCGCCGCTACAAGAAGAACCTGGTCGCGCTGGGCGAGCTGGCCGGCATCGGCGTCGATGCCGACATGCCGGAGTTGGCCAACAACGACGTCGCGCTGGCCCAGGCCGGCCTGTCGGTGCGCTTCGATTTCGACCGCAAGGGCTGGATCGGCCTAGACGACGGCGAAGCCTCGGGCGGTCAGCAGGTGATGAAATCGCTGTTGCTGCTGGTCGCGCTGCTGCGCGACGAAGACCAGCCGGGCGGCTTCGTGTTCATCGACGAGCCCTTCGCTCACCTGGACGTGTTCAACATCGAGAAGGTCGGCCGCTTCCTGCGCGCCACCGACGCCCAGTACATCCTGACCACGCCGATCACCCACAACCTCAACGTGTTCGATCCGTCCGACCTGGTGCTGACCACCAGCAAGCGCCGCGGCGGCAATACGTGGGCGGAGCCGGTGGCGGTGCTCAAGCGGCAGGTCGAAGCCAAGGGCGAGGCGGCGTAACGCGGCTTCCCGATCTACCTGTAGGAGCGGCGCGAGCCGCGGCAACGCAACCATGACGAAGGTTGCGGCGTAGGTGCGTTGTCGCGGTCGCGGCTCGCGCCGCTCCTACAGGGAGTAAACGCGACACCGCGGAGTTTGGAACGATAAATCCCACCGCGCAGGCCCCCGCACGGCTTGACTCCCGCCGCGCCGCCCCTACGATATGCACACGCAGCACCCATCCCTTTCTTCAGGCCGTCCCATCATGCAGCGCTTCCCGCTCCTGATATCGCTGAACGCCCTGCGCGCGAGCGCGGGCCGGGTGCGCCTGCCTCCTGCGATCTTCGCTTCGCGGTCGAACTGACCGGCGTCGTCCGAAGCCGCACGAAAACAAGCACCCGACCGGGTGCTTTTTTATTGCCTGTTTTTCGTCCCGCCGCCGGCGCGCGCCGGCTTTCTTCTCATCGCATCGTCCGTAAAGCCAAGGAGAACGTGTCGTGACTACCACGGAAGACACCCAAGCCTAGCCGCGCGTCCCGTCGCCAACCGGGGCGTGCGGCGACCCTCCTGTTGGCCACGAATGCGAGTCCGCATATGAACACCCCGCTCAACCGCCTCTCCGTCGACCGCTGGCGCAATCTGGGCATCATCGCCCACGTCGACGCGGGCAAAACCACGCTCACCGAACGCCTGCTGTGGAAGACCGGCGCGATCCATCGCACCGGCGAAGTCCACGAGGGCGCCGCCACTACCGACTTCGACCCGATCGAACGCCGTCGCGGCATCACCATCGGCGCGGCCGCCGTGCAGGCGCGCTGGACGCCGCACGACGGCGCCGAGCATCGCCTGACCGTCATCGACACGCCAGGCCATATCGACTTCGCGATCGAAGTCGAACGCTCGCTGCGCGTGCTCGACGGCGCGGTCGCGGTGTTCAGCGGCGTCGACGGCGTACAGCCGCAATCGGAAACCGTGTGGCGTCAGGCGCGCCGCCACGGCGTGCCGCTGATCGCGTTCGTCAACAAGATGGACCGCGTCGGTGCGTCGCTGGAGCGCACGCTGGGGCAGATGCGCGACAAGCTCGACGCGGTGCCGTGGGCGCTGGGCGAAACCGTCGGCGAAGAATCCGAACTGCGCGGCTGGATCGACTACGTGGCGCGCGCGAGCCTGTCGTGGGACGAACAGGGCGCGCTGTCTCGCCGGGAATGGACCGAGCAGGAGGCGCAAGCGTTCGAACCGGCGCGCCAGCGTCTGGTCGAAGCCGTCGCCGATCACGACGACGCGCTCGCGCTGGCCTTCCTGGAAGGCCGCGCGGTCGACGCCGAACTGCTCAAGTCGGCGCTGCGCCGGGCCACCCTGGCCGGCGCCGGGACCCCGGTGCTGGCGGGTTCCGCGTTCAAGAACAAGGGCGTGGAAGCGCTGCTCGACGCGATCGTCGACTACCTGCCGTCGCCGCTGGACCGGCCGGCCGTGCTTGCGCAAAGCGAACGCGGCGAGGTCGAACTGGCGCCCGACGCCGAGGGGCCGCTGGCCGGCCTGGTGTTCAAGATCGTGCACCAGGAGCACGGTGCGCTCAGTTTCGTGCGCCTGTACTCGGGCACGTTGCGGGTCGGCGACACGGTATGGGCATCGCGGCGCGAAAAGGCGCTGCGGGTGGGGCGGTTGCAAGTCGTGCAAGCCGACCGCGGCCAGGACGTGGACGTGGCCCGCGCCGGCGAGATCGTCGCGATCGCGGGTTGGAAAGACGCGGTCAGCGGCGAGACGCTCAGCGGCGTCGGCGCGCGTCTGGCGCTCGACAGCATCCAGGCCCAGCCTGCGGTGTTGTCGTGGCGATTGACCGCGGCCAAGTCCAGCGACCTGATCCGCCTAGGCCAAGGCCTGGCGAGCCTGGCTCAGCAGGACCCGTCGTTCCGCGTCGGCACCGACGCGGATACGGGCGAGACCTTGGTCTGGGGCATGGGCGAGCTGCACCTGGAAGTGATGGTCGACCGCTTGCGCGAGTTGTGGAACGTCGAGGTGCGCACCGGTTCGCCGCGCGTGGCCTATCAGGAAACGCCGAGCCGCGCGGTGCGCGGCGTGGAGGGCAAGTTGTCCAAGCAAACCGGCGGTAGCGGCCAGTTCGCGCGCGTGGTCATCGACGTGACGCCGCGCGAGGACGGGCAGTTCGAGTTCGTCGACCGCAGCGTGGGCGGCGTGATCCCACGCAACTTCGTCGGCGCGACCGAGAAAGGCTTGCGCGCGGCGTTGGCCGAGGGACCGCAAGGTTTCCCGGTAGTGGGTTTGACCGTCGCGCTGACCGACGGCGAGACCCACGCGGTGGATTCCTCGGAGCTGGCGTTCCAGCGCGCCGCCGCCGAGGCCCTGAAGGCCGCGCTGGCGCAAGCCGGCACGACCGTGCTCGAGCCGGTGATGGCGCTGGTGGTGGACACCCCCGCGGCCAACGTCGGCGACGTGGTCGGCGACTTGCAGCGGCGTTCCGGCCGCGTCCTGTCCATCGAGGATAAGGGCGGGCGCAGCGATGTCGCCGCGCGCGCGCCGCTGGCGCAGCTGTCGGGCTATACGACGGCGCTGCGTTCGTTGACTCAGGGGCGTGCGTCGGCGTCGGTGGTGTTCGACGGCTACGAAGTCGCGCGCGGTTTGCCCAAGGCCGCGTAAATCTCGCCCAGGCAGGGGCCGGTTCGCCCGGCCCCTTTTTTTTGCGGCGCAGCCGTTTACCAGCCGGCCAGCACGAGCTTGCCGATGGTGCTGCCCGATTCCAGCCGCCGGTGCGCTTCGCGCAGGTTCTGCGCGTTGATCGTGCCGAGGGTTTCGCCGTGCGTGCCGCGCAGTTCGCCGGCGTCGACCAGGTCGGCGACGCGGTCGAGCAGGCGCCCCTGTTCGATCAGGTCGGCGGTGCCGAAGCGCGGCCGGGCGAACATCATTTCCCAGTGGATGCCGATGCACTTGGCCTTGTACGGATCGCCGATGTGCAGCGGACCGGTGGGCTCAACGATCAGGCCGACGTGGCCCTGCGGCGCCAGCAGTTGGCCCAGTTCGGTCCAGTAGCGATCGGTGTCGGCCAGGTTGAGCGCCGCGTCGATCTGCGCAAAGCCCAGGGCCTGCAGCTGCGGCGCCAGCGGTTGCGCATGATCGACCACGTGATCGGCGCCGAAGCGCCGGCACCATTCGGCGCTGGACGCACGCGAGGCGGTGGCGACGACCTCGAAACCGGCGCGCTTGGCGAGCTGGATCGCGATCGTGCCGACGCCGCCGGCGCCGCCGAGGATCAGCAGGCGGCGGCCGCGGCCGCCGTGCTCGCTGTCGTAGGGCATGCGCTGGAACAACAGCTCCCAGGCGGTGATCGCGGTCAGCGGCAAGGCTGCCGCCTCGGCCGCGCTCAGCGACGTCGGCGCGCGGCCGACGATGCGTTCGTCGACCAGTTGCAGTTCGCTATTGCTGCCGGGGCGGCCGATATCGCCGGCGTAATAGACCCGGTCGCCGACTTTGAACCGGGTCACCGCGTCGCCGACCGCCGCGACCGTGCCGGCGGCGTCGTAGCCGAGCACGCGCGGTTCGGCCAGCACCTCGGTCGCCGGCTTGGAGCGGCGCACCTTGGTGTCGACCGGATTGACCGAGACCGCCTCGACCCGCACCAGCAGATCGTGGCCGGCGGCGACCGGCGTGGGCAGGTCGAATTCGAGCAGCGACTGCGGATCGTCGATCGGCAGGTGGCGAAGGATGGCTACGGCTTTCATTGCGGACTCCGTGGGCAGGGGAGGAGAACCGGCATCGACGGCATCGACGCCGGATTGTGGATCAAGCGCCGGCTCGCCGCCGTACCGCGTCGGCGGTTCAGCGCCGGCCGAACAGCAGCGTGTCGTCGACCGCCGCGGCCATGGCGCGATAACCCGCGTCGCCGGGGTGCAGGCGGTCGCCGGAATCGTAGGCCGGCAGGAACCGGGTCGGGCGCTGCGGGTCGCGGACGACGGCATCGAAGTCGACCACCGCGTCGAACTCGCCGCTGTCGCGGATCCAGGCGTTGACCGTCTGCCGCACCCGCTCCTTGGCCGGGCTGTAGTAGTCGTGGATCGGCGAACCGGGCAGGGCGTCTTCGAACGGCGTCAGGGTGGCGCCGACGATGCGCACCCCATGCAGCCGGGCCTGGGCGATCAGCTGGCGGTAGCCGTCGATCAGGCGCTGCGCATCCACCGCCGCGCGCGTCGGTTCGAAGGTGCTGCCGGGCCAGGCGATGTCGTTGATGCCCATCAACAGCACCACGCTGTCGGGGCGTTGGCTGAGCACGTCGCGCTCGAACCGGGCCAGGGCGCTGACGCCCATGCCGTCGCTGAGCACGCGCGCGCCGGAGATGCCGGCGTTGAGCACGGCGACGCCGCGCGGGGCCAGGCGCTGGGCGAGCGCGTCCGGCCAGCGCCGGTAGCGGTTCGGGGTCGAGGCGGCGCCGTCGGTGATCGAATCGCCGAACGCGACCACGCGCCGTACCGGCTGCGCGGCTTCCACGTAGACGCCGCTGAGGAACGGCCGGGTCTGCAGCACTTGCCCGCCGTCCAGGCGCGCATCGGCGGTGCGGTCGCCGCCGACGAGGAACGCGTCCTGCCGGCCTTCCCAATGGAAGGTGCGCAGCGCGGTGTCCTGCGGCAGGTACAGGCTGACCGCGACCTCGCCGAGCGCGGCGACCTCCAGTTCGACCGGATCGCTGAGCACCGGCGCGCCCGGCAGCAGGGTCACTGCGCGCCGGCCGCCGAAGGTCAGCGCGCGGTCGCTGCCGGCTTGGATGCGCGAGCCGCCGGCGCTGCGGGCGATGCGCGCCGCGCCGATGGTCACCGGCGCATCGCCGTAGGCGTTGGACAGGGCGATGCGGACCCGGCCGCCGCCGACGCTGACCCGCGCCACCTGGCGCACGGTCTGGTCGTGCAGGCGCTCCGGCGCGCCGTTGGGCAGGGCGAAGCCGGCGCCCCAGGTGGCTTGCGGGCTGGCGCTCCAAGTGCCGACCCACTGCGGGGCGGCGACCGCGGCGGGCGCGGCCAGGCCGAGGGCGAGCGCGGCGGCGGCGAGCGGTTGGAGCAGGGACTTGGCGTTCATGAGGAAACTCGCAGAGGACGTCGGGAAGTCGACGCGACTCACGTTAGGTTCTTCCGATCTTGGCCAGTAGCGGGCAAGATCGCATAGGGCTCATTCCATATCGGAATGATGTCGCCGCTACCGGATCGGGATCGCTCATGGACACGCTTCGCGGCTTGCACACCTTCGTGCGCGCGGTCGAACTCGGCAGCCTGTCGGCGGTCGCACGCGAGCTCGGCACCACCCAGCCGACGATCAGCAAGACCGTCGCCGCACTGGAGCAGGAACTCGGCGTGCGCCTGCTGCAGCGGAGCACCACCCACCTGGCGCCGACCGAACAGGGCCGGCGCTTCTACGAACGCGCGCGGCGGGTGCTGGAGGAATACGGCGAAGCGGTGGCCGACGCGCGCGGCCTCAGCCAGACGCCGGCCGGCCTGCTGCGCGTGGCCGCGCCGGTCAGCATCGGCGTGCTGCGGCTCAATCGCCTGGTGCAGGCGTTCCTGGCCCTGCATCCGCAGGTCGAGATCGAACTGATCCTCAACGACCGCTACGTCGATCTGGTCGAAGAAGGCATGGACCTGGCCCTGCGCATCGGCGCCAACCTGCCGCCGAACGCGGTCGCGCGCCGCATCGCGTCCTCGCCGCGCGGGCTGGTCGCCTCGCGCGACTATCTGGCCCGGCATGCGCCGATCCTTCATCCGCAGGACACCGCCGCGCACGATTACCTGCGCTTCGCCTGGGCCGGCGACACCTACACCTTGCACGGCCCCGGCGGCGAGACCGCGGTGCTGCGCGGCGACGGACGCTACCGTATCAACAACTCGCTCGGCATCCGCGAAAGCTTCCTGATCGGCAGCGGCATCGGCCTGGCGCCGGCCTGGCTGGTGCAGGACCTGGTCGACGACGGAGCGTTGCAGTGGATCCTGCCGCAATGGCGGGCGTCGGCGCATGAGCTGTATCTGCTGTATCCGGCCCGCCGCTACCTGCCGGCGCGGACGCGGGCCTTGCTGGAATTCCTGAGCGAGCGCCTGCCGCAGCAGCCGGGTTTCGAGGCCGTCGCGGCGTGAGCGCGGCGGCTCAGGCGGCGCAATCGGCGACGGCCGCTTGCGGCGCTGGGATGCCGCGTTCGCGCGGTCGCGCATCCAGGCGCGCCGCCCACACCGCCAGCGCCAGGCCGGACAAGGTCACCAGCGCCGCGACCCAGGTCACCGCGCCGAGGCCGGGACCGTGCTCGATCACCGCGCCGCCGAGCCAGGCGCCGAGCGCATTGCCGAGGTTGAACGCGCCGATGTTGAGGCTGGAAGCCAGGTTCTGCCCGGCCGGGTCGGTCTTCTGCAGCACCCACAGCTGCAGCGGCGGCACGGTCGCGAACGCGGCCACGCCGAGCAGGCCGACGAAGGCCACCGCGGCGACGGCATGGTGCAGGGCGAAGGTCATGACGCCGAGCACCGCGGCCAGCGCGAGCAGGGTGCCGATCAACGCCGGCGCCAGGCGCTTGTCGGCGAAACGGCCGCCGATCAGGTTGCCGAGGATCATGCCGCCGCCGAACACCAGCAGGATCGGCGACACCGCGGCCTCGCCGAAGCCGCTGATGCGGGTCAGGATCGGCTGGATGAAGGTGTAGACGGTGAACACGCCGGCGAAGCCGAGCACGGTCATCAGCAGCCCGAGCAGCACCTGCGGATGCAGCACCGCCTTCACTTCGCGGCGCAGCGCCACCGGCTCGGGCTTGCTGCGGTCCTTCGGCACCAGGGTGGCGATCACCACCGTGGCGATCACGCCGATCGCGGCCACCGCCCAGAAGGTCGAGCGCCAGCCGAACTGCAGGCCGAGCCAGGCGCCGGCGGGCACGCCGAGCAGGGTGGCCACGGTCAGGCCGGTGAACATGATCGAGATCGCGGAGGCCTTCTTGTCGGCCGGCACCAGGCCGGTGGCGACCACCGCGCCGACGCCGAAGAAGGTGCCGTGGGCGAGCGAGGTGATGACCCGGGCGATCATCAGCACGGTGTAGTTCGGCGCGATCGCGCAGACGATGTTGCCGAGGGTGAAGATCAGCATCAACGCGACCAGCACCGCCTTGCGCGGCATGCGCCCGGTGGCGACGGTCAGCACCGGCGCGCCGACGAACACGCCCAGGGCATAGCCGGAGATCAGCAGCCCGGCCGCGGCCAGGCCGACCTGCAGGTCGGCGGCGACCTGCAACAGCAGGCCCATGATCACGAATTCGGTGGTGCCGATGCCGAACGCGCCGACGGTCAGGGCGTACAAGGCCAGCGGCAAGCGCCCGCCGGCGGCGGCCGGGGCGGCGGAGGAGGGAGCAGGGGAGGCATGCATGACGGCGCATCCAGGAGGGCGAGGCGGCAGTCTGGGCGCTTGCATATTGTGGAAAAACCGCCAGGATGACGAATCACTATCAACGAATAATTGAACGTGGCATGGACCGTATCGCCGACCTGCACCTGTTCCTGCGCGTGCTCGACCTGGGTTCGATCAGCGCCGCCGCGCGCAGCCTGGACCTGTCGGTCGCGGTCGCCAGCCAGCGCCTGAAGCGGCTGGAACGCGAACTCGGCGTACGCCTGCTGCACCGGACCACCCGTCAATTGCATGCCACCGCCGAAGGCCTGGCCCTGGCCGAGCGCGGCCGGGGACTGATCGAAGAGCTGGAGGCGCTGACCGCCGACCTGCGCCGCGCCGGCAGCGAACCGGCGGGATTGCTGAGGGTCACCACCTCGGCCGCGTTCGGGCGCCTGTACCTTTCGCCGTTGCTGCCCGAGTTCCAGCGCCGCTACCCGGCGGTGCGGCTGAGCGCGAACCTGACCGACCAGAACCTGGACCTGATCGCCTCCGGCATGGACCTGGCGATCCGCATCGGTGCGCTCGACGATTCCAGCCTGGTCGCGCGCAAGCTGGCCGACAATCGCCGCGTGCTGGCGGCCTCGCCCGAGTACCTGCGCCGGCACGGCGCGCCGCGCACGCCGGAGGATCTGATCGCGCACGAATGCCTGGTGCTGGTCGGCGGGCAGGGGCGGATGGAGGACTGGCGCCTGCTCGACCGCGACGGCGCGGCGAGCACGGTGCGGGTCAACGGCCGGATCGAAAGCAACTTCGGCGAAGTGCTGCGCGACGCCGCGATCGCCGGCCTGGGCATCGCCCACTTCTCGGTCTGGCACGTGCACGAAGACCTGCGCAGCGGGCGCCTGGTGCAGGTGCTGCCGGATTACCGGCTGCCGGACACGGCGATCAGCGCGGTGATGCCGCAGCGGCGCTTCGTGCCGTTGCGCGTGCGCGCCTTCATCGACTTCGTCGCCGAGTCCTTCGGCGATGTGCCGCCGTGGGAGCGCGGCGGCTAGCGCCGCACGCCTTTGCGTAAGCGGTAGGGGATGTCCTGCGGTCATAGGCCGCGACCCCGGTATCCGCAGAGAATCCAGCGCCGATGTCGTCGAGCGAAGCCCGAAACCGCCGCGAGGGTAGGAGCGGCGCAAGCCGCGACCCCGGGACGTGCAGAGAGCCCAACGCCGACGTCATCGATCGAAGCCCGCAACCGTCGCCGAGTAGGAGCGGCGCAAGCCGCGACCGCCATCGGTCATTCTCGCCGCGCCTTTGTCCTGGGCCCCCTGTAGGAGCGGCGTAAGCCGCGACCGCGCTCTTGCGATCTCGCGGCGTCTGTCGTTCGAAGGCCGTGAAGCTCCAAAGCTCCAAAGCTTCAAGCCAAGCTTCCATCCGCACGCGGCCGGGTCACTTTCTTTGTCCAAGGCGACAAAGTCCTACTGGATTTCCTTCGGTCAAAAGTAACCAAAGAAAACGCCATGACCGTTTCGGATCAAAAGCCACTATGGGACGAGGTTTTCGCCGGGCTGCTCCGCACAGGCTCTCCCTGGCCTGGCTGCGCACGGCCCGTCTCTCTGCGGGCCGCCCTTCGGGGCTTCAGGGCGTTCTCGCGAGATCGCTGCGGCGCCAGGCTCTTTACGGCAACGGCAACGGCAACGGCAACGGCAACGGCAACGGCAAGCGCTGCGTCGCAATTAGGGTAGAAGCGGCACAAACCGCGACCACCATGCGCCGACCTCACGGCGATCCCTTGTAGGAGCGGCGTAAGCCGCGACCACACGACGCGCAGGAAAACCACCGCCGCCGGAATGGATCGAAGCCGCGTTCCGTGGCCTTCGAATCGCCACGTCGTCGACGGACTGTCGCGGTCGCGGCGCGGTCAGAGGAAATTCCCGCAGGACGCCGCTCCTATCCTGCCGCTAGGCGCTCAATCGAACGCGAACGCATCCAGGGCCAGCGAGCCCATTTCGTGCGAGCGGTGCAGGCCGCGCGCGGTCGGCGCTTCGCCGGCGGCGCCGAGGGCGACGAACAGCGGCATCAGGTGTTCGACCGTGGGGTGGGCGCGATGTGCGTGCGGAGCCCGGGCCTGCCAGTCGAGCAGGGCGGGCAGGTCGTGCGCGATCAGGCGCCGGTGCATCCAGTCGGCGAACTCGGCCGCCCAGGACGGCATCGGCGCATCGCGGTCGCCCCAGTCCAGATCGCCGAGGTTGTGCACGAAGCCGCCGGAGCCGATCACCAACACGCCTTCGTCGCGCAGCGACGACAACGCTTGGCCGACCGCGTAGTGGCGCCGCGCATCGCCGTGCGGCATCACCGACAGCGGCACCACCGGGATATCGGCCTGCGGGTACATCCGCCGCAGCGGCACCCACACGCCGTGGTCGAGACCATGGTTGTCGCGCAGCCGCGGTTCCAGGCCGGCGTCGGCGAGGCGGTCGCGGATCTCCTCGGCCAGCCGCGGCAGGCCCGGCGCCGGGTACTGGATCCGGTACAGCGGCTCGGGGAACCCGCCGAAGTCGTGCACGGTATGCGGCCGATCGTGGCCGCCGACCATCGGCCGGTCGGTCATGAAGTGAGCGGACGCGATCACGATCGCGCGCGGCCAGGGCAGCTGCTGGCCGAGTCCGTCCAGGAAACGCCCGGCGGGCGAATCCTCCAAGGCGAGCATCGGCGAGCCGTGCGAGAGGAACAGGGTCGGCAGGCGGGTGGGGATGTCCATGCGCCCAGGGTGATCCCGCGCCGGGCGATTTCCAAGTCGGGCTGGCGCGCCTGATCGTTCCGCCCCTGTTCGCAATGCGGTCGCTGCGAAGCGATTGTTGACCGGCGGTGCCCGGCCGCGGCTTGCCGTTCCTGCCTGCGCCCGCGCCTTCCGGCCGGCCCGTGCCGCCGGCTCCCCGCCGTCTGGCAAAATAGCCGGCTCACTCACCCGCAGGCCTCTTGCACATGAGCCACTTCGACATCCGTTCGACCGTCCGCCCCGATCCCGACAAGCCGATGGTCGACATCGCCGACTACGTCGCCGACTACAAGATCGATTCGAAGGAGGCCTTTGATACCGCGCGCTACATGCTGCTGGACTCGCTGGCCTGCGCGGCGCTGGCGATGGACCACAAGGAATGCCTCAAGCACCTCGGCCCGCTGGTGCCGGGCGGCGAGATGAAGGGCGGCGCGCGCGTGCCGTTCACCTCCTACGAGCTCGACCCGGTCCAAGCCGCCTACAACATCGGCGTGCAAATCCGCTGGCTCGACTTCAACGACACCTGGCTGGCCGCCGAATGGGGCCATCCCTCCGACAACCTCGGCGCCATCCTCGGCGTCGCCGACTACCTGGGCCGCAAGGCCGAGGCCGAAGGCGGCCAGGCGATGACCGTGCGCGACGTGCTCGGCTACGCGATCAAGGCGCACGAAATCCAGGGCGGCTACGCGCTGAAGAACTCGTTCAACCGGGTCGGCCTCGACCACGTGATCCTGGTCCGCCTGGCCTCGACCGCGGTCGCCACCCAGATGCTGGGCGGCGGCAAGGACGAGATCGTCACCGCGGTCTCGCACTCCTGGATCGACAACGGCGTGCTGCGCACCTACCGCCACGCGCCGAACACCGGCCCGCGCAAGAGCTGGGCCGCCGGCGACGCCTGCCGCCGCGCCGTGACCCACGCGCTGAACGCCAACAAGGGCGTGGTCGGCTACCCGAGCGCGCTGTCGGTCAAGACCTGGGGCTTTTACGACATCGCTTTCAAGGGCAAGTCGTTCGAGTTCGAACGCCCGTTCGGCAGCTACGTGATGGAGAACGTGCTGTTCAAGATCTCCTTCCCGGCCGAGTTCCACGCCCAGACCGCGGTCGAGTGCGCGATGAAGCTGCACGATCAGGTCAAGGACAAGCTCGACCAGATCGAGCGCGTCGAACTGGAGACCCAGGAAGCCGGCGTGCGCATCATCGACAAGACCGGCCCGCTGGCCAACTACGCCGACCGCGACCATTGCCTGCAGTACATGGTCGCCGTGCCGCTGATCTTCGGCCGCCTGACCGCCGACGACTACGTCGACGCGGTCGCCGCCGACCCGCGCATCGACGCCCTGCGCGACAAGATGGTGGTCAAGGAGAACGAGCAGTTCACCAAGGACTACTTCGACCCGGACAAGCGCTATATCGGCAACTCGGTGCAGGTGTTCTTCAAGGACGGCAGCTCGACCGACAAGGTCTCGATCGACTACCCGATCGGCCACCGCAAGCGCCGCGCCGAAGGCATCCCGGTGCTGATGGCCAAGTTCGAAGCCGCGATCCGGGCCAAGCTGCCGGCCGCCCAGGCCGAGCGCCTGCTGGCCCTGGCGGCCAAGCCGGACGAACTGGAAGCGCTGCCGATCACCGAGTTCCTCGGCCTGTTCGCCGCCGCCAAGTAAAGCCTCGCCGCGGCGACTCATTCGAATGCGCAAAGCCGGGCCCTGCTTTGCGCACATCGAAACTGAACGAATCACGACTCGCAGCGGATTCGGTGACGCTGCGCGTCGATATGTTAGACGGTTGTTAACACCGCTTTCACGTTGGCAAACCTAACCTGCGCGGGATGGCGTCATCCAGGCGACCGTCCTGAACGGTAGAAACCTCGCAGACGCGGTTTTCCGAATTTTTTTGACTCAGGAGCTACAAGATGAATAAGAAACTCCTCTGCGCCGCCCTGCTGGGTGGCCTGAGCCTCGCCCAGGTCGCCAGCGCGCAGGACTTCGACGACCGCTGGTACCTGACCGGTTCGGCCGGCATGAACGTCCAGGACAACGACCGCGGCACCCGCAACGCTCCGTTCGGCGCGATCGGCCTGGGTAAGTTCCTCAACCAGAACTGGTCGCTGGACGGCGAGCTGAACTATCAGAACCCGAAGTTCGACGCCAACCAGGACGCCAACTGGAGCCAGTACGGCATCTCCTTCGACCTGCGCCGCCACTTCGTCACCGAAGGCCGCAACTGGAACCCGTACCTGCTGATGGGCCTGGGCTACCAGCGCTCGGAAGAAGAGTATCTGTCGGCCGTGAACCTGCTGCCGGCCGAGCGTAAGGAAGGCAACGTGGCCGCCAAGGTCGGCGTCGGCGTCCAGGGCGACCTGGGCCGCGTCGGCATCCGCACCGAGCTGGCCTACCGCGCCGACTTCGACGACAACAGCGTCAACGGCGTCGATCGCAACGGCAAGTCGGAAGACTGGTTCGGCGACGTGCTGGCTTCGGTCGGCATCATCGTCCCGCTGGGTCCGGAGCCGGTGGCTGCGGTGGCTCCGGCTCCGGTCGTGGAGCCGGGCTGCGCCGACAAGGACGACGACGGCGACGGCGTGAACAACTGCGACGACAAGTGCCCGGGTTCGCAGGCTGGCCAGACCATCGGTCCGGACGGCTGCCCGGTGCCGGTCACCATCGACCTGAAGGGCGTGAACTTCGACTTCGACAAGTCGACCCTGCGTCCGGACGCGGTGGCGATCCTCAACGAGGCCGTCGAGATCCTGAAGCGCTACCCCGACCTGAAGGTGGAAGTGGCCGGCCACACCGACCTGTGCGGTAAGGACGACTACAACCAGAAGCTGTCGGAGCGTCGCGCCAAGGCCGCTTACGACTACCTGACCAGCAACGGCGTCGACGCCGGTCGCCTGCAGGGTCCGGTCGGCTACGGCGAGAGCCGTCCGCTGGAATCGACCCCGCAGACCTTCCCGGCCTGCAAGAGCGAGGTCAACCGTCGTACCGAGCTGAACGTCCAGAACTAATCGTCTGGAACGGCGCAGGCTCCGGCCTGCGCACGGCAGCACCCACGAAGCCCGGCCTCGCGCCGGGCTTCGTTTTTTCGCGGGCCGAATCGATATTCGCGCCGCAGCGCAGCAACCCCGGCGGGGTGGCCTGCGGACATCGCGCCTGCGGGGTACGGCGCATGTAAATCGAAAAATACGACGGTTTACGCAAAATCTTCGGGCAACGTGACCGTTCGTCGGCCGAAACGTCCGCAAATGGGAGATCATCCCGCCGGCGCGTTAATTGACGCAGGTTTGGCGCCGTCCAGGCCGACGTTAAGTGGTATTAACAAACACCTTGACGGTGTATGATCCCCCCGCCAGTGACCGCGGCGCCGGCCCTGCCGGGAGCTGACCGTGTCTCTGTCACAGGAGCAGCGCCGCATAAGACTGTCCCGATCAAACAGTCCCGATCACCCCCCGTTCCGATCGATCTGAAGGAGTTAGAGATGAAGATCCGTATGTTGAGCACCGCACTGCTGGCGGGCTTGGCTTTTTCGCAGGTGGCCAGCGCGCAGGATTTCGATGACCGCTGGTACCTCACCGGCTCGGCCGGCATGAACGTCCAGGACAACGACCGCGGCACCCGCAACGCTCCGTTCGGCGCGATCGGCCTGGGCAAGTTCCTGAGCCCGAACTGGTCGCTCGACGGCGAGCTGAACTACCAGAACCCGAAGTTCGACGCCAACCAGGATCTGAACTGGAGCCAGTACGGCATCTCGCTCGACCTGCGCCGCCATTTCGTCACCGAAGGCCGCAACTGGAACCCGTACCTGCTGATGGGCCTGGGCTACCAGCGCTCGGAAGAGGAATACGTGGTCAACTCGCCGCTGTCGCCGGCCGAGCGTAAGGACGGCAACTTCGCCGCCAAGGTCGGCGTGGGCGTTCAGGGCGACCTGGGCCGCGTCGGCATCCGCACCGAGCTGGCCTACCGCGCCGACTTCGACGACAGCAGCGTCGCTGCTCCGCAGGAAGACTGGTTCGGCGACGTGCTGGCTTCGGTCGGCATCATCGTCCCGCTGGGTCCGGAGCCGGTGGCTGCGGTGGCTCCGGCTCCGGTCGTGGAGCCGGGCTGCGCCGACAAGGACGACGACGGCGACGGCGTGAACAACTGCGACGACAAGTGCCCGGGTTCGCAGGCTGGCCAGACCATCGGTCCGGACGGCTGCCCGGTGCCGGTCACCATCGACCTGAAGGGCGTGAACTTCGACTTCGACAAGTCGACCCTGCGTCCGGACGCGGTGGCGATCCTCAACGAGGCCGTCGAGATCCTGAAGCGCTACCCCGACCTGAAGGTGGAAGTGGCCGGCCACACCGACCTGTGCGGTAAGGACGACTACAACCAGAAGCTGTCGGAGCGTCGCGCCAAGGCCGCTTACGACTACCTGACCAGCAACGGCGTCGACGCCGGTCGCCTGCAGGGTCCGGTCGGCTACGGCGAGAGCCGTCCGCTGGAATCGACCCCGCAGACCTTCCCGGCCTGCAAGAGCGAGGTCAACCGTCGTACCGAGCTGAACGTCCAGAACTAATCGTCTGGAACGGCGCAGGCTCCGGCCTGCGCGCGGCAGCACCCACGAAGCCCGGCCTCGCGCCGGGCTTCGTTTTTTTCCGCTCGGCGCCGGCCGCGCCGAAGCTGACCAAGCTGAATTGAGCATCGCGCGAAAAAACCTCGATAACCGCCTGATTTCGCGGGTTGTCCGGCGCGTTCGCCGCGCCTACACTGGCGCATCGTTCAACGGTGCGGCGATGCGTTCGCGCCGAACCCGGGAGATCCACATGCGCCGAGTCCTTGCCGCCACGTCGTTGTTCCTGTTCGCCGCCGCGGCGCAGGCGCAGACCGCCAATTGCGCGGCGCTCACCGCCGCGCGCGCGCAGCCGGTCGAGCCGACCCTGATCGCGCCGATCGCGCCGGAACTGGTCGCGCCCGCGCACCAGCTCGGCGCGCCGAGCGGCGTGCTGTCGCAGGCGCTGGACGAAGCCCTGTCGGTCGACCAGGTGCTGCTGCGCATCCGCCTGGAAGGCTGCAACGTGGCCAAGGCCGCGCCGGCTTCGACCGGCATGCCCTCGGCCAACGACCCGGCCGCCTACAAGCCCAAGACCGAATTCGACAACACGCCGTGGCGCTTCAACATGAGCCAGGGCGGCAAGCGCATGACCGCCGACGAGTTCAGCGCCTGGATGAAGGCCAAGGGCGTGCGCGTGGCCAAGGGCAACGGCACGGCGGCTGCGCCGGCCGCGCCCGCACCGGCGCCGGTCGCCGAAGCCGCGCCGGCCGCGGCCGAGAAGGGCAAGAAGAAGTAAGCCGCGCCAGCGGCGCAAGCGATGCGGCCGCGGGCATTGCCTGCGGCCGTTTCGTTTTTGGCGCCGCGCGCGGCGGTCGCCGTCGTTTCGCAGCCGAGTACCGAGTCGTCGCCTTGAGTCCGCCTCCGCCCCGCCATGGTCTGGCCCGCGTGCTGTCCAAGCAGGGCCTATGCTCGCGCAGCGAGGCGGCGAAATGGATCGCCGCCGGGCGCGTCGCGGTCGACGGCCGGGTGGTGCGCGATCCGGAGTTTCCGATCGTGCAGGGACGTCAGCGCATCGCCGTCGACGGTCAGGCGATCGAAGCCGCGCAACGCCTCTATCTGATGCTCAACAAGCCGCGCGGCCTGGTGACCACCGCCCAGGACGAGCGCGGCCGCGACACGGTCTACCGTTGCTTCGACGGCGCTCAGCTCGACGGCTCGCCGTTGCCTTGGCTGGCGCCGGTCGGGCGGCTGGACAAGGCCAGCGAGGGCCTGCTGCTGTTCAGCAACGACCCGCAATGGGCGGCCGCGATCACCGACCCCGAGCGTGGCCCGGACAAGACCTACCACGTACAGGTCGACGCGATTCCCGACGCAGCCCTGCTCGCGGCCTTGCATGCCGGCGTCGCCGAAGACGGCGAGCTGTTGCGCGCCAAGTCGGCGACCCTGCTGCGCGCCGGCGAGCGCAACGCCTGGTTGGAGATCGTGCTCGACGAGGGCCGCAACCGGCAGATCCGACGCCTGCTGGCCGCGTTCGACCTGGAGGTGCTGCGGCTGGTGCGGGTCGCGATCGGCGCGCTGGCGCTCGGCGATCTGGCCAAGGGGCAATGGCGGCGACTGGACCCGCAGGACCTGCAGCGGCTGCGCTGAGCGTGCCGCGGCGCACCCCGGCGGCAGCGGAAATCCGACCGCAGTAACGGTCGCGGGCGCCGTCTGCGGCTTATGGTGGGCGCCGGAAACGCCGCTGCGCTCCGCGCGCGGCCATCGCGCGACAAGGAGGTGCGCCGCCGGCCCGGGCCATGCCCGCAGGAGGCCGGCCCGATCGGAGCATCGCAAACCCTAACGTGGTTCCCATCGCGCCTTGCGGCCCCCCGGCCCGCGGCGCGCCGACTCGTCATGCCAAGGAGAGACCTACGATGTCGCAGCAAACCCTCACGCCCGCGCGCAAGCCCCACGCCTGGACCCAGCGCCTGCGCGCTCTGCTGATCGCCGCATTGTTGAGCTTCAGCGCCGGCGCCATCGCCGACCCGGCGATCGCCAACCAGATCCTGCAGGCGGTGCGTTACGACCGGCAGATCCTGGACATGGATCTGCAGATCGCCAAGATCCACGTGCAGAACGGCAACGTCGCCCAGGCGCGGCTCTATTACACGCGCGCGCATATGGACGCGACCATGCTCAGCGTCCAACTGGCCAAACTGCAGCAGCAGAATCTGGATTCGCTCAACCGCGGCCTGTACAGCAACCGCACGGCGATGGAGTTGGCGGTCTCCAAGGGCCAGATGGCCAAGCTGCAAAGCCAGTACATCGAGATGGACCTGGCGATCCTGTCTCAGCTGCCGACCTCGATGGAACATCGGGTCAAGCTGGATATGGATCTGCTGATGTTCAACATGACCATGCAGCAATTGGAACAGGCGATGCGCGACGCTTGAGCGTGCCCGGCCCGACGGGGCGGCCGCTGTGGCCGCCCCGTCCTGATAGTGCACCCGCTCGGAGAAATAGGGTGATGGCCGACCGCTAGGATGAGTGAGCCGTACGAACTACGCCGCCTTGTCCTAATTCACCACGCAGGTGAGCGTTACCGTCACGCTCGCACCGTTAGCCAAGGTGCCCAACGCTACGCCGCTTCCCAATTGCGCCAGGGTCAACCCGGCCGGGCAGGCCGTGCCGCTGCAGGTCGGAGGCGCGGTGCAGGTCAGGCCGATGCGGCTGCCGGGCGGGTCGGTCAGGATCGCGCCGGTCACCGCGTCCGGGCCGTTGTTGGTGACGAGGATGGTGTAGGTCGTGGTTGCGCCCCGGGTCAGCGTATCGCCGGCCTGGTCGTTAGGCCCCGAGCCCGGCGTATTGGTCTTGCTGATCGACAGGTCCGACAGGCTGCGCGTATTGGTGTACGTGCAAGTGACCGTTTCGCCGGTAGCCAAGCCGATCGTCGCCGTCGCCCCGCTGGTCGTGGTTCCCCCGCTGGGATCGCTGCAACTCAAGCCGGTCAGGTTCCAGCCCGAGCCGGCCGCGGCCGCCACTTCCGTCACCGTGTAACTGCCTGCGGCCAGACCGGTGAAGGTCCTGGTATTGGACAGCGTAGCGTCGGCATCGTCGTCCAGGCTGAAGCCGCTCAGGCCCGTGCCGGTCGTAGTGAAGGCGAAATCCTGCGCATCGTTCGGCACCGCGTCCTTGACGATGGTGATCGTGCCCTGCTTGGTATTGGTGTACGTGCACTGCACCTGATCGCCGGTGCCCACGTTGCTGAGCGTCGCCACTCCCGTCGCCGGATCGGTGGCGATCGTCGGCTGCGTGCCCACGCTGCCCAGGTCCGTACAGCTCAAAGCGGTCAGCGCGAACCCCTCGGTCGGCATCTCGGTGATCGTTACCGTCGTGGTGTCGGCCCCTGTCAGCCCGCTCACGCTGGTGTTGGTCGCCGCCGAGCCCGTTGCCGTGGTCAGCACCTGCGGGCCGGCCGGGTTGATCGTCGTACCCGCCAGCGACGAGGTCTGGGTAAAGTTGAACGTCCCGTCGCCCCCCACCGTATTCTTCACGATCACGATGCGCGGGTTGCGCACGTTGTTGAACGTGCAAGTCACGTCAGCGCCGGGCACCAGAGTCACCGTCGCCGTGCCGTTCGGCGAGCCGCTCGGGGCGGCGTTGTCGACATTGGTCGAGAACAGGCTGCCTACCGGCGCGCCCGCAGCATCTGCGCAGACGATGTTGACTAGGTCGTACTGATTGATGTCGGCGCTATTCAACTCGTTGAGAGCGATGGTCCCTGCAGGAACAATGTTGCTGTAGGTCTGGGTCGCGGTCAGTGAAGATCCTGATGCTACCGAGGGATTGAGTTGGAAGTTGGTTGCTGTGGCCGCGTTCGGCGAGCCGGTCGCCGTTGCCGGTACTCCCGACTGGGTGAAATCGAAGGCCGTGCCCTGACCCGTCGGCACCGACTTCACGACGCGCAACGTCGCGTACTGGATCAGGCCGATATTGAAATTGGGATGGATGCCGCTGGGATCGTCGGAGCGCAGCACATTGAGGATGCCGTCGCGCGGCTGCACGCCGGTGGAGCCGTAGGTGGCATTGGGCGTCTCGCTGATCACGGTATAGCCGCTGGGCCAGGAGGCTGTGTTGATCGTCTGGCCTGGGGCGGGCGCTGAATTGAGCAGGACGAGCTTTTGCCCGATGTCGGCCGTGGACCACGCAGCCAAGTTGAGCGCGTAGGTGCCGTCAGCGGCTATCTGAACGAAATCGATGACTTTGCCGTTGTTTCCGATCGCTGCCACGTATGGCAGCGTTGCGCTGAACAGGCCGTCGCCGGCGTCGTAGAGGCCGTTCTGGTTGTTGTCCAGATAGATTCGGCCGCTGATCGTAGCGGTGGCCATTTCGATCAGGATGTCGTCGACCACCAAGTCGTTGCCGGAGGTGGTGACGAAAGCAGGCGCGGAATTGTAGAAATTGAAATACAGGGCCGAGCCGGCGTAATTGACCGGCAATTGGAACTGCAGGGAACGATTGATCCAAGGGATCACGTTCTGAACCGCAGGCACCGAATCATCCGGCGGCGGGGTGATCCCAAAAGCAGGGCCCCCGGCATTGGAAGCGCGCGGCAAGGCCGTTGCGCCGTTGGGGTCGCTGCCGTACAGGATGCCCGTGCCGTTGGCCCCGTCGCGCACGGTCATGCCGATGTACGCATCGAAATAACCGCCGCCCGCGTACGAGCGCAGGATATTGGCGGCCCAATAGTTCAAACGGTAGCTTGCGCCGGGGATGTCGGCCACCGCAGTGCTGTACAGGTAGTAGGTGCCGTTGGCCTCACCCAGGCGAGCCGGATTGGCGTTGAACAACGCCATGTAGCCGGTGCCGGTGGTGTGGTCCCCGCCGTGCTGCCATTGATTGCTGTACCCGAAGCCGAAGTCGTCGCTGTAGGTCGGGTTCTTGGTGACCGAGTATTGCCCGTCCGCCACCCCGCCCGTGCCGTTGTAAACGGTGGTGTTCGTGTTGGGCGCATAGTCGGTGGTGCCGGGGTTGAGTTCGACCGTCGGACTAGTACTGACGTTCGGCGCCCCCGTTCCGAATGTTTCGTCGACCAGCGCCCGCCAGGTCGACTGCGCGTGTGCGACCGGCATTGTCAGCAACGCCGCGGCCAAGATCGTAATTCGCCCGATCGGGTGCCGGGCGACGCTGCGGCTCCGGTAAGGCCGCGCTGCCGTCGCGCCGGCCAGGGCTGTATGCATGGTTCTCATCGAAGCGGCCTCTCTAGCTGTCCAGACGAATTCGCGACAGCGCTCGCCGCGGCGAGGGGCGTCCGGCCGTCGACTCGGTACCACCGGCCGAGCGGGCGAAGCGGGTCCCGCCCGGCGCCGCACCCGGCACCGGAAGTTCGGGCCATTGATAAAAAGGAGGAGACCCAAGCAGTTCGTGCGCTTGCAGATCCTGCGCGGTCAAACGGGCGCGAATTGGCGCATTTCGTCGCCCTGGGGCGACAGCCTTTGTGAGCATTCGGAGGTCGCCCCTCGGCGGTGGTTACGTTGCGAATGTAGAAACCGCTCGCCGCAGACCGCGGGAGGCATTTATTCGCCATTTATCCCGGTTTGCCGGGTCGGCTACGGCGGCCTTGGAACCCGGCCGAACCAGAAAGCCCCGCGACGTCCCGTCCTGCCGAAACGGGAAGGGAACTCGCGGTTGCGCTACAGGCGCTCGATTGCGCGCCCGATTGCTCAAGCACTTTTATCGGGCGACGGGTTGCTATCCCGAAGCCGGTCCTCAACCCTGCCGGCGAGAGGATGCTGTGCCGTGCGCGGAAGGCCCCGAAGGGGGCGAGCGAAGGGGGCATGCATGAGAACCAAGCCGAGTCCTTCGATACCCGCTCACGTAGGCGGGAAGGGGGTGTGGGTCAGGCTGCTCGTCTGTTTGGCTGGCTGGGCCGCGGTAATGGACTGGCGGGAGGGTTTTCGCCGTCGGCCGATCAGGCAGAGCGTCGAGAAGATCCGGTTGGCGGCACGGACACCAGGCCTTCCGCGAGCGGGGCCCGGTTACTGCGTCCGCATGCCCCACCTCAGCGGCGCACCCGCACCATTTCATTGGATGGATGCGCCATCGGAGCTCGGCCTGAGCTTCCATCGCGATGCGCGACAACGCGTCGGGCACCACACCGAACGACGCGTCCCGGCCTCTGCCCCTGAATCCCTAGTCTCCCATCCCGTCGCCTAGGGGCTCCCGCCAGCGCGCCAGGCGCGCATCGAGCAGCGCCGCGACCACGTCCCGCGCCCGCGCATCGCCGGGGCCGCGCGCGTCGTGGCTGGCGCCCTTGCCGTGATTGCAGGGCGCGCAGGCGAGGGCGAGGTTGCGCGGGTCGTCGGCGTCTTCGCCGACCTGTGCGGTCAGCGCCGCCGCGGCGCGACGGCCGAACCAGGCGCTGGGCACCACGTGTTCGAGCGAGGCCGAGCCGATCGCTGTGCCGTCTTCGCGCAGGGCGAGCGCGCGCCGGCAGTGCAGGCAGCGCGTGCGCCACACGCCGTCGGCAGGGGCGAAGCTCGCCAGCGCGTCGGTGCGCACGGCTTGCAGCAAGCGGCGGCGCAGAGCAGCGCGCACGGGCTCAACAAACGCGAACGGCGCCGGGAGTGCCGGCGCCGTCGCGGAAGCGGTCGGTGTCCGCCGTCACCGGTGGCTCAGCCCTGGATCACGCCGAGCTCGCGGCCGATCTTGACGAAGGCGTCGATCGCCCGATCCAGGTGTTCGCGGGTATGCGCCGCCGACATCTGGGTGCGGATGCGCGCCTGGCCCTGCGGCACCACCGGGTAGAAGAAGCCGATCGCGTAGATGCCTTCCTCGAGCAGGCGTGCGGCGAACTTCTGCGCCAGCGGCGCGTCGTACAGCATCACCGGGCTGATCGGGTGCACGCCGGGCTTGACGTCGAAGCCGGCAGCGGTCATGCGCTCGCGGAAGTAGGCGGTGTTCTGCGCCAACCGTTCGCGCAGTTCGCCGGCGGCCGACAGCATCTCGAAGGCCTTGATGCCGGCGGCGACCACGTGCGGCGGCAGCGAGTTGGAGAACAGGTAGGGACGCGAACGCTGGCGCAGCAGTTCGACCACTTCCTTCTTGGCGGTGGTGAAGCCGCCGAGCGCGCCGCCCATGGCCTTGCCGAGGGTGCCGGTGAAGATGTCGATCTTGTCCATCACCCCCTTGACCTCGGCCGAGCCGCGGCCGTGGGCGCCGAGGAAGCCGGTGGCGTGGCACTCGTCGATATGGACCAGGGCGTTGTACTTCTTCGCCAACGCGGTGATCTCGTCCAGCGGGGCGATGAAGCCGTCCATCGAGAACACGCCGTCGCTGGTGATCAGCTTGGTCTTGCAGCCGGCCGCGTCGGCGGCCTGCAACTGCTTCTCCAGGTCGGCCATGTCGCAGTTGGCGTAGCGGAAGCGCTTGGCCTTGCACAGGCGCACGCCGTCGATGATCGAGGCGTGGTTGAGCGCGTCGGAGATGATCGCGTCGTTCTCGCCCAGCAGCGGCTCGAACAAGCCGCCGTTGGCGTCGAAGCAGGCGGCGTAGAGGATCGTATCCTCGGTGCCGAAGAAGTCGGCGATGGTCTTCTCGAGCCGCTTGTGCAGGTCCTGGGTGCCGCAAATGAAGCGCACCGAGGCCATGCCGAAGCCGTGCGTGTCCAGCGCGTCCTTGGCCGCCTGGATGATGTCCGGATGATCGGCCAGGCCGAGATAGTTGTTGGCGCAGAAATTCAGCACCGTGCGCCCGTCCTCCAGCGCGATCTGCGCCGACTGCGGGCTGGTGATGATGCGTTCGGACTTGAACAGCCCGGCGGCGCGGATCTCGTCGAGGGTGTCGGCGTAGTGTTGGGTCAGGGAGGGCATGGGATTGGGGAGTTGGGATTCGGGGATTGGCAAAGCGAAACGGCGCAGCGGCGAGGAAGCGGTTGGGGAGGGATCGCGTCGACGAATCCCCATTCCCGAATCCCGGCTCTCGTCAATTCCAGCTAAGCACGACCTTGCCCGCCTTGCCCGCTTCCATCAGGTCGAAGCCCTTCTGGAATTCGTCGATCGGCAGCTGGTGGGTCAGCACCTTGCCGAGCGGGAAGCCGGACAGCACCAGCTGGGTCATCTTGTACCAGGTCTCGTACATCTTGCGGCCGTAGATGCCGTGCAGGGTCAGGCCCTTGAAGATGATCTTGTCCCAGTCGGCGCCGGCGCCCTTGGGCATGATGCCGAGCATGGCGATCTTGCCGCCGTGGTACATGCAGTCGAGCATGTCGTTGAAGGCGCGCGGGTTGCCGCTCATCTCCAGGCCGACGTCGAAGCCTTCCATGTGCAGGTCGGCCATCACGTCCTTGAGCGACTGGTTGGCGACGTTGACCACGCGGGTCGCGCCCATGTCGGCGGCCAGTTTGAGGCGGAAGTCGTTGACGTCGGTGACCACCACGTTGCGCGCGCCGATGTGCTTGCAGATGCCGGCGGCGATGATGCCGATCGGGCCGGCGCCGGTGATGAGCACGTCCTCGCCGACCACGTCGAACTCCAGCGCGCAATGCGCGGCGTTGCCGTAGGGGTCGAAGAACGCGGCCAGTTCGCTCGGGATCTGGTCCGGGATCGGCCACAGGTTGCTGGCCGGCATGACGATGTATTCGGCGAAGGCGCCGTTGCGGTTGACGCCGATGCCGGTGGTGTTCGGGCACAGGTGCTGGCGGCCGGCGCGGCAGTTGCGGCAATGGCCGCAGACGATGTGGCCTTCGGCCGAGACGCGCTGGCCCGGGCGGTAGCCGGTGACGCCGGGGCCGAGGTCGACGATGCGGCCGACGAACTCGTGGCCGATCACCAGGCCGGGCTTGATCGTGCGCTGGCTCCAGTCGTCCCACAGGTAGATGTGCAGGTCGGTGCCGCAGATCGCGGTTTTCTCCAGCTTGATCAGCACCTCGTTCGGACCCGGCACCGGTACCGGCACCTCTTCCATCCAGATGCCCTTGCCGGCTTCGCGCTTGACCAGTGCCTTCATCGTTTGCGTCATGGGGTCGTTACCTGAGAGCCGCGGCGCCGCCGCGCGGGAAAGAAGCGCGAATTATACGCCGCCGCCCCGGGGCGGGCCGGGCCCGGGTTTGCCGGGGTCGGCCGGCTTGGCCTATCGTCGCGGCTTCGTAATGTCCCGGAACGACCATGCGCCCCCGTGTGTTAGCCCTGTCCCTGGCCCTGTGCGCGACCGCCGCCCAGGCCGATGAAGGCATGTGGATGCCTTCGCAATTGCCCGAGATCGCGCGCCAGCTGCGCGCCGCCGGCTTCCAGGGCGATCCCGCCGATTTGGCCGAGTTGACCCGCGCGCCGATGAACGCGGTGGTCAAGGTCGGCGGCGCCACGGGTGCCTTCGTCTCCGCCGACGGCCTGGTGCTGACCAACCACCACGTTGCGTTCGGCGTGATCCAGTACAACTCCAAGCCCGAGCGCGACCTGATCCACGACGGCTTCGTCGCCGCCGACCGCGCCGCCGAGCTGCCGGCCAACCCCGACTTCCGGGTGCTGGTCACCACCGGCTTCGACAAGGTCACCGAGCGCGTGCTCAAGGACGCGCGCGGCAAACGCGGCCGCGCCTACTACGACGCGGTCGACGCGGCCAGCAAGGCGCTGGTCGCCGAGTGCGAGCGCGAAGCGGGCTATCGCTGCAGCGTCGCCAACATGTACTACGGCACCGACTTCTATCTGATCCGCCAGCTCGAGCTGCGCGATGTGCGCCTGGTGTACGCGCCGCCGGACAGCATCGGCAACTACGGCGACGAGGTCGACAACTTCGTCTGGCCGCGCCACAGCGGCGACTTCACCTTGCTGCGCGCCTACGTCGGCAAGGACGGCCAGCCCGCCGACTACTCGCCCGACAACGTGCCCTACGCGCCGCCGGGGCATCTGCAGGTCGCCACCGAGCCGGTGCGCGAGGGCGACTACGCCATGCTCGCCGGCTATCCGGGCGTGACCTTCCGCCACCGCATGGCGTCCGAGTTCGTCCAGCAGATCGAGTGGCAGCTGCCGTCGCGAGTGGATCTGTACGCGGGCATGATCAAGACCATCGAGGCCGCCGCCGGCAACGACCCCGAGGCCAAGGTGCGCTACGCCGCCCAGGTCGCCGGCTTCAAGAACACCCTCAAGCGCGCCCAGGGCGAGCTCGACGGCCTGCGCCGCAGCGACGCGGTGCGGGTGCGGCGCGAGGACGAGGCGGCGATGCTGGCGTGGCTGGACAAACAGGCCGGCGCGCGCGCGACCCGGGCCGATATCGACTCGACCCAGAAGGTCCTCGACGCCGGCGCGGCCACGCGCGAGCGCGACCAGTTGTTGACCGCGATCCGCAGCCAGGCGCAACTGCTCGGCGCCGCGTTGACCGTGCAACGCCTGGCGCTGGAACGGGCCAAGCCCGACGCCGAGCGCGAATCGGGCTATCAACAGCGCGACGAGACCTTGATCGCCGGGCGCCTCAAGCAGGTGCAGCGCCGCTACTGGCCGGCGGTGGAGAAGGAGCTGCTGCGTCATCTGCTGCTGCAGTACAAGGCGCTGCCGAAGACTCTGCGCGTGGCCGAAATCGACCGCGTGTTCGAAGGCGAGGACGAGGCCGCGCTCAAGCGCAGCATCGATGCGCTGTACGCGCACACCGGTTTCGGCGAAGAAGCCGCGCGCCTGGAGGCGATGAAGAGCGACGCCAAGGCGCTGCAGTCTTCGGACGATTCGCTGCTGCGCGCGGCGGCGGCGCTGATGCCGGCCTTCCTGCGCATCGAGGAAGAGGGCAAGGTGCGCGAAGGCGAACTGCTGCGCCTGCGCCCGGCCTACATGCGCGCCTTGATCGCGTACCGGCACTCCCAAGGCCGCGCGGTGTACCCGGACGCGAACTCGACCCTGCGGGTCAGCTACGGTGCGGTCAGCACGATGGACCCGCGCGACGGCGTGCGCTACCAGGCCCTGACCACGGTCCAGGGCATCCTCGAGAAACACACCGGCAGCAAGCCCTTCGACGCGCCGCAGTCGCTGCGCGAGGCCATCGCCAAGGGCGATTTCGGCAGCACCGCCGATCCGCAGCTCAAGACCCAGACCGTCGACTTCCTGACCAACCTGGACACCACCGGCGGCAACTCCGGTTCGCCGGTGCTGGACGCCCGCGGCCGCCTGATCGGCTTGAACTTCGACAGCAACTGGGAGGCGGTCAGCGCCAGTTGGATGTACGACCCGCGCTACAAGCGCGCGATCCACGTCGACATGCGCTACCTGCGCTGGCTGCTGGCCAAGGTGTATCCGGCGCCGCATCTGCTGAAGGAAATGCAGTTGCCGGCGGAATGAGGCCGGAACAGGAGGCGGCGGACAGCGGGGCGGCTTTCCCTGTCCCGTCTGCTGATCCTCGGCCAAGCGCTATCTCATTGATTCCGTTGCAAGTTAAACTCGCAATCCATTTTTCTTCGTCGATCAGGGGTATACGCATGCGCTACACGACATTGGCCGCGGCCGTCGCGGCCGGGACGCTGGGCTTGGGCCTGGCCACGACGGCCGGCGCCGTCGAAGGCATGTGGGTGCCGCAGCAGTTGCCGGAGATTTCCGCGCCGCTGAAGAAGGCCGGACTCAAGCTCGACGCCAAGCAACTGGCCAACCTCACCGGCGATCCGATGGGCGCGGTGGTCTCGCTCGGCGGCTGCACCGCCAGCTTCGTCTCGCCGCGCGGCCTGGTGGTGACCAACCATCATTGCGCCTACGGCGCCATCCAGCTCAATTCGACCGCGCAGAAGAACCTGATGCGCGACGGCTTCAACGCCGCCACGCCGGGCGAGGAAGTTTCGGCCGGTCCGGCCTCGCGCATCTACGTGCTGGATTCGATCCAGGACGTGACCGCGCAGATCAAGGCCGCGATCGACGAGGCGGTCGAGCCGATCGACCGCACCCATGCGCTGGAGACCGTGCAGAAGCGCCTGATCGCGCAGTGCGAGGCCGAACCGGGCTACGGCTGCGAGGTCTACAGCTTCTTCGGCGGCAGCACCTACCGCCTGTTCCGCCGCATCGAGATCAAGGACGTGCGCCTGGTCTACGCGCCGCCCGGCAGCGTCGGCAACTACGGCGGCGAAGTCGACAACTGGATGTGGCCGCGCCACACTGGCGACTTCTCCTTCTATCGCGCCTATGTCGGCAAGGACGGCAAGCCGGCCGCATACTCGAAGGACAACGTGCCCTACCAGCCCCGGCACTACCTGAAGATCGCCGACAAGCCGCTGGGCGAGGGCGATTTCGTCATGGTCGCCGGGTACCCGGGCCGCACCAACCGCTACGCCCTGGCGGCGGAGTTCGACGCCACCGAAGGCTGGGCGTACCCGACCATCGCCCAGCACTACAAGAACCTGGTCGCCCTGGTCGGCGAAACCGCGAAAAAGGACCCCGAGATCGGGGTCAAGTACGCCAGCACCGTGCGCGGCTGGCAGAACACGCTGAAGAACTACGACGGTCAGCTGGAAGGCTTCGAACGCGTCGGCGTGTCCAAGAAGAAGCACGCCGACGAAGACGCGGTGTTGGCCTGGCTGGGCAAGCGCGGCAAGGCCGGCGCGCCGGCGCTGGCCGGTCACGCCAAGCTGGTCGAGCTGATCGAAGCGTCCAATGCGCACCGCGACCGCGACCTGGTGTTCTCGCAGCTGCGCCGCTTGGGCGTGGTCGCCGCCTCGGGCACGCTGTACCGGCTCGCGGTCGAGCGCGCCAAGCCCGACGCCGAGCGCGAGCCCGGCTATCAGCAGCGCGACCTGCCGTCGATCAAGGCCGCGCTGGAGCAGATGGAGCGCCGCTACGACCCGCGCATGGACCGCGAGCTGCAGGCCTATTGGCTGCGCGAGTACCTCAAGCTGCCGGCCGGCGAGCGCATCGCCGAACTCGACCGTTGGCTCGGCGGCAACGACGAGAAGGCGATCAAGCGTGGCCTGGACAAGCTAGCCAAGACCAAGCTCGGCAGCACCAAGGAGCGCCTGGCGTTGCTCGACGACGACCGCGCCGCGATGGACAAGAGCCGCGATCCGGCGATCCAGCTGGCCAAGGCGCTGTACCCGGCGGTGCTGCGCCTGGAGCAGGAAGGCAAGGCCCGCGACGGCGAAGCGCTGGTCGCGCGCCCGGCCTACCTGCAGGGCGTGATCGACTACCGCAAGAGCAAGAAGCAGGCGGTCTACCCGGACGCCAACTCGACCCTGCGCATCACCTTCGGCAACGTCAAGGCGTACACCAAGCTCGACGGCAGCAAGCAGGCCGCGTTCACCAAGCTCGAGGAAGTCGCGGCCAAGGCCACCGGCGAAGAGCCCTTCGACGCTCCGCAGAGCCTGCTCGACGCGATCGCGGGCAAGCAGTACGGCGGCCTGAGCGACAAGCGCCTGAAGACGGTGCCGGTGAACTTCCTGTCCGACCTGGACATCACCGGCGGCAACTCCGGTTCGCCGGTGTTGGACGGCGAGGGCAAGCTGGTCGGCCTGGCCTTCGACGGCAACTGGGAATCGGTGAGCTCGAACTGGCTGTTCGACCCGACCATGACCCGGATGATCTCGGTCGACCAGCGTTACATGCGCTGGATCATGCAGGAGGTCTATCCGGCGCCGCAGCTGCTGACCGAGCTGGGCGTGCCGATGCAGAAGCCGAAGAAGTAAGACGCTTCGCGCCGCGGTACCATGGATCCAAAAACGCCGGCCGCCTAGCGGCCGGTTTTTTTTTGCGCCGGCCGCGTACGGCTCGTAGGAGCGGCGTGAGCCCCGACATCCGAAGCGGTGTATGCAAGCGCGGCGGCCGGGCTGCGGATACCGGAATTGCGGTGCCGAACCGTGTCGCGCCGCTTCGGCCGATGGCGTGGTATTTCACCGTTTCGGATGTCGCGGCTCACGCCGCTCCTACAGGGACAGGGTTCGCAAGGACTGCGCCTGCTCTTGCTAATCCCCAATCCCCGCGTTAACGGAAATTTAGCGCCCGTACCCGCGCAATCTGAGCGTTGGGTGAAGCCATGTCCCGGCCGGCCGCCGCGCGATCGCCGCCGGCCGCATCCGGCATGGCCTTGGCCGAAACAGCCGGGCTAGACTCGTCCTCCCTTCGAGTCGATCGGACGTCTGGATGCGATACACGGTGCTGGCCCGCGCGGTGGTTGTGGCAGGAGGCTTGTTCGGCCTGGCGGCCTGGAACGGTCCCGCGCTTGCGGTCGAAGGCCTGTGGACGCCGTCGCAATGGCCGGAACTGGCGCCGCAGCTCAAGCAGGCCGGCCTGCGCGCCACGCCCAAGCAACTGGCGCAGTGGGCCGATCCCAAGGGCGATCCGCTCGGCGCGGTGGTGCCGCTGGGCAGCTGCACCGCCAGCTTCGTCTCGCCCAAGGGATTGTTGCTGACCAATCACCATTGCGCGCTCGGCGCGATCCAGCTCAATTCCACCGCGCAGAAGAATTTGCTGCGCGACGGCTTCCGCACCGGCACCAACAACGACGAGGTCTCGGCCGGGCCGAACGCGCGGATCTTCGTGCTCGACTCGGTGCAGGACGTGACCGCGCGGGTGCAGACGGCGCTAAGCGCCGCCGCCGATCCGCTGGCGCGGATCGCCGCGCTCGACGCGCTGGAGCGGCAGCTGATCGCCGAATGCGAAGCCGAGCGCGGCTATGCCTGCCGCTTGTACAGCTACAGCGGCGGCAACCGCTATCAGCTCCAGCGCAATATCGAGATCCGCGACCTGCGCCTGGTCTATGCGCCGCCGGACAGCATCGGCAACTTCGGCGGCGAGAACGACAACTGGATGTGGCCGCGCCACACCGGCGACTTCGCTTTCTATCGCGCCTACGTCGGCCAGGACGGCAAACCGGCGGCGTTCGCCATCGACAACGTGCCCTATCAGCCCAAGCGCTGGCTCAAGATCGCCGACAAGCCGCTGGGCGCTGGCGATTTCGTCGCCGTGGCCGGCTTTCCGAGCCTGACCAACCGTTATGCGATGGCCGACGACTTCGCCGCCAACGCCGACTGGACTTATCCGACCGTGGCCGGGCATTACCGCCGCCTGGCCGCGCTGGTCGAAAGCGAGACGCGCAAGAGCCCCGAGATCGCCGGCAAGTACGCCGCGACCGTGCGCGGCTGGCAGGGCGCGGCGGTCAACTACGACCGCCAGCTCGAGGGTTTCCGCCGCGCCGGCGCGGTCCAGGCCAAGCGCGAGGAAGAAGCCGCGCTGCTGGCCTGGCTGCGCAAGCAGGGCGCGGCCGGCGAGCCGGCGCTGGCCGCGCATGCGCGCCTGCTCGAACTCGGCGCGCAGGCGCGCGCAGTGCGCGAGCGCGAGCTGATCCTGGGCCAGCTGTTCGCGACCGGCTCGCTGGGCGCGGCGACCCAGCTCTACCGCAACTCGATCGAGCGGGCCAAGCCCGATGCACAGCGCGAGGCGGGCTATCGCCAGCGCGACGCGGCCGCGTTCGAGAACGGCCTGCGCCAGGCCGATCGCCGTTCCGATCCGCGCGTGGACCGGGCGCTGTACGACTACTGGCTGCGCGAGTACCTCAAGCTGCCCAAGGAACAGCGCGTCGCCGCGCTGGACCAGTGGCTGGAAGGCGACGACGAGAAGGCGGTCAAGCGCGCCCTCGACCGTCTGGGCAAGGCGCGCCTGGGCACGCCGGAGCAGCGCGCCGGTTGGCTCAAGGCCGACAGCGCCGCGTTCGAGAAGAGCAAGGACGGCGCGATCCAGTTCGCGATCGCGGCGATGCCGACCCTGCTGCAATCCGAGCGCGACATCCGCAACCGCGCCGGCGAAACCCTGAGCGTGCGGCCGGCCTACCTCAAGGCGCTGGCCGATTTCCGCAAGAGCCAGGGGCGCGTCGCCTATCCCGACGCCAACGGTTCGCTGCGCCTGGGCTACGGCACGGTCGTCGCCTACACCAAGGACGGCGGCGCCAAACCATTGCCGTTCACCCGGGCCGAGGAGATCGCCGCGCGGCATACCGGCAGCGAGCCGTTCAAGGCGCCGCCGGTGCTGCTGGAGGGCGTGCGCACCAAGCGCTACGGCGCGCTGGCCGACAAGCGACTGGGCTCGTTGCCGGTGAACTTCCTGTCCGACCTGGACATCAGCGGCGGCAACTCGGGCTCGCCGGTGCTGGACGGGCAGGGCAAGTTGGCCGGCCTGGTGTTCGACAGCAACCTGGAGTCGGTGAGCGCGAGCTGGGTGTTCGATCCGGCCGCGACGCGGACGATCTCGGTGGATCAGCGCTATATGCGCTGGATCATGCAGGAGGTGTTCCCGGCGCCGCGCCTGCTGGCCGAGATGGGCGTGCCTGCCGGCGGCAAATAGCGCCGCTTTTGTAGGAGCGGCGTCCCACGGGGATTTCCTTCGGTCATAAGCCGCGACCAACCGCAGCGGTGCAATACCACGCTGCGGCCGAAGCTCCGCTGCGACAAGACCAATCGCCTTTGCCGGGTCGGTTCTGGCTTCGGAAAGTCTCGCTCGCGTACATCGCTTCGGTTGTCGCGGCTGACGCCGCTCCTACAGGGGCGAGCGAGGCCGGCTCGTGTAGGAGCGGCGTCAGCCGCGACCAACCGCAGCGATGCAATACCACGCCGCCGGCCGAAGCCCCGCCGCGACTAGACCAATTGCCTTTGCCGGGTCGGTCCTGGCTTCGGGAACTCCCGCTCGCATACATCGCTCCGGCTGTCGCGGCTCACGCCGCTCCTACAGGCGGCCGAGCGCATGCGGCGAATACAAGCGCGCCAACGACGAAGGACCGGCGAGGCCGGTCCTTCGATGCCGAACGCGCGCCAGGAATCAGCGCGGATTGCAGACCAGGTGGCCGACGCTGTACTTGGCGGTGCGGACGCCGGATTCGGTCAGCACGCCTTCGCAGCTCATCTGGGCCTGGCCGACGACGTTACCGCTGGCGTCGAAGTAGACGTAGAACTCGCCGATTTCGTCCGGACCCGGCGGGCGGGCGAGGGTGGTGGTGGCGACCAGGGCGGCGACCAGGCCGAGACCGAGGGCAAACGACTTACGCATGGCGAACTCCTTATCGAGCAGTGGCGTTGCTAGGAAGATCCGGCGCAGGGCCGGATGTCGGCGATGTCCGCGCAGCACGCGCGCGCTGCGCGCCGGGCGTCGCTCGCGCCGGGCGGCGTTCGTGCGTCGCGCGCTGTTAGGACCGGTACGTTCGGTACCGTAACGACGATGCGTCCGCGAGGTTGCGACGCGCGCGGTCCCGGCCGCGGCTGCGTGCGATGCGCGGACGCAGACCGCGATCAGTTCGGATCCGGATCGCAGATGAAATAGCCGTCGCTGTAGTTCTTGGTGAACTTGCCCCACGAGGCGCGGGTGTTGTCGCAGTTGATGGCCTGATAGCCGACCACGCTGCCGTTGTCGTCGTAGTAGTAATAGAACTGGCCCGGACCGGTGGGGCCGATCGCGGCGACTGCGGCGCCGACTGCGGCGATCGCCGCGAAGCCGAGCGTCAGAGCGAGTTTCTTGCGCATGGCGTTCTCTCTTCGATGCCGGCAGAGCGCCGGCGCGAAGACGCTAGGACGACGGTCGCGATTCCACAATGTGCCGGCGTGCTCGCAATCGTATCTTTGTGACGCGGGTCCGCGGCGCAATCGTAAATTGCTTATTCCTGCACACCTGCCCTTGCGTCGCCGGACGCGGTCCGGGCAGCGCGCGAACGCACTTGCACGCGCGAGCGCGCTGACTTAGGCTGCGCGGGCAGTCGCGGATTCCCATGCCAGCCGGCCCCGTCTCCCGACCCGTGTTCGATGCCGCCCCGCGCGGCGCCGCCGTCGGCGGCATCGCGGCCCGTCCGTTCAGGGCCCGAGATCTTTCCGTAGTGCCGGCTCGCATTCGCTCCGTCGTCTGTCCCCACACGACCTGGAGCTTGCGATGAAAGTACTGGCCTGCGATGGCATTCATGAAGACGGTCTGGCCCTGTTCCGCGAAGCGGGCTGGGACGTCGTCGTATCCGACCCGATCAAGGATCCCGCCGCGCTGGCGCAGGCGCTGAACGGGGTCGATGCCGTGCTGGTGCGCTCGGCGACCAAGGTCCCGGCCGAGGCGCTCGCCGACGCCGCGCAATTGCGCGTGATCGGCCGCGCCGGCGCCGGCGTGGACACCATCGACGTCGAAGCGGCCACCGAGCGCGGCATCGCGGTGATGAACGCGCCCGACGGCAACACCCTGGCCGCGGCCGAGCACGCGATCTCGCTGCTGTTCGCCCTGGCCCGCCACATCCCGCGCGCCGACGCCGGGATGAAGGCCGGCGAGTGGCCCAAGGCCGGCCTGACCGGCTTCGAGCTGGAAGGCAAGAAGCTGGGCGTGATCGGCCTGGGCCGCATCGGCGGCACGGTCGCGCGCAAAGCGCAGGGCATCGGCATGGAAGTCGCCGCGCACGACCCCTTCCTGCCCGCATCCGCGGCCGGCAAGGGCAGCGTGCCGCTGAAGACCCTGGACGAACTGCTGGCCTGGGCCGACGTCGTCACCCTGCACATCCCGCGCACCAAGGAAACCACCAACCTGTTGTCGGAAGCGCGCATGCGCGCGATGAAGCCGGGCGCCTATCTGATCAACGCCGCGCGCGGCGGCCTGGTCGACGAGGCCGCGCTGCTGGCGCTGATCGAGGAAGGCCACATCGCCGGCGCCGCGCTCGACACCTTCGTCACCGAACCGCTGCCGGCCGATTCGCCGCTGCGCGCCAATCCCAAGCTGATCCTGACCCCGCACCTGGGCGCTTCGACCAGCGAAGCGCAACAGGCGGTCAGCACCATCCTGGCGCGGCAGATCATCGATTTCGCCGCCACCGGCGCGGTCGCCGGCTGCGTCAATCTGCCGCCGCTGACCGCCGAGGCGGCGCGCGAAGTCGGCCCGTGGATGCCGCTGATGTCTTCGCTCGGCCGGCTCGCCGCGCGCCTGATTCCGGCGCCGACCCGGTTGGAGATCACCTACGCCGGCCGCACCGACGCGCTCGACACGCGCCCGTTGACCCGGCTGCTGGTGGCCGCACTGCTCGGCACCGCTTCGGGCCGGGTGACTCCGGTCAACGCGCTGCAGGAAGCCGCGGCGCGCGGCCTGACCGTGGCCGAGACGCTGGGCGGCGACGGCGACGGTTTCGATCGCCTGCTCAAACTGCGCGTGGTCGGCGAACAACGTACCCGCGAGATCGAGGCGACTCTGCACCGCGGCCCGCGCGTGGTCCGGCTGGACGGCGTGGAAATCGAGTTCGACCCGCAGGCGCACGTGCTGCTGCTGCGCAACGAGGATCGCCCGGGCATGATCGGCGCGGTCGGCTCCAAGCTCGGCGCGGCCGGCGTCAACATCGTCAATTTCGCCCTCGGCGCGGCCGGCGACGGGCAGGCGCGCGCGGCGATCACGGTCGACCGCCCGGTCGACGACGAACAACTCGCCGCCCTGCGCGCGACTCCCGGCATCCTCTCCCTGGCGCAGGTCTGATCATGCGGATATTGCTTGCCCGTCACGGCGAAACGCCGTGGAACGCCGAAGGCCGCTACCAGGGCCAGGAAGACATCGCCTTGTCGCCGGTCGGCGAATCCCAGGCCAAGGCGCTGGGCGCACGTCTGCGCGACGTGTCGATCACCCGCGCGGTGGCCTCGCCGCTGAGCCGCGCGCGCGCCACCGCCGAGCTCGCTCTCGGCGACGAGCGCGCGTCGATGCTCAAGCTCGATCCGGGCCTGATGGAGATCGCCCACGGCACCTGGGAAGGCCTGCTCGCCAGCGAGATCCGCGAGCGCGACGGCGACCGCCTGCGCGCTTGGCGCGAAACCCCGCACGAGGTGTTGATGCCCGGCGGCGAATCGATCGTCCACGTGCTCGATCGCGCCTGGCCTGCGTTCGCGCGCGCCTGCGACGGCCTCGGCGACGACGACACCTTGCTGGTGGTCGCCCACGACGCGGTCAACCGGGTGCTGCTGTGCAAAGTGCTCGGCATTCCGCTGGCCAAGCTGTGGACCTTCCGCCAGGCACCGACCACGCTCAACCTGCTGGAAGGCGACAACGTCGATCGGCTCGACGTGGTGCGGCTGAACGACTGCAGCCACCACACCGCGTTGTTCGGCGAAGCGGTGCACCGGGCGTTGTAAGCCGCCGCGGCCGCCGTTAGGGTGCGCGTGTCCGGACGGCCGGGCCCGCGCGCCGCGCGGGCGGCCGCCGGAGCGAAGAGGAACGGACTCGGTGGCGGATCAAGACGAATCCGGCGAGCGCGGCTCGCCGTTGTGGGTGCCGGGCGGCTGGGCCGGCCTGCTGTTGTTGCTGGTCGCGGGGCTGGCGGTGTTCGGCTACACCGCGGTGACCTTCGTGCCCGCGCCCTGGCTGGCCGGGCCGGTCGGCTACGGCTTGGCGATCCTGTCGGGGCTGGGGCTGCTGTGGCTGTTTCCGCGCCAGTCGCTGTCCGGCAGGCACAGCGTACAGTCGCTGCCGTTGCCGCAGCCGCTGGTCTTGGGCCTGTTCGGCATCGCGCTCAGCGCCATGAGCTGGTTCGCGCTGACTCTGGGCTTGCCGGGCTTGATCAACGAAGTGGCCGGTCATCGGGTCGAGGAGCCCTCGGTCATGCTCGGCCGGGTCCAGCACAGCCGGCGACGCTGCGATTACCGCATGGTCGGCGGACTGGCCGAGCGCACGCTGCGCGGCTATCTGTGCGTGGATCGCGACTTGGCCCTGCGCCATCTGAACGCGCCCGGCGCCGTGCGGGTCGTCGGCCGGCGCACGGCGCTGGGCTTGTCCGTGGTATCGGTCGAAGCCGAGCGTCCGGGCCGCCGCACCGATTCGACGACGCGCTGACCGCGGCGCTGGCGTCCGGCGGCATACTCGCCGCTCCGCCGCTCCGCCGCTCCGGTCCGCCGGCGCGGCTATCGTCGCTTTGCCCGCCTGGGCCGTCGCGGCCGGTGGCGCCGGCCGGCCTTCGCATCTGCGAAAATGCGCCGATGAACCGCACGCTCGCCGACTGGCTGTCCCACATCGAACGCATCCACCCCAAGTCCATCGACATGGGCCTGGACCGCATCCGCGAAGTCGCCCAGCGGATGCGCCTGGGCCGGCCCGGGCGCCGGGTGATCACCGTCGGCGGCACCAACGGCAAGGGCTCGACCGTGGCCTTCATCGAGGCCATGGCCCGCGCCGCCGGCTGGACGGTCGGCGCCTACACCTCGCCGCACCTGCTGGCCTACAACGAGCGCATCCGCATCGACGGGCGCGACGCCGCCGACGCCGACATCGTCGCCGCGTTCGAGGCCATCGAGGCCGCGCGCGGCGAGACCGCGCTGACCTATTTCGAATACGGCACCCTGGCGGCGCTGTGGTCGTTCGAGCGCGCCGGGCTGGACCTGGCGATCCTCGAAGTCGGCCTGGGCGGGCGCCTGGACGCGACCAATCTGGTCGACGCCGACGTCGCCGTGATCACCACCGTCGATCTCGACCACCAGGACTACCTCGGCCACGACCGCGAAAGCATCGGCTTCGAGAAGGCCGGCATCGCCCGCGCCTGGAAGCCGTTGGTGCTGGGCGACGACGACCCGCCGTCGAGCGTGCTGCGCCATGCCTATGTCATCGGCGCTTCGGCGGTGCGCGCCGGCTGCGACTTCTTCTTCGCGCCGACGCCGCCCGAGCCCGGTCAGCCGCCGCAGTGGCGCTGGCGCGAGGTCGGTTTCGGCGTCGACCTGCCGATGCCGGCGCTGGCCGCGCCGGTGCAGATGCGCAACGCCGCGGTCGCGATCGCCGCACTGCGCGCGCTGGGCAAGGCGCCGAACCGGCAGCAACTGGCCGAGGGCGTGGCCGCGGCGCGGGTGCCGGGGCGCTTGCAGCGCTTCGAGCGCGACGGGGTCGAGATCGTGGTCGACGTCGGCCACAACCCGCAGGCCGCGCGCGAGCTGGCCGCCTGGCTGACCGCGCAGCCGGCCGCCGGCCGCACCCAGGCGGTGTTCGCCGCGCTGGCCGACAAGGACGCGCCCGGCGTGGTCGCGGCCCTGGCCGAGCGCATCGACGCCTGGCATCTGGCCGGTCTGGGAGATGCCGGCGCGCGCGGACAGAGCGCGCAAGCGCTGGTCGAACGCCTGCGCGGCAGCGCCGCCGGCACCGGCACGGCGCATGCGGACGTGGACGCGGCCCTGGCCGCGGCGCGCACCGATGCACGCCCGGGCGACCGCATCCTGGTGCTGGGTTCGTTCCACACCGCGGCCGCGGCCCTGGCCTGGCTCGGCGCGCACTGAGCCGGGACGGCCGCAGGGCCGTGCCGAGTCGGGCGTTTCTGAATGCATCGCGCCGGCGCGCGTCCGAACCCCGGCCGGCGCCGCCGACGGGGGTATAATTCGCGCCGGTAACCGGTCCGCGAGCATCCCATAGCGATGGAACCTGCCCTGAAACAGCGATTGATCGGTGCGATGGTGTTGGTCGCACTGGCGGTGATCTTCCTGCCCATGCTGATCAAGGGGCCCGCGCCTGAAAGCGGCGCGTCCGACGTTCCGCTGTCCCTGCCCGACGCGCCCAAGGGCGACACCGAAACCCGCGAGCTGCCGTTGGTGACTCCGGGCGACGCGCCGCAAGGCGGCGTGGTCGGCCTGGACGGCGCCGCGCCGGCCGGCGACAGCCAGACCCTGCCGACGGTCGATACCGCGGCGCAGAACCAGGGCATGCATCCGGCCGCGACCGCGGGCGGCAACTACGCGGTCAGCTTCGGCAGCTACGCCAGCGCCGGCGACGCCGACAAGGTGATCGCCGCGCTGCGCGCCGCGCGCCTGCCGGGTTATCAGGAAACCGCATTGGGCGCCGGCGGGCGCACCGTGCACCGGGTCCGGATCGGGCCGTTCGCGACCCAGGCCGACGCCGAGGCCGCGCGCCTGGGCTCGACCAAGGTCCGCAACGACGTCAACGCCAAGGTGGTGGTGCTCGACGCCGACGCCGCCGAACCGGCCGGCGCCGCGCCGGTCGCGACCGCGCCGGCGGTCAGCGCGCCGCAACCCCTGGCCGACAGCCCGCCGGCCAAGCCCGCGCCGCTGCCGGCGGAAACGGCCAAGCCCGTGGCCGCCAAGCCTGTTCCGGCCCAGCCCCAACCCGTCAAGCCCGAACCGGCCAAGCCGGTGGCGAGCAAGCCTGCGGAAACCAAGCCGGCGTCCAAGCCGGCCGAAACCAAGCCGGCCGAAACCAAACCCGTCGCCGAGGCCAAGCCGGTGCCGGCCAAGCCCGCCGACGCCGCCAAGCCGGCGCCCAAGCCGGCCGCGTCCGGCACCGGCTTCGCCGTCCAGCTCGGCGCCTTCGGCAATGTGGAAGAAGCCAACAAGCTGCGCGATCGCGCGCGCGCCGCCGGCTTCAGCGCCTTCGTCGAACAGGTCCGTACCGACAAGGGCACGCTCAACCGCGTGCGCCTCGGTCCGGTGGTCAATCGCGCCGACGCCGACAAGCTCAAGGCCCAGGTCGCGGGCAAGCTGGGCGTCGGCGACGCGCTGGTCAAGCCGCACCCGTAAGCCAACGGGCGACGGCGCAGCAATCAGGGGCCGGCGCAGGGCGCGCCGGCGCAACGCGCATCGTGGACGCGCTTCGAGGCGGGGGATCGCCATGATCGAGGTCGCGCCGATGCGCAGAGGGAGCGGCACGCTATGACGGCATTGGATTGGGGTTTGGCGTTGATCGTCGGCTTGTCGGCCTTGCTCGGCCTGGCCCGCGGACTGATCGGCGTGGCGGCCTCGCTGGCGGCCTGGCTGCTGGCGGGGGTGGCCGCGGTCGTGTTCGGCGGCGACGTCGGCCGCAGCCTCGGCGACGGCCAGGTCGGCTGGGGCGAATACCTCGGCGGTTATGCGCTGTGCTTCGTCGTGGTCTGGGTGGGCGTGGGTCTGATCGGCTGGGTCGTGCGCCGGATCGCGCATTCCTATGGTCTGTCGGAGATGGACCGATTGCTGGGCCTGGCGTTGGGCGCGGTGCGCGGAGTGATCTTCGCCTGCGCCTTGCTGGTGTTCCTGGGCATGACCACGCTGCCGCGCGAACGCGCCTGGCGCGAGTCGGGCCTGGCCGCGGTGCTGATGCCGGGCGCCGAACTGATGCGCAGCGCCTTGCCGGAGGCGATGGCGCGCAAGGTCGACCTGGAGGGCCGCGGTACCTCATTGCAGGCCTCGGTGCAGGAACAGGCCGAAGGCCTGGAAAAGGAGTTGAAAGGCCGCCTGCCGAAAGGATTGCCGGATGCGCTCGGCGACCCGGCGGCGACTGCGGCCGGCAAGCCCCAGGGCGGAGCGCTGCCGCAGGCCTTGCCGGAAGATCTGGGCGGGCTGTCGCAGGCCTTGCCTGCAGCGGTGCGCGACCTCATACCGGGGGCGAACCGCGGCGCGGACCGCGCGCAAACGGGACGGGTCGAAGGCGATCCGGCCCAGGTCGATTCGGAACGGCGCGACGACAAGCAGGTGCAGTAACGGCCGCGCGCATCGGCGCAGCGGCCGGCGGACGACGGACCGGGACGACGGCAAGGCGAAACACGGCGGATGGCGCGGCACGGCGCCGGGCGGAGCGCGAACGGGCGCAGCGTGGAATCGCGACGGGGACGGCCCCGGCGCAAGGCAACACGATCGAAGCAAGACTTTCTTTCATCGCGGCGGTGCCGTCGACCGGCGCCGCGCAGACACCAGACTCTCAGCAGGATTCAAGCGCTATGTGCGGCATTCTCGGAATCGTCGGCAACACGGATGTCGCCGCCCAGCTCTACGACGGCTTGACGGTGCTGCAGCACCGCGGCCAGGACGCGGCCGGCATCGCCACCGCCGACGGCAGCCGCCTGCGCGTGCACAAGGGCAACGGCCTGGTCAGCGATGTGTTCGACGAAGCCTCGATGCGCCTGCTCGAAGGCCGGGTCGGCATCGGCCACTGCCGCTACCCGACCGCCGGCAGCGAAGGCTCGGACGAGGCGCAGCCGTTCTACGTCAACTCGCCGTTCGGCATCGCCCTGGCCCACAACGGCAACCTGATCAACACCGATACCCTGCGCCGCGAGGTGTTCGAGCAGGACCGCCGCAACGTCAACACCGAGTCCGACTCGGAAGTGCTGCTCAACGTGTTCGCCCACGAACTCGACCGCCAGCGCGCGCTGACGGCCGAGGCGGCCTTCGCCGCCATCGAGGGCGTGCACCGCCGCTGCATCGGCGGCTATGCGGTGGTCGCGACCGTGCTCGGCCTGGGCCTGGTCGCGTTCCGCGACCCGCACGGCATCCGCCCGCTGGTGCTGGGCAAGCGCAACGTCGGCGGCCAGGACGAATACGCGGTCGCTTCCGAATCGGTCGCGCTGGACCTGCTCGGCTTCGAGCGCGTGCGCGACGTGCGCCCGGGCGAAGGCATCGTGGTGACGCCGCGCGGCGAGCTGTTCGCGCACCAGTGCGCCGAGCCGCGCAAGCACACGCCGTGCATCTTCGAGTACGTGTACTTCGCCCGTCCCGATTCGATGATGGACGACGTCTCGGTGCACAAGGCGCGCATGCGCATGGGCCAGACCCTGGGCGAGAAGATTCTGCGCCTGCGTCCGGACCACGACATCGACGTGGTGATCCCGATCCCCGACACCTCGCGCGATTCGGCGCTGGAGATCGCCAACACCCTCGGGGTGAAGTACCGCGAGGGCTTCATCAAGAACCGCTACGTCGGCCGCACCTTCATCATGCCGGGGCAGGGCGAGCGGGCGAAATCGGTGCGGCGCAAGCTCAACCCGATTCCGCTGGAGTTCCGCAACCGGGTGGTGCTGCTGGTCGACGACTCGATCGTGCGCGGCACCACCTCGCGCCAGATCGTGCAGATGGCGCGCGACGCCGGCGCGCGCAAGGTCTACCTGGCCTCGGCCGCGCCGCCGGTGCGCTACCCCAACGTCTACGGCATCGACATGCCCTCGGCCGAGGAACTGGTCGCGCACGGCCGCAGCGACGAAGACGTGCAGACCTTGCTCGGCTGCGACTGGCTGATCTACCAGGACCTCAGCGACCTGGAGCAGGCGGTGTCCGGGCCCAAGCACCGGATCGAGCATTTCGATTCGTCCTGCTTCAACGGCGACTACGTCACCGGCATCGAGCCGGGCTATTTCGAGCGCATCCAGCAGCTGCGTTCGGACGACGCCAAGAAAAGCCGCCGCGCTTCGTAAGCGCGGCCTGGACGGACCCGGCATGGACTTGTTCGACGCCGCCCGCGCCTGCCTCGACGCGGATACGCCCGAAGCCAAGGTCGAGCTGAGCTTCGCCTATGCGGCGGCGTTCGAACGCGGCGAACTGGCGATTCCCGCCGATGCGCCGCCGCCGCAGCCGATCCGCATGCCGGGCCGGCCGCCGCGGCCGGCGCTGGTGCACCCGCGCGAACTGCCCAAGCGCGGCTTCGGCACCGCCGAGGGCCGCGCCGCCTTCATCCACGCCATCGCCCATATCGAGTTCAACGCCATCGACCTGGGTTGGGACGCGGTCTACCGTTTCCGCGGCCTGCCGGCGCAGTTCTACGCCGACTGGGTCGGGGTGGCCCAGGACGAAGCGCGCCACTTCGGCCTGCTGCGCGCGCGCCTGCGCGAGCTGGGCTACGACTACGGCGATTTCGACGCCCACAACGGCCTGTGGGAAATGGCCGAAAAAACCGCCCACGACGGCCTGGCGCGAATGGCGCTGGTGCCGCGCGTGCTGGAGGCGCGTGGGCTCGACGTCACGCCGGGGATGATCGTCAAGCTGCGCTCGCTCGGCGACACCGACACGGTGGCGATCCTGGAAACCATCCTGCGCGAGGAAGTCGCCCACGTCGCCGCCGGTTCGCGCTGGTTCCGCTGGTACTGCGAGCGCGCCGGAGTCGATCCCAATCCGCGCTTCCGCGAACTGCTGGCCGAGTACGCCCGCGCCGTGCTGTACGGGCCGTTCAATTTGGAAGCGCGCAGCGCCGCCGGTTTCGACGAGGAAGAGCTGCGCATGCTCGAGGCCTTCGTCGAGCGCTGATTCCGCGCTGCGCCGCAGCAGCCGGCGGGCAGGCCGGGACAAGCCAGCCGCCCGATGATGTGCCATCGTCGCGGTTCCGCACCAGGGAGAGGTAGGGGATGAAGCGATCCATCGCACTGGCCGCGCTGTGGGCGGCGAGCGCGGCCGCCGCGCCGCCGGCGCTGACCGGCGAGGACTATGCCCGCGCCGAAAAGCTGCTCGACTACCGCCTGCGCGGCACGATCAAGAACGCCCGCATCGAGCCGCAATGGCTGGCCGACGGCCGCTTCTGGTACCGCTGCGACGGCGAGCAAGGGCCGGAGTACGTGCTGGTCGACCCGGCCGCGCGCGGCCGCCAACCGCTGTTCGACCCGCCGCGCCTGCACGCGGCGATGCGCGCCGTCGTGCCGGCGGCCGCGGCGCCGCAACCGCTGGCGGTCGAAGCCGACGGCGATGCCCTGCGCCTGCGCCTGCGCGGCGACGGCGAGCGCGAACTGGACTGCGAGCTGCGCGAGTATCGTTGCCAAGCCATGCCGGCGCGCAGCGATCCCTTGGCCCTGGTCTCGCCCGACGGCGCCCGCGCGGTGTTCGTGCGCGATCACAACCTGTGGCTGCGCGACCTGCGCAGCGGCGCCGAGCGCGCGCTGACCCGCGACGGCGAGCCGCACTATGGCTACGGTACGCTGCCCGACTTCGCCCTGCGCGCGGTGCCCAGCCGACAAGGCCGCTGGCGCGCGCCGCCGTTCGCGCTGCGCTGGTCGCCGGACGGCCGGCGCCTGTTCGGCACCCGCTTCGACGAACGCCGCGTCCAGCCCTATCCGATGGTGGCGATGGCGCCGGCCGACGGATTCCGGCCCAAGGTCTACGATGTGCGCCTGAGCCTGCTGGGCGACGCCGAGAGCGTGCGCGACGAATGGTACGCGGTCGATGTCGACAGCGCCGCGGCCGACGGCGCTGCGGTGCGGCGGATCGCGATTCCGCTCGGCTGGAACAACGTCGCCGAAGCCGACGTGCTCGGCTGGTCCGGCGATGGCCGCCGCGCCTACGCGGCGATCGCCCGCTACGACCGTCCGGCGCGGATGCGCCTGGTCGAGGTCGACCTCGACCGAGGCGTGCTGCGCGAGGTGCTGGAAGAGCGTTCCGACACCCGCATCCAGCTCAACGACTACCTCTACAGTCGTCCGGCGGTGCGCATACTGGCGGCGCGCAATCGGGCGGTGTGGTTCTCCGAGCGCGACGGTTGGGGCCATCTGTACCTGGTCGATCTCGGCGACGGCCGGGTGCTGCGCCGGCTGACCCGCGGCGATTGGCTGGTGCGCGATCTGGTCGGGGTCGACGAGGCGCGCGGCGAGTTGTACTTCACCGCCGGCGGACGCGAGCCGGGCGATCCCTATCAGCGCCGGCTGTACCGAGCGAGCCTGGACGGCGGCGAGCCGGTGCTGCTGACGCCGGAAGCGGCCGACCACGCGGTCGACCCCGGCGCCAGCGCGATCCTCGGCGGCGCGCCGAAGCAATGGCTGTCGCCGAACGGCGACTACGTGGTCGACAGCTATTCGACGCTGGACGCGCCGCCGCGCGCCGTGCTGCGCTCGACCCGCGACGGCGCGGTGGTGATGGAACTCGAACGCGCCGACGCCTCGGTCGCCTACGCCGCCGGCTGGCGCCCGCCGCAACGGGTGCGGCTGAAGGCGGCCGACGGGCGCAGCGACATCTACGCGACCGTGTTCCTGCCGCCGGGCTATTCGGCCGACGACGCGCAGCCGAAGCAGTATCCGATCATCGACGGCTTCTACGGCGGCCCGCAGATCACCAATGCCCCGGTCGCCCTGGCCGATGCGGTCGCGGCGACCAACCCGGTCTCGCGCGCCAGCCTCGCCGCACTCGGGTTCGTCGTCGTCACCATCGACGCGCGCGGCACGCCGGGGCGCGCGCAGGCCTTCCACGACGCCAGCTTCGGCCCGTTCGCCGATCCGCAGATCGACGACCATGTCGCCGCGATCCGGCAACTCGCCGAGCGTTATCCCGGCCTCGACCTCGATCGGGTCGGCGTCTACGGCCATTCCTTCGGCGGCTATGCCTCGACCCGCGCGATCCTGCGCCGCCCCGAGTTCTACCGCGTCGCGGTGTCCTCGGCCGGCAGCCACAACTACCAGGGCATGTACGGCGGCGGCGTGCACGGCCTGGAGCGCCTGCTCGCTGGCCCGCCGGTGTACGGCGAGTCCGGCCCGCGCCGGCCCGCGCCCGACGCGGTGCCCGACAACTACCGCGCGCTCGACAACGCCAGCCTCGCCGACCGGCTGCGCGGCAAGCTGCTCTTGGTCTACGGCGACCTGGACGAGAACGCGTTGCCGGCGACCACGGTGCAGTTGACCGCAGCGCTGATCCGCGCCGACAAGGATTTCGATCTGCTTTACCTGCCGAACCAGGACCACGAATTGTTCCGCAACGACGCCTATTACACCCGGCGCATGTGGGACTACTTCGTGCGTCACTTGATGGGCAGCGAACCGCCCCGCGACTACCGCCTGCAGCAGCCGGCGAAACCGGGACTATGAGTACGCTAAGAATGGTCTCGTGGCAAAGAGGGCTTCAAGTTGTCTCGTTGATCAAAGATGTTCGAGATTTTTCTACGAGATCGTTGGCGTCGGCAAAAGAAGAGGTCGAAAGGCTGCTTGATGGTCATTCGGTCGTTCTTCATTTTTCAACCGACGAAAAGAAAGACGAATTCAAAAAAAGAGCAGAGCGTCTGGGGGTGGTTTTCGAATAAGAGCTGAGGCTCGACGACCTAATGCGAGTGCCTAAGCTGGGCTCGCGATTCGGGAGGGCGACGGGGCGAAGGGTCGTCAGATGAAACATGCGGCATTTGATAGGAATGCGCTGCTCAAGAAGCTGGCGCGATTGGATCGATGGCGGAAACTCGGATTCGGCATCCTATGCTGTGACAGGCTCATGCCCAACTATCAAAACTTCCAGCAAGACGCCGAGTGGGGCGATGTGCTGTTTCTGTGCCGCGCGCTGGAACTGGCCCGATCCGATCTCGGTGGTATCGGAAGTGATGCGAATTTAGTACGGCGGTTGATGACCGAATGCGAACAATTGGCGCCGAGCTCGGAGGATTTCACTGCGCTGCGGACTGCTTCGGCCCAGGATGCCTGTTTCGCTGTTTGCAGCCTGCTCGAGCACCTCGTCGATGGAGGAGCGGAGCGCATTGTTACGATTGCGACTTATGCTACGGATTCGGTGGATCTCTATGTCCAGGAGACCGAGGGCATGGATCCCGACGATGCAAGGCTTGAAGCCGGAATTCTCGAACATCCGCTCATGCAACAGGAGTTGGATCGCCAGCACTGCGATCTTGAACTCGTGTCGCGCTCGGCCCTGAGTCGTGCCGATCTCGCTCGCGCGATTTCTACCGATTCTTCAGGCAGTAGGGGGGGCCTTGAGCTGCCAGGTTGACGCTCCATCTTGAGGGGTAGGGCTCGATTCTTTAGTCGCACGCAGTCGGTGATATGGATATGGCGCACTTCCAGGACGGTTCCGATTACTGCTATTCCGAGTACTTCGAAGCTCCCGGCACGGTCAACGTGGGGTGGCTTGGGAACGGGATGTCGTTCCCTCGGTATCCTCCATCGGAAGAACTGCTGTCGTTGATTTGGCAGTACACACAATTCTCGGTCGCCCGAGCGCGGGGTGTGCACTATCGTGACCTGTGTACATCGGCGCGATGCGTCGAGGAGCGAGACGGGCTTGCCTTGTTGCTCGGAGCGGCGGAGATGAGGGTGTTCGGTTCGGAAGGCGTGATCTATGCCGCACCCAACATGCTCTATCACTACGTCAGAGTTCATCACTATCAGCCGCCCGAAGCCTTTGTGCGCGCTTTGCAGGAGCAGCCTGCGCCCCCGGACCCGTTCTACTTCGAGCGGTTGAGCGCGCTGGGGCTGGAGTGGAGCGAGGCGCTTGTGTACACGCCTTCGATGATCCGTCCTCGGCTTAGGCCGGACTGAGATGCCGACGATCTAGTGAGCTCGTGCCGACATCTCTTATGATTGCTCCCCAGTCGATCGAGTGGCTGGCGATCGGCGATGTAGCGTATCGCGCATACTTTGCTGGCATGATGCAGCGGTGTGCGACGGGCCGGTCGGGCTTTGTCCGAGACAGGCCTGAGGCGGATAGGCCGAATCCTGGCGTCTACTCGAAAGCCGTCAAGAACTGCATGGTGCTCGATCTTCCGCCCGTCGACGAGGTCGGGCCTATCGAGTTAGCGAGATTGCACGAACTACTTTCGGCGAGCATCGAAGTTTGGACTCCGGACGCGGCGATAGCCACATCGATGGAGCGGATGATGCAACGTGGGGGAGGGGTGCCTTGGACATCGAAGGGCTGGTTCAATTATGAGCGTCGCAGCGGCATCGCCCAAGGTTGATAGGGCGTCGAGCATGGTCCTGGCACCGGATCGATTGCCCACCGGCTTTGTCTACCCGGCGCAATTCCTGCGCATCGTGGAACTCGGCCTGCTTGATCTGGAGCCATGGTGCCTGCTCGGTGGCGAAGCGTTGCGCGCGGCGAACGAAGGTCTGCGTGCGCGCTACCCGCAGCGCTCGTTGGTGCCGTTCGCGCGGCGCCAGGACAACGACGATACCGCTTGCTGGGACGCCGCAGAGCCGGATCGGGTGGTGGTGATACACGACTTTGCATCGAGTGGCTGGGAACGGCGCGCCAGTTACGACAGTTTCTACGAATGGCTGCGGCAGGCTATCGACGATCTGATAGATTTCGATCGCGGTTGATTCGGAGTACCGGAAGATTGCAGCGAAAGCTGTTTCGCGAGTCGAAAAGCTAGGAGGTCGAGGTGCTCGAAAATGAAGTCTTCGGGGTCAGGGCGGCCGTTCGTATCTACTATCCGGGCGATATGCATGATCTGGCCGCCCTGCTTGCGGATGCCTTCGAGATCGACGGCTTCTCGATCGAGCCCGAGGAGTACGAGCCATTCGAGGAGGTGGGTTTCGCTGAAGCGTTCGGCTTCGAGGCTTGGCTAAGCCGATGGCCCGAGGAAGATGGGGCATGGTTTGGATTGGAACTGTGCACCGACGATTCGATCGAGGAAGTTCTGCACGGCAGGATGCACGATATTTCCGGGTGGCTTGCGCGATTTGTAGCCAACACGTGCAATCTGCCTGCGATTGCGGTGCATGAAAGATGGGGCGTTGATCGCGAGGGAGGCTAGGGTGTCCAGCATAGAATCCGAAATGATCGAGGCCTTCATTAGCGGCTTGAAAGACGGCGGTTGCTCGAAAACGGAAACGATCTCGAAGGTTGCTGAGAAATTCGAAGTCGACTTGGGGCGTGCCAAGTTGCTAGTCCACGAGAGCCTGGCCTGGCGAAAGCAGAAGATGGAGCACGACCGTTTTGTCGATACTATCGTCGAGGCCATCGAGGATGAGCGAAAAGGCCGCAGGAGCTAAACCTTGTTATGGATACTCATGAAACGGTCACCGAATGGAGCGACATCGAGTTCGGTAAAGCGTTTGGTTTCGCCCCGGGCGATCAAATCTGGCGACGCTACAATCGGGAAGTGTGGCCTCAATATCGCAGCCGCCGGAGTTCTTCTCTGTCGGGATATCCCACCTGTCGCCTTGAAGAATGTCGTAGCTTGAGCTTCGGTTGCATCGTCTATAGCTTGCTATCTGGATAAGGCAGGACGGAATGCCCGCAATCTGGTGCGCCTGCGGCGAAAAACTCGATTACAGCCTGATCCCCAACCCGATCGAATGGCTGGCGATCGGCGATGTGGCGTACGACGCTTATGCCGGCCAAGTCGACGCCGAAGCCTTGCATCGCGAGATGAAGAGCATCTTCGAGTGCCCAGCGTGCGGGCGGCTCGCAGCGTTCTGGGAGGGGTTCGGCAAACCGCCCAAGTTCTATGCGCCCGAATAGCCGCGGCACTCCCGCGCGATCGGTGCGGCCATTGAATTGGTAGTTGCGGAGCCGGTCTTGGGTTGGTCGGTAGGCTGATACGACATGGACAACAGTGCGAGTTCGGACCAGGCACGGGAAGTCGTGCTTGAATTGCTGCGAATTGGACTCCTGGCGATCCGCTGCCGCGCGGTCTTGTCCATACGTTACTGGAGTCGGAAGAAAGAACTGGAGGAATGGGGCGAGCTTTGCCACTCCTTGCCGGCCGTGTTGATGGGAGGTTGCAAGACTGAGGCCCTGCGGTACTTCCTCGAATGGAACGTCGCCAGCTTCGTGCAGCGGTACCCGAGCCGCGACGGCACAGACTTCAAGCAGGCCTGTGCGTTGTTCGAAGAGCTTGCTGCCGAGGTCGGTCCCGTCGAGCCAGCGTAGCCGGTGCGACCGGCGTAACGCGGTTCTTTGCGGACACTGGCTGAGCCGGCATCAGTGGTCCGGCGCCAGCGGGCTCGCTACCGATGAGGCGGCGGCGATCGGTCGGCGGGATCGTCCGATGTCCTCGGACTGCGGCTGCGGTCAGCGACGACGATTTCTTCGCGTGCCGCTGCGGGTCGATAGCGGCAACGCCGCATCGCCATCCCGCACATCCAATGCGCGGACTCGATCAACTGACGCGGATCTGAAATACCCCGTTCACACCGAGTCGACAGACTTCCGGGCTTCGCTCTGACGCCGCCCAAGAGCGGACTGCGCATCGCGCGGCGGCCACTTTGATCTGGAAGTCCCCTGAAATGACGACGACGAAGACGACGCTCCTCGCCGCCTCGATTTTGCTGTGCCTGTACGCCGGCCGCGGCCAGGCCGCCGAAGCCGCTCCCTTGCCCGCAGCGGCCGCCGACAGCGGCGCCGCCGCGGCCCCGGCCGACGACGCGACCACGCTGGACGCGGTGTCGGTGGTCGGCACCGGCCAGACCCGCCAGGTGCAGGCCCTGGGCCGCGCCGAACTGCAGCGCGAGGCCGCCGGCACCAGCCCGCTGAAGGTCATGGCCAAGCTGCCGGGCGTGCACTTCCAGAGCTCCGATCCCTGGGGCAACTACGAGTGGTCGAGCAAGCTCAACATTCGCGGCTTCTCGCAGCAGCAGCTCGGCTTCACCCTCGACGGCGTGCCGCTGGGCGACATGAGCTACGGCAACCACAACGGCCTGCACATCGGCCGCGCGATCAGCAGCGAGAACCTGTCCGGCGCCGAGCTGTCGCAGGGCAGCGGCGCGATCGACACCGCGTCCTCGGGCAACCTCGGCGGCACGCTGCGCTTCTTCAGCTCCGATCCCTCGGCCGAGTTCGGCGTGCGCCTGGCCCAGACCGTCGGCAGCGACGCCACCAGCCGCACCTATGCGCGCCTGGACACCGGCGACCACGGCGGCTTCAGCGCCTACCTCAGCGGCGTGTTCCACACCACCGACAAGTGGAAGGGCGAGGGCCCGCAGCGCAACTCGCAGTTCAACGGCAAGTTCGTGTTCTCCGGCGAAGACTTCCGCATCAGCGGCTATGCCGATTCTTCGCGTCGGCGCGAGACCGACTACGCCGACCTGTCGCTGGAATCGGCCAAGCGTCTGGGCATGGATTGGGACAACTACGCCAAGGACTGGCAGCGCGCGATCGACGCCGCACAGGGCCGCTTCCGCGGCGGCGTGACCAGCCTGGACGATGCTTACTACATCGCCCGCGGCGTGCGCGACGACGACCTGGCCTATGTCAGCGCCGACTGGAACGTCACTCCGGACGTGGTGCTGGCGGCGACCGCCTATTACCACCGCAACGAGGGCCAGGGCCATTGGGCCACGCCGTATTCGACTTCGCCGACCGTGCCGTTGCGCATGCGCACCACCGAGTACGACATCGAGCGCACCGGCTTCATGCCCAGCCTCAGCTGGCAGATCGGCAACCACCGCCTGCAGGCCGGCCTGTGGCTGGAGAAGAACGATCACGGCGTGCAGCGCAATTTCTACGATCTCAACCGCAATGAGCCGCCGAACGAGATCTTCTTCTACCGCAATCCGGACCAGCGCGTGTTCCGCCAGCGTTTCGACACCGATACGCGCATGTACTACGTGCTCGATCACATGGAGTTCGCCGATGGTCGCCTGGCGGTCGACGCCGGCTTCAAGGGCCTGCGCGTGGAGACCGACGGCAAGACCCTGATCGGCGGCGCCAGCCGCGCCAGCGGCAAGCTGGTCTCGGAGGACAATTTCCTGCCGCAGATCGGCGCGCGCTGGCAGCTCAGCGAACACGAGGAAATCTTCGGTTCGTACAGCGAGAACCTGTCGGCGTTCCGCACCGGCGTCAACGGCCCGCATTCGACCTCGCAGGCGGCGTTCAACGCTGCGGTGGCGACGCTGGAGCCGGAAAGCTCCAAGACCTTCGAAGCCGGCCTGCGCACCAGCCGCGATGCGATCGAGGCCTCGGTCGCGGTGTACCGGGTGAACTTCGAGAACCGCCTGCTGGCGATCGCCCGTTGCGCTGGCATTGTCGGCTGCGCCTCCAGCTTCGCCAACGTCGGCGACGTCGAGAGCCGCGGCGCGGAAGTGACCGTGCTGTGGAAGCCGCTGGCCGGCTTCAGCTGGTACCACTCGCTGGCCTTCAACGACTCGCAGTACGAATCCGACTACCTCGACGGCGCCACCTTGGTGCGCACCCGCGGCAAGCAGGTGGTCGACGCGCCCAAGCGCCTGTACGCCACCGAGGTCCGCTGGGAGCGCGACGGCTTGCAGCTGCAGCTCGGCGCCAAGTACACCGACAAGCGCTATCTGACATACCTCAACGATTCCAAGGTCGATGCGTTCTGGATATTCGACGCCGCCGCCTCGTACGAGTGGAAGGACCTGTCCTGGGCCGACGCGTTCAAGCTGCAGTTGAACGTGACCAACCTGTTCGACAAGGAATACTTCGGCAGCATCGGCACCAACGGCTTCGTCGCCTCCGATCCGCGCGGCTTGAACTACACCCTGCAGTCGGGCGCGCCGCGGCAGGTCTTCCTGACCGGCGAACTGAAGTTCTGATCGGAGATGAAGGATCGCGGCGGCGTTGCGGCGTCGTCGCGGCCGGCGTTTCATCGCGACGCCGGCTCCATGGCGCCGGCGTCGTCGTTTCGGACACTGACCGGTATCAGTCGGCGGCGACTTGCACCACCGCCGCCGGCGCACCGAATTCTTCCGGCCACGCCGCCCAGGCCACATCGGTCGGGCCGACGTCGAACTGCACCACCTTCCACGCGCTGCCGCGCCTGGAGAGCAGGGCATAGGTGCCGTCGCCGTCGAGGACGCCGTCGCGCTGGCGCTCGGCATAGCGCGTGCGCAGGAAGTCGATCGGCTTGCCGTCGGCGGTGCGTGGGCGCACCGAGGCGAAGGCCCAGCCGTCCTGTTCGCGCAGCAGATCCACCCGCAGGGTCACCGGTTGGCCGAGATCCTTGGCCAGCACTGCTTTCAATGCAGCCAACAGCGGCGCGCGGCGCGGATCGCCGATACCGACCTCGATCGGCGCGGCCGCGGCGGACGGCGCTGCGCCGGCCGCGACATCGCGCAATTGCGTGAGCACCCATTCGCCGCGCGTGGCCTGTTCGACCGTGCCTTCGACGGTGCAGCCGGTCGCGCAGGCGGCGAGCAGGCGCTTGCCCTCGGCGCTGCGCGCCTGGACTTGCAGATTCATGATCGAGCCGGCGGCACGCTCGACTTTGGGGTCGTTGCGGTCGCCGACCTGGATCACTCGTTCGTTTTCCATCGCCAGGTCGACCGCGTTGAAGCGCAGTTCGATCCAGTCCGCGCCGGTGCCGACCGACTCGACGACGAAGCGGCCGTCGAGGCGGTGCGCGGCGTCGCCGTCGGGTTGCAGGGCCAGATCGCGCAACGCCTGGAGGCGCCGATCGTAGGCGGCGCCGACGCAGGCCGGGCTGGTGCAGGCATCGCGCTCGCTGCGCCAGCGACGCTGCGCGTTGCGCACCGCGGCGTCCAGCAGGCCGCGTTCGGACAGGTCGCGCCAGGCTGCGGCCAGATCGCGGTCCTTGGCTGCGAGCGCGGCGTCGGCGCAGACCGTCGTTTCGCCGTAGCTGCGGGCGGCGGCGCAGTCGAAGCTGGCGCGGATCGGGCCGGCGGCCGCCACAGCCGCCGCAGGCGCAGTGGCCGGCGGCGCCGCGGGGGCGGTTTTCGCTGCGGTTCCCGGGGTCTCGGCGGCCGGCGCCGCGGCGCGCTCGCAGGCCGGCAACGCGGCAAGCAGGGACAGGCAGAGCAGGGCGGTCGGCAGGCGCATGCGGGCGTCCTCGGGGTTCGATCAGCTCAGGCTTTGCAGGCGCGCGCCGTCGCGGTCGACGCGCAGCACCGAGCCTTGCTCGTACCAGTCGCCGAGTACGATGCGTTCGCAGGCGCGGCCGCCGACTTCGAGCGCATGCACCGCCGGACGGTGGGTATGGCCGTGGATGATGCGGTCGGTGCCGTAGCGGGCGAAGGTCTCGGCCACGGTCTGCGGCGAGACGTCGGTGATGGTTTCCATGCGCCCGGCATCGCGCAGCCCGGCCTGGTGCGCCTTGCTGGCCGCGCGCGCCTGCTGAGCGAAGGCCAGCCGTGCCGCCAGGGGCTGGGCCAGGAACTGCGCCTGCCAGGCCGGATGGCGCGTCTGGGCGCGGAACTGCTGGTAGGCGACGTCGTCGGTGCACAGCTGATCGCCGTGGCCGATCAGGGTCGGGCGGCCGTACAGCAGCACCACCGACGGGTCCGGCAGCAGGCGCATGCCGGCGCGGGCGGCATAGTCGGTGCCGAGCAGGAAGTCGCGGTTGCCGCGAATGAAATGCACCGGCACGCCGCTCTCGGCCAGGGCTTTGAGCTCGGCCGCGACGAACGCGCCGGTCTCGGCCGGGTCGTCGTCGCCGACCCAGGCTTCGAACAGATCGCCGAGGATGTACAGCGCATCGGCGCCGCGCGCCTCGTCGCGGACGAAGCGGCCGAACAGCTCGGCGATCTGCGGCCGCTCGGGGTCCAGGTGCAGGTCGGAAATGAAAAGGGTGGTCATGGGTCTAGTTTAGGCCAGCCCGGCGCCCGCACCGGCATGGCCGCGGACCTCCCAGGGCCGGTTCCGGCGGCCCGACGGCCCCGGCCGCGTCCATCCGCTAAAATAGCCGGTCTTCCCGGATCCGCCCGAGCCCCGCATGACCCGCACCCGCTTCGCCCCCAGTCCCACCGGCTACCTGCACATCGGCGGCGCGCGCACCGCGCTGTACTGCTGGCTGGAAGCGCGCCGCGCGGGCGGGCAGTTCATCCTGCGCATCGAGGACACCGACCAGGAGCGCAGCACCCAGGCCGCGATCGATGCGATCCTGGAGGCGATGGACTGGCTGGGCCTGGACTACGACGAGGGCCCCATCTACCAGACCCACCGCCTGGCGCGTTACCGCGAGGTCGCCGAGCAGATGGTCGCCGCCGGCACCGCCTATTACGCCTACGAGACCAAGGAGGAACTCGCCGCTGCGCGCGACGCGGCGATGGCGGCGAAGGAGAAGCCGCGCTACAGCGGCGCCTACCGCGACCGCAACGAGCCCTATCGCGACGACCCGAACCGGGTGATCCGGTTCAAGAACCCGCTCGAGGGCACGGTCGCGTTCGACGACAAGGTCAAGGGCCGGATCGAGATCGCCAACAGCGAGCTCGACGATCTGGTGATCTTCCGCGCCGACGGCTATCCGACCTACAACTTCGCCGTGGTCGTCGACGACTGGGACATGGGCATCACCGATGTGGTGCGCGGCGACGACCATGTCAACAACACGCCGCGCCAGATCAACATCTACCGGGCGCTGGGCGCGCCGGTGCCGCATTTCTCGCATTTGCCGATGATCCTCGACGAGGAGGGCAACAAGCTGTCCAAGCGCACCGGCGCGGCCGACGTGATGCAGTACCGCGACGCCGGCTATCTGCCGCATGCGCTGTTGAACTACCTGGTCCGCCTGGGGTGGTCGCACGGCGACCAGGAAATCTTCTCCATCGAGGAGATGACCCGGCTGTTCCAGCTCCAGGACGTGAACTCCAAGGCCTCGCGCCTGGACGCGGCCAAGCTGGGCTGGCTCAACCAGCAGTACCTCAAGAACGACGATCCGGCCGAGGTCGGCAAGCACCTGGCATGGCATCTGCGCCAGCAGGGCTACGACCTGGCCGCCGGCCCGGCGCCGGCCGACGTGGTGATCGCGCTGCGCGACCGCGTGCAGACGCTCAAGGACATGGCCGAGCGCGCGGCGGTCTGGTACGGACCGTTGCGGCAGTACGACGAGGCGGCGGTGGCCAAGCACCTGACCGCGGCCGCGCACGCGCCGCTGAGCGAGGCGCGCACGCGTCTGGCCGCGCTGGCGGCGTGGACCGCGGAGAGCGTGGCGGCGGCCCTGCACGAGACGGCCGAAGCCTTGGGCCTGGGCATGGGCAAGATCGCCCAGCCGATGCGGGTGGCGATCACCGGCACTCAGGTCAGCCCGGACATCTCGCATACGGTCTATCTGGCCGGCCGCGAGCAGGCCTTGCAACGTATCGACGCCGCCCTCACTAAGATTCCGGCATAGGTCGAATCGATCAGGCCCGCGCCGCGCTACGGAGTCCGCCATGAGCACCCACACCGCCTGCACCGATCCCCAGCACCACGTCCACGATGGCGACGCCTTCGTGCACGAGGTCGAGCGGGCCTGCGAGCAGCGCGGCCTGCGGCTGACTCCGATCCGCGCCCACGCGCTGCGCCTGATCGCCGACGCCGGCCGGCCGATGAAGGCCTACGACCTGCTCGACCGGATGAAGGCGACCCACGACGCTGCGGCGCCGCCGACCATCTATCGCGCGCTGGATTTCCTGCTCGAGCACGGCTTCATCCACAAGCTGGCCTCGATCAACGCCTTCGTCGGCTGCCATCACCCGGGCGGCGCCCAGCACGCGGTGCCGTTCCTGATCTGCGACAGCTGCCAATCGGCGACCGAACTGGAAGACGAGCGCATCGTCGATCTGCTCGAAGCCCGGGCGCGCGCACTGGGCTTCGTGCCGCAGGCGCAGACGCTGGAAGTGCACGGCATGTGCGCGGACTGCGTGCAGGCGAAGGCGGCGCAGGGCTAGGCTTTCGCCGCCGCCAACCCGGCCAGCGCCGGCCGGCTCTCGCGGATCGGCAGGTTCGCCGCGGCGGCCAGCAGCGCCAGCACGATGTCGGCGTACCACATCCAGGTGTAGTCGCCGAACCTCGCCATCGCCAAGCCGCCGAGCCAGGCGCCGAAGAAGCCGCCGATCTGGTGCGAGAGCAACGTGAGGCCGAACAGCGTGCCCAGGTAGCGCGGGCCGAACAGCTTGCCGACCAGGCCGGCGGTCGGCGGCACCGTCGCCAGCCAGGTCACGCCGAGGCCGGCGGCGAACAGGTAGAAGGTCAGCGGCGTGGGCGGCGAGACCAGATAGATCGCGATCATCGCCGCGCGGCTGGCGTACATGCCGGCCAGCAGGTACTTCATGCGGAAGCGTTGGCCGAGCCAGCCGGCGGCGAGGCTGCCGGCGACGTTGAACAGGCCGATCAGGCCCAACGCCATCGCCGAAACGTTGTCCGACAGTCCGCACAGCGCGATTTCGCCGGGCAGGTGGGTGACCAGGAAGGCGATGTGGAAGCCGCAGGTGAAAAAGCCCACATGCAGCATCCAGTAGCTCGGCTCGCGTACCGCGATGCGCAACTGCTCGCGCAAGCCGATGCCCGCGGGCGCCGCGTTCGTCGCACCGGCCACCGCTGCGGGCGATTCGCGCCGGCGCAGCGGCCAGGCCAGCGGTAGCGTCGCCACCGCGGCCGCGGCCAGGGTCCACATCGCCGCCATCCAGCCGGCCGCCGCGATCACCGCTTGCACCAGCGGCGCGAACACGAACTGGCCCATCGAACCGCCGGCGTTGATCACGCCCGAGGCCAGCGAGCGCTTTTCCGCCGGAATCCGTTGCGCGGTCGCGCCGATCAGGATCGAGAAACTGCCCGCGCCCGCGCCGGCCGCGCCGAGCACGCCCAGCGTCATCAGCAGGCCCCATTGCGAGGACACGAACGGAGTCAGGCCCATGCCGGCGATCAGCAGCACGCCGCCGAACACCAGCACCCGGCCGGGGCCGCGCTGATCGGCGAGGGCGCCGAACACCGGTTGCACCGCACCCCAGACGAACTGGCCGATCGCCAGCGCGAAGCTGATTTCGGCGATGCCCAGGCCGGTGCTGTGGCCGATCGGTTTGACCAGCAGCCCCTGCGATTGGCGGATGCCCATGGTGATCATCAGCATCGCGGTGGCGGCGAGCAGCAGCGGCCAGTAGGACGCGGGTTTGGCGGAGGGCGCGGGGTTCATGCGGACGCTCGCTGACGAACGGCGGGGAAGGAGACCGGCGACCGATCGGGCGTCCGCAGGACGCGGAGCGATGTCGCGGCGAAAGCTTGGCCCCCGCTTTCGCGAGGATGACGGCAGGCGGGAAGCGAGGCAGGCGCGGCGCCGGCGGCGTTCATGGGGCGTCGCCCTGCAACTGCGCGATCGCGCGGTCCAACTGCGCGTGCAGGGCGGCGACGCCGTCGGCGCCGAGGCCGCGGTCGATTTCGTCCTGAGCCATGCGCCACAGCGGTTGCGCGCGTTCGATGGTGCGGCGGCCGGACGCGGTCAGGCGCAGGCGGCGTTGGCGCGCGTCATCGCCGGGCACCGATTCGATCCAGCCGGCCTCGACCAGCGGCTTGAGATCGCGGCTCAGGGTGCTGCGGTCCATGCCGAGTTCGCGCGCGATTTCGCCCAGCGGGCGCCCTTGGCCGCCGGTGCGGCGCAGGATCGAATATTGATTGAGATTGAGCCCGGCCGGCGCCAGCGCCTGGTCGTAGCGTTGGCTCATCAGCCGCGACAGCTTGCGCATGCGGAAGCAGGTGCAGACGCTCGGCGCGGTCGGAGGAAAGGCCATTGTGTGTATATACACCTATTTGTGCGGCCGACGCAAACGCCGGCGAGCGCCGGCGTCCGGTGGGTTGGGAGCAGGTGGGCAGCGCGCGCCGGTGGCGAACCCTGCCGGCCGGCGCTTCGCCGCTCCGGCGCTCCCGCCCGCAAGCCGAATGCGGGCGGCGCCAGGCCGCCCGATCCGGTGCCGCTGTCGGCCGTCAGAAGAACATGCGCACGCCGAACGCGACCCCGCGGCCGGGCAGGGGCGCCACGTCCTTGAGGAAGGAGGTGTGCGCGCGCGCTTCCTTGTCGAGCAGGTTGCTGCCGTCGAGGAACACTTCCCAGGCGTTGCCGGCGGCGGTGTCGGCGTGCCAGGCGACATGCGCGTCGACCAGGGTATAGCCCGGCGTTTCGCTTTCGAACTCGGCGACCCGGTCCTGGCGTGCGTAACGCACCGCACCCAGCGAAGCGCGCAGCGGGCCGCGCGCCCAGCGCAGTTCGCCGCCCAGGCGCCACGGCGCGATGCGCGGCAGGTTGCCGCTCTGCGCCAGGTCGGCGGTGTAGTCGTGGCTGTGATCGCCATGCGGCACCGCGAACGCGACCTCGCGCGTGCCGCGGCCGTCGAGCTTGCCGCGCACCACGTCGCCGAACACACGCAGGCCCCAGGTGCCGGTGTCGTTGTCGAGGAAGGTCCAGTCGGCCTCGGCTTCGGCGCCGCTGAAGCGCGCATCGCCCTGGGTCCACAGCCGCACCGGACCGTCGTGCTCTTCCACGCCGGTGTCGGCCAGGTAAATGAAGTCGTTGTAGCGCACGTGGTACAGCGAAGCGCTCAGCTTGAGCGGGCCGTTGTGCCAGTGCAGACCGAGCTCGGCGCGGTTGGCGGTCTCCACGTCCAGGTTCGGACTGCCCAGTTCGATGCTCGCGGTGGCCACGTGCAAGCCGTTGGAGTACAGCTCTTCGGCGGTCGGCGAACGCTGCGCGCGGTCCAGGCCGAACGACAGGTGGAAGTCCTCGCTCAGATTCCAGCGCGCCGAAGCCGACAGGCTGGTGGTATCGAAATCGCGGTCCGGTCCGATCGCGCCCTCGTCGACGTCGATCTTGTTGCGGTCGTGGCGCGCGCCCAGCTCCAGCTTGACCGGGCCGAACTCGCGTTCGCCGATCCAGAACAGGCCGCCGTCGCGCGACTGCGACGGCGGCACGAAGGCTTCGTCGCCGATCGCGCGGAAGTCGCGCTTGGCCAACTGCAGGCCGAACGCGCCGTTCCAGCCGCCCCAGGGGCGATGCACCAGTTCCAGCCGGCCCTCGGTGCTGGTGTTGTCGAACACGGTGCCGACGGCGGCGCCTTCGTATTCGGTATGGGTGTACTCGGTGCGGGCCACTTTGGCCCGGATCGAGGCGAACGGACCGACCTCGTTGAGGCCGCCGCGCACTTCGGTGCGGCGCTGGTCCATTTCGATCCGGACCGCGCCTTCCTCGCCCTCGGCTTCGTCGCCGTGATCGTGGCCGTCGTCGCCGTGCTCGTGTTCGTGGCCCGGCACGCCGTAGCGGGTGTTGAACAGGCTGTAGCTGGCGCCGAGGAAGCCGCGTTCGCCGACCCAGGAAATGCCGAGCGCGCCGGCGTCGGTGCGCACGGCGCTGTTGCGCAGCACGCCGCGGTCGGCCGGGTCGGCGACTTCGCCGGCTTCGGCGCGATGGGCCGCGCTCTCGGCATAGCCGGGGATGTCGTAGTCGCCGGTTTCGCGGTGCAGGGCGTCGAAGTGGAACACGACATGGCCGGAGGCCGAGGTGCCGTCGAGGCGGACCATGCCGGTCTTTTCGTCGTTGACCGTGCCGCCGCGCAGTTCGGCGCGGCCTTGCAGCGGCTGCTCGGTGGCGCGCTCGGGAATGCGGCCGTCGATGACGTTGACCGCGCCGCCGATCGCGCCGCTGCCGTAGAGCAGGGTGGCCGGGCCCTTTAGCACCTCGATCTGGTCGGCGAGGAAGGGTTCGATGCTGACGGCATGATCGACGCTGACCGTGGACACGTCGCCGGAGCCGAGGCCGTCGCTGAGCACCTGGACTCGGGCGCCGTCGAAACCGCGCACGATCGGCCGGCCGACGCCGGGGCCGAAGTAGGAGCTCTGCACGCCGGGCAGCTTGGCCACGGTCTCGCCGAGCGAGTTGGCCTTGGCGCGGTCGAGCTGTTCGCCGGCCAGCACATCGACCGGGCGAGTCAGGTCTTCCGCGGTGCCAGGCAAGGGCGTGGCCTTGACCTCGATCGCGTTGAGGTCGGTGGGCGGGTGGCGATCGGCCGGCACGGTGCCGGCCTCCTGGGCCTGAGCGATGAATGGAACAGCCAGTTGCAGGGCCAGGGCTAGCGGCAGCAGCCGCGGCAGGGGACGTCGGGGCATGGGTTCAGGTAAAGTGTTGGGAGCGATAGGTCGTAATGTTATATTATAACCAAGTCGCGATGTCCCCCTCCCAGAAGTCATCATTAACAAACCGTCATCCATGCCCGACCTGCGTCCCCGCAGCCTGATCGACCGCATCGGCGCCTTCGGCTCCCTGCTGTGCGCGGTGCACTGCGCGCTGCTGCCGCTGGCGATCGCGCTGCTGCCCTCGCTCGGCGTGGCCGGCTGGTTCGACGGCCGCTTCGAGCTGGCGTTCGTGATCTTCGCCACCTTGCTCGGCAGTTTCAGCGTCGCCTGGGGCTATCGCCGCCACCGTGCCGTGCGCGCGCTGGTCCTGCTGCTGCCGGGCGTGCTGGTGCTGTGGCTGGGCCTGCTGTATCCGCCGCTGCACCATTCGCTGTTGCCGCATGCGGTGGTGATGACCCTCGGCGGCACCCTGGTCGGGCTGGCCCATCTGGCCAATTTGCGCCTGAACCACGTTCACGTCCACGACGCCCACTGCGCTCATTGAGCCCCGCCGCGGGCCTGGAACCGACGCTTATGCTAGGCTTCGCAGCCTCGCGCGCGCCGTGCGGCGCCGGCACCGGTCCTGCGGACCTGCCCGGTGGCTGCGCCTGTCGCCAGCGCGGACACCATTCGAACCAATCGATTCAACGCACAACGTCTTAATTTAGGAGCACGACCATGGGTAAGGGCGACCGCAAGACCGCCAAGGGCAAGCGCTACAACTCCAGCTACGGCAACGCCCGCAGCAAGGCCGTGACCAAGGCCACCGGCTCGGCCGCGGCGCCGGCCGCCAAGAAGACCGCCAAGAGCGCGGTCAAGGCGCCGGCCAAGAAGGTCGTGGCGAAGAAGGCCACCAAGGAATAAGCCGGCCTCCAGGCCCGCAGGTTCGAACCGAAGCCCCGCCTCCGCGGGGCTTTTGTTTTGTCGCACGGTTTTGTCGGCGGGCGGCGCGATGCCGGCAGACAGGATGTAATTTTTTCATTAAGATGCGCGCCGTTCCCGAGGATGGGAACTTCATCGCCAATCAAGGAACAAGGGGATTTATGAAGAAGCAACTCGCGCTGGGCCTGGCCCTGGCCCTGGCGTCGACCGCCGCCGCTGCGGAAGGTCTGAGCTACACCCACATCGAAGCCGGTTATTCGGTGCAGCAGTACGAAGTGCGCAGCCTGACCCCGGGCCTGCGCGTGCAGGATCCGAAGGCCGACGGCGGCTACATCGACGGTTCGATCGCGTTCGGCGAAGCGCCGTTCTACGCGTTCGGCAGCTACCGCAAGGGCGAAGACAACAACGTCGGCGTGCGCTTCAACAACGTCGACCTGGGCGACATCGACGTCGATGCCGACCAGTTCAAGATCGGCGTGGGCTACCACCACACTCTGTCCGAGCGCGTCGACTGGGTCGGCGAGCTGAGCTACATCCGCACCGAGCTGGACTCGAACGTGCTGTCCGACGAGATCGACGGCGACGACTTCCGCGGTTCGGTCGGTCTGCGCGGCAACCTGGCCAAGAACTTCGAAGGCTGGGCCAAGCTGAACTACACCGACGGCGACATGTACGACAGCGAGTTCAGCGGCACCGTCGGCGCCCTGGTCAAGTTCAACCAGACCTGGGGCATCGTCGGCGAAGCCGAGTTCGGCGAGCACGCCAAGCAGTACACCATCGGTGTCCGCGCCAGCTTCTGATCAGCGCCTGCACGATGACAAAAGCAAAGCCCGGCCTGCGCCGGGCTTTGCTTTTTTGCGGGACGGGGATTCGCGATTCGGGATTCGGGATTCGGGATTCGGGATTAGGGATTAGGGATTCGCGATTAGGGATTCGGGAGGATTCCCCTGGGTGCCGGTTGGGCTTGCCTTCGCTATGCGGCGCGCGAGTTGCGGCGACGGCGGGCCGGCGCCGCAACTCGCTTCGGTTGGCGCCGCCGCGGGCTCAGTCCGGCGCGTCCTGCACGATCACGTACTGCTTGCGGAATTCCAGCCCCTGTCCGGCCGTGCTCGGCCAGGTCGCGGCATAGGCTTGCAGGCTGGCCAGCCCCGGCGCCCAATCTTCGCCGTTGACCCGGCAATCGGCCTGGCATTCGCCGTCGTGGTGATCGCGCGAGGCGAACAGACGCAGCGCGAACACGCCCTCGGCCTGCAGCAGCGGACGGAACGCGTCCAGCGATTGGGTGAACAGACAGCAGGGGCAGAAGCCGTGTTCGCAAGCTTCCGCGTCCTCGTCCGGGTCCGGGTTTGCGGCCTGTTCGGCCGGGGCCTGGCCGAAGTGCGCCACCGGTCCGAACACGACGCGCCGCGACCGTGCTTTCGACCCGTCCTCGCCGTCGAAGTCCAGGCGCATGCTCATGCAGGCTTCGGGTTCGACCCGCGTCGCGTCGAGCAGGGCGATCAGGTCGGTGCGTGCCCATTGGCCGAACCCGCGCCGTACGGCATCGTCGAAGCCTTCGCCGGTGGCGTGCTGGTACTCGAACAGGCCGAGCGGGAAGCAGCGCGGGTGGTGGCACTGGATGGTGCTGGCGGTACGGATGACGCCGTTGTCGAGCTCGGTGAATTCGGCCAGTTGGGGAAACGCGAACAGACCGTCGTCGCCGATCTCGATCCAGCCGTTGTCGTAGGCGTGCGCGCGATGGCCGGACTCGGCCAATACTTCGGCCAGGGTCTGGACCAGGTCGAACGGCTCCAGGAATTCCTCGCCGTGTTCGTCCAGCAAGCGCAGGTGACCGTCGGGCGAACCGCCGGGGTTGGCCTGGAGCAGCTCGAACGCCGGACCGGTCGCGGAAGCGCTCATCGACGCACCGCCTGAGCCTCGACCGCGCGCCATACCCGCAGCAGGTTGTCGCCGAGGATCTTGCGCACGGTGTCGTCGGAATGGCCGCGCCGCTTCAGGCCTTCGATCAGGTTCGGGTAATCGGCGACCGACGTGAGGCCGTCCGGCAGCGCGCCGGATACGCCGTCGAAATCCGAGCCGATGCCGACGTGGTCGGCGCCGAGCAGTTTCACCGCGTAGTCGATCTGATTCAGCACCGCATCGATCGGTACTTTGCGCGGCGGGTGCGCTTTCTCCCAAGCGGCGTCGAAATCGGCCTGGCTGCGCACCGCTTCGCCGCGTTCGCGCGCAGCGGCCTGTTCGCGCTCGAACTTGGCGTTGTCGACGAAGTAGGCCTGGGTGTCGGCGGCCGAGGCCGGGTCGACGAAGGCGTTGCCGAACACGATCTGGACCACGCCGCCCTTGGCCGCGACCGCCTTGGCGAGCTCGTCGCTGAGGTTGCGCTCGAAACCGGGCGTGAAATGGCGCAGCCCGGAATGGCTGGCGATCACCGGCGCCTTGCTTCGCGCGAGCACGTCGCGCACCGCGTCGTCGGACAGGTGCGAGACGTCGACCATGATGCCGAGCCGGTTCATTTCGTCGACGACTTTCTCGCCGAACGGGCTCAGCCCCTGCCAGGTACGCTTGCGGCTGTAGGAGGAATCGCTGATGCGGTTGTCCTCGCTGTGGGCGAGGGTGATGTAGCGCACGCCGCGGGCATGGAACTGGGCCAGCCGCGCCAGGTCGTCGCCGATCGGCGCGCCGTTCTCCATGCCCAGCGCGAGCAGCACACGCTGGCCGCGCGCGTGCAGGCGCTCGAAGTCGGCCGGCGAACGCAGCAGGGCGAACCGCTCCGGATGGCGGCCGATCATCGCCTCGACCGCGTCGATCTGGGTGTGCGCGGTCTGGGTGGCGCTGCCGGCGCGGTCTTCGCCGGGCGAGGTGTAGATCGACATGAAGGCCACGTCCAGGCCGCCCTGGCGCGCGCGCGGGTAGTCGAATTCGACCTTGGGCGTGTCCACGCCGAGATCGGCCCAGTTGCGCAGCAACAGGCTGGGCGCGTCGATATGGGTATCGACGATGGTCGCATCCTGGGCGAAGCGTTGGCCGGCGCTCAAGGGTTCGTCGGCCGATGCGGCCGACCACGACAGGGCAAGGGCTAAGGCGAGAGCTGCGATCCGCACACGACCTCCGGTTTGAGCGCGCGGCGGCGCGCAGGAGGGCTGAGGGTACAACAAGCGATGCGCGCAGTTTGCGGCGGCGCAGCGCACGCAAAGGCGCTTTGTACCGGCGCCGGGGAAACGGCGCCGGCGGCGGTCGGATGCCGGCGCGGCCGGTGCCGGTTTGCGGTCGCGGTTTGCATCGTTCCCGCCCCGGCTGGGGCGGCGCTCAGGCCGCGCTGCCTTCGACCAGCACGCCCGCGGCGTAGACACGCCGCGCCAGCCGGCCGCCGAGCCAGTAGCACAGCTCGGCCGGGTGGCCGATGTCCCATTGCACGAAATCGGCCTGCGCGCCGACCCGCAGCACGCCGCGATCGGCGCAACCCAATGCGCGCGCGGCGTGCACGGTGGCGCCGCGCAGGGCTTCCTCCGGGGTCAGGCGGAAGTGGCTGCAGGCCAGTTGCATGGCCTGGCGCAACGACAGCAGCGGCGAGGTGCCGGGATTGCAGTCGGTGGCTACCGCCATCGCCACGCCGTGCTCGCGGAACGCGTCCAGCGGCGGTAGCTTGGTTTCGCGCAATACATGGAACGCGCCCGGCAGCAATACCGCGACGGTGCCGTGTTCGGCCATCGCCCGCACGCTGTCCAGCGAGGTGTGTTCGACATGGTCGGCGGAGAGCCCGTCGAACGCTGCGGCGAGGGCGCCGCCGCCGAGATCGCTGAGCTGGTCGGCATGCAGCTTGACCGGCAGGCCGAGCGCGCGCGCGGTCTCGAACACGCGCCGGGTCTGCGCCGGCGAGAAGCCGATGCCTTCGCAGAACGCGTCCACCGCATCGATCAGGCCTTCTTCGTGCAGGCGCGGCATCCAGGCGCAGACCGCGTCGATGTAGTCGTCGCTGCGGCCGGCGTACTCCGGCGGCAGCGCGTGCGCGGCCAGATAGGTGGTGCGCACGTGGATGCCGAGCTCGCGGCCGATGGCCCGCGCGGTACGCAGCATCTTGCGCTCGTTCTCCAAGTCCAGGCCGTAGCCGGACTTGATTTCCAGGGTGGTGGCGCCGTCGCCGAGCAGGGCGCGTGCGCGCGGCAGCGACTGACGCAACAGCTCGGCGCCGCTGGCTTCGCGGGTGGCGCGCACGCTGGAGACGATGCCGCCGCCGGCGCGGGCGATGTCTTCGTAGCTGGCGCCCTGCAGGCGCAACTCGAACTCGCGCGCACGGTCGCCGGCGAAGACCAGATGGGTGTGGCAGTCGACCAGGCCCGGGGTGATCCAGCCGCCGGCCTGGACGACCTTGGCGGCCAGGTCCTGCGGTGCGCCGGGCAGGTCGGAGCGCGCGCCGACATAGGCCAGGCGGCCGTCGCGCCAGGCCAGCGCGGCGTCGGCGATCTCGCCGTAGCCGCGGTCGCCGTCGAGGGTGGCCAGGGTGGCGCCGAGTACGAGGCCGTCGTACAGGGGGCCGTCGGAGCGGGAGGACATGGCGGTCATGGCGGGATTTTAGCCGCTGGCGCCGGTCGTGACCCGGCCGGCGGTCGCGTCGCGGGCGCGCGCAGGCGAGAATGGCCGGATGACGACCTCCGACTCCTGCGCCACCTGGACCCCCGACGGCTGGCAGCGCGTCGCCGTACCTGCCGGTACGCACGCGCGCCGCCGCGTGCCCGGCATCGCCAACCTGCATTCGCACGCGTTCCAGCGCGCCATGGCCGGCATGGCCGAGCGCCAGACCGACCCGGCCGACAGCTTCTGGACCTGGCGCGAGACGATGTACCGCTTCGCCGCCCGTTTCACCCCCGAAACACTGCACGCGGTCGCCAGCCAGCTGTACGCGGAAATGCTCGAAGCGGGTTACACCAGCGTGTGCGAATTCCATTATCTGCACCATGCGCCCGACGGCCGCTCTTATGCCGATCCGGCGGCGATGTCGCGGGCGCTGATCGCCGCGGCACGCGAAACCGGCATCCGCATGACCTTGCTGCCGGTGCTGTACATGACCGGCGGTTTCGACGAGCGCCCGCTCGGCGAGCGCCAGCGCCGTTTCGGCCATGAAGTCGACGCCTACCTGCGCCTGCTCGACACCCTGCGCGCCGACAGCGATGCGATGCTGCGCGTCGGCTGTTGCCTGCACAGCCTGCGCGCGGTGCCGGCGGGGCCGATGCGCGAGGTGCTGGCGGCGATCCCCGCCGACAGCCGCGTGCATATCCATATCGCCGAACAGACCGCCGAAGTCGACGACTGCGTGGCTGCGCGCGGCGCGCGCCCGGTGCGCTGGCTGCTCGGCAACACCGAGGTCGATGAACGTTGGACCCTGGTCCATGCCACTCACCTCGACGAGGATGAAGTGCGCGGCATCGCCGCCAGCGGCGCGACCGTGGCGATCTGCACCACCACCGAGGCCAACCTCGGCGACGGCCTGTTCCCGCTGCGCGACTACCTCGATGCCGGCGGTGCCTGGGGCGTGGGCTCGGATTCGCATATCTCGGTGTCTCCGGTCGAAGAGCTGCGTTGGCTGGAGTACGGCCAGCGCCTGATCACCCGCCGGCGCAATATCGCCGTCGGCCGCGGCGACGAGGCGCATGCGGCCAGCGTCGGCGAAGCCCTGCTGCGCGGCGTGGTCGCCAGCGCTCCGGCTTCGACCGGTTTCAGCGCCGAAGCCTTGGCCGGCGACCGTCTGACATTGGACGCGAATGCGCCGATCCTGGCCGGCGCCAGCGACGAGGACTGCATCGATCGTTGGCTGTTCAGCGGCAACCGCAATGCCATCGACACGGTCGAGGTCGGCGGCGAGGTCGTCGTGTCCGGCGGACGGCACCACAAGCGCGATGAGATCGCCGCGGGGTATGCGGATGCGATGCGGCGGTTGATGGCGGGTTGAGACGGCGACAGCAATAGCAACGGCTTCAGAACAAACACCGACGGCAGCGCATCGGCGCGAAGCCGGCGTTGGCGCCTGCGGGCCCCACCCAAAGCGTTGCACCCTTGGAAAAACAGGGGCAGGGAGCGTGCCGTCGCTCCGCCTTCGAGGGGGACTTGGCTTGCGCGTACGCGCCCCTCAATGTGGCGCGAACAAATCCCCGATCGGCACCGCTTCCTGCGCCGGCAACGCGCCTTCCAGGGTCAGCAGGAACTGCTTGGTCGGCAGGCCGCCGCCGAAGCCGGTAAGGCTGCCGTCGGAGCCGATCACGCGATGGCAGGGCAGCACGATCGGCAGCGGATTGCGGCCGTTGGCGGCGCCGACCGCGCGGGTCGCGGTCGGACGGCCGATGCGCTGGGCCATCTGCGCATAGCTCCAGGTCTCGCCCCAGCGAATCTGCGCGAGCGTGCGCCAACACTGCAATTGGAACGGCGTGCCGTGCGGCGCCAGCGGCAGGTCGAATTCGCGCAGGCGGCCGGCGAAGTAGTCGCCAAGCTGGCTGCGCGTGCGCTGCAGGACTTCGTCGTCGCCCTCGCGCCAGTCGTCGCCGCGCTTGTACGGATGCCAGGGACGTTCGAATTCGATCAGGCGCAGGCCGTCGGCGGCGCTGGCGAGCAGCAGTTCGCCGACCGGGCTGTCGATGCTTTGATAGGTGATCATGCCGCCGCGCCTTCGTTGCGCGCGGTTTCGGCGCGGCCGCCGGCGACCCGGCGGCGCTTGGGGGCCGGGGTCGCCGCCGCGGCGGGCTTGGCCGCCGGTACCGGCATGCTGTCGCGCCAGACCTGGATCACGGCGTAGGCGCGCCACGGCCGCCAGGCTTCGGCGCGGGCGTTGAGCGCTTTGGCGCTGAGGCGCACGCCGTCTTCCGGCACCGCCTTCTGCAGCACCAGGTCGTCGGCGGGAAAAGCGTCGGGATGGCCGAGCGCGCGCAGGGCGATGTAGTGCGCGGTCCACGGGCCGATGCCCGGCAGGGCGACCCAGCGTGCGACGAAATCGTCGAGCGTGCGTTCGGCGCGGAAGTCGACCCGGCCATCGAGCAGGGCGCGGGCGACCGTGCGCACGGTGTCGGCGCGGGCGCGGGTCAGGCCGATCGAAACCAGGTCGGCGTCGGCCAAGGCGTCCGCAGTCGGGAACAGATGCTCCAGTCCCGGCGCAAACGGCTTCGGCAGCGGCTGGCCGTAGCGCTGCGCCAGACGCGAGGCCAGGGTGCGCGCGGCGGCGACGCTGACCTGCTGGCCCAGGATCGCGCGCACCGCGATCTCGAAGCCGTCCCAACCGCTGGGCAGGCGCAGGCCCGGCCGGCGGTCGACCAAGGCCTTCAGGCGCGGGTCGACCGACAAGGCGGCGCCGATCGCGTTCGGGTCGGCGTCCAGATCGAACATCCGCCGCAAGCGATTGGTGATGTCCAGCAGCCGCGCCGGTGCCGGCCCATGCAGTTCCAGGCGCAGTGCGTGTTCGGCCTCGCCCCTGCGCGACGGCCATGCGCTGACCCGCAGCCAGCCCGGCGCTTCGATCGGGCCGATCACCCGGCTGTAGCTGTGCTCGTCGACCAGTTCGACTCCGGGCAGGGCGCGGCCGCGCAGGAAATCGAGCATCGCCGCGAAGTCGTACGGCGGCCGATAACCCAAGCGCAGACTCAAGGTTTCGCCGCCGCCGGCGTCGACGCTTTCGTTCGGCCGCCGGCGCAACTCGCGCGGCGCCATCCGATAGGCCTCCTGGAAAGTCGCATTGAAGCGGCGCAGGCTGCCGAAGCCGGCGGCCATCGCGACTTCGGTGATCGGCAGGCGCGTCTCGGTCAGCAATTGCTTGGCGAACAGCAGCCGGTGGGTGCCGTGCACGCCGATCGGCGGCGCGCCGAGGCGGTCGACGAACAGGCGGCGTAATTGCCGCTCGCCCACGCCGACGCGCGCGGCCAATTCGGCCAACGGCTGTTCGGCCAGAAGCCCTTGATCGATCAGCTTCAGCGCGCGTGCGACGGCGGCATCGCCGCGCCGCCACGCGCCTTCGCCGGGCGACAATTCCGGCCGGCAACGCAGGCAAGGGCGGAAGCCGGCGGCCTCGGCCGCCGCGGCGTGGCCGAAATAGACCACGTTCTCGCGCTTGGCCGCGGGCGCCGGACACACCGGCCGGCAATAGATGCGGGTGCTGGTGACGGCGGTGAAGAACAGGCCGTCGAAGCGCGGATCGCGGCTCAACCGAGCCTGTTCGCAGACGCGCCAATGCGGCAGGGAAGCGGCCGGCGCGGGAGTGGGGGTGGCGTCCATACGAGGCAGCCTAGCACCGGCACAGGCTGCGGACTGGCCGGATTCGGACATGAACGTGGAGGCGTGACGGGTGGCCTGTGGGCGGAGCTTGCGTGGCGCGTGCGCCGGCGCGGTCGCGGCTCGCGCCGCTCCTGCCCTCGGGCGACGCGTTCGGCAACCGGCTTGTCCGGTTTGTGTAGGAGCGGCGTCAGCCGCGACAACCGAAGCGGCGAAATACCACGCCATCGGTCGAAGTCGCGGATGCGCCAATACGAAGCAGCCCGGTGGATGGGGCTGCGGCGGTTGCGCTTGCTTCGGTCGTTGCGGTGGGTCGCGGCTCACGCCGCTCCTACAGGAAGCGATGCAACCCGCAAGAACGATTCAGGGCTCGCGCAGGGCCGGCAGCAGCGGGGCGATGTGGCCGTCGTTCGGTGCCGGCACGATGCCGATCAGGCGCGCCAGCAGCGGATAGACATCGACGTTGTCGATCGGGGCGAGGGTCGCGCCGCGTTTGAACGCCGGACCGTGGGCGACGAAGATCGCGCGCATCGACGCCAGCGCCGGGTCGTAGCCGTGCGAGCCGCGCGTGCCGGGGTTCGGGGATTCGCGCAGCTTGCTGGCTTCGATCGCATCCCAGCCTTCGCGCATCTGGCACACGATCGGCGGCACCCGCGGGTGGCGGCCGTAGTGCCAGCGCGCGGGCAGGTCGCCCTTGCGCCAGCAGTCGTAATTCGGGTGCGCGCCGAGCAGGCGACGCTCGACTTCGGCTTCGCGGCCGCGCAGCGGGACGATGCCGATCGACTGGCCGACCGAAGTCACCACCGCCTGGTCCGGAGCGATCATGTCCTCCACCGCGATGCGCTGGCCGGGCGCCACTTCGGCCATGCCGTGGTCGGAAACCAGGACGATGTTGGTCCGGTCCGCCATGCCGCGCGCGGCCAGGCCATCGAGCAGGCGGCCGATCGCCGCGTCGATGCGGACCAGGGCGGCGCGCGCCTCGGGCGAATTCGGGCCATGGTCGTGGCCTTCGTGATCGAGCGCGTCGAAGTACAAGGTGGCCACGTGCGGCCGGGTCGAGGCCGGTTCGCCGAGCCAGCCCAGCACCTCGTCGACCCGCGCGTTCTCGTCGATCGAAGCGTCGAACGGGCGCCAGCGGTTCGGGCGCAGGCCGCGGATCGGCGCTTCGCTGCCCGGCCAGAACAAGGTGGCGCTGCGCAGGCCGGCCTTCTGCGCGCCGATCCAGATCGGCTCGCCGCCGTTCCACCAGCGCGTGTCGCCGACTGCGTCGCGATCGGCGACGCGGAAGCGGCCGAGCGCGTCGTCGCTCATGCTGTTGTGGACCACGCCGTGGCGATCGGGGCGCAGGCCGGTGACCAGGGTGTAGTGGTTGGGGAAGGTCAGCGACGGATAGGACGGCGTCATCCATTGCGCGCGCACGCCGTCGGCGGCCAGCCGCTCGATGTTCGGCGTCTGGCCCAGTTCGAAGTAGCCGGCACGGAAGCCGTCGATCGAGATCAACAGCAAGGGCGTGTCGGCGGGCGGCGGCTCGCGCGTCGGCGCGGTGCAGGCAGCGAGAACGGACAGGAGCAGGGCGGCCCAGGCCGCGGAGAAGATCGAACGCATCGGCGCATGATAGCCGCCCCGGATGGCAGGCCGATGGCGGCGGCCGCGACCGCGACGGGCGGCCAGATTCGGCATGACTTCCGTCGCTGGCGCCGCCGCAGCGAGCCGCCGATAGTGACCGCAACTTCCGCGGAGCCCCGTCCATGCGCACTCCCGTCCGCATCGTCTGCCTGGCCGCCGCCTCGTGGTGGGCCGTCGCCGCTGCGCAGACCCCCTCCGTGCCCGCGCCGGCTCCGGCGCCGCCGGCGGTGCTCGACGCGGACGAATGCGCGGTTTGGGCGCGCGAGCTGAGCTTCGCCCGTTCGGTTGCGGAACACGATGCCGAGGCTTTCGCCGAACACCTGCACCCGCAGGCGGCGTTCGGCGCCGGCAGCCCGCAGCCGACCCGCGGCCGCGACCAAATCGCGCGCCGCTGGGTCGGCTTGATCGAAGGCAAGCAAACCTTGCTGCGCTGGTACCCGACCCGGGTGACCATCGGCGGCGCGCGCGATGTGGCCTGGTCGACCGGCCCGGCGCTGTACCAGCGCGTGCAGCCGGGCGCGCAGCCGCGTTATGCGCTGGGCGCGTTCCAGTCGGTCTGGCATCGCGGCGGGGACGGCGTTTGGCGGGTGCTGTTCGACGACGGGCAGACCCCGCGTCCGGCCAGCGAAGCCGAGGCGATGGCGTTCCAGAACGGCCGCCGCGAGGCCTGCCCGAAACGCTGACAGAACCTTAAACGGCGATGGCCATTACGCCGCCGCTGCGGCGGCGCCGGCGTATCGTGGATGCGACCGCTCGATCCCTGTCCATTCACAGGAGGCGTTCCATGAAATCCGCGATGCTCGCCGCCACGCTGTGCGCGTTCGCGTTCGCCGCTGCCGCACAGACTCCGACAACCGACGTCGCCGCCGTCGCGCAAGACGCGCACGCCGGCCGCGATGCCAAGCAAGACGCGCAGACCGCCGCCAAGCCGCGCGCCGACGATCGCTATTGCCTGCGCCAGACCGGATCGCGTATCCAGTCGCGCGCCAAGCAGGAGTGCGCCGCGTACGGTCGCCGCTACGATCGCGACGACCTGCAGCGCACCGGCGAGGTCGACGTCGCCAGCGCGCTGCGCAAACTCGATCCTTCGGTGCGCTGAAGCGCGCCCACCCACCGCCGACCGCGCCGTCCGCGCGACCGTTCCGGTTCCGATCCCTTCTGGATCGATCGAACGCCCGGCTCGTGCCGGGCGTATTTTTCCGCTCCCGCGCCGGCGTCAGCGTTCGAACGTCGCCGTTGCGGACGGGTAGTCGACGCTGACCTTCAGGGTAGCGAAGGCGTTGCCGCCGATCGCGCCGTCGATGCGTCGGTCCATCCACTGCGACATGTACTCGTGGAAATTGCGGTCGGCGCGTTCGGCGAACCACACCGGGCCGACCCGATAGCCGCCGACTTCCAACTCCGGCACCTCGATCAGGCGTCCGCTGCCGTTGCGATCGCCGTGTTCGACCACCCGCCAGTCCGGATGCCGGTCGTGCCACCGCTGCAGAACTCCGGCGGCGATGAAGCTGCCCGCGCGATGGGCGGGGCCGCCGCCCAATTCGCGCGCGCCTTGCTCGGTCAGCATCAAACTGGCGCCGGTGTCGAACAGCAGCTGCAGGACCTCGCCGTCGATGCGCACCGGAATGCGCGCGAAATGGTTGGTCGGCCGGCCTTGCGCGTCCTTCTGGAAGCCCAGCTCGACCCGGTGCGCAGCATCGACCCGGGGTAGGGCACCGGCGGGCAACAGGCGCAAGCGGCCGCGCGGATAGTCGAATTCCCAGCTGCGTCCGCCGAACCAGGCTGCGCCGATCATGCCGTCGCCGAGCGAGTGCTGTTGATTCGGCGGCGCCGGCGCTACCGGTATGCCGCGTTCGACGTTCTGCGGTGCCGGAATCCAGGCGCGCGCGTCGAATCGAGGCCAGGTCAGCAACTGCGGCGGCGCGTTGTCGGTTCTGGACTCCGGTGCGACGCCGAGTGCGCGGGCGCCGGCGTGAGTGAACAGCAGTCCGCCGCCGCTGTCGGAGAACAATCGCAGTTCGCGCCCGCCGTGCAGTCGCGGATGCAGGTAGAACCGCCCGGCTTCGAGCGTGGCCGGCAAGGTCAATGGCAATTTCGGCGTAGGCTCGGCGGACGTTTCGGCGGACTGCGCACGCAGCGGCGCCCAGGCCGCCAGGCCCAGCAAGGCGACGGCCCATGGCAGGCGGAACGACGGCGAAGACGGCAACGGCATGGCGGACTCGCGATGGGCTTGAGGACGGTGATCAGGTTCGCCGCTGCCCGCGCCGCCCGTCAGTGCAGGAGGTCAGCCAACTTTCGGCAGCCCGTCTTCGCCGATCGCGGTTCAGTCCATATAGGCCGGGAACTTCGGCAGCGCGGCGAAATCCTCCGGCGCGTGCTGCACGACCACCTGGCCCGGATGGGTGGCGAGCAAGCGTTGGACCCGTTCGAACGAGGCCATGGTGTCGGCGCGGTTGTGATTGAACGCCGGCACCCGCGACCGCTGGTAGTTGGCTCGGGTATGCCAGAGGTCGCCGGACAGTACCAACGGGCCGAAGTGGGCCAGGCGCAGCATCAGCACGCGGTGGCCGGGCGTGTGGCCGGGCGTGCGCAGGATGCGCACGCTGCCGTCGCCGAACAGATCGTCGTCGTCGTTGCCGTCGCGCAGTTTGGCCTGGCGCCAGCCGGCGAACAGCTTGGGGTCGACGCCGATCGGTGTCGGCGTGGCCGAGGCCCATTCCAGCTCGGTGCGGTTGAGCACCCAGGTCGCCTTGGGGAACAGGCCGAGATTGCCGCTGTGATCGGCATGCAGGTGCGACAGGGCGACGTAGTCGATGTCGGACGGACTCAGTCCGAGTTCGGCCAATTGCGCGGCCAGGGTGCGTTCGACCGTGAAGCGGATGCCCATGCCTTCCAGCAACACGCCACCGGGCTTGGCCGCGATCGCGTCGCCCAGGCCGGTGTCCCATAGCAGCCGGCCTTTGGGATGCACGATCAGGAAGCAGGGCGCGGCCATGGTGCCGGGCTGGCCGGCGTACTCGCCGGCGTCGGAGAACATGTCCATGTTCTGCAGTTCGATGCGGCCGCAGTCCATGGCGTAGACGCGCAGCGACGAGGGCTTGGCGCTGGGCGGCGCGGCTTGCGCGGCGGCGGCGACGAGCAGGGTGGCGGTCAGTGCGGCGAGGCGACGGCGTAAGCGCATGGCGCGGATCCGGACGGTGGGGAGGGGGTGGATTATCGCCAAGCCCCGCCGCGCAGGCTGTGCCCGACAGCGGACTATCGTGCCGGACTGTCGAGACGCAAGCGCCGGTCGCCGGACCAGACGCCGGTGCGGCGGCCGCGATCCGCGCCCGGCTCAGCCGGCCAACAGGCCGTGCAGCAGGCGATCGAGCGAGGCGTCGTAGAAGGCGCGGAACTCCGCTTCGCCGTAGCTGAAGCGGCCGGCGCGGTACAGCGCGATCAACCCGTGGGTGTGCCCCCACAACGTCATCGCCAGATCCCAGGCGTCGCCCTCGCGCAGTCGCCCCGCGCGTTGCGCTTCGGCGACCAGGTCGGCGACCACGTTCAAGGTCGGCGACAGGCGCGCGCGGAAATCCTCGGGGAATCGCCGGGCGCGCTCGCGCCGCATCGAGAAGGCGTGATCGAACAGATGCGGATGGGCCAGGGCGTAGTCGAGGTAGATGCGTTGGGTCGCGAGCAGGCGCGCGATCACGTCGCCGCCGGCGCTGCGCGCGCTCCAGTGGCGCGCGATCTGCTCGAAGCTGTCGTCGCAGATGCGTTGCAGCAAGGCTTCGCGGTTGCGGAAATGGCGGTAGATCGCCATCGGGGTGATGCCGACCGCATCGCCGATGCGGCGCATGGTCACCGCCTGCGCACCGCCGCGTTCGAACAGCGTGCGGGCGGCACGCAGGATCCGGTCGGCGGTGGCGGCGGCGCTCATGTATACAGCGTATACATCGGCGGCCGGGAAGGGCAAATTCGCCCCGTTTTCCCGCCTGTACGGGCCGGTGCGGCGGCGCCGGCGCTGGCGGGCGCGCGCAACGCGGCGCGATAATTTCGCCATCCCACCCGCCGGAACCTCGTCATGTCCGCAGGCACCCGCCTCGATCCCTCCCGTGTCGTCCGCGCGCCGCGCGGCAGCGAAAAGAGCTGCAAGTCCTGGCTCAGCGAAGCCGCCTTCCGCATGATCCAGAACAACCTCGACCCCGAGGTGGCCGAGAATCCGGCCGCGCTGGTGGTCTACGGCGGCATCGGCCGCGCCGCGCGCGACTGGGAGAGCTTCGACGCCATCCTCAAGTCGCTGCGCGAGCTGGAAGACAACGAGACCCTGCTGATCCAGTCCGGCAAGCCGGTCGGCGTGTTCCCGACCCACGCCGACGCGCCGCGCGTGCTGTTGGCCAACTCCAACCTGGTGCCGCATTGGGCCAACTGGGAGCACTTCAACGAGCTCGATAAAAAAGGCCTGATGATGTACGGCCAGATGACGGCCGGCTCGTGGATCTACATCGGCTCGCAGGGCATCGTCCAGGGCACTTACGAGACCTTCGTCGAGATGGGCCGCCAGCACTACGGCGGCGACCTCAAGGGCAAGTGGATCCTGACCGCCGGCCTCGGCGGCATGGGCGGCGCGCAGCCGCTGGCCGCCTCCCTGGCCGGCGCCAGCTCGCTGACCATCGAGTGCCGCCAGACCAGCATCGACTTCCGCCTGCGCACCCGCTACGTCGACGAGCAGGCCCACGACCTCGACGACGCGTTGGCGCGGATCGCCAAGTACACCGCCGCCGGCGAGGCCAAGTCGATCGCCCTGCTCGGCAACGCTGCGGAGATCCTGCCCGAGCTGGTCCGCCGCGGCGTGCGTCCGGACTGCGTCACCGACCAGACCTCGGCGCACGATCCGGTGCACGGCTACCTGCCGATCGGCTGGACCGTGGAGCAGTGGCTGGAAGCGCAGAGCAGCGACCCGGCCCGAGTCCGCGACGAAGCCAAGAAGTCGATGCGCGTGCACGTCGAAGCCATGCTGGCCTTCCACGCCCGAGGCATTCCGACCGTGGACTACGGCAACAACATCCGCCAGATGGCCAAGGACGAAGGCTGCGCCAACGCCTTCGATTTCCCGGGTTTCGTTCCGGCCTATGTGCGCCCGTTGTTCTGCCGCGGCGTCGGCCCGTTCCGCTGGGTCGCGCTCAGCGGAGATCCGGACGACATCTACAAGACCGACGCGAAGGTCAAGCAAATCATCGCCGACGATCCGCACCTGCATCGTTGGCTGGACATGGCGCGCGAGCGGATCAGCTTCCAGGGCCTGCCGGCGCGCATCTGCTGGGTCGGCCTGGGCCTGCGCCACAAGCTCGGCCTGGCGTTCAACGAAATGGTGCGCAACGGCGAGCTGAAGGCGCCGGTGGTGATCGGCCGCGACCACCTCGACAGCGGCTCGGTGGCTTCGCCGAACCGCGAGACCGAGGCGATGCGCGACGGCAGCGACGCGGTGAGCGACTGGCCCTTGCTCAACGCCATGCTCAACGTCGCCGGCGGCGCGACCTGGGTCTCGCTGCACCACGGCGGCGGCGTCGGCATGGGCTATTCGCAACACTCCGGGGTGGTCATCGTCTGCGACGGCAGCGAAGAAGCCGACAAGCGCATCGCCCGGGTGCTGTGGAACGACCCCGGCACCGGGGTCATGCGCCATGCCGATGCCGGGTACGAGATCGCCCAGGCCTGCGCCAGGGAGCAGGGGCTGAAGTTGCCGATGCTCTGAGCGTCGCCGCCGGTCCATCGTTCGCCACGACGGCCCGCATTCGCGGGCCGTCGTCGTTTGGGACACGACAACCGCGGCGCTGCCGAGGGTAGACGCGACGCAAGCCGCGACCGCGGGATTTCAGCCCGCGGCGCAAGTTACGCCGCAGGCCCGGTGTCGCGGTCGCGGCTTACGCCGCTCCTACAGACAGACGGCTCGGGCTCAGCCCGGAATCGTCGGTTCGACCAGGCGTTCGAGCAGGGTCAGCGATTCCTGCCAGCCCAGGTGGCACTGGTCGGCCGGGATCACGTCCGGAATGCCTTCCTGCACGACCTGCACTTCGGTACCGCAGGACACGGCGCGGAAGGTGATGGTGGTGACCATGGTGCCGGGCAGGTTGGGGTCGTCGAAGCGGTCGTCGTGGACGATGCGCTCGCCGGGCATCAGCTCCAGGTAGGTGCCGCCGAAGCTGTGGCTGTCGCCGCTGCCGAAATTGGTGAAGCTCATGCGGTAGCGGCCGCCGACTTTGGCTTCCAGCTCGTGCACGGTGCAGGTGAAGCCGTCCGGCGGCAGCCACTTGCACAGGGCGGCGGGGTCGAGGAAGGCGCGGTAGACGCGCTCCGGCGGGGCGGTGAAGACGCGCAGCAGGCGAACGGTGTTGCTCATGGGTGATCTCCGTAACGAGGTGAAGCCCTCATCCATTGCGACGAACGGACGGAAGCGGAATCGACATCGGCGATGGACGCCGCCCGCGACGACGGCGCGACGCGCGGTTCAGGTTGTAGCGCAGGCCGTAAACCGGCCGAAACCGCCAAACGGCCCCCGATTCATCGGACTGTTGTCACTAGCCAAGCCGGGCAGGGCCCCTATCATCGGGCGGTGCCATCACTGCACGGAGCCTGCGATGACCCAGGACCTCTCCGCCGTCGAACCGACCGCCGCACCGCCTTCGCTGTGGCGCGAGCTGCGCGAAGCGGTGCGCGGCACCGATGCCGATTACACCAAGATTCCGTTGCGCCGCGCCGTGTTCCTGCTCGCAGTGCCGATGGTGCTGGAACTGGTGCTGGAGTCCACCTTCGCGGTGGTCGACATCTTCTTCGTCGCCAAGCTCGGGCCGTCGGCGGTGGCCACGGTCGGGCTGACCGAGAGCTATCTGTTCCTGCTGTATGCGGTGGCGATGGGCCTGGCGATGGCGGTGACCGCGGTGGTGGCCCGGCGCATCGGCGAAGGCAAGCGCGAGGAAGCCGGCATCACCGCGGTGCAGGCGATCTTCATCGCCCTGCTGGTATCGGTGTTGCCGGCGCTGACCGGCATCGTCTATGCCCAGGACCTGTTGCGGCTGATGGGCGCCGACGCTTGGAGCATCGAGCACGGCTACCGCTACACGCAGTGGATGCTCGGCGGCAACGCGGTGATCATGCTGCTGTTCGTGATCAACGCGATCTTCCGCGGCGCCGGCGACGCGGCGATCGCGATGCGGGTGCTGTGGCTGTCCAACGGCCTCAACATCCTGCTGTGCCCGATCCTGATCTTCGGCCTGGGGCCGGCGCCCGAACTCGGCATCGAGGGCGCGGCGATCGCCACCAACATCGGGCGCGGCATCGGCGTGGCCTACCAGTTGTGGGTGCTGTTCCGCGGCGGCAAGCACATCCGGGTGACCGCGGCGCAGCTGGTGTGGCGCGGCGCCATGCTGTGGAACATCGTGCGCACCTCGCTCGGCGGGGTCGGCCAGATGATCGTGGCGATGACCTCGTGGATCTTCCTGATGCGCATCCTCGCCAGCATCGGCAGCGAGGCCGTGGCCGGCGCGACCATCGCCATCCGCATCATGATGTTCACGATGATGCCGGCCTGGGGCATGTCCAACGCGGCCGCGACCCTGGTCGGACAGAACCTCGGCGCCGGCCATCCGGAGCGCGCCGAGGCCTCGGTGTGGCGGATCGGCTGGTACAACATGGCCTATCTGGTCGCGATCTCGGTGCTGTTCTTCGCCCTGCCGCGGCAGTTGGTGAGCATCTTCACCGCCGATCCCGAGGTGGTGCGGATCGGCGCCGAATGGCTGCGGATCCTGTCGTACTCGTTCTTCATCTACGGCTGGTGGATGGTCACCGTGCAGGCCTTCAACGGCGCCGGCGACACCATGACCCCGACCAAGATCAACGTGGTGTTCTTCTGGCTGATCCAGATCCCGCTGTCCTACCTGCTGGCGATCTCGCTGGACTGGCAGCACTCCGGCGTGTTCTGGGGCGTGTTCGTGTCCGAGACCGCGGTCGGCGTGTTCACTCTGTGGCTGTTCACCCGGGGGCGATGGAAGAACGCGCAGGTGTAGCGGCAGGCGGCGGCGCGTCGCGCGCGGCGGCCGGACGCTACCCGGGCGGATGCAGGTAGCGGTAAGCGAAGAAGGCCGCGGCCGCGAACGCGGTCCAAGCCGCGAGTCCGACCAGCGCGCACAATGCCTCGCCAGGTTCCTTCTTGCCGTAGAACGGCTTCAACAGCACCCAGCCGGTGCCGTGCAGCAACAGTTCGACCACGCCTTCGAACAGCACGCGTCCGAGCAGCCTCAAGGCGCCGCCCAATACGTCGCCTATCGCGTCCAATGCCATCGTGCGTTCTCCTGGAAAAGCGCCGCGCCGGCTGCGGTTTAGCCGGCGCGGCCCGGGACGGCGCTTCAGCGGTCCGACCACACCGCCAGTTCGTAGCCGTCGGGGTCGACGAAGTGGAAGCGGCGGCCGCCCGGGAATTCGTGCTCGGCGACGATCGGCGCACCGGCCGCTTCGACCCGGCGCCGGGCATCGGCGAGATCGTCGGCGCAGCTCACCACCAGCGCACCGCCCGGCTTGGGCGCGACATGGGCGTTGAAGCCGCCCTTCATGCGGCCGTCGTCGAATTCGCAGTAGTCCGGGCCGTAGTCGGTGAAGGTCCAGCCGAAAGCGGCGCCGTAGAAGGCCTTGGCGGCGGCGATGTCGGCGACGGCGGATTCGAGGTAGTCCAGGCGCAGGTTGCGGTCGGAAGCGGTCATGGCGGCTCCGTGGGCAGCGGTGGAAGGGGAAGAGACGGAAGGGTCAACCGGCCGGCCGGGGAGCGACGGACTCGGCAAGGAACGCGGACAGGGCTTGGCGGAATTCGGGCGAATCGGCGGCGTTAGTATGATTGCGCGCCGGCACGATCAGCAGGCGCTTGCGCCCCTCGGGCAGCGGCGTGGCCTGAAACAGGGCTTCGGCGAAGCGCGGCGGGGTGGCGACGTCGTGTTCGCCGGCGACGAACAGCACCGGTTCGTCCAGCGCTTCGACGACGGGGCGGTTGCCCTGGCCGACCAGCGCCCCGGCGGGAGCGACGCGCCGCACCAGCATCCGCGCCCACAGCTTCTGCCGCGAACGCATGTGCGCGCCCCAGTCCTCGAAGCTGGTCACCGAGCTTTCCAGAATCAGGCCGTCGAGGCGGCGATGGGCCGCCACCCGCCCGGCCATGAAGCTGCCCAGCGAGTGGCCGTGCACGATCAGCGGCAGGCCGGCCAGCTCCGGGTCCTCGCGCATGCGATCGTAGACCGTGCCGGCGTCGGCCAGCAGCGCCTCCAGCGAAGCCGTGCCGGTGCTCGCGCCGTAGCCGCGATGATCGACCAGGACGAAATTGACCGGCGCGTCGGCATAGGCCTTGGCGCTGGTCGCGGCGTGCCTGGCGACGGTGTAGCCGTTGCCGCCGAAGTACAGCACGGTGGCGACTGCGTCGCGGCGCAGGAAGCGCAGCGCATACAACTGCGCGCCGTCGGCGGCGATGCGGGTCTCTTCGATGCGGTAAGCCGGCAGTTGCGCGCGCAACGCGGCCAGGTCGGCCGCCGGCGCGGCGCGCGCGATCACGATGTTGTCCTCGCGCACGTGCCAGGTGCAGGCGGACAGCGCGGCGATCAGCAATAGCAGGCACAGACGAGGGACTGACTTCATGGATCCTCCTTGACGGCGTCGCCGCCGGCGGCGCGTTGCGGGCCGGCGACAGCCTCATGTATCGCCGTTCGCGCGCCGCAAGGGAAGGCCGCGTAGGCGACGCGGCCTGCATGCGCCGGCGCGCCGGCACGAAAAAGGCCGCCGGTCGCCCGGCGGCCTCCCTGCGCATCGAACGCGCCGTGGCGCGGCTCGGTTTACTTGGACAGTTCCATCGCCAGCGAAGACACCCAGCCCTTGTTGCCGAGTTCGTCCTCGACTTCCCACATCGCGCCCTGCTTGTTGCCGGTCGGGTACAGCATCATGCCCGGGTCGAGCGGACGCACGACCTTGCCGCTGCCCGACGAATTGGCGAACAGACGCGCGGCCTTGACCACGGTCACCGCCTGCTGCGAGTTCGAGGCCGAGGCGTTGCCCGACAGGCCGCCCAGTTCGGTGACCAGGTTGGTGTAGGCCTGCAGGTAGGCCATGGTGATGACCTGGCCGATTTCGGTGTTGGCGTAGCCGGACACGCCGGCGCCGCCCAGGCCGCTGCCGCCCCATAGGGTGCCGCCGGCGCCGAAGCCGATGTCGGTCTTCTTGGCGCTGCCCTCGGCCATCGCGACCTGCTCGGAGGAGCGCACGTCGGTCACGGTCAGGACCACGTCGGCGGTCTTCTTGTTGAAGTTGAGGTTGCCGGCGACCGCGCCGGCCTTGCCGCCGATCAGACCGCCGAGCAGGCCGCCGATGGCGTTGCCGCCGGCGTTGCTGTTCTTGGCGATCAGGTCCGGCACCAGGATGTAGTCGGCGGCGCGGATCTGGCCCTTGCCGATGTTGGACTTGTTGCGCAGCTGGCCGCTGGAGGCCAGGTCGCGCTCGCGCATCGCCATGTCCATGCCGGCGCCGCGGTCGACCAGGGTGAAGCAGCGCGACTTCTGCACGAACACCTTGATCAGCTTGCTCGGGGCCGGCAGCTGCTGGCCGCTCCACCAGTTGACCCCGTCCTCCGGCTCGATCACGGAGATGGCGCCGAGGTTCTTGGAGCAGGTGGGGATCTCGGTCATCTTCTGGGCGCGGATGTCCTGCGCGCTCTTGCGCTGGGCCCAGGTCGGCGCGGCGCTCAGCGCCAGGCCCACTCCGAGCACGCATGCCACCACTTGAATGCCCCTGCTTGCGGTTTTCATCGTCTAGTCCTTGAAACGGCCGCCTGGGGCGACCGTGCGTTCCTGAAAGAGCCGCGGTCTGCGCCGCGGTGCCTGCGCCACCCCATCGTCCCTCTCGCAGGCCATCGCTGCGTTGCAGCGGGAGGTCGGCCGGAGTCCCCAGAACGAAAGCCGCGGCGGCGGGCGCCGCGGTGGTGGTACGCCCGGCAATGATAACGGCATCACACTAGTTTTCAGGCCAGGCCGACCCGTCGACTTTGACAGGTGGCGACGGGCGGCCGGTTCGCGTCGGAGGGACGGGCGGGCGTCCGACGCGCGGTCGTTCGGACGCATCGTCGGCAGCGTCTCACCGGCTGCGAATACCGCGGCCGATACTGCCGCATTGCGGCCCCGGGCCGTCCGTTCACTGCCGGGTGTTCGCCATGCTGCATACCCTCGCCATCGCCAACTACCGATCGCTGCGCGAGCTGGTGCTGCCGATGGGGCGGCTCAACGTGGTCACCGGCGCCAACGGCAGCGGCAAGTCCAATCTCTATCGCGCCTTGCGCCTGCTGGCCGAAACCGCACAGGGCGGGGTGGTGCCGGCGCTGGCGGCCGAAGGCGGCCTGGGCTCGACCCTGTGGGCCGGGCCGGAGACGATCTCGCCGCGCATGCGCCGCGGCGAAGTGCCGGTGCAGGGCACCGGCCGGCAGGCGCCGGTGGCGTTGCGGCTGGGCTTCGCCGGCGACGACTACGGCTATGCGATCGACTTGGGCCTGCCCATGCCGAGCCGCTCGCGCTTCGCCCACGATCCGGAGATCAAGCGCGAGGCGATCTGGGCCGGGCCGTTCCTGCGCCCGGCCAATCTGCTGGTCGACCGCCGCGCCGGCCTGGCGCGGGTGCGCGAGGGGCGCGGTTGGCGGGTCGCGGCCGAGGGCCTGAACCCGTTCGACAGCCTGTTCGGCCAGCTCGCCGATCCGCAGGCGGCGCCGGAGGTGCTGAGCCTGCGCGAGACCATCCGCGGCTGGCGCTTCTACGACCATTTCCGCAGCGACGCGCAGGCGCCGTCGCGGCAACCGCAGCTGGGCACGCGCACGCCGGTGCTGAGCCACGACGGCCGAGATCTGGCCGCGGCCTGGCAGACCATCCTGGAGATCGGCGACCCGCAGGCTTTGGCGGCGGCGGTGAGCGATGCCTTTCCCGGTGCGCGGGTCGACGTCGCTGGCCGCGAGGCGCTGTTCGCGCTCGAATTCCATCAGCACGGCCTGTTGCGGCCGCTGTCGGCGGCCGAGCTGTCCGACGGTACGCTGCGTTATCTGTTGTGGATCGCCGCGCTGCACACGCCGCGGCCGCCGCCGTTGATGGTGCTGAACGAGCCCGAGACCAGCCTGCACCCGGACCTGTTGCCCGCGTTGGCGCGCTTGATCGCGCACGCGTCGCGGCGCACCCAGGTGTGGGTGGTATCGCACGCTGCGCGCTTGATCGCGGCCTTGGAGCAGGAAGCCGACTGCAACAGCATCCGGCTGGAGAAGCAGTTCAGCCAGACCGGCATCGTCGGACAGGGAATGCTGGATGCGCCAGCGTGGTACTGGCCGGAACGGTGAGGGGGCCGGCGGGATTTGTTGTTGACGGCACGCGGCCGACGGCCCCCACACAGGATCCGCGCCGTCCGCCGCACCTACCTGCACACGGCATTGCGATCGTTCCGATCCCACGCCACCAGATCCGGAATCCGCTCCACCAGCAGGTCGATCGCCGCGCGCGTACGCAACGGCAGGTAGTGGGTATGCGGCCATAGCGCGTGGATGCGGGTGCCGACCACCCGGTCGGCGTGCATCACCAGCTGCAGTTCGCCGGCGCGGATATGCCGCGACAGCATCCAGCACGGCAGCATGGCCAGGCCGGCGCCGGCCACCGCCGCGTCGGCGATCGCCTGCAGATCGTCGAAGCGCAGGCGCGCATTGACCTGCGGCTCGCGCACCCGGCCGTCGTCGTCGCGCAGTTGCCAGGCCACGTTCTGGCCGTTGCGGCCATAGAGGATCGCGTCGTGGCCGGCGAAGCCGTCGATGTCGCGCGGCAGTCCGCGCTGCGCCAGGTAGGCGGGCGCAGCGCAGATGCCCAGGCCCTCTTCGGTCAACCGGCGCGCGGCCAGCGTGGCGCTGTCGGGCAGGCGGCCGACGCGGATCGACAGGTCGTAGCCTTCCTCGACCAGATCGACATAGCGGTCGTTGAACGACAGGTCGATCTCCAGCCGCGGATGGCGACGCGCCAGTTCCAGCATCACCGGCGCCACGCAATGGCGGCCGAACTGCACCGGCGCGCTGACCCGCAATCGTCCGCTGGGTTCGCGCCGGCCGCTGTCGAGCGCGGCCTCGGCGGCGTCGAGCTCGGCCAGGGCTTTGACGCAGCGCTCGTAGTAGGCCTGGCCGTCGTCGGTCAGGCTCTGGCGGCGGGTGCTGCGGTGGAACAGGCGCACGCCGAGCTGCTGTTCCAGGCGCGCGATGCGCTTGCCGATCGCCGAGCGGGTCACGCCCAGGCGTTCGGCGGCGGTGGCGAAGCCGCCGGCCTCGGCGGATTGGACGAAGGCGACGATGCCGAGGAGTCGGTCGTTGACGGCCATATTGGTTCCTATGGGGATACAAATATCGGAGTGAAATGAACCACTGGATCGATATCGGAAGCGATATCGTACGCCCACTCGGTCGCCGCCGCATCGCCACGATGCTTCCGGCGCGCCGCGTCCCCCATTCCCTATCGAGACAGACATGAAGGCTTATCGCATCCGCGCCGGCGCCGGCATCGGCGCTCTGGAATCTTTCGAACGCGCATCCGCGCCGCTCAGCGGCGACCAGGTACGGGTGCGCGTGCGCGCCGTTTCGCTGAACTACCGCGACCTGATGGTCGCCGGCGGCAGTTATCCGGTGCCGTCCGACGCGCCGTTGGTGCCGGGCTCCGACGCGGTCGGCGAGATCGTCGAGATCGGTCCCCAGGTCGGCCGCTGGAAAGTCGGCGATCGCGTCGCCACCAGCTTCTTCCCGCATTGGCACGACGGCGCGCCGACTCCGCATGCGACCCGCGATGCGTTCGGCGGCGGCGCGGAAGGCGTGTTGAGCGAAGAGTTGGTGACCGGCGAACGTTCGCTGTTCGCAGTGCCGGCGCACTTGAGCGATGCCGAAGCCGCGACCCTGACCTGCGCCGGCGTGACCGCCTGGAATGCCTTGTTCGTCGAATCGCGGCTGGCCCCCGGGGCCAGCGTGCTGCTGCTCGGCACCGGCGGCGTGTCGATCTGGGGCCTGCAACTGGCCAAGGCCGCCGGCCTGCAGGCCTTCGTGACCTCCTCCAGCGACGACAAGCTGGTCCGCGCCAAGGCGCTCGGCGCCGACGCCACGATCAACTACCGCAGTCAGCCGGAATGGCAGCGCGACGTGCTCGAACTGACCGGCGGCCGCGGTGTCGACGCGGTGCTGGAGGTCGGCGGAAAGGGCACCCTGCAGCGCTCGATCGACGCGGCGACCATGGGCGGCACCATCGCCGTGATCGGCGGCGTCAGCGGCTTCGCCGGCGAATTCGATCCGTTCTCGGTGATCGCCGGGGCCAAGCGCCTGGCCGGCATCTACGTCGGCAGCCGGACGATGGGCGAGGACCTGTCGCGCTTCGTCGGCGTCAACAAGATCGTGCCGGCGGTCGACCGCGTGTTCGCCTTCGATCAGGCGAACGAGGCCTATGCCTACCTGCGCGATGGGGCGCACTTCGGCAAGGTGGTGATTGCGGTTTGAGGCGGGGATCGGGGTTTCGGGATAGGAGTCCGCAAACGCGGGCGCCGTGATTCGACGTCCCTCGTCGCTCTCACGACAAGACGCCGGGTTCGCCCGGCGTTTTGCTTCAGGCGTCGGCATGGGGCGGTTGCGACTTTTCGCCGATGCCTGCGGCGGCGTCTTCGTGCGATCTTCTGCGGATCGTCCCTGCGGCCTCAGCCCCATGACTTCCACCGATACCGACCTCGACGCCGTGCGCATCCGTCGCGCCGGCGCCGACGATGCCGCCGCCCTGGCCTTGGCCGGCGCGGCGACCTTCCTGGAAACCTTCGCCGGCATCCTCGACGGGCCCGATATCGTCGCCCATTGCCGCAATCAGCATGCGGCCGCGCTCTATCAGGACTGGCTGGCCGATCCGCAAGGCGCGGCCTGGTTGGCCGAAACCGCGCTGGGCGCGGCGCCGGTGGGGTATGCCCTGATCGCGCCGCCCAAGCTGCCCTTGGCCGACCTGGCCGAAGACGATCTGGAACTCAAGCGCATCTACCTGCTGTCGCGTTTCCACGGCGGCGGCGTCGGCCGCGAACTGATGCGGCATGCGGTGGAGGAATCGCACCGGCGCGGCGCGCGCCGGTTGTTGCTCGGCGTCTATGCCGGCAACGCGCGTGCGCTGGCCTTCTATGCGCGCAACGGTTTCCGCCCGGTCGGCGAACGCCGTTTCCAGGTCGGCGCCAACACCTACCAAGACGCGATCCTCGCGTTGGAGTTGAAAGCGTGAGCCCGAGCATCGTGGCACTGACGCCGGCGCTGGCCGCGGCGGCGTTCGCTTTCGATTCCAGCTTCGCGGTCGATTCGCGCCTGCGGCTGCGCAGCGAGGGCGGGGCGATCGCCTACGACATCGAGCCGCTGCCGCCGTATCGCAAGCGCTACGGCGACGAACCCGGCGACGAGGATCTGGACGAACACTTCGAAGGCGAGCAGGCCGCCGGTTTCCTCGCGATCCTCGACGGCACCGTGATCGGCCGCGTGCTGGTGTCGACCGCTTGGAACGGCCTGGCCCTGATCGACGACATCGCCGTCGACGCCGGACAGCGCCGCAGCGGCGCCGGCGCGGCCTTGCTGCAACGGGCGACCGATTGGGCGCGCGAGCGCGGCTTGCCGGGCGTGGTGCTGGAGACCCAGGACCGCAACGTCGCCGCTTGCCGTTTCTACGCGCGCCACGGTTTCGTGCTCGGCGGTTACGACCGCATGCATTACGCGCACGATCCGGCGCTGCGCGAGGAGACGGCGTTGTTCTGGTACCTCGATCTCGGCGGGCTGGGCCTGACGCCAGCGGCTTGAACCCGGCGGCTCGGCGCGTGCCGAGTCGGGTCTTGCCGGCGTGAATCCGACTGGCCTGAGTCCGACCGCTCAGCCGTCGCGCTGCAGCGGCACCGGCGGCAGTTGCGCGTGGCGGCTGGCCAGTCCCAGGTCCAGCCGCACCAGCCGGCCGAGCCGGTCGCGGCGCTGCGCGCGCAGATACCAATGCTCGGCCCAGCGTTCCAGCCGCAGCGGCGGGCGTACCGGCTCGCCCCACAGGCTCAGTTCGTAATGGCGTTCGTGCAGCCAGTGCAATAGCCGGTCCAGCGCCTCGGGGTCGCCGTCGTCGAGCAGCAGGTCGGCGTCGGCCGGCGGCCGCTTCAGCGCCTCCTCGCCGTGCGCCAGCCAATGGGCGAAGCTGCCGTGCAGGGTGTAGCCGAAACCGGCGGCGCGCATCGCGTCCAATTCGTCGCAGGTGCTCTGCAGGCAGATCGTCTCCGGCTGCTTCTGGAACACCAGCGCGTACTCGTGGCTGCGATCGCTGCGCGGGTCGCCCGGCGCGCGCGGCTGCGGCGGACGGGCGTAGCAGAGCAGGCGTTCCTCGCGCGCCACGAACAGGTTGCCGAGCACCCGGCCCAGGTCCCAGGCCAGCGGCAGCATACGGTCGCCGACGATCAGGTTCTCGGCCATGGCGATGCAGTAGCCGCCTTGCGGCAGCGCCTCGCGCACGGCGTGGAAGATGTCGCGCACGCGCTGCAGGTAGGCGGCGTAGTCGCGCTCCAGGTACAACTGTCCGGCCTCGTCGCGGCCCGGCCAACGGCAGCCGAAATAGGGCACGTTGGTCAGGCACAGCGAATACGCGCGCGGCGCCGGCGTGTCGGGCAGGCTGCCGGTGGCGATGGGTGCGTCGACGCCGTGGCGCGCCAGCCGCTCGCGACCGAGCGCGGCGCGTTCGGGGTCGATCTCCACGCCGCAGCCGCGACGGTCTTCGAGCGCGGCGGCGAGCAGCGTGGTGGCGAAGCCGCAGAACGGGTCGAACACGGTTTCGCCGGGGCGGCTGAAGTGGCGCACGAACGGACGCATCTGCGCGACCCAGCCGCAATCGCGGCCGCCCAGACCATCGCGGGCGCGCAGATCGTCGGGCAGGCGATGCTCGGGCGGATCGGGCTCCAACAGCAACCAGCTACGGCTGTCCATGCGGCGGCTCCCACAGAATGTCGCGGTCCGGCTGCCAGCCGGCGCAAAGCCGGCCATTGCCGTGGAACACCAGCTTGTACACGTCGCCGCTGGCATGGCGGCGGTGCATGGCGGCGTAATCGGAGGCTTCGAACACCACCTTCAGGCCGCTGCGCGGATCGTGCAACTGCAGGTTCCAGAAGTAATAGCCTTCGGTGATGCGCAGCGGCTGCAGGCGCGACCACCACGGCGCGTCCATGCACGCGGCCAGCACCTGCTCGATCGGCACGCGTTCGGCCTCGACGTAGCGGCGGGTGGCGTTGTCGCGATAGCCGGCGTCCAGACGCGAGAACTCGCGGAAGATCACCGTGCCGGCGCCGCAGCCGCGGGCCCAGTCGAGATAGGCGGCGACGCCCTCGGCATCGTCGATGCCGCCGCGCTGCAGGATGCACACCAGGCGCAGCGGCAGCGTCGCGGCCAGGCGCCGCGCCACCGTTTCGAAGCGCGCGCCGTCGGCGATCGGCTCGCCCTCGCGGAAACGCATGATGCGTTGGTTGCGCGCCGCATCGCAGTGATGCCGCGACAGTTCCAGCCAGGACAGGCGGAAATCCCGCAAGGCGGCGATCAGTTCTTCGCCGCGACCGCGGGCGAAGCCGGCGCCGTTGCTGTACAGCACGCGTTCTTCGACGATCGCGCCGTCGCGCTCGGCCGCGCCGAGGGCGTCCAGCAGGCGCAGGAACCAGTCCTCGTCGTCGCTGGTTTCCAGGCCCGACAGCGACCACGACAGCGGCAGCCCGCGCAACTGCGCCAACGCCGCGCTCAGGCGTTGGAAGTGGTCGGGGCCGGGGCGCAGGCTCTGCGCCATCGCGCCGTCGCCGTGAGGACGCAGGTTTTCCGAGCAGAACAGGCAGCGCGCCGAACAAGGACGCGCTGCCGCATAGGGGGTGAAGGTGACCGGCTGGGCGACGCGGTAGCGGCGCCCGCCGATGCGGTGCTCGCGCCAGCGCGCGGCATCGTGTTCGCCCGGCGCGCGCCGGGCCAGTTGCGGCGTGGTCGCGCGCAGGCGCTGGAACAGGGTAGAGGCCGCGCTGAGCGGGAGCGTGCCCGGATCGGCGGTCGCTAGCCCTTCGAGGGGGGCCGGCATGGAAGTCGTCCTGGAGTCGATGGTGGGCGGGTTGCCCTCACCCTAGCCCTGTCAGCTCTGCACTTCCCTCGGTCGCCGCAAGCGGGAGAGGGAACCCGAGGGCGTGATCTGAAAGCGGCGAGGGCTTGGAGCCTCTCTCCCGCTCGCGGGAGGGAGGCTGGGGTGAGGGGCGCCTCACAGCCGCGTCGCATCCGCCAACCCGCGCACCTGCGCGAACGTCCAGTCGGCGAGCAAACGGCCGTCCTCCCACACCGTCACCATCGCGTCTTCGTAACCCAGCGGCGGCGCCGCTTCGGCCACCGAAGGCGCGTCCTGCGGCACCGGCACGGTCTTGAAGTGGCCGTATTCGCGATGCCGCACCAGGGTCATGCGGCCGCGCTTGCTGGACTTGCCCTTGTCGGTGACCGGGTCCTTGTAAACGTCGATCCACTCGCCGTCGATCCGCGCCGCCGAGCACTTCAACGCGAACTTCTGCGTGTCGCGGTCCAGCCGCTGCAGCAGTGCGCCGCCCATGCCGAAGGCGAGGTTGTCGGTGGCGTAGCCGTAGCTGGTGATGCGCTCCAGGATCGCGCGGATGCTGGTCGGGTTGATGCCGTCGCCCTGGATCACCCGCACGTGGTTGAGCACCTTGTAGCCCTTGCCGTTGACGGTATGGCCGAAGGCCTCGTCGAGCAGGGTCAGGCACTGATGCACCACGTCGACCGGGTCGCCGGAGTCCGGCCGCACCACCAGGGTCGCGCCGGAGGCGATCACCTGCTCGCGCAAGGTCTTGCCCCAGTACTCGCGGATCGCATGGAAGATGTCGTAGCTGTCGGAGACCACCGCGACGATCGCGCCGGGCTTGGCGAACTGGGCCAGCATGTTGCGGTAGGCCTCGGCCTCGCGCTCGCGGCCCCAGCTGGTGATGGTGCTGTGCTCGGCGGCCGGGATCGAATAGCCGGCCATCGGTTCGTGGTAGTAGCGCCGCGCCAGCAACAGGCCGGAGACGGTGTCGGTGCCGAGGAAGTTGACCAGGTGCGCGGCGCCGCCGAGCGCGGCCGATTCGGTGCTGGACACGCCGCGCGCGCCGAAGTCGTGCAGCTTGAACGGCAGTTGCCCGGACGGGTCGTCGCTGGTGCGTTCGAGGAACTGGCGGATGGTCTGTTTGGCGTGCCAACTGATCGTCGCCACCGTCACCGGATACCACAGGCGCAACAGCAGGGTTTCCAGGTAGGAGGGCACCCAGTAGGCGGCGGGGTCGGTGGATTCGATCGTCACCAGGGCCTGATGGGTCGGCACCACCGTGCCTTCGGGCACGGCGCGCACGCGGATCGGCAGCAGGCCGCCGTGGCGGTCGACGATGTCGCGCCAGCCGGCCTCGTTGAACGGCTCGCCGTGCGCGGCGAACAGGTCGCGCGCTTCGTCGATGTCGGCGTGGGTGACCGGCTTGCTGAGGTACTCCTTGAGGATCGCCTGCAGGCCGAAGAACACCGTGCGGTCGTGCACGCCGCCGCGCGATTCGACGTAGAAGAACGTGGCGTCGGTGCCGGGCGGATACTGCAGCCAATGGCTGGCCTTGTAGCTGTCGGTGTTGAGCAGCAGGTTGTCGAGGCATTGCATGACGGAAGCTCCTTCGCGTCTGGGAGAAGCCGGCGGTCTGTCCACCGGCATGAAGGCCGGGCGGTCCCTTGGATCAACCGCGGCCGAGGAAGTATTCGAGGATGTGCAGGTGGTCTTCGAACAACTGCGGGCTCATCTCCAGCGCCTCGCTGACCGGGATCCAGCGCGCCTTGTCGGCGTCGTCGCCGCCGCGCACCGGCGGCAGTTCGCCGGCCGGGAACTCGAAGTGGTAGGCGTGGGTGATGGTGCGGCCGCGCGCGCTGCGTTCGGGATGGTCGAATACGCGCTGGCCCTTGAGCGAACCCTTCAGCACCGGCAGCGGCAGCTTGAGCCGGGTTTCTTCGCGCAGCTCGCGCAGGCAGGCGTCGAGCAGGCCCTCGTGCTGGCCGACGAAGCCGCCCGGCAGCGCCCATAGGCCCTTGCCCGGTTCGGCGCGGCGGCGCACCAGCAGCACGTGCCCGGAATGCACCACCACCGCGTCGGTGGTGACGAAGGTCGGCGGATAGGGCGCGTCGGCCCAGGCGGCGCGGTACTGCTCCAGGAACTGGTACTCGGCGACCAACTGGCGGAACGCCGGAGAGTTCTTGCGGAAGGCTTCGAGCATGTCGAACACCGGCCCGGGCACGTTGGCGCGGATCAGCATCAGCCCGCCGTGGCTGTCGAGCTGGTTGGCTTCGAACAGATAGCGGCGCAGCTCGGTCGCGGACAAGGTCGCGGTGTGGGTGACGTCGACCAGCGGCCACTGCGGGAACTCGCGCAGGTAGTAGCTGGAGGCGTCCTTGTCCATGCCGATCAGGCCGACCCGAGCCTGCTCGCCGCCGCCGTCCTGGCGCACCGCTTCGGCGACCGTGCGCTGTACCGCGGCGATCCACTGGCTTTCGTTGTAGAGATGATCGCGCAGCGGGCGCACGATCAGGCGATCGGCGGCGTCGGTCAGCGCGCTGTGGATCATCACCGCGCGCTCGGCGACGGTGAACGGGTTCTTGACGGTGCGGGGAGTGTCGGCGGAACCGACCAGGAAGACGACCTTCTTCGCCTTGCCCAGCGCGTGGCGGGCGACGGCGGCATGGCCGTTGTGGAAGGGCTCGAAGCGCCCGATGAAAACCAGGTAATCGTATTCGTATGCCATGAGAATCCCTCACGGAGTTGATTCGCCGCCGGTCTGTCCGAGGGCGTGAGGAAAATGCTACGCCGATCGCGACGGCCGTCAAGTGCCGCGGCGCTGCGTACAATCGGCCGGTCACGGACACAGGGGAGCGCAAGGATGGCGATGATCGTTCCGCAGTACTGGGCGGAAGCGCGGGTGCAGGAGAGTTTCGGGCGTGGCCACCCTTCGGGGCGGCGTTCGCTGACGGTGCGCCGTTTCGGCTGGTCCGACGCCAGTCTGGCCGAGGCCCAGGCGATGGCGGACGTGCGCGCCCGCGACGCTTTCGACCGCATGCTCGCCGGACAGGCCGGCGTGGCGCGCACCGAGCCGCGCGTGCCCTACGACGCCGAAGGCCTGCCGATCCGCGAACAGATCGTCGAGCGCGATGGCGAAACGGTGGTGACCCGCAACAGCTACGGCGCGCGCTGTCTCAACACGCCCGAGGTGCTGTTCGCCGACGTCGATTTCGACGCGCCGGTTTCGGCGTGGCGCCGCGGCTATCTGTTCGTGTCGTTGGCGATCGGGGTCGCCGTGGGCTGGTTCACTTATACCGGCTTCGGTCTTCTGGCCCTGTTTGCCGCCCTGTACGGTTTCTCGCTGATCGCCCGCGCCCAGTCCAAGCGCCGCCATGCCGCCGACGGCGGTCCCGAGAGCCGGGCGATGCGGCGCGTGCGCGCCTTCGTCGCCGGCCACCCGGATTGGCATCTGCGGCTGTACCGCACGCCGGCCGGGCTGCGCCTGCTGGCGATGCACCGCGTGTTCGACCCCAACGAACCGGCGGTGGCGGAGTTCTTCGCCGCGGTCGGCGCCGACCCGCGGTTCGCGCTGATGTGCCAGCGCCAGCATTGTTTCCGCGCCCGGCTCAGCCCCAAGCCGTGGCGGATCGGCATCCGCGAACCGCTGCGCCCGCGTCCCGGCGTATGGCCGAGCGATCCGGCCTACGTGCCGGAGCGCGACCAATGGGTGGCCGACTACGAGCGCAAGGCCGCCGGCTACGCCGCCTGCCGCTTCGTCGAAAGCCTCGGCAGCCGCGACTACGCGATCGCGACGCAACACGTGCAGCGCTTGCACGACCAGGCGTGCCGGGCGGAGAGCGCGTTGCCGTTGGCGTGACCTTGGCTTGGTTCGCCTGTCGCTAAAAGCGCTTCGAACCGCGCCTATGTCCTCCGGCGGCCGTTTTCCGTCCGCAAGAAAATCGCATCGCGGGTTCCGGTTCCCACGCGTTGGCATCGTTGCGAAGAGCGGACTCGCAAAGTCGTTGCGGCGACGACAGGACGCTGATGCGAACCTGTCGTTGCGCGCGCTTCAGGCCGCTGGCTGCGGATTCAACGAATCGGGTGGCATGCGGCGCCCTTGCCGGAAAAACGGTTAGGGCGCGGCGAAGACTTGGATCTGCACGCCCTCGCAGCTCACCCGCTGCCCTGCGCGGATCTTGCAGGTCTTGCGCAGCTCGACCTGACCGTCGACCCGGACCGCGCCGCTGGCGACCAGGGCCTTGCCGGCGCCGCCGCTGTCGCACAGGCCGACCAGCTTGAGCAGCTGGTTCAGTTCGACGTGGTCGTGGTGGGCATCGAGTTCGAAACGGATCGGTTGCATGGGCGGTGGGCGGTACGTGGCAGGGCAGGGTCGCAGCGCTGCGACCTGGACGCAAGACGCTTGCACCCTCGGCGGCGTAGGCTGAGGGCCTGGACCGGTCGGCGGCAACGCAGGGCCGGCCGCCGGTGGCGGGCCGTCGCGACGGTTCGCCGTGGCTTTCCCTGGCGTTCCGACGGAGGTGGGCGATGCTCAAGGCGCAATATTCCCATCGCGGCCCGGTGCCGCAGGACGTGATCGAGGCGGTACCGTTCGAGGCGCCGCCGTTGCTGCCCGGCCAGGTGCTGATCGAAGTATTGGCGGCCCCGATCAATCCTTCCGATCTGTTGACCCTGACCGGCGAGTACGGCCTGCTGCCGCCGTTGCCGGCGGTCGGCGGCAACGAGGGGATGGGCCGGATCGCCGCACTGGGCCCGGGCGTGGATTCGCTGCGGGTCGGCCAGCGGGTGCTGTTGCCGATCGGCGGCGGCAGCTGGACCAGTCATCGGGTGGCGCCGGCGCAAGGGCTGGTCGTGCTGCCCGGCGAGGGCGACCCCAAGCAGTTGGCGATGATCACCATCAACCCGCCGACCGCCTCGTTGTTGCTGAGCGAATTCGCCGTCCTGCACCCGGGCGACTGGGTGATCCAGAACGCGGCGAATTCCGCGGTGGGCGGCTATCTGGTGCAGATCGCGCGCCAGCGCGGCCTGCGCACGATCAACGTGGTCCGTCGCGAATCGGCGGCCGAGGCGGTGCGCGCGCTCGGCGGCGACGTGGTCCTGGTCGATGGCGACGACCTCGCCCGGCGCGCGCGCGAAGCGGCGCAGGGCGCACCGATCCGGCTCGGCATCGACGCGGTCGGCGGCACCGCCACCCAGCGCATCGCAGAGGCCCTGGGCGAGGGCGGGGTGGTGGTGAACTACGGCGCGATGAGCCGCGAGCCCTGCCAGATTTCGCCGGCGGCCTTCGTGTTCCGCGACGTCAGTCTGCGCGGGTTCTGGTTGTCGCGTTGGTTCCAGCAGGCCAGCCCGCAACGCCGGGCGCAGGTGTTCGGCGAGATCGCCCACGCGGTGGCGGCCGGCACCCTCAGCGCGCGGATCCAGGCCACCTTCGGCCTGGACCGGATCAAGGACGCGGTCGCCGCGGCCGCGGCCGGCGAGCGCGACGGTAAGATCCTGTTGCTGCCGAACGGCCCGGTCTGAGCCGGCGCGTTCGGCCCGAATCGAAACCCGGCGCTGCGAAGGAACGAGCATGAGCGCGGAACTGCAGATGCTGGCCTGGTCGATCGCGCTGGGCATCGCCCACCTGCTGGTCAACGCCGGCTTCATGACCGCACAGCGCGGTCTGCGCTGGAATGCCGGCGCGCGCGACGGTACGCCCGAACCGCTGACCGGGGTGGCGGCGCGGATGGAACGGGCCTGGCGCAACTTCCTCGAAACCTTCCCTCTGTTCGCCGCGGCAGCGTTGGCGGTGCAGCTGGCCGGACGCGGCAGCGACGACACTGCGCTCGGCGCGCAGCTCTATTTCTGGGCGAGGCTGGTCTACGTGCCGGTGTACGCGGCCGGCATTCCCTATCTGCGCTCGGCGGTGTGGGCGGTGGCGTTGTGGGGCCTGCTCAAACTGCTGTGGGCGCTGTTCTGAGCCTCACCCGGCGGGCGCGGCGGCGCACAGCGCGCGCTTGGCCGCCGGAGTCAGCTGCTTGATCGCGTATTCGGCGCGCAAGGCCGCCGAACGGTCGGGGTGCGGGAAGCGCGCCAGCAGCCGCGCCGGCGGGTGCGAGCGGGTGTAGCGCGCGCCCTTGCCGGCGGCGTGCTCGGCGTAGCGCCGCTCCACGTCGACGGCGATGCCGGTATAGAGACTGCCGTCGCGGCATTCGATGACATAGACGTACCAGGCAGGCATGCGCCATAGCCTAGCCCGGGCGTGCCGGCCGGGGATACGCCGGGCGGACCGGGCCGGCGGGGGCGATCCGGCGGGGCCGTGCCGCGCTTGCGCCGCACGATCCGTCGCGCGTCGGGTTGCGAAACATGGCGGGCGATCACAAACATACGTGACCGCACGTCATTGCCAGGTCGCAGTGCGCTCACCACAATGCGGCGTCCTTCTCGAGAGCCGCCGCTTGAACGCCGACGCCGATTCGCCCGTCACCGCCCGCAACCTGCGTCAGCTTTGCGCGCACTTCGCCCAGCCCCACCTCGGCCGGGCCGTTTGGCAGCTGATCAACACCCTGGTCCCGTTCGCCGCGCTGTGGGCGCTGATGGCCTGGAGCCTGATCGCCGACTGGGGCTACGGCTGGACCTTGCTGCTGGCGATCCCGGCCGCCGGTCTGTACGTCCGCACCTTCATCATCCAGCACGACTGCGGCCACGGTTCGTTCTTCGCCAGCAGCCGCGCCAACGACCTGGTCGGCCGCTGCCTCGGCGTGGTGACCCTGTTCCCCTACGGTTACTGGAAGAAGACCCACGCGATCCATCACGGCACCTCGGGCAACCTGGACCGGCGCGAGATGGGCGACATCGTCACCCTGACCGTCTCCGAGTACCGCGCCCTGTCCTGGTTCGGCCGCCTGCGCTACCGCCTGTACCGCAGCACGCCGGTGCTGCTCGGCATCGGCCCGGTCTACCAGTTCGTGATCAAGCACCGCTTTCCGTTCGACCTGCCGTTCACCTGGAAGCGCGAGTGGGCCAGCGTGTTGTTCAACAACCTCGCCCTGGCCTTGGCCCTGGTCGGGTTCGGCTATGCGCTGGGCTGGAAGACGGTGCTGCTGACCCACCTGCCGATCGTGCTGATCGCCGGCGCGGCCGGGGTCTGGCTGTTCTACGTCCAGCACACCTTCGAGGACGCCTACTGGACCCGCAAGGACGATTGGAACTCGCACGCTGCGGCGATCGCCGGCAGCTCCTATTACGATCTGCCGCGGATCGTGCACTGGTTCACCGGCAACATCGGCTACCACCACATCCATCACCTCGCCAGCCGCATTCCCAACTACCGCCTGCGCGAGGCCTTCGAATCCAGCCCGCTGCTGCAGGCGGCGCCGCGCCTGACCCTGTGGTCGAGCCTGAAGTGCGCGCGGCTGAAACTGTGGGACGAAGAGCTGCAGCGCATGGTCGGCTATCCCAAGCGCGTGCGCGCCTGAGCCGGCGGCGCGTTCCGCGGCCGGCCCGACGGGGCGGCCGCGGCGGGCGAGGCGCCGAAGCAATTAACTTATTCGCTAATTAAGCACGGCTATAATCGGCCGGTACGCGAGCGGCGTGCGGACCGGTCACGGCGGTGCCCCATGATGCAGGACAAGATCTTCGAAGCCCTGGCCTCGTCGCCGCGACGGCAGATCCTGGCCTTCCTGTCCGAGCGCGAGCTGACCGCCGGCGACATCGCCGCGCGCTTCGAGATGAGCGCACCGGCGGTATCGCGCCATTTGTCGGTGTTGGTCAACGCCGGCCTGATCGACAGCGAGCGGCGCGGCCAGTTCGTGGTCTACCGGTTGGTGCCGGACAACCTGGTCAATACCCTGACCCAGTTCGCGTTCGAGATCTGCCCTGTCGGCGGCCCGCTCAAGCGCGAAAGCCGGCGGGCGAAGAAGGCGGCGGGCTAGGGCGCGGACGCCCGCCGCGACGCGCTCGCCCAGTGACTTCCGCAGCACGGGGAATTCGCTCTGGCCTTGCCGGATGAGCAGTGGCAACAGCAAGCCCGCCCTGGCCCCTGGTTCGAGGAGAGCGGCGAAGCGGGCAGCGGCGAGGCCGGGCGGCCGCGGGCCGCTTACTCGCGCGCAGCCGGCCCCTTCGGCGCCGATGCCACGGCCTCCGCGCGACGGCGATAGAAGTCGAGGATGACCTCGCTGAAATCGCCGATCAGCCAATCCGCGACCGGCACCGCGTACCAGTTGAAGCCGGTGCTGACCCGATACTCCATGCGGATCGCCAGTTCGGTCGCCGGCCCGCGCGGAGTCAGGGTGTAGGTGGTGTCGCGCAGGTCGAAGTAGTGGCCGCCGATGCGGACATGGTCGTCGAGCGCGCGCGGCGGAACCGAATCGGCGTCGAACAGGTATTGCCAGCGCACCCGCCGCTGCGGCTGCCAGTCGGCGGACATCTGCCGAAAAGCGATGCCGCGGCCCATGCGCACCTCGCGCACCAGCCCGGTCGGGGTTTGGTGGGTCAGGCCGAACAGCGGCAGCGGCACGCCGATGCGGTACATCCAGGCGCGGTCGACCTCGCCGGCGCGGATGCGGTCGGCGTCGAGCAGGTGCTTCCAGACCTCGGCCGGCGGTGCCTGCACCAGCAATCTGCGTTCGACCGCGCGGTAGCGCACCGGCGTGTCCTGGCCGACGCCGGCCAGGCCGAGCAGCAACGGCAGCACGGCGATGCCGTACACGGTCGGGGTCTTGGACCAGCCGGCGTGGCGGCACAGCAGCCCCATCACCACGCCGCCCAGCGAGCCCAGCAGCAGGAACGCCGGCAGCGCCAGCAGCACGCAGATGATGCCTTCCCACAGCGCGGCCATGCTGCCGATCAGCACCAGCACCACCGTCGCCATCGGCGCGAACACGTGGTAGCGCACGCTGCGTGCGTGCAGCCGTTCGGCGACGAACACGGTGACCGCGCCGATCGCCGCCGGCGCGAGCAGGAAGAAGATCGGCAGCATCGGCGCGAAGCGTTCGCCGGGTTCGCCGTCGAAGATCCAGCGCAGCAACAGCCCGACGGCGGTGCCGATCAGCAGCGGGACGATCTCGGCGAGCAGCGGGGTTCGCGGCGTCGTCGGCGGAGTGGTGGACGGCAGCGGCGGGGGAGTCGGGAGATCGCTCATCGTGGTGTGGCCGAAGTCAGCGGGCAGTGGCGGGAAAGCGTCGCGGCGGCACGCGCGGGCAGGGGCGAAGCGGGAGGGGGATCGAGCGGGTGAAGTTCCGGGCGCGACGGCAAGTCCGCCGGCAGGCGCAGGCCGCGCACCAGGCCGATGCGTTCGCAGCCGCGCAACAGCCACCAGCCCGGGTCCCACTCGCCCGGATACAGCCCCAGCCGCGCCGAATCCGGAAAAGCGTGGTGGTTGTTGTGCCAGCACTCGCCCATGGTCAGCAGCGACACGAAGCGCACGTTGCGGCCCTGCACTGCGGCGCCGCGCACTTCGTGGTGCATGCCGCCGTGGTTGTGGGCGAAGTAGCCGATCAGCCAATGGCCGAACACGCCGGCGACCACGCGCGCGCACACGCCCCAGAACACCCAGCCCCAGCCGCCGACGGCGAAGAAGGCCAGCGCCCAGGGCAGGTGCTGCAGCATCCAGGTGCGCTGCAGGAAGCGATAGAAACGATCGCCGGCGATGCGCGGCTCCAGCTCGATCCGCGGCGGATCGTCCAGGCGCAGTTCGCAGTGCAATTGCCACCAAGCATCGATCAGCCACGGGCGGCGATGGGCGAGGTAGTCGTGGCAGTCGGGCAGGCGCTGGGCGTAATCGCGCAGATCGTGGGTGCGGACCAGGCCGATCGGCCCGGCCAGGCCGACCTGCACCCCGCAATACACCAGCAGGTATTCGAACCACTTCGGGCAGGCGAAGCTGTCGTGGATCAGCTTGCGGTGCATGCCCAGGGAATGTCCCAGCAGCAGCACCGTCGCGGTGGCGACGACGAACAGGGCGAACGCGCCCCAGCTGAAGGTCAGCGCGCCGCCGACGATCGCGCCCAGCGCCATGACCGAGAGCCACAGCGAGCGGATCGGCTCCCAGACCACCCGCCCTTCGCTGACGCTGGCGATGCTGGCGCGGGCATCGGCCTGCGGGCGGACCCGGTGCGCGTCGAGACTGACCGGCAATGCGTGCATGACCTCTCCCTGTCCTGGACGGCGGCGCGGGCGGCGCCCGGCGATCAATGGATCAGCAATTAACTAATTTGCTAAATATTTCGACGCCAGCGGACCCTGCCGTCAAGCACGTGCCGACGAACGGTCGCGGCGGCTAAGCTCGATCGATGTCCGCGACCCGTTTCGCCCATGGGGTTTTCCTAGGCCGCTGCGATCTGCGCCGCGAGGCCGGGGGGTTCAGTTTCGCCGAACTGTCGCCGACCGTGCCCGAGGCGCAGGTCCAGACCCACCGCCACGACGATGCGCATTACGTGCTGCTGCTGGACGGCGTCTATCTCAGCAGCGCGCGTGGCGCACCGGCGTTGTGCCGCGGTCCGGCGCTGATCTACAACCCGCCCGGCACCACTCATCGCGATTGCTTCCGCAGCGAGCACGGGCGATTTTTCACCCTGACCGTGTCGGCGACGCGCGAGCGCGAACTCGGCGCGGCGTTGAGCCTGCCGGCGCAGCCGCTGTGGCAGGACGACGCGGCCGCGCTGTTGCCGGCGCTGCGCCTGCTGGCCGCCTGCCGCGCCTGGGACGAGGCGGCGGCCTTGAGCGGCGAGGCGTTGAGCTGGGAGCTGCTGGCCCACACCGGACGACTGGCGCTGGAACGCAGCCTGCGCCCGGCGGGCTGGTTGCGGCGGGTGCGCGAACAGCTGCGCGACGAATGCGCGCGGCCGCTGCGCATCGCCGACCTGGCGCGCGCCGCCGGCGTGCATCCGGTGCACCTGGCGCGCGAGTTCCGCCGCCACTACCGCTGCGCGCCCGGCGACTACCTGCGGCGCCTGCGCCTGGAGCGCGCGCTGAGCGCGCTGGCCGACCCGCGCCTGCCGCTGGCCGAGGTCGCCGCGCAGGCCGGTTACGCCGACGCCGCGCATCTGGGCCACGCCTTCCGCCGCGGTTACGGCCTGACCCCGGGCGATTACCGGCGGCTGCGCGCGGCGTTGCTGCCGCGCGCGCAGGTTGCGCGCAGACAATCGCGCGCCGCCGCGCCGGGCTAATCTGCCGGCCGGACAACAGGATCGGAATCGATGGCCGCGAAAGTGAGTGGATGGACGGTGACCGTCGGGCTGGCGGTCGGACTGGCGTGGGCGGCGGCGGGACAGGCCGCACCGGTCGCGCCGCAGTGGCGCGAGCTGGACGCGGCGCTGCAGCGCGGCGACTACCAGCAGATCACCAGCGTGTTGATCGCCCGCGACGGGCGCCTGGTCTACGAGGGCTACTTCCGCGGCAGCGACGCGCAGACCCGGCACGACACCCGTTCGGCGACCAAGACCGTCACCGGCATGCTGGCCGGGCTGGCGATCGCCGACGGCCGCATTCCTTCGGTGCAGGCGCCGGTGCTGCCCTGGCTCGGCGCCGGAAGGACGATCCAGAACCCCGACCCACGCAAGCAGGCGATCAGCGTCGAGGACCTGCTGACCATGAGCTCGGCGCTGGAGTGCGACGATTGGAATACCTGGTCGCGCGGCAACGAGGAGCGCATGTACCTGATCGAGGATTGGGTCGGCTTCTACCTGGACTTGCCGATCCAGGGCTACCCGGCCTGGATGCCGAAGCCGGCCGATTCGCCGCACGGACGCAGCTTTCGCTACTGCACCGCCGGCGTCACCGCGCTCGGCGCGGCGGTCCAGGCCGCGGTCGGCCGGCCGCTGCAGGACTATGCGCGCGAGCGGCTGTTCGCGCCGCTGGGCATCGAGGCGCCGCAATGGCAGTTCTCGCCGCTGGGCCTGGCCCAGGGCGGCGGCGGCCTGGGCCTGCGCAGCCGCGACCTGCTCGCCCTGGGCCAGCTCTACCTCGACGGCGGCCGCCACCGGGGGCGCGCGTTGATTCCGGCCGAATGGGTGCGCGCCTCGATCGAGCCGCATGCGCGCATCGACGACGACACCGAGTACGGCTATCTGTGGTGGCTGCACCGCCTGGCCTACGCCGGCGGCACGATGCGCTCGTATGCGATGAACGGCACCGGCGGCAACAGCGTGCAGGTCCTGCCCGAGCAACGCGCGGTGGTGGTGATCACCACCACCAACTACCGGGTGCCGCAGGCGCCGAAGCTGACCCAGCGGCTGCTGTCGGAACGGGTGCTGCCGCCGTTGAAGTGAGCGCGGCGGCTCAGCCGTAATCGATCGCCAGCACTTCCACCGCCAGGTCGCCGGCCGGCCGTTTCCACAACGCGCTGTCGCCGACCCGGGCGCCGTGCAGCGCCCGCGCCAGCGGCGAGACCCAGCTGATCAGGCCGCGCTCGGGGTCGGCTTCGTCCTCGCCGACGATGCGATAGACATGTTCCGTGCCGGCGCTGTCGATCAGTTCGACCCGGGCGCCGAACGCGACCCGGTCCGCCGGCTGGCGTTCCGGGGCGATGGTGATCGCGCTGAGCACGCGCGCCTGCAGCCAGCGCAGTTCGCGCTCGACGTGGGCGCGTTCGAGCCGGGCGCCGGCGTCTGCGTCGTCGATCGCGCCGAGCCGCCGCTTGGCGTCGTCCATGCGCGCGCGCAACAGGCTCATGCCGCGCGGCGTGACGTAGTTCGGATGCTCGCTGACCGGCAGCTCGGGCAAGTCCGGGGACGAGGGCTCGCCGTCGCCCTCCTTGACGAAGGCTCGGCTCATGCGGGGAGGGGCAGGGCGGACATTGGCCGACGATAGTGCCAAAGATGTTGTGACCGGGTGAGCGGTTTCGGTCTTGATGTGACCTCGTTGCCAGCGCGCCGCGCGCTCAGCTGACGAGGTCGTACAGGCGGTAGATCCACGACAACTGGTAGACCAGGCTGGCGGCCACGAAGGCGCGGTGGAAGGCCTCCGAGCGGGTGCGCATCGCGACCAGGCACAGGACCACGTAAGCCAGGTTGCGCAGCGGGTATTCCAGGCCGAAGGCCTCGAAATAGCGCCGGCCCTTGATCAGGGTATCGCCGAAGTCGATCACGTAGGACGCGGCCATGATTCCGAAGAACCATTGCCGCCGCGACAGGAAGTAGTCGCGCCAGCCCTGGTAGTCGCCGATGTCGTCCGGGAACAGCAGCGTGCACAGCACGAACAGCACCACCACGTAGAGAATCAGGAAGGCGAAGGCGACGAAGCTCCACTGGGCGACGTGGACCAGGCGGAACTCCCACCACCAGAAATGCGCCAGCAGGGTGAACATCGACAGCGCCCAGGCGATGTGCACGCCGTAGACGCGTTCGCGCCCGGGGTGCTGGACGAACCGCGCCAGGCCCTTGAGCAGGGTGGTGATGGCCAGGCCGAGGACGATGCCGAGCAGGACGCGGATGTGCAAGAACTGCTCCATGACGGTCTCCGGGGCGGGGCGGCGGGCCCAGGATAGGCCTTCGCGGTGCGGCCGGCGGCCCGTGCTCGGGCGGAGGCGGCGGGCGCGGAGGGCCGCGCTCGCCCTGGCCCGGCTTCTCGAAGGCGGACGCCAAGCCGGCGGCGCGGATACGGCCCCCGAGCGCAAGCTCGGCGCGAAGCTGCGATCATGGCGCATGACCGATCTTTCCCCGAACGCCGGCGCCGACACGGCCGGCGCCGCTGCGGCGGCTTTCGACACCCTCGCCCTGACCCCGGCCCTGCTGCAGGGCGTGGCCGCGGCCGGCTATGCCACGATGACCCCGATTCAGGCCCGCGCCCTGCCGGCCGTGCTCGACGGCCGCGACCTGATCGCCCAGGCTCCGACCGGCAGCGGCAAGACCGCCGCCTTCGGCCTGGGCCTGCTGCAACACCTGGACCCGGCGGCGATCCGTACCCAGGCCCTGGTGCTGTGCCCGACCCGCGAACTGGCCGACCAGGTCGGCCAACAGCTGCGCAAGCTCGCTTTCGCCATCCCCAACGTGAAAATCTCGGTGCTGTGCGGCGGCATGCCGCTGGGCCCGCAACTGGCCTCGCTGGAGCACGCCCCGCATGTCGTGGTCGGCACCCCGGGCCGTCTGCAGGAACTGCTGAGCAAGCGCGCGCTGCAGCTCGACGGCCTGCGCACCCTGGTCTTCGACGAGGCCGACCGCATGCTCGACATGGGCTTCGAAGAGCCTATCCGGGCGATCGTCGCCAAGACCCCGAAGATGCGCCAGAGCCTGCTGTTCTCCGCGACCTTCCCCGAGGCGATTCGCGAGCTGGCCCGCGCCGCCCTGCGCGATCCGGTCGAGGTCACGGTCGAAGGCGCCGGCGCGGCGCCGACGATCGAGCAGTATTTCTACGAGATCGAGCCGGCCAAGAAGACGCCGCTGCTCGGCGCGCTGCTGCTGGAATACCGGCCCGAATCCTGCGTGGTGTTCTGCAACATGCGCCGCGATACCGAGGAAGTGGTCGGTTCGCTGAGCCACTACGGCTTCACCGCCCTGGCCCTGCACGGCGACATGGAGCAGCGCGATCGCGACGAAGTGCTGGTGCGCTTCGCCAACCGCAGTTGCAACGTGCTGGTCGCCAGCGACGTCGCCGCGCGCGGGCTCGACGTCGAGGACGTCGGCGCGGTGATCAACTACGAACTGCCGACCGACCCGGATGTGTACGTGCACCGCATCGGCCGCACCGGCCGCGCCGGCCGCGGCGGGGTCGCGCTGAGCCTGTGCGCGCCGCGCGAAGTCGCCCGCGTCGAGCAGATCGCCCAACGCCAGGGCCTGCCACCGAGCTGGCGGCGCGCCCAGCCGCTGGGCGGCAAGGCGCACAATGCGCCGGCGGCGCCGATGGCGACGCTGCGCATCGACGCCGGCAAGACCGACAAACTGCGTCCCGGCGACATCCTCGGCGCGCTCACCGGCGAGGCCGGGCTGAAGGCCGACGCGATCGGCAAGATCAACGTGTATCCCACCCGGTCCTACGTCGCGGTCGCGCGCGGCCAGGCCGCGGCGGCGCTGGCGCGCCTGCGCGAAGGCAAGATCAAGGGCCGCAAGTTCCGCGTCGCCCGGATCTGAGTCGCCCGGAGCTGAAACCTCCGGCCAGGATCATCGGCCGTCGAGGCTGTGGCGTCCGGGCCCGGCCAGGGCGATCGCGACCGCGGCGGCGAGGAACATCGCCTGCAGTTCGATCGCCCAACCGCCTTGCTCGTTGAGCTGGCCGAGCTGGCCCAGGTGGACCAGGCCGATCGCCGCCAGCATGTTGGCGGCGATCAGCGCCGCGCCGACGCGCGCATGCCAGCCCAGGATCAGCAGCAGCGGCGCCAGCACCTCGCCGACCAGCACGCCGTAGCCGAGGAAACCCGGCAGGCCCTGCGCCTGCACCATGCCGACGATGCCGTCGAGGCCGCCGCGCAGTTTGGCGATGCCGTGCAGCAGGATCAGCGCGCCCAGGCTCAGGCGCAGGACCAGCAGGGCGAGATCGCGGGACTTCTCGGCGTTCATGGCGGCTCCGGCGGGCGGCGAGGGCGCTTGCAGCTTACGCCCGCCGCGTGCGTGCGGTGCGAAGCGGCCGAGAGCTTCGCTGCGGCCGGACGTTGAAGTCCGTGGAGGCCCGCCTTCGCGGGTGCGGCGGCTTGGGCGGCGTAGAGATGCAGCGCAGGGCGCAGGAAGTTAAGCACGCTTAACTCCCAGCTTCCTCGTTGCGCGGCCCACCGCGCCACGCACGCGGTCGCGCCGGCGTTTCCCGAACGGCAGTCGAACCGCATGCGCGCGACGGGGTTCAGTCGCCGTTGCGCATCGGCGATCATCGGCGCCGGCTATGCCATCGCGGCTCGCCGGCGGCGTCCGGCACGGAACAGGAACAGGGACATGAGTCAGGCCACGCTGCAATCGAACCCGGCATCGCGCGCCGCGCGCGGGTTGCGTCGCTGGCGTTGGTGCATGGCCTGGGCCTTGGCCGGCCTCGGCGGCGCGGCGTTCGCGCAGGGCGGCGAAGCGCCGCGCGCGGGCAGCGGCATCGACGTGCTGCACTACACCGCGCGGATCGAACCCGATCTGAGCGCACGCAGTCTGCGCGGCCAAGTCGCGATCCGTTTCCAGGTGCTGGCCGCGGGCCAGCAACAGATCGATTTCGACGCCGGCGAGCTCGAGATCGAATCGGTGCGCGAAGGCGGGCAGGCGCTGGGTTTCGAGAAACTCGACCAGCGCTTGCGGGTGAAGCTGGCGGCGCCGGCCAAGGCCGGGCAACGGCGCGAGATCGAAATCGCCTACCGCGGCGCGCCCAAGTTCGGTTTGGAGTTCCATCCCGAGCGCAGCGAGGTCTATACCGTGTTCTCGACCAGCCAGTGGCTGGTCTGCGTCGACGCGCCGCGCGAACGCGCCACGCTCGACCTGAGCCTGACTGTGCCGAGCGGGCTCAAGGCGGTGGGCAACGGCCGCCTGGTCGCGCGCAATGCGCTCGGCGGCCATCGCGAGACCTACCGCTGGCGCCAGGACCTGGCGATGCCGAGTTATGTCTACGGTTTCGCCGCCGGCCGTTACCGCGAAGCCGGCGGCAGCGGCGAACGCGCCGAACTGCGCTATCTGTCGGCGGAAATGAGCGTCCCGCAGCTGCGTAAGGTGTTCGCCGATACCGCCGACATGCTGCGTTTCTTCGGCCGTCGCGCCGGCATCCGCTACACCGGCACCTACACCCAGGCCCTGGTCGCCAAAACCATCGGCCAGGAGCACGCCGGCTTCGCCCTGATGTCGGAGAGCTACGGCCGCGAGGTGCTGGCGCAGCCCGATGCGCAGGCGCTGATCGCCCACGAGGCCGCGCACCAGTGGTGGGGCAATGCGGTCACCTGCCGCGACTGGAACGAGTTCTGGCTCAACGAAGGCTTCGCCAACTTCATGGCCGCGGCCTATCTGCAGCACCGCTACGGCGAAGCCGCATACCGCGGCCAGGTCGAGGGCTGGAAGCGGCGCCTGGACAAGCTGCGCGAAACCGGCAAGGACCATGCGTTGATTTACGAGCGCTGGCTCAAGCCCAGCGCCGACGACCGCGCCGTGGTCTACCAGAAGGGCGCCTACGTGCTGCATCTGTTGCGCGAGGAACTCGGCGAACGCGCGTTCTGGCGCGGCGTGCGCGCCTACACCCGGGCCCACTACGGCCATTCGGTGACCAGCGCCGATCTGCGCCGCGCGATGGAGCGGGCCAGCGGCCGCGACCTCGGCGGCTTCTTCGCGCGCTGGGTCGAATCGGCCGAACCGGCGCCGGCGCGGGCCGCGGCCGGCGCGTCCGGCCGCTAGCCGGCGCCTCCTCGCGGACGGACGGGGATGTGTGCCGCCGGATCGACGGGCCGCGGCCGCCGGGCCTTTTTTGCGAATCCGGTGCCTGGACTGTGCACGAACTGTCGTCTTGGCGATAGGCTAGGCGGATGCCCCGCCTGCCACCGCCAAGGACCCCGCTATGACGCCTTACCGTTTCCGCCCCGGCCGCGCCCGCCTGTTCTGTGCCATTCAAGGCGCGCTGTTGGCCGGCGGCCTGTTCGCCGGTACCGCCGCCGCCCAGGACGCCGCCGCTCCCGCGCCGGCCCAGGAGAGCGAGGCGCGCACCCTGGAGACGGTCTCGGTGCTCGGCTCGCGCCGCAGCCAGCGTTCCTCGGACACCACCTCGATCTCGCCGGTCGACGTGCTGCCGATGGCCAAGAACACCGAAGAGGGCGCCCAGTTCGACCTCGCCCAGTCGCTGCAGTACGCCGCGCCCTCGTTCAACTCGACCCGCCAGAGCGGCGCCGACGGCGCCGACCTGGTCGACTCGGCCGCGCTGCGCGGCCTGGGGTCGGACCAGACCCTGGTCCTGGTCAACGGCAAGCGCCACCACACCACCTCGCTGTTGAACCTGTTCGGCGCGCGCAACCGCGGCAATACCGGCACCGACCTCAACACGATTCCGCTGATGGCGATCGACAGCGTCGAGATCCTGCGCGACGGCGCCGCCGCCCAGTACGGCTCCGACGCCATCGCCGGGGTCATGAACATCTCGCTGAAGAAGCGCAAGGGCTGCGAAGCGGTCGCCGGCTACGGCCAGTACTCCAAGGGCGACGGCGAGAACTGGCTGGCCAGCGCCTACTGCGGCTTCGCCCTGGGCAGCGACGGCAGCATCGGCATCACCGGCGAGTGGCAGGATCGCGGCCGTTCCGACCGCTCCGAGCCGGCCGGCAGCCCGCGCATCATCGGCGACTCCAAGGTCGAGAACCGCACCTTGTTCCTCAACGGCGACAAGCCGCTGGGCGAGAACCTGGACCTGTACTTCACCCTCGGCGTGCAGAAGCGCGACGCGTCCTCGGCGGCGTTCGCGCGCGACGGCCTGGGCTCGGAGGACATTCCCTCGCGCAATTCGGCGGCGATGTACCCGGACGGCTTCGTGCCCTTCATCGACGGCGAGCTCGACGACCGCTTCGGCATCCTCGGCCTGCGCTGGGCGATGGGCGACTGGAACGCCGACCTGTCCTACACCTACGGCTACAACAAGCTGCGCTATCGGATCAACAACACCCTCAACGCCTCGATCGCCAACCTCGACCTGCTCAACGGCGGCCGCGGCGTCAGCGCCGACAGTTTCGACGCCGGCGGCTTCTCGTTCGAGCAGAAGACGGTGAATTTCGACGTCAGCCGCTTCTACGACCAGGTCTTCAACGGCCTCAACCTGGCCTTCGGCCTGGAACGCCGCGACGAGCGCTACAAGATCTTCGCCGGCGAACCGGGCTCCTACATCGACGCCGACGGCGTCGGCGTCGGCGGCAACGCCGGCAGCCAGGGCTTCCCGGGCTTCCAGCCGGCCGACGCCGGCGGCCACAGCCGCGACAGCTGGGCGGCCTACGCCGACGTCGAGGCCGACTTCACCGACCGCTTCACCGCCGGCGTGGCGGTGCGCTACGAGGACTACAGCGACTTCGGCAACACCACCACCGGCAAGCTCGCCGCCGGTTTCCGCGCCACCGACACGCTGATGCTGCGCGCCTCGGCCAGCACCGGCTTCCGCGCGCCCTCGCTGCAGCAGAAGTACTTCTCCTCGACCATCACCGACTTCGTCAACGGCGAACCGGTCGACGTGGTGATCGCGCCCAACGGCGGCACCATCGCCAACGCCGCCGGCCTGCCGCTGCTGACCAAGGAGAAGTCGCGCAACTACACCGTCGGCCTGACCTGGTCGCCGACCGCCGACACCTCGCTGACCCTGGACGCGTACCGGATCGACATCGACGACCGCATCGTGCTGAGCGGCCGCTTCGACACCACCGACCCGACCATCGGCGGCATCCTGCAGTCGCTCGGCGTCGGCCAGGCGCAGTTCTTTGTCAACTCGGTCGACACCCGCACCGACGGCATCGACCTGACCTTCAATCACGAACGCGAGCTCGGCAACGAGTTCAAGCTCGGCACCTTCTTCGCTCTCAACCTCAACCGCACCGAGGTCAAGGCGATCCACGCGCCGCCGGCCCTGGTCGGCCGCGAGGACGTGCTGCTGTCCGAGCGCGAGCGCTTGTTCATCGAGCAAGGCGCGCCCAAGTCCAAGGCGGTGCTCGGCTTCGATCTGTCGCGCGGCCCCTGGGAAGGCAACCTGAAGATCATCCACTTCGGCCCGCAGACCCTGGGCACGTTCTCCGGCACCGCCGCCGGCGTGCCGAACGCGCACTACAAGGCCAAGACCTCGGCCGACCTCAGCGTGACCTACGCCTTCAGCGAGAACACCAAGCTGACCGTCGGCGGCGCCAACATCTTCGGGGTCAAGCCGACCCGGCAGAACCCGGACGAGACCGACAACGGCCACGTGTTCGACAGCGTGCAGTTCGGCCTCAACGGCGCCTCCTATTTCGTGCGCCTGTGGCACAAGTTCTGAGATCGCCCGGGTAAGGTCCGCCCATGGAAGAGCCCGGCGCACGCCGGGCTTTTTCTTCGCCGCCTGGCAGCCCTTGTCCGCCGGCCGGCGCGCAGGCTGACGGCGCGCCCGCGCGGCGCTACGATGCCGCGCATGAGCGACGACTTCATCGCCCACCTGCGCGACCTCGCCGCCGATTTCGGCGCGCTGAGCGCGCGGCGCATGTTCGGCGGCTACGGCCTGTACCACGACGGCCTGATGATCGGCCTGGTCGCCGACGAGACCTTGTACCTGAAGACCGACGAGACCAGCCGCCCCCGTTTTCTCGCCGCCGGCTGCGAGCCCTTCGTCTACGACCGCCAGCGCAAGCCGATCGAGATGAGCTACTGGACCGTGCCCGAATCGGCGATGGATTCGCCGCAGGACATGCGGCCGTGGCTGCGGCTGGCGTTCGAAGCGGCGCTGCGCAAGGCCAAGGCGCCGGCCAAGAAGAAGCCCTCGCGGCGGCGCTGACTCTTGTAGGAGCGGCGTCAGCCGCGACCGCCGAAGCGGTGGAATACCGCGCCGCTATCCGAAGCCTACGCTCGGAGCGTGCAACTGAGCGCCCGGATTTCGGCCGCCGCGCTTGCGTACGTCGCTGCCGTGGTCGCGGCTGACGCCGCTCCTACAGGCGAAGGGTTCGGGCTTCGATCGGTGGCGATGGCCTTGGGGCCTCTGCGCGTCCCGTGGTCGCGGCTGACGCCGCTCCTACAGGCGAAGGGTTCGGGTTTCGATCGGTGGCGATGGCCTTGGGGCCTCTGCGCGTCCCGTGGTCGCGGCTGACGCCGCTCCTACGGGCGAAGGGTTCGGGTTTCGATCGGTGGCGATGGCCTTGGGGCCCCTGCGCGTCCCGTGGTCGCGGCTGACGCCGCTCCTACAGGCGAAGGGTTCGGGTTTCGATCGGTGGCGATGGCCTTGGGGCTTCTGCGCGTCCCGTGGTCGCGGCTGACGCCGCTCCTACGGGCGAAGGGTTCGGGCTTCGATCGATGGCGGTGGCCTTGGGGCCTCTGCGCGTCCCGTGGTCGCGGCTCGCGCCGCTCCTGCCCCTTGCAGGCGCTCAGACCGGCGGCGGGTCGCCCTTGTCGACCGCCAGCAGCCAGTCGAGGAAGGTCTTGGCCGCCGGACGCAGGCGGCGGTGGGCGGGGTAGATCGCGTAGTAGCCCCAGCGCGCCGGCATCGCCGGTCCGGGCAGGCGCTGCAACTGGCCCGAGCGCAGATAGGGCACGGCGATCTGCGCCCGCGCCAGCGCCACGCCCAGGCCTTGCGCGGCCGCCATCATCGCGTCGGTGGTATCGCTGAAGGTGTAGCGCTCTTCGAGCTTGCAGCCGTGCACGTCGGCGGCGCGGAACCAGTCGTGCCAGCCCTGGCGCGCATGGTCGGCGATCAGCGGCAGCTCGGCGATCTGCGCCGGCGTGCGCACGCGTTCGATACCGGGCATGCGCGGCGAGGCGACCGGGAACAGGCTGTCGTCCATCAGTGGGTGTGCGGTCAACCCAGGCCAGTGGCCGGCGCCGTGGCGGATGCCCAGGTCGGGGCCGCCGTCGTCGAACCGGGCCAGGGCGATCTCGGTGTCCAGGCTGAGCTGGATCTGCGGATGGGCGCGGGTGAACTCGGGCAGGCGCGGCAGCAGCCAGGTGTAGGTCAGCGAGTGCAGGGTGGTGATGCGGACCCGGTCGCGGTCGTCGCGGGCCAGGCGCAGGCTGCGCAGCACCCCGTCGACATCGGCCAGCGCGGTGCCGGCGGCGTCGGCGAGTTGGCGGCCCTGCGCGGTCAGCGCCACGCCGCGGGCGTGGCGCTGGAACAGGCTGACACCGAGCCGGCTTTCCAACTTGCGCACGTGATGGCTGACCGCGCTGGCGGTCAGATGCAGTTCCTCGGCGGCGTGGGCGAAGTTCTGGTGCCGCGCCGCCGCCTCGAACGCCGCCAGGGCCGGCAGCCAGTCCGCGCGCAATGCCATCGTAGCCTCAAATATGGTTTGTGGCTGGAAGCGAAAGTATGCGCTTGCATCGGATTACGGGCCAGCGAGAATAAGCGCCAGGGAAAAGCCAGATTGTCGTCGCGGCCCGAGCGACCCGCCATCCAGTGCCTGCACATGAGCCTCATCGACCTGCTTGCGACCTCCGCCGAATTGCCCGCCGCCTGGCGCTCGACCGTGGTCGGCCGCTTCGGCAACGCCAATTTCAAGTTGTTGCGCATGGACGCCGGCGCCTACGAGGAAGAGACCCACGATTTCGCCGAGGGCCTGCTGGTGCTCGACGGATCGATGCGCCTGAGCATCGGCGAGGAGATCGTCGAAGTCGGCGCCGGGCAGTTGTACGTGGTGCCTGCGGGCGTGGCCCATGCGGTGGCGCCGGGCAGCCGCGGCACGCTGGCGATTTTGGACGTCTGATCCGGACGTCTGATCGGGACATTTGATTGGCACGTCCGATGCGGACGTTCGCGCGACCGGCCGGCGCCGCCCCCGACCCGAGGCCATTCGTCCGGTTGCGGATATCCGCGGGCGATCCGCGCGCCGATACTGCGCTCGGGGCCTGCGCCGAGCGCGCCAGCACCGGCGCCGGTCGCCCGTATCGCGCGACGACGCGCCTGGTCGCCGCACCCACCGCGCCGCCGCGAGGCCGTGCGCGGCCGTATTCCCCCGCAGGCGTCCGCATCGCGTGGCCGCCGTTTCCGAGGACTTAGCGCATGCGTTCCCCCGAACTCGCCGCCAGCGTGACTCCCGACGGCTCCGCCTCTTCGGCCGTCGCCGTCACCGATTCCGCACGCGCCGGCTGGCGCACGCCGTTGGAACTGACCGTGCTCGGCGCGATCTGGGGCGGCTCGTTCCTGTTCATGCGCGTGGCCGCCAAGGACTTCGGCGCGCTGCCGCTGGTCGAGATGCGCCTGGGCCTGGGGGCGCTGATCCTGCTGCCGTTCCTGTGGAAGGCGCGCGAGTCGTTCCGCGGCGCCGGGATCTGGGCCAAGCTGGCCATGATCGGCCTGATCAATTCGGCGGTGCCGTTCGTGTTGTTCGCCTGGGCCGCGCAGCGTGCGCCGGCCGGGATCGGCGCGATCACCAATTCGATGGCGGTGTTGTTCACCGCCCTGGTCGGGTTCTTGTTCTTCGGCGAGAAGATCGGCGTGCAACGCGCGATCGCGCTGCTGGCCGGCTTCGCCGGCGTGGTGGTGCTGGCCAGCGGCAAGACCGCCGGCGCCAGCATCGGCTGGGCGGTGGCCGCCGGCTGCACCGCGGCCTTTTTGTACGGCATCGGCGCCAACCTGGTGCGGCGCCAGCTGACCGGCCTGCCGGCCGCCGCGGTCGCCGCGGCGACCCTGGGCACGTCGGCCCTGCTGACCCTGCCGTTCGCCCTCGCGCAATGGCCGACCCACGCGATCCCGGCCAAGTCCTGGCTGTCGGCGGCCCTGCTCGGCGTGCTCTGCACCGGCATCGCCTTCGTCATGTACTACCGCCTGATCCAGCGCATCGGCGCCGGCCGTGCGGTCGCGGTGACCTACCTGGTGCCGCTGTTCGGCGTCGCCTGGGGCTGGATGCTGCTCGGCGAACCGCTGACCGCGACCATGCTGGCGGCGGCCGTGCTGATCCTCGGCAGCGTAGCGTTGAGCCAGCGCGCGCCGAAGTAGGCGCGCGGCCGGCGACAACGGCGAAAGAGTGCGCGCGGCGATCTCCCGCCGGCGCCGGTCACGGCGAACTCCCGACATCGCCGTTCTTGCGAAAGCAGGCATCCAAAGATTGCAGCGTCGTATCGCGGGAGCCACGCATCCCCGCCCGCGCGTGGATGGCGCGCAAAAACCAGGCTCCCCGCTTTAGCCTTTCGCGACTCCCGACTCCCGACTCCCGACTCCCGACTCCCGACTCCCGACTCCCGACTCCCGGCTCCCGGCTCCCAATCCCCAATCCCCAATCCCCAATCCCGGACCTCTCGCCTTGACCCCTCTCCAGCACCGCGTCCAGTTCGACTTCGAAATCGAGTTCAGCAACGGCGGCGGCCTCCAAGGCCAGGGTTTCCGCCTCGACATCGACGGCGACGACATCGGCGACGCCGAGTTGATCGACTACATCGTGCGCGACCTGCGTCTTCTGATGGTCGGACCGGCGCGTATCCTCAACAAGCGCATCATCGTCGAGGCGCACAAGCGCAAGGACGCCGCGCTCGACAGCGGCCGGCTGCGCTACGTCGACCTCAGCCACACTATCGAGGACGGGCTGGTGACCTATCCCGGCCTGCCCGCCGCGCACGTCTGCGACTACCTCAGCCGCGAGCGCTCGCGCGAGATCTACGAAGCGGGCACCGAGTTCCAGATCGGCCGCATCGACATGGTCGCCAATACCGGCACTTACATCGATTGCCCCTCGCACCGCTACGCCGACGGCAAGGACTTGTCGCAGATCGGCCCGGAAGACTGCGCCGACCTCGACGCGATCGTGGTGCGGGTGCCGGCGGGCGTGCAGGCGATCGATGTCGAACGCTTCCGCGACCTGGAATTGCGCGGTCGCGCGGTGCTGGTGCATACCGGTTGGGACCGTCACTTCGCCACGCCGGCCTACGCCGACGGCCACCCCTTCCTGACCGAAGCGGCGGCGCTGTGGCTGCGCGATTGCGGGGTCAAGCTGGTCGGCATCGATTCGATGAACATCGACGACACCCGCGGCAAGGCGCGGCCGGTGCACAGCGTGCTGCTCGGCGCCGGGATCTTGATCGTCGAGCACCTGCGCAACCTGGCCGCGGTGCCGGACCAGGGCTTCCGTTTCAGCGCGGTGCCGCCGAAGGTGAAAGGCATGGGCACCTTTCCGGTGCGCGCGCTGGCGACGTTGCCGGGCTGAGCCCGGCAACGTCCGGACTCAGGCACCGGCCAGGGACGAGGGCGTGTGCGCGTTGAGGTAAGCCTGCAGCGCGGCGATCGCCTGGCGCACCTTGGCCGGCTGCGAATCGCGTTGCGCGGTGACCGCGTACACGCCCAGCGACGGCAGCGACCACTCCGGCAATACCGGCACGGCGCGGCCGTCGGCCAACAGCGGCAGCGCGTCGGGTTCGGGCAGGCGGACGATGCCCAGGCCCTGCAACATCATCTGCAATACCGTGCGCGAATTGTTGCTGACGATGCGGCCGCCGACCCGCACTCGCTGCGCCGGCTCGCCGGGGCGGTGCAGGTCGACATACTCGGGCCGGTTGATGACGCTGAGGATGATCGTCTCGTGCCGGGCCAGTTCCGCCGGCGTACGCGGCAGCCCGCGGACGCGCGCGTACGCGGGCGCGGCGACCAGCAGATGCCGCCATTCGGCCATGCGCCGTGCGACCAGATTGGAATCGGCGAGCCGGCCGATGCGGATCGCCAGATCGATGCGCTCGGCGATCAAGTCGATCTGGCGATCGTCGGCGAACACCCGCAGCGACAGCGCCGGGTGGGCGTGCATCAACGGCGCCAGCGCCTGCGCCAAGTGCGCGGCGAAGCCGATCGGCACCGCGATGCGCAGTTCGCCGCGCGGCTCGTCGCGCAGATCGCCGAGCCGGCCGTCGGCGGCGCGGGCGGCCTGCAGCATGGCCGCGCAATCTTCGTAGTAGGCCTGGCCGACCTCGGTGGTGGTGAGCTTGCGGGTGGAACGGTGCAACAGCACCACTCCGGTCTCGGCCTCGAGCTGGCGCAGTTGCTGGCTGACCGCCGACGGGGTCATGTCCAGCTCGCGCGCGGCGGCGCTCATCGAGCCCAGTTCGACCACCCGGGCGAATACCGCCATGCGCTTTAGGCGATCTATCGTGAAGTCCAGCTTCATGGTCCTAGTCTAAACCAACCGATTATCGTCGTGTCTGTTAGTGGACAGACTAGGTTCCGTCCCCACTCGCTCAGACGGAGCCCCCATGAACATCGTCCTGATCGGCGCCACCGGCTATGTCGGCCGCGCCTTGCTCGAAGAAGCCCTGCAGCGCGGCCACCGGGTGACCGCGGTCGCCCGCGACCCGTCCGCGCTGCCGGCCCACGACGGCCTGACCGCGCGCGCCGGCATCGTCGACGGCGGCGACCCGTCCGCGCTTGCCGGGCTGGTCCGCGGCGCCGATGCGGTGATCGCTTCGCTCAACGTCGGCGGCTGGAGCAACCCGAACCTGGAAGCCGATACCGTCGCCGGCTACGCCCAGATCGTCGCCGGGACCAAGCAGGCCGGCGTGCCGCGCCTGCTGGTGGTCGGCGGCGCCGGCAGCCTGGAAGTCGCGCCGGGCCAGGAATTGCTCGACCAGCCCGGATTCCCCGAGCAGTGGCGCGGCGGCGCCGAAGCGATGCGCCGCGTGTTGCGCGACCTGCGCGAAGAGCGCGAACTGGATTGGAGTTTCCTGTCGCCGGCCGCGCATCTGGTGCCGGGCGAACGCACCGGCCGCTTCCGCCTCGGCGGCGATCAATTGCTGGTCGACGAACAGGGCGAAAGCACGATCTCGGTGCAGGACTACGCGCTGGCGATGATCGACGAACTGGAGCAGCCGGCGCACTCGCGGCGGCGGTTCACCGTGGCGTACTGAACGCAGCGGGGAGGCGGCGGCCAGGCGCGAGCAGCGGACCGGGGCGAACGCCGCTGCTGCTCGTCGTCCCGTTCCCGTTTCGGCTCACGTCCCGATTCTCTCGATCAGCCGCATCGCCGCCGCCGGATTGCGCGCCTTGGCGGCGCTGATGAAGTAGACGAAGACCTCGCGCGGGGCCGTGCCGGCCTGCGCGGCGCCGACGTGGGGCAGGTCGACGCAGTCGCCGCCGCGCGCCCAAAGGCGGGCGCGCTCGGTCCAGGCCTGCAGCTCGTCGTCGGGGTAGCCGGTGTCGACGGCGGCGCGCGAGCGCATCAGCCGTGCGTAGACGAAATCGCCGGTGAGGTCGGCCAGCGAGGGATACTCGTCGGAGTCGGTGAACACCGTGGCGATGCGCCGTTCGCGCGCCAGGGCCAGATAGGCCGGATCGAGGAAGCTGGGATGGCGCACCTCCAGCACGTGCTTGAGCGCGCGGCCGTCGAGCTCGCGCGGCAGCGCGTCGAGGAACGGCGCCAGATCGTCGGGATCGAACCGCCGGCTCGGCGCCAACTGCCACAAGATCGGCCCCAGGCGCGCGCCGAATTCGCTCAGCCCGCCGTCGATGAAGGCGCGCGCGCCGCTGCCGGCGCGGGCGAGGGCGCCGGACTGGGTGATGCGCCCGGGCGCCTTGAGCGAGAACACGAAATGCGCCGGCGTTTCCGCCGCCCATTTGGCGTAGGTCGCCGGTTTCTGCGCGCTGTAGAAGGTGCCGTTGATCTCGATGCTGCTGAGCCGGCGGCTGGCGTATTCCAGTTCGCGCCGCTGCACCAGCTTGTCCGGGTAGAAGTTGTTGCGCCATGGGGCGAAGGTCCAGCCGCCGATGCCGACGCGGATGCCGTCGACGGCGCCCGGTCCCGGGCCGAAGTCGTCGGCGGATGCGGCCGTCTTGGCCGGAGCGGGCGCAGCGAACAGATCGTCGGCCGGGGCGGTAGCGGAGCGTTTGCGGTTCATGGATTCCAGGGGTTGTAAGTGCCGAACCACCATAGCCGGCCTTCGAGGTCGCGGCAGATGTAGGCGCGTCCGCCGAAGTCCTGATCGGCGATATCGGCCACGATCCGGGCGCCGGCCGCGCGGGCGCGGGCATAGTGCTCGTCGGCATCGGCGACGATGACCGAACAGGCCTGAGTTTCGCGCCCGCCGATCTCATCGGGTTGGACGATGCGCCGGGCCCATTCGTTGTTTTCGTCCTCGACCACCGAGCCGAGCATGATCATGCCCGGCCCGTAGGTCAGCTGGGCATGGTGGACGATGTCGCCGTCGGCATAGACGGCGTGTTTCTCGAAACCGAAGGCGCGGCACAGCCATTCGATGGCGGCCGGCGCGTCCCGGTAGCGCAACGAAGGAATGATGGTGCTGCCGCAGATGGGGTCCATGAACATGCTCCTGGCCGAGCGGCGCGGGCGGCCCCGCGGATGACGAACATCAGGCGACGAGCATAGCGCGGCGGCGTTATTCTCGCGTCTTCGATGGCTCGGGAGAGAGCGCAGATGACGACGTACACCGGCGGCTGCCATTGCGGCAAGATCGCCTACACGGTCGAAGGCGAGATCGAGCAGGCGATGGACTGCAATTGTTCGATGTGCCTCAAGCGCGGCGGCCTGCTCTGGTTCGTGCCGCGCGCGGCGTTCGAGCTGTCCACCGACCCGGCCGACCTGGGCACTTATCGCTTCAACAAGAACGCGATCGACCACCACTTCTGCGCGAGCTGCGGCATTTCGCCGTTCAGCGAAGGCAAGATGCCCGACGGTTCGCCGATGACGGCGATCAACGTGCGCTGCCTCGACGGGATCGACCTGAGCCGGATCAAGATCGTGCCGATCAACGGCCGCGAGTTCTGAGGGGAGCGGCGCGATTCCCTCCCGTAGGAGCGGCGTAAGCCGCGACCGGCCAAGCGACGTCATACCACGGCGCTGTAGAAAACACGGTTCGTCCGGCCGCGGTTCGATTCGCGATGTCCAGTCCCGCGGCTTCGGCCGGTCGCGCTCGCGTCCGTCGCTGCGGTGGTCGCGGCTTGCGCCGCTCCTACAGGCAGGCGCGGCAGTCGCGGCTTGCGCCGCTCCAAGGGCGGCGTCGGCGGCTACCCGTCCGCCAGACGGGCGCGGCCGAGCTCGGTCAGCACGGCGACGCGGGTTTCGCCGCGCGCGTCGCTGCGCACTTCGATGCGTACCCAACCCAGGCCCGGGTGTTCGCCGATGGGGTCCTCGCCGATCCAGGCCAGTTCGCGCAGCAGCACGCTCATGCGCAGGCCCAGGCGCTTGCACAGGCGCGGCAGCGAGACTCCGCCGGGCTCGGCCGCGAGCGCGGCGAGCAGGCGCTGCGTGGGGCTGCCTTCAGTCCACCCGGACATGGCCGATATCCCGTGCCGATTGCAGCCCCGCGTCCGTCGCCCGCCGGTGCGGATGGACGACGACCGGGATCGATTTCGATGTCGGCGTACGCGCTTCGTCGGCGAAGCTCGACAACGGCACCAGGGCATTGGTCTCCGGGTAATAGGCGGCCAGACAGCCGCGCGGAATGTCGTACTCGACCAACAGGAAACGTCGGGCGATGCGTTGTACGCCGTCCTCGCCCAGGCTTTCCAGATCGACCCAATCGCCGGCCTGCAGACCGAGCATGGCGATGTCGTCGCGGTGGATGAACACCACCCGCCGTTCGCCGAACACGCCGCGGTAGCGGTCGTTCAAACCGTAGATGGTGGTGTTGTACTGGTCGTGCGAACGGGTCGTGGCCAGGTTGAATACCGGTTGCGCCTGCGCCGCCCGGGCGCGGTGCACCGGCAGATCGGTCGGCACCGCATGCGCCTTGAACAAGGCCTTGGCCTCGGGATTGAGCCAGCGCCGTTCGGCGGCGGCGTTGGGCAGGTGGAACCCGCCCGGCACGCGCACCCGCCGGTTGAAGTCGCCGAACTCGTCGAACACCTGCGCGATCAGGTCGCGGATGCGGTCGTAGTCGCCGACCAGCCAGCGCCACGGCAGTTTGCTGCGCGCGCCCAGGGTGGCTTCGGCCAGGCGCGCGACGATCGCTGGCTCCGACAACAGCATCGGATCGGCCGGCGCGTTGATGCCGGCGGACAGGTGGACCATGCTCATCGAATCTTCGACCGTGACCGCCTGCGGGCCGTTGTCCTGCAGGTCGATCTCGGTGCGGCCCAGGCAGGGCAGGATGTACGCGTCGCGCCCGTGCACCAGGTGGCTGCGGTTGAGCTTGGTGGTCACGTGCACGGTCAGCTCGCAGCGGCGCAGTGCCCGATGGGTCGCTTCGGTGTCGGGCGTGGCGGTGGCGAAGTTGCCGCCGAGGCCGAAGAAGGCCGTGCAGCGGCCGTCGAGCATGGCCTGGATGGCACCGACGGTGTCATGGCCGGGCGCCCGCGGCGGCTCGAAGCCGAACACCTGCTGCAAGCGGTCCAAGAACGCGGACGAGGGCTTTTCGTAGATGCCCATGGTGCGGTCGCCCTGCACGTTGCTGTGCCCGCGCACCGGACAGGCGCCGGCGCCGGGACGGCCGAGGTTGCCGCGCATCAGCAGCAGATTGCACAGCATCTGGATGGTCGCGACCGAATGCTTGTGCTGGGTGATGCCCATGCCCCAGCAGAAGATCGCGCTGCCGGCGCCGGCGTAGATATCGCCGGCGCGTTCCAGTTCGGCCCGACTCAGTCCGGATTCGGCGCAGATCGTTTCCCAGGACTCGGCGGCGACGTCGGCGGCGAAGGCCTCGAAGCCCTGGGTGTGTTCGGCGATGAAGTCCGGATCGATCCTGCGCTCGCCGCCGTCGCGCTGCGCCTGGGCATCGAGTTCCAGCACGCGCTTGGCGATGCCCTTGGCCGCGGCCAGGTCGCCGCCGATGCGCAGCTGGAAATAGTCCGAAGAGATCCGGGTCGAGCCGTTGTGCAGCATCTCCCGTTTGTCCTGCGGATCGGCGAAACGTTCCAGGCCGCGTTCGCGCAGCGGGTTGAAGGACACGATCGCCGCACCGCGCTGGGCCGCGCGGCGCAGCTCGCCGAGCATGCGCGGATGGTTGGTGCCCGGGTTCTGGCCGAAGATGAAGATCGCATCGGCGAGTTCGAAGTCGCGCAGTTGCACCGTGCCCTTGCCGACGCCGAGCTGGGCCTTCATCGCCGTGCCCGACGGCTCGTGGCACATGTTCGAACAATCGGGAAAATTGTTGGTGCCGAATTCGCGCACGAACAACTGGTACAGGAACGCGGCCTCGTTGCTGCAGCGGCCGGAGGTGTAGAACAGCGCGCGGTCGGGCGAATCCAGCGCCGCAAGCTGCGCGCCGATGCGGGCGAAGGCTTCGTCCCAGCCGATCGGCAGATACTTGTCGCTGGCCGAGTCCCAGCGCATCGGATGGGTCAGCCGGCCCTGATTCTCCAGCCAGTGATCGCTGTACTGCGCCAGCTCGGCCACGGTGTGACGGGCGAACAGGTCCGGCGTGGCGCGGTGCCGGGTCGCTTCGGCAGCCACCGCCTTGGCGCCGTTCTCGCAGAACTCGAAGGTCGAGGTGTGGTCGCGGTCGGGCCAGGCGCAGCCGGGGCAGTCGAAGCCGTCGGGCTGGTTGGCGGCGAGCAGAGTGCGGGCGCCGTGCACGGGCACCTGCTGTTCGAGCAGATGCCGGGCGACGCTGCGCAGCGCGCCCCAGCCGCCGGCGGGGCCGTCGTAGGGACGGATGGTTTTCTTGCTCATGGCGGCGTTCCGGTGGCGTCGGCATCGGCGCGCGCGTCGTCGAGCAGGCGCCGGGGATGGGTGTAGACGGCATAGCCGTCGTCGCGGGCGAAGCCGATCAGGGTCAGCCGCGCGCTGTCGGCCAGGGCGATCGCCAGCGCGGTCGGCGCCGACATCGCCGCCAGCAGCGGAATGCCGGCTTGCGCGGCCTTCATCGCCATCTCGTAGCTGGCGCGGCTGGTGACCACGGCGAAGCCTTGCGACGGATCGACGCCGGCCGCGGCGAGGGCGCCGATCAGCTTGTCCAGCGCGTTGTGCCGGCCGACGTCCTCGCGCACCAGCGCGATGCGGCCGTCGCGTCCGGCCCAGGCCGCGGCATGGGTGGCGCCGGTCAGCGCATTGAGTGGCTGTTGCGCGCGCAGCTCGCGCAAGGCGCGGGCGAGGGCGGCGCCGGCGATCGCCGCGCCGGCGCCGACCTGCGGCGGCACGCGCAACAACGCGTCCACGCTTTCGCTGCCGCACACGCCGCAGCCGCTGCGTCCTTCCAGGCTGCGCCGGCGGTGAGCCAGGGCCTGCGCGCGCGGCTCGGGAATGCGCAGGCGCAGTTGCGCGCCGTCCAGGCCGTGGGCGACGGCCTCGATACGCAGCTCGGCGGGATCGGCGACGATGGCTTCGCTGAGCGAGAAGCCGCGGGCGAAATCTTCCAGGTCGGCCGGGGTGGCCATCATCACCGCGAACGGCGTGTCGTTGTAGATCAGGCTCACCGGCACTTCGGCGGCGATTGCGTCGAGGCCGTCTTCGCAGCGATCGCCGCGCCGGCGGCGTACCTGTCGCCGTACCGCGCCGGGTTCGGCGGCGATGTCGGCGGCGGGCGGGTTCGGGTTCGCGATCATGGCAGCGGCCGCGGGGCGGCCTTCCTCTCGGCACGACGGTAGCATGCCCGCGGCGGCGGCGCGGACCGTGCGTCGGCGCCGCCCGGCGGGGCGGCTAGGAGGCTAGCGCAAGCGGCGCGCCGGAACCATCGCCGCCGGCACAAAGCGCGGCGGCGGATGGAACGGCGCCGGTTCAGCGGATCGGTTCGTCCAGCATCAGCTGGCGCACGAAGCGCACCGGCGGCGCGCCGTAGGACAGCACCTGGTCGTGATAGGCCTTCTGCTCGAACTTGTCGCCGAGCTTGGCCTGCACCGCCTTGCGCATGTCGAAGTGCTCCTGCGCGCCGACGAAGTAGGTCGGCAGCTGGGCCGAGGTCAGCTGCGCGCGCACCCATTTGCCGGCCGCCTCGCGTTCCTGCTGGAAGGTTTGCCGGGTCATGAATTCCATCGCCTGCTCGCGGCTCCAGTCCTCGACTTGCACGCCCTGGTCGAGGATGGCGTTGCCGATGCTGCGCAGGTAGAACTTGAGCTGGACCAGGCGGAACAGCGGGTCGCCGTCCAGGTAGCCGGCGTCGGCCATCATGTCCTCGGTGTAGACCGCCCAGCCTTCGGCGAACACGCCCGAACGCAGCACCGCGCGCAGGGTCGAGGGCGCCTTGGCCGAATGCGCGCCTTCCAGGTAGTGGCCCGGCATCGCTTCGTGGATCGACAGCAGGTGGACCATGCGCGAGTTGTACTCGCGCAGGAACGAGTCGACCTGCTGCGCGTTCCAGTCGTCGGGAATCGGCGAGATCGCGTAATAGGTGTCCAGGCCCTTGTCGAGCGGGCCCGGCGAGTCGCAGTACGCCAGCGCCACGCCGCGCTGGAACTCCGGCATCAGGATGATCTTGACCGGCGCGTCCGGCACGGTGACCAGGTTCTTGGCGCGGGTGAAGGCGGTGGCGTCGGCGGTGGTCTGCTTGGCGAAGTCGACCACCTTGTCGCGCGCCGGCTTGTCGGCGTAGGCCAGTTCCAGCGCCGCCTCGATCGCCTTCTGCTGCTGCTCGGGCGTCGGCTTGTCCGGCAGCGCGGGCGCGCCGGGCTTGTCCTTGAGCTCGCGCTGGGCGATGGCGTACATCTCCTCGCGCACCCGCGCCAGTTCGGCCTGGGCGCGCTGCTTGATCTCGGCGCGCGACAGCGAGGCGTTGAGCGAGAACTTCAGCTTTTCGTCGTACAGGGTCTGGCCGATGCGGAAATTGCCCTTGGCGTTCGGCACCAGGGTCTTGTCGAGCCAGTCCTGCTGTTCGGCCACCGCCTTGCGCAGCCCGGCGACCGCCGCGTCCAGGCGTTTGCGCTCGGCGCCCTTGAGCTGGCCGGCGTTGGGTGCGATGAAGGTGTCGATCAGGCTGAGCACGCCCGCGTTCTGCTTGGACACGGTCTCGGCGTGGATCTTCGGCACCCGCGCCGGGTCGAGGTTGGCGCGGGCCTGGGCGAAGATCTGCGGGATCTTCTCCATGCGCGCGGTCGCCGACTTCAACCGCTGCGGCATCGGCGCGAACTCGCGCGCCATCAGGTTGTAGATCGCATCGCCGGCCAGGCCGTTGTAGATCATCGGGTCCCAGGCCCAGCTCTGCAGGGTCTGCAGCGACCACACTTCCGATTCCAGACGGTTGCGCAGGATCGCCGCGTCGACCTGGTTCTCGCGCGACAGCTTGGCGGCGTCGATGGCGTCCAGCTCGGCCAGCAGCTTGCGGTTGAAGTCGAGCTGGCGCTGGCGGCCGGCGGCGCTGAGATCGTCGACCTCGCTGTCGAATCGGTGGTCGCCGATCTGGGTGGCGCTGACCGGGTTGAGCCGCATGACCTCGTCCAGCCAGCGCTTGGACAGCGCGGCGAAGGCGGTGTCGGCGGCCGGGTCGGAAGCGCCGGCCTTGGCGATCGCGGCCGCCGGGGCGGTGCCGGCCGCGGGCTCGGCAGTGTCGCGCGGACCGCAGCCGGACAGGGCCAGGGCGAGCAGGGCCGGTGCGAGCAGGCCGAACGCGAGCGGACGCGGAGCGGAGGCGAACGGGGTGGGGGAGGGGCGCAGACGCATGTCCATATCGGGTCGTGGCAGGCGGCGGTCGCCGCGATGCGCGGAGGATAGGCCAAGCCGCCGGCCCTCGCATGGGTCATTCGTGGGGGCGCGGCCTCCCGCGGCGCTGGCCTGGCCGCCTCTCCATGGCGATGGGGCGCGCGAGGCATGCGCGGACGGCGTCGTCGGCACCGGCGGCGGCCGCCTCCGGCACGGCCGGTCGCCCGGGTCGGCATGCGGCGGAACGACGCTCCCGGCGCACTTACCGTGCCCGGAGTCGGGTTTCGGCGTCGTTGCCGGCGGCGGCGTCATGAGCATCGGTAATGTCTACATGCGGTGCTCGCGGCCATGGTTCACGTGCCGTCCCGCCCGCCGAAAGCCCGCAACGGCGGGGCTTTCCGCGCTCCGCAGCGGCACGGCCCGCGCGGCGTCGCCGGCCAGGGTGCTGGCTGCGAGCGGCCGGCGGCGGCCCGACGTGGCGAAAAAATCGCCCATTCCGGCGTGGTGCGGTTTGACGTCGCTTTATCGCGATGCAACATATCTCTCGTCGCCGCCGCGGCGACATTCGAATCCCACGCAGACCGCTCCCGTGAACGCAGCCGCCCCGACCCGCCGACCGAACGCCGCACCGCGTCGAATGCGCGCGTGTCGTCGCTCGATGTGTCGCTGTTGATACGCGGCCCGTCCCTTCCTTCGTCAGCGACCCGGCTGCTGCGCGCAGCGGTGTTCGCGCCACCGGTCGTCGTCCTGGTTCGTTCGCCTCATGTCCGCCGAGTTTCGTCTTCCGCCTTCGCCGTCAGCATCCGCCGCCTGGTTTGCGCCCCGCACGCGGCATCTGCGCATCCCTCCTGCGTGCCTTGGTCAAGCGCGTTTTGGTCGGGCGTGTCTGGGTCAGATCTGTAGTCGGCGGGTGATGCCCTGACGGGCTGAACCTGCCGCCGATTTCGCCCGCTCCGGAACGGTGCGCGGTCTTGCGGTCGCTCCGCATCGCGTCGTCCCCCTCCCCAACGTGACCCCGCTGCGCACCGCGCAGCGCGGACGGCTGCACGCCGTTCCGGTCGGGCCTTTGTTCGCCTTCGTTTTGCCTCTTCCCTTCGACTCAGGAATCCGCCCATGTCTTTCGTTTTCGATGCTTCCCGCGCCGGCGTGCGTTACCGACGACTCGCCCTCGCGCTGTCCCTGGCGCTGGCCGCGCCGCTGGCCCTGGCCGCGGAGGCCGCGCCGCAACCGGATGCCGAACCCGGCGTGACCCTGGACGCGGTCCAGGTCACCGGGTCCAACCTCAAGCGCAGCGACGAGGCCGGGGTCAATCCGGTGCTGGTGCTAGACCGCGCGCAGATCGAGAAGAGCGGCAAGGTCACCGTCTCCGACCTGCTGCGCAGCCTGACCGTCAACAGCGGCAACAGCTTCAACGAGCAGTACACCGGCAGCTTCGCCAACGGTTCGGCCGGCGTGTCGCTGCGCGGCCTGAGCCAGAAGAACACCCTGGTGCTGGTCAACGGCTATCGCGTCGCGTCCTACGGTTTCGCCCAGAACACCCAGGACAATTTTGTCGACCTCAACGCGTTGCCGTTGGGCGCGATCGAGCGGGTGGAAATCCTCAAGGACGGCGCCTCGGCGCTGTATGGCTCCGATGCCATCGCCGGCGTGGTCAATCTGATCCTGCGCCGCAAGACCGAAGGCATCGAAGTCGACGCGGCTTACGGCGCGGCCACCGAAGGCGGTATCGATCAGCACCGCATCGGCCTGCGCGCCGGCCATGGCGATCCGGCGACCGACCGCTACAGCCTGCGTTTCAGCCTCGACGTGTTCCAGCGCGGCCGGCTCGATGCCGACGAACGCGACCTGACCCGCGACGGCGACTACCGCGATCAACCCGGCGGACGCCTGGCCGGCTGGTCGACCCAGGGCGGTGCGTACCTGCGCAACCCGCGCGCGCCGGTCGCGTTCCCGTGCCAGTCCGGTACCCAGTCGCGGCCGTACAGCGACTTCGGCAGCCCGCTGCCGGGCAACGCCTGCGCCTTCAATACCCAGCCGTTCCGCACCCTGGTGCCGGATGTGGAGCGCTACCAGGCGCTGCTCGCCGGCGACGTGTGGTTCAACGATTCGCTGCAAGGCTTCGCCGAGGCGCTGTACAGCACCAGCCACAACGGTACCTACTTCAGCGCGCCGATGACGGTGGGCGCCGGCCTGCGCGCCTACGACCGCAGCACCGGCCGCCTGGTCGACATCCCGGCGGTGTTGCCGGTCGGCCATCCGAACAATCCGTATGCGACGCCGACGCCGTTCGAGTATTCCTTCCTGGACCTCGGCGCGCGCTACAAGATCAACAAGTCCGAGTTCTCGCGGGTGCTGGTCGGCCTGCGCGGCAAGGGCGAGACCTGGGACTGGGACGTCGCCGCCAGCCATTCGGAAAGCCGCCAGCACGAGTACGTGCGCAACTTCCTCAACCGCTATGCGTTCGAGCGGGTTTTGCGCGACGGCAGCTACGACTTCCTCGACCCCGCGCGCACTCCGGGCGCGCTGGAGGCGCTGCGCCTGTCGACCCGGCGTCCGGGCACGTACCGTCTGAGCACGCTCAACGGCAAGATCTCCGGCTTCCCGTTGCAGTGGCGCGCCGGCGACGTCGGCGTCGCCGCCGGCGTGGAGTTCCGCAACGAGGCCCAGGACGCGCGCACCAGCCCGCAGGTGTTGTCGGGCACCGAACTGCGCCCGGCGATCAACCTGATCGACGGCGACCGTCGGGTCTCGGCGGCGTTCTTCGAACTCAGCCTCAAGCCTTGGCAGTCGTTGGAGGTGCAGTTGGCCGGCCGCGGCGACCACTACAGCGACTTCGGCAGCGCGTTCTCGCCCAAGCTCGGCCTGCGTTGGCAGGTCGGCGACGATGTCCTGGTGCGCTTCAACGCCTCGCGCGGGTTCCGCGCGCCGTCGCTGCCGGAAATCGCCCAGAGCACCACGATCAGCTACGGCAGCGTGATCGATTCCTTCGATCCGGTGCAGCCCGGCGCCTCGCGCGGGGTGACCATCCTGCGCGCCGGCAATCCGGACCTGAAGGCCGAGCGTTCCAGCAACATCAATCTGGGCCTGCTGTGGTCGCCGGATGCCGATACCAGCCTCGGCGTGGACCTGTACCGGATCCGCCAGGACGATCTGATCGCGCCGGACAGCGTGCAGTACGTGGTCTCCAATCCGCAGCTCAACCCCGGCCGGATCACCCGCGACGCCCAGGGCCGTCTGCAACTGGTCGAGAACCGCTACGCCAACCAGGGCACCCTGACCACCACCGGTTTCGACATCGAAGGCCGCAAGGTCTGGCGCGCCGGCGATGCGGCCTGGACTCTGGACGGCGCGTGGACCCGCCTGCTCAGCTACGAGCAGCCGCAGGTGGCCGGGCAGGGGGCGCTGGAAGGCGCCGGCGGCAACCGTTTCGGCGCGTTGCCCAAGTGGCGCGGCATCACCTCGCTGAACTACGGCCGCGGCGACTGGACCGCGCAGCTGTCGTGGCGCTACATCGGCGGCTATCGCCAGCAGGTGGTGGACGCGCGCAGCAACCCCGGCCTGGACGGCGAGGTCGACGACCACCACCAGTTCGACCTGTACCTGGGCTACGAGGGCCTGCGCGACACCACGGTGTATCTGTCGGTGCAGAACCTGGCCGACAAGGACCCGCCGTTCGACCCGGCCGGCGGCGCGCTGCCGTACGACATCAGCCAGTACGACGCGCTGGGACGGTTCGTGACGGTGGGGTTCAAGCACAAGTTCTGAAGCCTGCGCGGCGAGCCGCGGACACCGGGATGCAGGGGGAAAGCCGCTTAACCCCCTGCGTCCCGTCGCGGCTCGTCGTGCCCGCGCAGCCGAGCTGCGGTGTTTCGTCCAGGCATCGCCATCAAGTCTCTGGAGTCCCGACTGCGCGGGCACGGCCGCGGGAAGATCCAGCGCAGCGTCCCAACCCCGTTCCGCTTCGGCCTGCGTTGATGTATCCACGACAACGGCGGCGACGGGCGAGCCCGCGTCCGCCGGCGGCGATGGCATAGTGCCGGGGCCGAACGGATCACGGACAAAGGCAAGGAGAACGGATATGGCGTATGGATTCGCGAAGCGGCTGTTGGCCGCCGCGCTGGTGGCAGGGACCTTGGCGGGCGCGGCGGGCTGCGCCAAGCACAACAGCGAGGCGGCCGCCGACGGCGCCGCCGCATCGGTCGCCGCGCCGGCGGCGCCGCCGCCGGAAGGCGGCAGCGCCGACAAGGCCGACCTCGGCGTGCTGCTGGCCTACGAACATCGGGTGCAGGTGCGCCTGCCCGGCGAGCGCATCGCGACCCAGGCGCAGGCGGTGCAGGCCGCGTGCAACGCGGGCAAGTTCGGCGCCTGCGCCGTGTTGGAGATGAGCCAGAGCGGCGGCGATTTCCCCAGCGCGATGCTGCAGGTGCGGGTCGTGCCGGCCGGGGTCGAACCGCTGGTGGCGCTGGCCGGCAAGGGCGAGGAAATCGGCGACCGCAGTATCCAGGCCGACGACCTGGCCACGGCGGTGCGCGACAACGCCATGCTGCGCGATCGGTTGCAGAAGGAGCATGCGCGGCTGTTGGAATTCCAGCAGCGCCAGGACCTCAAGATCGCCGACGTGTTGACCCTGTCCAGCCGCATCGCCGAGCTCGAGGCGCAGTTGCAGGCGGCGCAGCAGGAAGCGGCGCAGCAGCAGCGGCGGATCTCGACCCAGCTGGTCACCTTCGATTTCGAAACCACCCGAAGCCAGGCCAGCCGCAGCGAAATCGGCGAAGCGTTCCGCGATTTCGGCGGCATCGTGGCGGCGGTGGTCGCGTTTCTGATCCGCGCCGTTGCGGTGTTGCTGCCGCTGACCCTGGCGCTGCTGCCGCTGTTGTGGCTGTTGCGCCGCTATCTGCGCAAGCGCCGACAGGCCCGCGGCGGCTGACGGCGCGCCGCGGCGTGCGTGCCGGCCCGTCGTTGCGAGGCAGCGACGGGTCTGGAGCCGCATCGTTCGTCGCCGCACGGCGGGTAGGCGAGACGAGCCGCATCACGCGCGCCGTCCGGCGCGAATGTTCGCCTCGCATGGACCCGATCCGCTGCTGCGCAACAGGCATCCCTCGTAACAGCCGATCCGCTGCTGCGCAGCAGGCATTCCTCGTAACAGCCGATCCGCTGCTGCGCAACAGGCATTCCTCGTAACAGCCGATCCGCTGCTGCGCAGCAGGCATCCTTCGTAACAGCCGATCCGCTGCTGCGCAGCAGGCATCCCTCGTAACAGCCGATCCGCTGCTGCGCAGCGGATCAGCGCGCCTCGTCGTGTTCGAATTCGACCAGCACGTCGAGGTCGAAGGCCAGCGCCTCCACCGCCTCGCGTACGCGCGCCGCGGCATGGGCGCTGGGCGCGTCGATCTCGATCTCGTGGATGCCGGGCCCGGCGTCGTCGGGCAGGCCGGCGGAACTGGAATCGGCATCGTCCATGTGCGGCATCAGGTCGGCGACCTCTTCGACGTGTTCGATGCCATCGAGGCTGGACAACAGGTTGCCGATCGCGCGGGCATCGTCCTCGTTGCCGGTGATACGCAATCGAAGCAGGGGCATGGCGTGGCCTCGGCGTTTGGGAGAGTTTCGAGGCTAGGCAGGGGCCGGCTAAGGCCTCGTGAAGCGTCACACCCTTGCCGCGGGCGATGGAGTAGGGTGGCGTCATGAATGCGAGCCCTGCCACCGAAACCGACACCGCCGGCGATTCAGGCGAAGCCGGCGGCGCGTCCGTGCCGATCGTGACCTTGCGTCCGCTGGAACGCGGCGACCTGCACTTCGTCCACGTGCTCAACAACAACCGCAGCGTGATGGGCTACTGGTTCGAGGAGCCCTACGAGTCCTTCGTCGAACTCGAAGAGTTGTACCGCAAGCACATCCACGACCAGTCCGAGCGCCGCTTCATCGTCCAGGACGGGGGCCAGGAGCGGGTCGGCCTGGTCGAGCTGGTCGAGATCGACCACCTGCACCGCCGCGCCGAGTTCCTGATCATGATTTCGCCCGAACAGCAGCGGCGCGGCTACGCCCGCGCCGCGACCCGGCTGGCGATCAACTACGCGTTCCGGGTGTTGAACCTGTACAAGCTGTACTTGCTGGTCGACGTCGACAACACCCATGCGATCCGCATCTACGAAGAGGCCGGCTTCCGCCGCGAGGGCGTGCTGATCGACGAATTCTTCAGCGACGGCCGCTACCACGATGTGGTGCGGATGTGCCTGTTCCAGCACCAGGCGTTGGGCCTGGGCGAGGACGGGCCGCTGTCGCGGCGCCAGCGCCGCGACTGACGCCGCGTCCGGGCCACGGCCGGGACGCGGCGTGCGTCAGCGCTTCTTGCTCTTGGCCGCGGCCGGCGTCGCGGCCGCGGCTTCGCGCACCGGCACCGGCACGTTGCAGATATTGATGTGGCCGGCCGGCTGCAGGTACCAGTCGTCGCGGCGGTTGCGGCGCGATTCGACCAGTTCGGCGAACAGCGGCGTGTCGGTGCGCAGCACTTCCAGATTGGCGCGTTCGGCCTTGGGCACGTCGCTGGCGAGGCGGATCGCGCGGATCGGCGTGCGCTGGGCTGGGTCGGCGTAGAAGCCCAGCGGGCCGGTGCCGCGCGGCAGCGCCGACAGCAGTTCGATGCCCTGGATGACCCGGCCGACGGTGGTGATGTTGCGGTCCAGATGGCGCGGCGACTGGCCGATCACCACATAGAGTTCGGCGCCGTTGCTGGAATCGGCGGCCATGTCGCGGCCGGCGCCGACCGTGCCGTAACAATGCGCCAGCCAGCTCGAACCGGTGGCGGAATCGCGCGCGGCCGGGAAGCCGGCGACGAAGCCCGCTTGCGGCGCCCAGCCATCGGCATCGGGCAGCACGGTCATCGCCAGGCCCTGGCTCTTGCGCGCGAACTCGGCCGGCAGCTTGGGCTTGATTCCGCGGCCCAGCGGCTTGCGCTTGGCCGCGTCTTCGGCGTTGCCGTCGCCCCATTGCACGACGTAGTTGTCCTGGACGCGGTTGATGCTCAGGCCGTTCCAGTAACCGTTCGACGCCAGGGCGCGGATGTTGGCGACGTGCGCCGGCGCGAACTGCGGCGCCAACTCGATCACCACCCGGCCGGCCGCCAGTTCCAGGTACAGGGTGTTCTTCGGGTCCAGCGTGCGCCAGTCGCCGGGTCGGCTGGAATCGAGCACTTGCTGCATGGTCCGGCCCTTGCCGGCGGCGGTCTGCGCCTGGGCGGCGGGCAGGGCGGCGGTCAGCAGGCAGAACAGGGCGGCGTGCGGCATCCAACGCATCGGGCGATCTCCGGACTGGGGCGAAACGGGCGGGGAGGCCGGCGTGCGGCCGGCGGTCTCAAGGCTGGCGAGTGTAGTCGCCGCGGATGAACTCGGCGAAGTCGGCCTGGCCCGGGAAGCGGTTCTCGATCACGAAGCGGTAGCGGTCGCCATCGAACTCGTAGCGGTAGCGCGACTCGCCTTGCGGGGTGACTTTCTCGAAATACAGGGTGTCGCCCTGCCAGCGGCCGCGCGCCGGCGCCGGTGGGAAGCCCATCGAGTCGAACCACCACCACAGCACGTCCTGGCTGTCGGGCTCGATCAGGAACACGCCGTGGCCGCGGAACACGACCCGGCCGTCCTTGACCTGTTCGTAATCCTGCAACAGCGCGCTGCCGTCCAGGCCGACCCGGTAGCGGCCGTGCCCGAGCGATTCGCCGCCGGCGCCCCAGGGCGAAGGCTGAGCCCGTTCGGGGCCGGTCCAGTCGCCGGCCAGGCGATGCAGCAGGGCGAGGTGGGCGGGGTCGGGGCGCGGGAAGTCCATGGCGGCGGGCTCGGCGGGGCGGTCGGGCGAGCATGGCATGGAGCCGGGAGCCGGCGGATGGGGGGAGCGCGAAAACGAAGCCGCCGGCCTGCTGGCTCCTGGCCGGGCCCGCTATCCCATGGCTATTACTATCAGCACATCCGCTATACCGAACTTAGTACTAGTCTGACCTCCAAGATAGCGGAAGGAGGCGGACGTGGACGAATTCGAAAGCCAACGGCGCAAGTTCCAGAAAGAGTTGAGCACCGGCACGGTCTCGCTGGCCCTGCTCGCGGTGCTCGGCGGGGCGGCCGAACCGATGTACGGCTACCAGATCGCCAAGCGCCTGGAACGCGAGGGCGAGGGCGTGCTGAGCGGCAAGCAGAGTGCGCTGTATCCGGTGCTGCGCAATCTCGGCACGGCCGGGTTGCTCGACAGCCATGTCGAGCCTTCGGTGACCGGGCCGCCGCGCCGCTACTACCGCATTACCGACGCCGGGCGGCAGGTACTGCGCGAATGGGTCTCCGCCTGGCGCGCCACCCGCGATTCCGTCGATTCCGTACTCCAGGGGCTAGACCTATGAACGCCACCACCACGAAAGCCGGCTTCGAGAACGCGCGCTCCGAGCACGAGCGCTCCGAACACGCCGCCGCCGGCTTGCCGCACTCCATCCCCGAGTACCTGGAGCGCCTGCGTGCGGCGCTGGCCGGCGCCGACCCGGCGCTGGTGCAGGACGCGCTGTACGACGCCGAGGAGTATCTGCGCTCGGAAATGGCCGAAAACCCGGGCCGCAGCGAGGCCGAGGTGATCGCCTCGGTCGCCGGCAGCTACGGCGCCCCCGACGAGGTCGCCGAGATCTACCGCGACACCGAGGTCAAGGTGCAGACCGCGCTGCGGCCGCCGGCGCCGCGGCCGCGCAAGTCGCTGCTCGGCCGTTTCTTCGGCGTCGCCGCCGAACCGCGCACCTACGCCGCGCTGTTCTACATGCTGCTGTCGCTGGCCACCGGCGTGTTCTATTTCACCTGGGTCACCACCGGCCTGTCGGTGTCGATGGGCCTGATGATCCTGATCGTCGGCCTGCCGCTGCTGATCCTGTTCGTGGGTTCGGTGCGGGTGCTGGCCCTGGTCGAAGGCCGCCTGGTCGAGGCCATGCTCGGCGAACGCATGCCGCGGCGGCCGCTGTACAGCCAGCGCGGCCGGCCGTTGCTGGAGCGGATCAAGGACATGTTCACCGACCCGCGGACCTGGGGCACCCTGCTGTACATGCTGCTGATGCTGCCGCTGGGCACGGTCTACTTCACCGTCGCGATGACCGGGTTGAGCATCTCGCTGTCGCTGATCTTCTTCCCGCTGCTGCGCCTGATGGGCATCGGCACGATCCAGGTCCACGGTTACGACGTGTTCGCCGCCTGGGAACCCTGGTCGTGGCCGGCGACGGTGCTGGCGGGCGTGGTGGCGCTGTTCCTGACCATGCACATCGCCCGCCTGGTCGGACACCTGCACGGCCAACTGGCCAAGCACCTGCTGGTGCGCTCAGCGCAGTACGGTTGATCGGCGGCGCTGCGCGACGCCGATTCGCGGGCACGAAAAAGCCGGCCGCAGGGCCGGCTTTTTCGTGCGCTTGGCTGAGCTGCGGCTCAGGGAACGAAGCAGCTCATCTTGACCTGCAGGAACGCCACTTGTTCGTGCTGCATCGCCGCCTGGCAAGTCGGGTCGGACGAGGAGCCGGCCTGCTGGCAGGTGGTTTGGCGCTGCTGCGAGCGGATGTTGTACAACTGGCGCTGCACCGCGCACATGCCGGTCGGCGCCGGACACTGCGCATCCATCATCTGCCAGTAGACGTTCTCGACCTGCTGGCTCTGCAGGCACAGCGGGCTGTTCGGCCCCTGGGTGGTGCAGGCATTGACGCGCTGGATGTGGCTGACCTCGACCTGGGTGCGGGCGGCCTGACAGGCGGGAGTGGCGGCGGACGCGGCGCCCGCGGCCAGCAACAGCGCGGACAGGGGGGCGGATACGATGGCGATCTTCATCAAGCTCTCCTTAGCTGATCGGGATGGGGGGACGCAGGACGCGGCGATCCCGGCGCCGCGCCGGACGCGACTGTAACCGCTGCGGCGACGGCCTCGCCCGTGCCGTTGGACCGATACGGGTCGCAGAAGCGCGGGCCGGATCGTCGTCATCGCGAGCAGCAACGGCGATAGCAGCAACGGCGATCCTGCCTGCGCGACCGTCGGGTGCGTTCCTGGCGCGGCCGGTCCGCCGGCAACGAAAAGCCCGGCCGGAGCCGGGCTGGGTTGGGCTGCCGCGCGTTCGGCGCGCTGCTTTCAGGCGGCGTATCTGGCGATGAAGTCGCGCACCTGCGGATACACCTGATCGCGCCAGCGGCGGCCGCTGAAGATGCCGTAGTGGCCGGCGCCGGCCACGGTGAGGTGCTCGCGGTCGGCTTCGGCCACGCCGGTGCACAGAGTGTGCGCGGCGCGGGTCTGGCCCTGGCCGGAGATGTCGTCGAGCTCGCCTTCCACGGTCAGCAGGGCGGTGTTCTTGATCGCGCTCGGGTCGACCCGCTCGCCGGCCACGTCCCACAGCCCGCGCGGCAGCAGGTGCTGCTGGAACACCACCCGGATGGTGTCGAGGTAGTACTCGGCCGGCATGTCGAGCACGGCGTTGTACTCGTCGTAGAAGCGGCGATGCGAATCGGCGTCTTCCAGGTCGCCCTTGAGCAGGTCCTGGTAGAAGTCCCAGTGCGACTGGAAATGCCGCTCCGGGTTCATCGCCACGAAGCCGCTGTGCTGCAGGAAGCCCGGATACACGCGGCGGCCGCGGCCGGGGAAATTGGCCGGCACGTGATGGATCAGATTGCCCTCGAACCACCACAGCGGCTTGTGCACGGCCAGGTCGTTGACCTTGGTCGGGCTTTCGCGGGTGTCGATCGGCCCGCCCATCATCACCAGCGAGCGCGGCGTGGCTTCGCCGCGCGCGGCCATCAGCGACACCGCCGCCAGCACCGGCACGGTCGGCTGGCAGACGCTGATGACGTGCAGGCTCTCGGCGCCGATCAGGCGGATGAAGTCCTGGATGTAGGCGACGTAGTCGTCCAGGGTGAAGGCGCCGTCCTCGATCGGCACCATGCGCGCGTCGACCCAGTCGGTGATGTAGACCTTGTGGTCGCGCAGCAGGGTCTTGACCGTGTCGCGCAGCAGGGTGCTGTGGTGTCCCGACAGCGGCGCGACCACCAGCACCGGCGGATCGTCCTTGAGCTCGGCGATGTTGCCGGCGTCGTCGGCGTAGCGCTTGAAGCGCAGCAGCCGGCAGAACGGCTTGCGCTGCATTTCGCGCTCGATCACCGGATAGGCGTTGCCGTCGATCTGCACCGAGTGGATGCCGAATTCGGGTTTTTCGTAGTCCTTGCCGACCCGGTACAGCAGCTCGTAGCCGGCGGCCAGGCGCGAGGCGCCGGGCAGCGACGACAGCCAGCTGCCGGGCGCGGCGAACATCTTGGCGCCGGCATCGGCCCAGTAGGTCATCGGGGCCATCCAGGCGCGGCCGAGTTCGTGCATTTGATAAAGCAGCATCGGGTCGGACTCTCAGTGGCGGACGAACTGGCGCCGGAGCGTAGCGGTTCCGGCGCGGGCGGTTTGCTGCGGCGCAGCATAGCGGATTGCGACGTCGGTCGCGTGAATGGCGGTCAGGGTTGCAGGGACCATTGAGACGCTAACCGTGCCTGCGCGCCGGTCCTGTAGGAGCGGCGTAAGCCGCGACAGCCGAAGCGATCGACGTCAGCGTGCGTCCCGAAGTTCGGTCGTCCGGCCAGCCGACGGTGATGCGCTGCGAATCCAGGCTTCGGGTCGAGGCGTGGTATCCGCACCGCTTCGGTTGTCGCGGCTTACGCCGCTCCTACAGAGGCGGCTTAGCCTCCGCGAAGACGAGGGGCGGCTCAGTCGGCGGTTTCCAGCGCCGCGGTGCCGCCGCGCAGGGCCGGGCCCAGCCACAGGTGCGAACCCAGGGCGGTGAAGCCGTGGGCGGCGAAGCGTTCGCGGTAGAAGCGGGCGGGGCGGCGCTTGAAACCCTCGGTGTCGCCTTCGATGCCGTCCTCGCGGGTGAAGGTCTCCAGGAACGCGACGCCGCCGCACAGTTCGGCCAGTCCGGGCAGGCCGCGGTCGAGTTCGCGCGTGTCCAGGTAGTGCATGACGTCGCTGCAGATCAGCAGGTCGACCGGCGCGCAGGGACGCAGGTACTGGAAGTCGCCGAAGCTGGCCAGGTGCAGGTTGCGGCTGCGGCCGAAGCGCGCAGTGGCGTACTGGCTGGCGTCGAATCCCAGATACTGCGCGCGCGGTCGCAGCTTCAGCAGCGGCGCGCGCCACGGGCCTTCGCCGCAGCCGATGTCGAGCACGCTGCGCAGCGGCCGCTCGAGATGGTATTCGGCGGTGGTCACGGCCAGCGCGACCTTGCGCGCCAGGCGCGCGGCGCCGCCGATCGCCTGGTCCTTGAGCGCGGGGTCGCGGTACCAGCGCTGGAAATAGTCGGCGTCGTACTGTTTGCTCATGCGGGGCGTGCGTTTGCGGCGGGCGTGGCATCCTAGCGCGCACCGCGCCCGTGCGCAGCGCCCGCCGGGCCGGTCGTCGCGGCCTTCAGGGCCGAGTCGTGCCGGCCTCGGCCCATTCGTTGCCCCGCGCCCCGTCGCGGCGCGACCGGCTTTCGATCCGTTCGCTCAACCGGTCCGTTAACTCAGTCCCTGCAAGCAAGCCCGTTCAAGCAAGTCCGCCCGCGCCAGCTCATACCCGCCGTTTCGTTTCCAACCGCTCCTCCGCCACGCCAGCCTCGTCCGCCCGCCAGGAATTCGCCATGACCGCCTATCTGTTGACCAAGACCTTCCATCTCGTGTTCGTGATGGCCTGGATGGGCGGGGTGTTCTACCTGCCGCGGATCCTGGTCAACATCGCCGAGGCCGGCGACGAGCCCGCGGTGCGCGCGCGCCTGGTGCTGATGGGGCGGCGGCTGTACCGCTTCGGCCACATCATGTTCGGCCTGGCCGCGATCCTCGGCGGCGTGTTGTGGTTCGTGTTCCACATGAGCGGCGGCTGGCTGCACGCCAAGCTGACCGTGGTCGCGGCCATGCTGGCCTTCTACATCGTCAGCGGCCGCTGGCTCAAGGGCGTCGACCAGGGCCGCCCGCTGCCGTCTTCGCGCGCTCTGCGCGTGTTCAACGAAATTCCCGTATTCGCCCTGATCGCGATCGTGTGGCTGGTGTTGGCTAAGCCGTTTTGAGCGGGGATTCGGGATTCGGGATTGGTTGGAGCGGGAGCCGGATGCTGGAGCTATGGCTCAACGAAAACGGCGACCCTTGTGGGGTCGCCGTTTTGCTGTTTCGCCCTTGGCTTTTGCCGTTGCCACCTTTGACGAAGGGGGCGGGGGATCGGCTGTTGCCGGCGCCTTCGCGCCTCAGCGTGGCTTGAAATCGTCCGGCTTGGGCAACATCACCGGCACCTGGTTGGCATCGCAATCGCCCTTGGCGCACAGCGCCGCGCGCAGGCTCGGCATCGACTGCAGCAGGAAGTGGTAGATCGCGTTCTGCTCGACGCTGCCGCGCACCGCGGCGCTGCCGGGGCCGCGCGCCCAGATGCCGACGTCGTCGCCGCCGTGGGTTTCGGCGTTGGTCGGCACCAGCGCTTCCTGCATGTAATCCGGATGCTCGGTGTCGACCCGGCTCAGGTCCGGCCGGCCCTTGGCGATCTCCTCGAAGCCGCTGGCGGTGTGCGGGAAGGTGTGCGGGCCCTCCGGCTGCTGCGCGCTGGCGCCGGTATAGCCCGGGCCGTTGCTGTAATTGAGGGTCGTGTAGGGGCGGCCGAGCGCATCGCGGGCGTATTCGTTGGCGTCGCCGTCCTCGCCGCTGGTGCCGCGCACCTTGCCCAGCATCGGATTGCCGCGGGTCGGGTAGCCGACGAAGCTTAGGGTGTGCGAGTGGTCGGCGGTGACCAGGATCAGCGTGTCCTCGGCCGAAGTGGCCTTATCGGCGGCGGCGACGGCTTCGCTCAGGGCGATGGTGTCGGTCAGGGCGCGGTAGGCGTTGCCCATGTGGTGGGCGTGGTCGATGCGGCCGCCTTCGACCAGCAGCACGAAGCCGCGGTCGCCCTTGATCGCTTTCAACCGCTCGATCGCGGCCACGGTCATCTCCGCCAGCGAGGGCTCGCCCGCGCGGTCCTGCGGACGGTCGTGGCTGAACTGCATGTGGTCGGGTTCGAACAGGCCGAACAGCGGGCGGTCCTTGGGCGCCGCGGCGAACTGCTTGGCGTTCCAGACATAGGCGCCGCCGGGATGACGCTGCTTCCAGGCCGCGATCAAGTCGCGGCCGTCCAGGCGCTGGCCGACCTTGTCGTCGTACTCCGGATCGCGCTGTTCGACGGTCATGAAGTTGCCGCGGCCGCCGCCGAGCAGCACGTCCGGGCCGGTGCCGAACGGCGACTCGATCATCTGCCGGGCGATGTCGACGCAGCCTTCGGCCTTGGCCTTCTCCGGCAGGTCCATGTCGTTTTCCCAGTTGCGGTCGGCCGAATGGCTGAAGGTCGCGCCCGGGGTGGCGTGGGTGACGCGGGTGGTGGTGACCACGCCGGTGGCCAGGCCGCTGCCCGCGGCGAGTTCCCACAGGGTCAGCATCGGCGCCTTCAGCGCCTCGGCGCAGTCGCCGCGCGCGCCCTTCTGGCCGATGCTGAGTACGCCGGCGCGGGTCTTCACCCCGGTCGCCATCGCGCTCATGGTGCCGGCCGAGTCGGGGGTCTGCGAATCGGTGTTGTACGTCTTGCTGAGCGCGGTGGCCGGGAAGCGCTCCCAGCTCAGGCGGTTCTCTTCGCCGGGAGCGCCGCGCTGCTGGCCGGCGAGGATGCGTGCGGCCGCGACGGTGGTCAGGCTCATGCCGTCGCCGACGAACAGAATCACGTTTTTGGCCTTGGCCGCGCTGGCCCCGCGTTGCGCGGCCTGGGCGGCGCCGTCGCGATACCACCAGGCCGGAGTCTCGCCCTGCGGATGCTGGATCGTCGGCACGTCGACGACCACGCCGGCCGAGGGCGCATCGGCGCGGGTGACCGGCGCGGCGGCCGCGCAGGCGGTCAGCAACGCGGGAACGAGGAGGGCGGAGGCGGAACGCAGCTTGGGCATGGACGGCCGGACTCGGGACGGACAAGCGGCCGATTATGCCCCGGGCGTGTGACGGCGCGAGCGCGCCCGGCGGGCGTCGGCTTTGCCGGCCCAGGCGGGAAAGGCCAGGCCCGCGCACGGCGGATTCGAGCGATAGACGGGCGGCAAAAAGCACAAAGTCCACCGGACCCTGACCGCCCCTATAGCTTTCCCGATTCCCGATTCGCGGAACTTCGGAACCTGTAGCCGCCCGCCCCCGCTTGTAGCAAGCTTGGCCGCATGAGGCCGCTGCACCACCCCGCCACCGACGACATCGAGCTGACCGCAGTGCTGTATGCGCTGGCCGATCCGGTGCGCCTGCGCCTGATCCGCGGACTGAGCCGCGACACGCCGGTGTCCTGCATCGCCGCCTGCGTCGAGGACGAGTTGCCGCGTGCGACCCTGTCGCGGCATTTCGACGTGCTGCGTTCGGCGGGGCTGGTGCGCACGGTCAAATCCGGAACGCAGAATCTCAACACCCTGCGCTGCGACGACCTGGAGCGGCGTTTCCCCGGCCTGTTGCGCGCGGTGCTGGCCGGGTGCGGCGCACCGGTCAAATCGGCGTCGAAGCCCGCTGCGAAAGCCGCTGCGGCGACCCGTCGCGGCGGCGCGGCGCGCCGGCCAGCGGCCAAGGCGCGGGGCTGACATGCGCCGGCGCGCGCGGCGGTTTGCCGAAGCGGTCGCAATTCATGACGTTTGGTTGCCGGCTTATGCCGCCGGATTAGCCGGGGCCGCCGCGAAGCTGTTTATCGTGGCGTCCCGCCATCGCCGGGCCGCTTCGCGCGGCGCGGCGCCTCTTTCGACTTCACCGGACGATACGCCATGACCGCAGTGTTCCAGGCCTGGTTCCGCATTCCGTTCTGGCAGCGCGTGGTCGCCGGCTTCGTGCTCGGCGCGCTCGCCGGCTGGGCGTTCGGGCCCGCGGCCGAAACCTGGTTCGGTCCGCTCGGCGATCTCTACGTCACCCTGATCAAGATGATCGCGGTGCCGCTGGTGTTCTTCGCGGTCATCAACGCGGTGGCCTCGCTGCACGGACAAAAATCGATCGCCGCGCTCGGCGGCCGCACCTTCGTCTGGTTCGCGATCACCGCGGTGCTGGCGGTCGCGGTCGGGCTGGCGGTCGGCACGATCCTGCAGCCGGGCACCGGCGTGATCGGGCTGGCGGTGGACTCGTCCTACAAGCCGCGCGACGTGCCCAGCGTGACCCGCGTGCTGCTCGACGTGGTGCCGAGCAATCCGTTCTACGCCCTGACCGGCATCGGCACGACCAAGAACGCCGCCGGCGAGACCGTGCTGGCCGCAGGCAAGGGCTCGATCCTGCCGGTGATCTTCTTCGCCGGCCTGCTCGGCTTCGCCATGGTCAAGCTCGGCGACAAGGTCGCCGGGGTGCGCAAGCTGGTCGGCGAAGCCAGCGACCTGATGATCCAGGTCACCCGCTTCGTGCTCGAAGTCACCCCGATCGGCACCTTCGGCCTGATCGCCGGCCTGGTCGGCGCCTACGGCTTCGAGAAGCTGCTGCCGCTGGGCAATTTCGTCCTGGCGCTGTACCTGGCCTGCGCCCTGCACATCGTCGTGGTCTACAGCGCGCTGCTGCTCGCGCACGGGCTCAATCCGCTCAAATTCTTCCGCGGCGCCGCGCCGGGCATGCAGGTCGCCTTCGTCAGCTCGTCGAGCTTCGCCGCGATGCCGGTGGCGATGCGTTCGATCACCCACAACCTGGGCGTCAACAAGGACTATGCCGCGTTCGCTTCGCCGCTGGGCGCGAGCATCAAGATGGACGGCTGCGGCGCGATCTATCCGGCGCTGTGCGCGGTGTTCATCTCGCAGTACACCGGCACGCCGCTGAGCGCCGACCAGTACTTCATCGTGCTGATCGCCTCGGTGTTGGGAAGCTTCGGCACCGCCGGCGTACCGGGCACGGCGGTGATCATGGCCACGGTGGTGCTCAGCGCGGCCGGCCTGCCGCTGGAGACCATCGGCTACCTGTACGCGATCGACCGCATCCTGGACATGATGCGCACGCTGACCAACGTCACCGGGCAGATGCTGGTGCCGGTGCTGGTGGCCAAGGAAACCGGATTGCTGGACCGCGCGGTCTACGAGGCGGCGCCGACCAACGTCGGCATCGAGGACGGCCCGGAGCAGGGCCGCACCTGAGCGGAGCCTGCCGGCCGCCGCGCCCGACGCCGCGGTTTTGTCGTCGCCGCGCGTCGCGGCGACGCCTTGGACGGGGATCTGCTACGCCATAAGGCCGTGGCGCATCGCCGCCGGCTTACGGCATCATCCAGCCCTCGCCACCGACACGGAGCGCAGGGATGACGGCAGGGACGTCGACAGAAAAGGCCAGCGGAACGGCCGCCCGAACGGCACGCGCGGCGATCCGCTTCGCCGGCGCGGTGTTCGCCCTCGGCCTGGCCGCCTGCGCCAGCGCGCCGCCGTCTTCGCAAGGCGACAATCGCTCCGGCGCGGTCGGCGTGCGCTCGATCGACAAGCAAGTGCTCGACGCCGAGCGGCTGCAACTGGCCGCCAACGAAACCTTCCAGATGCCGCTGGCCGAAGCCGGCAACGCCGCGCCGGCGTATCCCGACGAGCTGCTGGCGCAGCGCCTGGCGCCGCAGACGGTCTGCCTGAACCTGGCCATCGGCGCCGACGGCGCGGTCGCCGGCAGCCGTCCGGTCGAACGCGCCGAAGGCTGTCCGGCGCCCGCCACGGTCGACCCGCGCTTCTTCGCGGCGGCCCGGCGCGCGGTGGCGCAATGGCGTTTCGACCCTGCGTTCCGCTGCGTCTATCCCGGCGCCAAGCCGGTCGACGAACAAGGCTGCGTCAGCGGCCGCGAGGAACCGGTCGCGGTCAGCCTGGCGTTCCGCTTCGTGTTCGAGCAACGCGACGGCCGCGGCCTGGTCCGGATCGGCGGCTGATGTCGGCGCTGAGGGAAGCCGATCCGGGCGTCGGCGTCGCGCCGGTGCCGATGCAAGAGGAGGAGCGTCGGCGCCTGGCCCGGTTCGCCGGCCTGGATCGGCCGGCGTCCGGGCAGGGCCTGTGGAGGGGCGTGTTGCGGCCCTGGTTGAGTCTGATTCCGGCGAGCGTATTGCTGGCCTGGCTGGCGCAGCGCGCGCTGCTGTTGCCGTCGTGGCTCGAGAGCCGATTGCTGCCGGTGTTGGCGGCGTACCTGAGCGCGAGCGGGCTGGCCATCGCCGGCCGTTGGCTGTGGCTGCGGCGCCGGCGGGCGCAATGGCGCCGGCGCGTGCACGGGCCGTATCTGGCCGACTTGGACCGCGGCGACGTCGAGGAAGAGCGTTACGCCTTCGACGCCTGCAAATCCTGGCGCGAACCCGAACGCGGGGCGGTGCTGCATCTGTTGCGGATCGACGCCGAACGCTGCTTCGCCGTGCACGATTACCGCGACGAGGACTACGCCGCGTTTCTCGCCGGCGAAGCGCCGCGGCGGTTGCTGCGGCCGGCGCGCCGCGCGGTGCTGCGGCGCGCGCCGGTGTCGCGTCTGGCCCTGTCGCTGCGTTTCGACGACGACGCCTTCGCGACCGTGGTCGAGGACGGTCCCTACAGCGATCGTTGGCCGCCGAACCGGCAGGTCTGGCGGGTGCCGTGGGACGAGGTCGAACAGCGCCTGATGGCGGCCTGAGCGGCGCGCGCCGTTCCAGGGCGCAGGGCGCGGCCCGCTTCAGATGCGCGAGTAGCTCCACGACTGCATGCGCCCGTCGCGGTACGGCATCACGCCGTGGAACGGGCGCGGGTCGGCGTCGAACACCAGCGGCAGGAACTCGCGGTCGCCTTCCCACATCGGCAATTCGTGCAGGCGCTCGATCGGCACCCACTCCAGGGTGCCTTCGGCATTGCTGGCCGGCGGCGCGCCGGCGAAGGCGGTGACCACGAACACGAAGCCCAGCCAGTCTTCGCCGTGCTTGCCGAAGCCCGGCCAACTGATGGTGCCGCGCAGATTCATCGCCAGGCAGTCGATCCCGGCTTCTTCGCGGATCTCGCGGCGCATGCCGGCGACCACGTCCTCGTCGCGCTCGAGCTTGCCGCCCAGGCCGTTGTACTTGCCGAGCTGGTGATCGTCGGGGCGGGCGTTGCGATGCACCATCAGCACCTGGCGGCCATCGGGCGAGAGTACGTAACCGAGGGTGGCGACGATGGGCGTGTACGGCATCGGGAATTCCTGGACGGGGCGCGCCGCCGGCGGGCGGCGGACGTGGGCCGCACAGTGTCGGCCATTCGCCGCGCCCAGGCCAGGACCGTCGTCAACGCAGATCGCGGTCGTCGCCCTACGTGACTTTCGACCCATGTTTTTCGTCCGGCCGCGCGCCGTGCCGCGCCGGGTTAGCGTGCGGCCGCCTCCGTCACGTAGCATCGGGGGCCCGCCGCGGTTGCGGACGGACCATTCGACCAGGAAGGAGACATCCATGCGCAAGCGTCATCTGAGCGTATTGCTGGCCGGCCTGACCACGATCGCCAGCGCCGCGTCCGCCACCGCGCACGCCGCCGAGAGCGATCGCTGGCAAGTGCCGGTCGCGGTGAAGAAACTCGACAACGGACTGACCGTGGTCGTATCCCAGGACCGCAGCTCGCCGACCGTCGGCGTCAGCGTGGTCTACCACGTCGGCATGCGCCTGGAGCCGCGCAACCGCACCGGCTTCGCCCACCTGTTCGAACACCTGATGTTCCAGGGCACGCCGGTCGCGCCCAAGGGCGTGTTCGACAACGTCATCAGCGGCGGCGGCGGACGCAACAACGGCTCGACCCGGGCCGACTTCACCAACTACATCGAGGTCGCGCCGGTGTCGGCGCTGGACCGCATTCTGTGGCTGGAAGCGGACCGGATGAAGACCCTGGATTTCAACCCGGCCACGCTCAAGAACCAGCAGGACGTGGTCAAGGAAGAGATCCGGGTCAACGTGAAGAACAAGCCCTACGGCGGCTTCATGTGGATCGACATCGCCCAGCAGGCGTTCCAGAAGTGGGAGAACAACCACGACGGCTACGGCAGCTTCGAGGACCTGGAGAACGCCAGCCTCGACGACGTGCGTTCGTTCCACCGCGACTACTACGGCCCCAACAACGCCGTGCTCGGCATCGCCGGCGACATCAGCCCCGAGGACGCGTTCAAGCTCGCCGACAAGTACTTCGGCGCGATTCCGGGCCGGCCGACGCCGGAAGCGCCGGATTTCTCCGAAGGCCTCAACACCGAGGAGAAGCGCATCACCCAGAGCGACGCGCTGGCGCAGGTGCCGGCGGTGGCCGCGGCCTGGAAGATGCCCGCGCGCGGCAGCCGCGACCAGGCGCCGATGGCGGTGCTCGGCAACCTGCTCGCCGGCGACGAGGCTTCGCGGCTCTACCAGGGCCTGGTCAAGCAGCGCCAGATCGCGATCAACATCGATCCGCTGTACGGCCTGACCGACCCCTGGAGCTACAACGGCCCGACCCTGTTCACCCTGTTCGCGCTGTACCGCCCCGACAGCAGCGCCGACGCGGTGCTGGCGGCGATCGACGAGGAGGTCGCCAAGGTCGCCCGCGAAGGCGTCGACGCGGCCACCCTCAAGCGGGTCAAGACCCGCATGCTGGCCGACTGGTACAACGGCCTGGAAAGCTTCATCGAGCGCGCCGACACCGTCGCGCGCATGCAGACCCTGTGGGGCGACGCGCAGGTGGTGAACAAGGTGCCGGGCTGGATCGAAGGCGTGACCTCGGCCGACCTGCAGCGCGTCGCCAAGACCTATCTGACCCGCGCCAACCGCACCGTGATCGACCGCCGTCCGGCGGCGATGATGCCCGGCGCGGCCAAGCCCGCGGCCGCCGCGCCGGCCGGCCAGCACTGAGGAGACGACCATGACGATCCACAAGACTCTGCTCGCGTTCTCCACCGCGCTGGTGCTGTTCGGCAGCACCGCGGCGATGGCCGGTCCCGGCGTCAAACTGCCCGAGCAACTGCCGCCGTTGGCCGCCGACAAGGCGCTGCCGGTGCCGCAGATCGCGCAGAAGACCCTCGCCAACGGCCTGCAGGTGTGGGTGGTGCCGCGCCAGGGCGTGCCGCGCGTGGACTACGTGCTGGCGATGCGCAACGCCGGCCTGGCCGCCGATGCGGCCGACGCGCCGGGCTTCGCTTCGTTGTACGCCGGCTTGCTGACCCAGGGCACCGCCAAGCGCGACGCCAAGGCGATCGCCGAAGCGGCGCAGGGCTACGGCGGCGGCATCGGCGCCAGCGCCGCCAACGACGGCATCCAGCTCAGCGCCAACGCGTTGCCTTCGCAGGCCGAACCGATGCTGCGCCTGCTGGCCGAAGTCGCGCAGCAGCCGACCTTCCCCGACGGCGAGGTCAAGCTGGCCCAGGCCAATGCCTTGCAAGGCTTGAAAGTCGCGCAGTCGCAGCCGGGCTTCAAGGCAACCCAGGCGCTGCTCGCCACCACTTTCGGCGATCACCCCTACGCGCGGGTGCAACCGACCGAGGCGGCGATCAACGCGGTCACCGCCGAAAAGGTGCGGGCCGAGCATCTGCGCCGTTTCCGCCCCGACCGCGGTTTGCTGGTCATCACCGGCCGGATCGCGCCGGAGCAGGGCTTCAAGCTCGCCGAGGCGGCGTTCGCCGGCTGGAAGGCCGAAGGCGAGCCGATCGCCGACGCGGTGCCGGCGCGGCGCGAGGCGCCGCCGAAGCGCGTGTTCGTGCAGCGCGACGGCAGCGTGCAGTCGGCGGTGCGGCTGGGCCATCCGTCGATCGCCGCGACCGATGCCGACTACGTGCCGGCGCAATTGGCCGGGATCGTGCTGGGCGGCGGCTTCAGCAGCCGGCTGATGCAGAACCTGCGCGAGGACAAGGGCTACACCTACGGCGCGCGCGGCGGACTCAGCGCGATGCGCGCCGGCGGTCTGGTCCAGGCTTCGGCCGATGTGCGCAACGAGGTCACCGGCGAGGCGATCAAGGAGTTCCTGTACGAGTTCGGCAAGCTCAACGATTACAAAGTCGATGCGCCCGAGCTGGAGGACACCAAGCGCTACGTCGCCGGCGGCTATCTGATCAACAACCAGATGCAAGGCGCGGTCGCCGCGACCCTGGCCAACAACTGGCTGGCGGGACTGGCGCCGGAGTTCCTCGGCGAGTACGTGCCGAAGGTGCGCGCGGTCGGCGCCGAGCAAGTGCAGGCGATGGCGCGCAAGTACTACGCACCGAAGGACTTGTCGATCATCGTGGTCGGCGACGCCAAGGCCCTGGGCAATCAACTCAAGCCTTACGGCGAATTCGGTTCCGGTTTCTGAGCCGGATCGCTGGCGCAACGAACCAGCCCCGGTCGCCAGACCGGGGCTGTTCGTATGTGCGCCGGGGCTTCGGCGAACGCCGCTGCGGCGCTCAGCTCTCGCCGAACCACTTCAGCACCACGCCGACCGCGATCGCGGCGAACGCCAGCCCGGCCGCACCGTAGATCAGGCCGTTGAGGAAGAAGCCGTGGCCGCCCGGAAACGCGCCGACGACGGCGCCGGTCAGCGCCGCATAGATCGCGTAGACCGGTATGAAGATCAGCCGCGCCAGCCACACGCCGCGCTCGCCGCGGTCGCGATCCGGGGCCAGCGGTCGGCCGGTGGCGGCCCAGCGCAGCGCCATGCGCGCCAGCACCAACGGCGCCATCAGCAGAGCGACCGCTTCCAGCGTCTTGTAGCCGACGATCAGGCCGACCGCGAGCAGGCCGCCGCCGAGCCACATCGCGGTATCGTCGCCGGGCGCGCCATAGCGGGCCAGGGCGGCGCCGAGGGCGAACGCGGCCACGAACGCGCCGAATCCGTACAGCACTTGTTTCATCAGCGTTCCTTTTTCTTCAGGGGTCCTTCGGCCCGCGCGCGACGCAGCGGGCGCCCAGCCCACTGGCCGGCAACGGCAGCAGCAGGCCGGCGATCAGCATCCATAGCGGGTGGGCGAACATCGCATTGACCGCGATCACGCCGCAGACGATCAGCGCGCCGACGACCAGCGCGGCGCCGCGCCGGTGCCGGCGCGAGATCAACGCCGCGACCAGGCCGCCGTCGAAGGCGGCCACGGTCCAGCCGGCGACCACCGGGGCCAGGGCGGCGAACGGTGCGTCGGCCACATGCGCGGCCCAAGCCGCCATGTCGCGCGGGTCGGCGCCGGGCGGGAACGGGTGCAGGCGGGCCGAGCCGAACTCGAACAACTTCATCGTCGCCATCGCCACCAGCATGCCGGCGACCACTGCCAGGATCGTACGTGCCATGGTCCGCGCCTCCCCAGGGTCGGTGGCCGCGAGCATCGCGCCGCCGCCGTCGCCGCGCAAGCTCCCGCTGCCGGAGGGGCTCGCGCATAATTCCCGCTTCGCCACGGAGCCCGCCATGTCCGCCGCCATTCCTTCCGCCACCCCGCGCCTGCTGGCTTTCGCCGGCAGCCTGCGCCAGGGCTCCTTCAACCGCCGCCTGATCCCGGTCCTGGCCGAGGGGGCGCGCGCCGCCGGCGCCGAAGTGACCCTGATCGAACTGCGCGACTACGCGTTGCCGATCTACGACGGCGACATCGAAGCCGAGGCCATGCCCGACAACGCGCGCCGGCTGCAGGCGCTGATGGCCGAGCACGACGGCCTGCTGATCAGCACGCCGGAGTACAACGGTTCGATGCCGGCCCTGGTCAAGAACACTCTGGACTGGATCTCGCGCCCGCTCGCGGACGGCCGCTCCGGTACCGCGCTGTTCGCCGACAAGGTCGCCGGCATCGTCTCGGCGTCGCCGGGGCCGCTCGGCGGGCTGCGCTCGCTGCTGGTGCTGCGCGATGCGCTGGCCAAGCTCGGGCTGCTGGTGGTGCCGCAACAGGTCGCGGTCGGCCAGGCCGGCGACAAGCTCGCCGACTACGGCCAGCTCAACGACGAGCGCCAGCGCGAAGCCGTGCAGCGGGTCGGCGCCGCGGTGGTGCGGCACATCAAGGTCGTGCGGGAGGGCTGAGCATGAAAGGGCAGCAACGCGAACTGAACCTGCGCTTCCTGGCCCAGCCGACCGACGTCAACTACGGCGGCAAGGTCCACGGCGGCATGGTCATGAAGTGGATCGACCAGGCCGGCTACGCCGCGGCGGTCGGCTGGAGCGGCAAGTACAGCGTCACCGTCGCGGTCGGCGGCATCCGCTTCGTCGCGCCGATCCGGATCAGCGACCTGGTCACCGTGCACACCAAGCTGATCCACACCGGCACCAGCAGCATGCACTTCGCGGTCGACGTGAAGGCGCGCGACCCGGGCCTGGACGACGGCGTGGCCGAAGAGCGCCTGTGCACCCACTGCGTGATCGTGTTCGTGGCGATGGACGCCGAGGGCAAGCCGACGCCGGTGCCGGCGTGGACGCCGCTGACCGAGGACGACAAGCGCCTGGCCGAGTACGCGCTGAAGATCATGGAACTCAGCAAGGGCATCGAGGCGACGGTCGAGCGTTACGTGCACGAGGGGTGAGCGGCGTGCGGGGAGTCGGCGCGTCATCGATCGCCCCCTTCGAAAGAGTGGGCCAGCGCCCGGCGCAACTGGGTTGCTGAGCGGGGTTCGCAGCGCGGGAGGATGGGCTCCGCACGCCCAACGCGGCGCCCACCGGCTCGGCACGCTGCCGCCGTCTCCATACTCCCGCGTCCGCGCCGTGCCGGCGCGCTGTGCTAGATTGCGCGCGCTTTGCATCTGGTGCCGCCTCGCCCTCCGGCGACGCGGTTAAACGGGAAGCCGGTGCGTCCGCGAGGCTGCGGACCAGTCCGGCGCTGCCCCTGCAACGGTAGGCGGGTAAAGCATCGGCACGTCGGCGACGGCCGGCGGTCGCGTCCGGCGTGGATGCGAACCGCCCGCACTCGCCCAGCCACTGGAGCCTGCGCTCCGGGAAGGCGCCGATGCGCCGGGTTCGTCCCGGCCCCCGCAAGCCCGGAGACCGGCCGGTGCGTACGCGGTGGACGTCGCGGAGGGCGGCGTCGCGCGCCCGTGCACCGGGTCCGTGGCCTGTCTCTTCGTCCGTCGTTCGCCTCCTTCATCCAGCTCCGCACAGGGCGTGCGGCGAGCGAGGCCGTCGATGCGTGTTGCGCGTGGTGTTGTCGAGCGTGGTGTCCGTGAGCGCGGAGTCCTTGGGCATGCGGTCGCTCGCCGATGGCGCGCCTTGGGCGCCGCGGCCCTGCTGGCGTTCGCCGCCGCCGCCCCGGCCAAGACCGTGTTCGGCGTAGTCTCCGAGCGCGCCGCGCCGGAAGCGGCCGAGGCCGCACGCGAATTGTTGGCGACCCGACCCGGCGACCGCATCGTGCTGCGCACGCCGCAGCAGCTCGAAGCCCTGGATCGCGGGCAACTGCGCGAACTGGTCGGCGGCAGCGACGCGGTGATCGCAGTGGCCTTGTTCGGCGAACAGGGCGTGCGCCTGCGCGAGGCGGCGTCCTGGTTGCGTCAGCGTGGACGCGGTCCGCAGCGCCTGTACGCCTTTCACGGCGAAGCCGGCCTGACCCAGTCCAGCCATCGCGAAGGTCACGGCCTGGGCGCATTCAGCGCCGACGAACTGATCCGCGTCACCGCCGAAACGCCGCCGCCCGAGCTGGTCCGGCGCGCCCGCGGCGACGCCTTCGCCGGCGAATGGCTCGACCTGCGCGCGCTGTGGCGCGAAGGCGGCAACCGCAACCTGCAGCGCAGCTACGCCTTTCTGCTCGACGGCGGCGCGGTGCCGGCGGCGCAGCCGCAGCCGGATCTGGTGCTGCGCCAGAACGGCGCGGCGGTCGCCGCGCCGGCCGCCGATGCCCGGCCGCTGCTGGCGGTGCTGGACCTCAACAACGCCGACGTCGCCACCGGCGACGCGCTGTGCGCACAAGCGCAGGCGCAGGGACTGGCCTGCCTGGGGCTGTACGCACGCTGGGGCGAGGCGTCGCTGCAGGCGGTGCAGAACCTGCGTGCCATGCTCGGCGCGCAGCCGCTGGCCGGGCTGGTGGTGCTGCAGGACTTCGTGGTCGGCGCCGCCGAAGGCCGCGACGCGGCGACCCGCGCGATCGCCGCGCTCGACGTGCCGGTGTTCAAGGCGATCCGCCTGCTCGATCGCGGCCAAGCGCAATGGCGTTTGTCCGGCGACGGCCTGCCGGCCTCCAGCGTGCAGTACCGGGTCGCGATGTCGGAGCTGCAGGGCAGCAGCCAGCCGATGGTGCTGGCCGCGGCCGGCGCGCCGCGCATCGATCCGCTGACCGGGGTGCGCCTGCAGCGGCCCGAGCCGCTGAGCGGCGAGATGCGCGCCCTGGTCGAGCGCGCCCGGCGCTGGCGCGCGCTGCGCGCCAAGCCGGCGAGCGAACGGCGCATCGCCCTGATCTATTACAACCACCCGCCCGGCCGGCAGAACATCGGCGCCGACAACCTCGACGTGCCGGCTTCGCTGCACGGCATGCTGCGGACCATGCGCGACCACGGCTATCGCATCGACGACCTGCCGGCCACGCCGGAGGCCTTGCTCGAGCGGATGATGCAGCTCGGCGTCAACACGCCCGAGGACGGCGGCGAACTGGCGGCGATGGCGGCCCAGGCGACCACCCTGTCCGGCGACGACTATCGGCGCTGGTTCGCGACCCTGCCGGCGGCGGTGCAGGGCGAGGTCAGCGACGGCCCGCTGGCGCGCCTGCAGGCGCAGGTCGCGCTGGCGCGCGCCGCGCACGAGACCGAACTCGGCGAACGCCGGGTGCGCGATGCCGAACGCGAACTGCTGCATCTGCTCGAAGGCATCGATCATCCGGCACGCGACACGGCGTTGGCCGAGTTCCGCCACCTGATCCAAGCCCATCTGCGCTGCCTCAAGGCTGAGGCTGCGGCGGCCGAAGCGCCCTGCGCCGACGCCGGCGCCGCGCAGCGCCGCCTGCTGGCGCTGCAGGTGCCGGGCCTGCGCGGCTGGGGCCGCGCGCCAGGCAAGGTGATGGTGCACGACGACACCGTGGTGTTGCCGGGCCTGCGCCTGGGCAACGTGTTCATCGGCCCGCAGCCGCCGCGCGGTTGGGAGGTCGACGAGGAACTGCTGCACGCCAACACCCAGATCCCGCCGCCGCACCAATACCTGGCTTACTACCACTGGCTGCGCGACGTGTTCCGCGCCGACGCCATCGTCCACATCGGCCGCCATTCCACTTACGAGTTCCTGCCCGGCAAGGCGGTCGGCCTGGCCGAGGACGATTACTCGCGCCTGATCGCCGGCGACGTGCCCGGGATCTATCCCTACATCGTCGACGGCGTCGGCGAAGGCACCCAGGCCAAGCGCCGCGGCCTGGCGGTGATGGTCGATCACCTGACCCCGCCGTTGGCGGCGACCTCGCTGTACGACCGCCTGCTGACCCTGCGCCAGTTGGTCGAAAGCTTCGAGAGCAGCAGCAGCGAACCGCTGCGCGCCCAGGCCGCGAGCGAGATGCGCGCCCAGGTCGAGGCGCTGCAGCTGCGCGCCGAACTCGAGGCGAGCATGGCCGACGTGCTGCAGGTGCGCGGGATCGGCTTCGAGCAGGCCGACGACGACCTGCTCGCGCACGAGATCGGCCACTACCTGACCAAGCTGCAGGAAAAGTTCATGCCGCACGGCCTGCACGTGTTCGGCCAGGCCTGGGACGGGGGCCAGCTCGACACGATGCTCGACTCGATGCGCGGCCTGGGCGAACGCGAGGCCCTGCGCGGCAAACTGATCGAATCGCCGCCGGCGGAAATGGCCGCGCTGCTGCACGGCCTGGACGGCGGCTTCGTCCGGCCGGGCAAGGGCAACGACCCTTTGCGCGCGCCGGAATCGCTGCCGACCGGGCGCAACTTCCATGGCCTCGACGGCGACGTGCTGCCGTCGCCGCTGGCGCAGCGCCTGGGCGCCGAACAGGCGGCGCGGGTGCTGGCGCGCAGCGACGGCCGCAGCGGCAGCGAGGGCGTGGTGTTGTGGGCGTCCGACGCGGTGCGCGACGAAGGCGTCATGGTCGGCTTCTCGCTGGCGCTGATGGGCGTGCAGCCGCGCTGGAACGCACGCGGCATCGTCCAGGGGCTGGAACTCAAGCCGATGCCGCAGGGGCAGCCGCGCCGCGACGTCATCGTCACCACCTCGGGCTTGTTCCGCGACCTCTATCCGAACCTGGTGCAGTTGCTCGACCGCGGCGGCCGCCTGGCCCTGGCGGCGAGCGCCAAGACCCTGCGCGCGCAACGGCCGGAGTTGGCGCCGGCCTTGGCGGCGGCGTTGGCGCCGCTGGGCGAGCAGGTTGAATTCGGTGAGGAAGCGGTGGCCGGCAACGGCGTCGCTCGCGAATGGTTGCAGCGCACCGACGCCCTGCGCGCGCAGGGCGTGCCGTTGGCCGACGCCGGCCGCGAGGCGGCCTGGCGGGTGTTCGGCGATGCGCCCGGCGCGTACGGCGCCGGCGTCAATCGGCTCACCGAGCGCTCCGGCGCCTGGAGCGAACGGCGCCAGATCGGCCGCGCCTATCTCAATCGCATGGGGCATGCCTACGGTCTCGACGCCAACGGCAGCGCCGCGCATCGCGCGTTCGAGATCGGCCTGGGCCGAGTCGAGCGCAGCTACCACGGCCGCGCCTCGCACCTGTACGGCCTGCTCGACAACAACGATGCCTTCGACTACTTCGGCGGCCTGTCGCTGGCGGTGGAAACCCTGACCGGGCGCGTGCCGCAGGCGCAGGTGCTGTACAACGCCGACGCCGAGCGCGCCGACGTCGAGCCGCTGGAAGCCGCGCTGCTGCGCGAGTTCCGCGGCCGTTACCTCAATCCCGCCTGGATCCGCCCGCTGATGAAACACGGCTATGCCGGCGCGCGCACGGTCAGTCAGGAGTTCCTGGAAAACCTGTGGGGCTGGCAGGTGACCCGGCCGGACGTGATCCACGGCTGGGCCTGGGACGAAGTGCAGAGCGTCTACCTCGACGACCGCTACCGCCTCGGCGTCGCCGACTTCCTCGAGCGCGGCCACGCCCAGCAGGCCAAGGCGCACATGCTGGCGCTGATGCTGGTGGCGGCGCAGAAGGGCTATTGGAAGACGCCCGAGGCCAACCTCGCGCGCCTGGGCGAGCAACTGGCCGCGCTGGTCGCGCGCAACGGCCTGCCGGGCAGCGGCCACGCCGCGCCGGACCACCCGCTGTGGGGCTGGCTGCAACCGCGGCTGTCGCCGGCAGCGCAGGCGCAGGTGGCCGAAGTGTTGGCGCGTGCGCGCGGCGAGCGCGGCGCGGTGTCGACGTTCGCACGCGGCGAGACCGCGCGCGCGCAGCAGGCGGCGATGCGGGCCGCGGCATCGAATCGCCCGTCGCCGCCCGTGCCGGCGCCGCAGGCCGCACCGAAGCCGCCCGAATCGAAGCAGTCCGGATCGAAGCAGGCCGGTTCGAAGCAGGCGCCCGCCAAGCCGGCCGAGCCGGCGCGCAACGCGCACGTCAGCGAACTGTCGACCCTGGCGCCGGTGGCGCTGGTCCAGCGCCATCCGCTGCCGTCGGCGCTGATCGCGCTGGCGATCGCGCTGCTGCTCGGCTTCGGCCTGCGCCGCGGCCTGGCGGTGCCGGCGGCGCGGGCGGGATGAGGTAGAGCGCGGGCCGCTGCGCCCGCGCGATCGACCAGGTCAACGAATACGAGGTAAGACGACGATGGAGTGGATGACGCATTTCGACTGGCTGCACCACCTGATCGCGCGGCTGTTGCCGGTGGCGATGGCGGTGCTGTTGGCGGCCTGCGGCGCGGCCCTGATCGAGGCCGGCCTGGCGATCGGCGAACGCTGGCTGGGCCTGCGCCGGCTCGAGCGCGCCGGCGATCCGGCCCTGGTCGAGCGCCTGGCGCGGCGGCGCATCGAGCGCTGCGATCTGCTGGCGCGGGTGCCGCCGATGCTGGGCCTGATGGCGACCATCATCCCGCTCGGCCCCGGCTTGGCCGCGCTCGGCCAGGGCGATCCGGCCCAGCTCGCCAGCGCGGTCACGGTGGCCTTCGACGCTACCGTGCTCGGCCTGATCGCCGGCATCGCCGGACTGTGGATCGGCCGCCTGCGCCGGCGCTGGTACGAGGAATTGCTCGAACGCATGGAGGCGGCGGCATGAGCGTGCGCGCCTCGCGCGCGGCGCGGCGCCGGCTGCGCACGCGTTTCGACCACGACGACGAAGACCCGCGCGCCAGCCTGGTCAATCTGGTCGACGTGATGCTGGTGTTCGCCTGCGGCCTGCTCGCCGCGATCACCGCGGTGACGCCGCAGCGCACTCCGGTCGAGGTCGCGCGCGGCAAGGCGATCGAGCGCCCGCATCGCGGGCAGCAGGGCGCCGGGCCGGGCTACCAGGAGGTCGGCCAGGTCTACCGCGACCCCAAGACCGGCAAGCTGATCCTGATCGAGCGCTGAGCGGCACCGGCCCCTGTAGGAGCGGCGTAAGCCGCGACCACGGGACGCGCAGAGAAACCAACGCCATCGCCATTGATCGAAGCCCGAAACCGTCGCGGGAGCAGGAGCGGCGCAAGCCGCGACCGCTATCCTCCACTCTCGCCGCGTCCTTGCCCCATGCCCCTGTAGGAGCGGCGTAAGCCGCGACCACGGGACGCGCAGAGAAACTAACCCCATCGCCATTGATCGAAGCCCGAAACCGTCGCGGGAGTAGGAGCGGCGCAAGCCGCGACCGCCATCCTTCACTCTCGCCGCGTCCTTCCCCATGTCTCCCTGTAGGAGCGGCGTAAGCCGCGACCACGGAACGCGCAGAGAAACCAACGCCATCGCCATTGATCGAAGCCCGAAACCGTCGCGGGAGTAGGAGCGGCGCAAGCCATGACCCGGGCCTGGCAACCACGGCGCCACCGGCCGATCGCGCCGCCGCGGCCCCAAAACGAACAAGCCGCCCGAAGGCGGCTTGTGTTGGGATGCTCGGGCGGTCGCCTCAGATGCCGTCGACGCGGCGGGCTTCCATGAACTTGCCGCTCCAGTAGCCGGTGTCCAGGCTGGACACGGTGACGTCCTTGCCGGTGCGCGGAGCGTGGACGAAGCGGCCGTCGCCGAGGTAGATGCCGACATGGTCGACCCGGCCGCGGCGGCCGAAGAACACCAGGTCGCCCTCGGTCATCGAGGCGCGGTCGATCACTGCGCCGGTCTTGGCCATCTCGCGCGAGACGCGCGGCAGTTCGATGCCCAGGGCGTTGCGGAACACGTAGCCGACCAGGCCGCTGCAATCGAAGCCCTGGTCGGGGCTGCTGCCGCCCCAGCGGTAGGGCGTGCCGAGCAGGCCCAGGGCGCGTTGCAGCAGGCTCTTGATCCGGCTCTGTTCGGCGACCGGCAGGTCGGCCTTGCCCAGGTTGGCGTTCGGGCCGAGCAGGCGGTTCAGGTCGGTGGCCAGCAGCAGCGCGCGGTCGGACAGGGTCATCGCCTCCGGCAGCATGCTGCCGGCGGTGGACTCCGGCGCGTCGGCCGAATCGTTGCGCAGCGAGGGGCCGCCGGGCAGGGCGCCCATCGACAGGCCGGTGGCGGTCGAGGACTGGGCGAAAGCGGGAAGGGCGCAAACCGCCAGCGCGGCGGTGAGCAGGAGACGTTGGGTAGCCCGAGCGGTGCGGGTGCTCTGGGCCAGGGGGGCTTCGGGGGTAGCAGCCTGGCGGCGTTGGCGAGTGAATTGAGGCGTCACGCAGTCATCACGAAGTCGTCACCGGGGAAGGATGATGCCCGGGGCGCCGGAGACATTGGTTTAAATTTCGTTAGATGCTCGTTAACAAGCGCGTGATTTGATTCACATTTTTAACCGCGACCCGGTGCCGACCCCCGTTCAGGAAAGTCGGATCACTTGTTCAGCACTCGCTTGGCGCCGCTGTAGTGATCGACCCAATAAGGGCCGTCGAGCCGGTCCAGGCGAACCGTGCCGCCGGTGCTGGGGGCGTGGACGAAACGGCCTTCGCCGACGTAGATGCCGACATGGCTGACGTTGCCGCGGCTGCCGAAGAACACCAGGTCGCCGGCGGCCAGCCGGGTCGGTTCGATCCGCGGGCCCTGGTAGGCGGCCAGGTCGCGCGAGGTGCGCGGCAGGCTCAGGGCCAGCATGTCGCGATAGACGTAGTTGACCAGGCCGCTGCAGTCGAAGCCGCTGTCCGGGGTGTTGCCGCCGTAGCGGTAGGGCGTGCCGACCAGGCTGATGGCGCGCATCAGCACGGCATTGGCGGAGTCGGGGTCCTCGGGCTGGACGTGCGGCCAGTGCCGGATCGGGGCGCTCGGCGGGGCCGGCTTGCGGACCAGTTCGCGGCCGCCGCCGCATCCCGCCAGCAGCGCGCTCAGGGCCGCGGCCAGGGCCAGCGCCGGCAACGGCAGCGGGCCGCGCGCTGGCGCGGGAGCGGTGTTGCCGGGATAATGCGCGGCCTTCGTCACGTCGCTAGCTTGGCGGCTAACGGCAGCGGCGACAAGACAGCGTCCCTGTCGTTTTGTGGCGGTCCGCGCATTCTGCGCGGCGCCGTGTCCCCATTACCGACCGCAGCGTGCGGTCTCCATCCGGATCCAGCAATGAAAATCGAGAAAGATCGCGTCGTCCGTTTCCACTACACCGTCTCCGAGCAGGGCAGCGAGCCGCTGGAGAGCTCGGAAGGCCGCGATCCGCTGGCGATCCTGATCGGCCACAACAACATCATTCCGGGCCTGGAGAAGGCCATGGACGGTCGCGAAGCCGGCGACAAGTTCGAAGTCGACGTGGCCGCGGTCGACGCGTACGGCGCCCGCCAGGAAGGCCTGACCCAGCGCGTGCCGAAGAAGTACTTCAAGGACGCCAAGCTGAGCCCGGGCATGCAGGCGGTGCTGCCGACCAGCTTCGGCCCGCGCGCGGTGACCATCCAGAAGGTCGGCATGAGCGTGGTCGACGTCGATCTGAACCATCCGATGGCCGGCAAGGACCTGCATTTCGCGATCGAGATCGTCGAAGTGCGCGAGGCCAGCAAGGAAGAGGTCGAGCACGGCCACGTCCACGGCGACGGCGGCCACCAGCACTGACCGCCGCCGCGATCGATGTTCCGGACGGCCCGCTCGCGCGGGCCGTTCCCGTTTGGGCGGGGCGGTTTCCGCCTCCGCGTTGGCGGCGCTGTTTTGCGCGGCCGGGACGGGCTACATAAGAGCCGGCTACCTAAGGAACCGCGATGTCCACCGAGCCCGGCCCGATTGCGCCGCCCCTGCCGCCGCCCCTGCCGCTGGCGCCGGTCGCCGCCGGCGAGCGCCTGGATGCGCTCGACGCGTTGCGCGGCATCGCCCTGCTCGGCGTCCTGCTGAGCAATGCGCCGTTCTTCACCGCGCCGCTGGCGGATCTGTCCGACGGCATCGACCCGGCCCTGCGCGGCATCGACCGCTGGACGGCGATGACGGTCTATGTGCTGGTCCGGCACAAGTTCTGGACCGTGTTCTCGCTGCTGTTCGGGATCGGCTTCGCGGTGATGGGCGAACGCGCACGGGCCGCCGGCCGCGATTTCCGTCCGCTGTACCTGCGCCGCAGCCTGGGCTTGCTGGCGATCGGCCTGGTCCATGCCTGGCTGATCTGGTCCGGCGACATCCTGGTCACCTACGCGCTGTGCGCATTCGCGCTGTACGCCTTGCGCGGGCTCGGCGCGCAGGCGCAGTGGCGGCTGGGCGCCTTGCTGTACGCGGTGCCGTGCGCGTTCTTGCTGTTGCTGGCGGGGCTGCTGACCTTGCCCGGCGTGGCCGGCGACGACGCGCAGGCGCAGGCGCGCAGCGCCGCCGAACGCGCGCAGGCCGTGGCCGCCTACGCGCACGGCAGCTATGCCGATGCGACCGTGCAGCGCATGCGCGAATTCGCCGAGCTGACCCTGTCCGGCGCGCCGGTCATGCTGCCGTTGGCCCTGGGCCTGTTCCTGATCGGCGCCGGCCTGGCCCGCAGCGGCGCGTTCGCCGAGCCGCAGGCGCACCGTGGGTTGTGGCGGCGCCTGCTGTGGGGCGGGCTGGGCGCGGGCGCGGCGCTGACCGCCGCGAGTCTGGCGATCGACCCGACCGTCTCCAACGCGCACTTGACCGCGCGCAGTTTCCTCGCCGGCACCCTGCACATGATGGGTGCCTTGCCGCTGGCCCTGGCGCTGGTCGCGGCGGTGGTCTTGTCGCTGGCGCGCGGCCGGCGTTGGCCGCGGCCGTTCGTCGCGCCCGGCCGTGTCGCGCTGAGCCTGTATCTGATGCAGTCCCTGGTCGGCACCTGGGTCTTTTACGGCTACGGGCTGGGCCTGTGGGGCCGACTGGCGCCGGCGCCGTTGCTGGCGGCGGCCTGCCTGCTGTACCTGGCGCAGATGCGGCTCGCGCACCTGTGGCTGCGCCGGTTCCGTTTCGGCCCGGCCGAATGGCTGTGGCGTGCCTTCACCTACTGGCGCGTACCGCCGTTGCGGCGCTCGCGCTGACGAAGGCGCGAGCGCCGGGACGCCGACGCGGACCGGCCCGCGCGTGCGGGCCGGTCCGTGGAGCCAGGCCGAAGCGGGATCAGTTCACCGACACCGCGCTCCAGGCCCGAGCCACGGCTTTGTATTCGGCCGACGTGCTGCCGTACAGATCCGCCGCCGCCTGCAGGGTGCCGGTGCGCGCCTGCGGGTAGGTGGTGCTGGAGACGAAGTAGCGGGTCAGGGCGCGGTACCAGATCGCGCCGGCCTTGGCCCGGCCGATGCCGGCGATCGTGGTGTCGCCGTTGCAGACCAGCTGCGCCGGGGTGTAGCTGAAGCCCTTCGGCGTGACCGCGCCTTCGGCCAGCAGGTAGAAGAAGCGGTTGCCCACGCCCGAGCTCAGGTGCGGGTCGTATTTGCCGTTCTGGTAGGTCAGCGAAGCGGTGAAGCCGCCGCTGGGATAGCACGAGAACGAGCGGCCGTCGGCGTCCTGCTTGAACATCAGGCGCAACGCCTTGGTATTGCCCGGGTTGTTGATGTAGACCTCCTCGCCGAGCAGGTAGTCGCCCGGGTCGTTGGCGTTGCCGACGCTGTATTCGACCAGCGTGCCGAAGATGTCCGAAGTGGATTCGTTGAGGCCGCCGCTGTCCTTGATGTTGTAGTAGCCCAGGCGCGCGGTGGCGCCGGTCACGCCGTGGGCCATTTCGTGGCCGGCGACGTCGAGCGCGACCAACGGGCGATAGGTCACGCCGTCGCCGTCGCCGTAGACCATCGCCGAGCCGGTCCAGTAAGCGTTGACCAGGTTGGTCGGGCCGTAGTGGACGTAACTCTTGACCCCGCGGCCGTCGTTGAAGATGCCGTTGCGGCCGTGCACGTTCTTGAAATAGTCGAAAGTCGCGGCGACGCCGTAATGCGCGTCGGCGGCGGCCGAGGCGCGGTCGGAGGTGGCGTTGTTGCCCCAGACGTTGTCGGCGTCGTTGAACGCGGTGGCCGCGCTGGTGCCGGTCTGGTTGCGCGCGTCCAGGGTCTGGCCGTTGCCGCGGGTCGGGTCGGTCAGGGTGTAGCCGCCGCTGATCGAGTTGCTGACCAGGCCGACGTTGCCCAGGGTCAGGGTGCGGCCGGTGCCGTTGGCGGCGGCCGAGTGCACCCGGTCGTCTTCCTGCAGCAGCTCCCCGTTGCGCGCGTCCAGGTAGTAGCTGATCAGGCCCGGTGCGGGGTCGTTGCGGCGGTCGCCTTCGACGTCGACCTGCCAGGCCAGGGTCGGTTCGGTGCCGCGGGCGAAGATCACCAGGCGGGCCGGGGCGATCGCGGCGACGGTGCCGTCGAACGCGCCTCCGGCCTCGATGCCGGCCTGTTCGGCGCTGAGCTTCGGTTCGATCGACGGGCGGCCGAAGCTGCGCATGTTGTCGCCCTGGGTGACCGAGAGCAGTTCGCCGTTGCGCGAATGCACGACCAGGTCGCCGCCGACCACCGCCAGGCCGCGGTAGCTGCGCTCCATGCGCACGTGCTCGGTGCCGTCGCGATCGATCATCACGTCGCGGGCGACGAAGCCGTCGGCCTGGGTGCGGTGCACTGCGTCGGCGGCGACGGTTTCGAGCAGGCGGCGCGCGCGCTGGGCCGCGGGCGAAGCGGCGGCCTGTTCGGGCGAGGTCGAGGCGGCGAGCAGGTCGCTCTCGCGGCGGCTGCCGACGGCGAGCTGCATCGCCTGCACGGCGCGATGCGCGCGCGCGGCATCGGCGCGCGGTGCGGGCGCGGTTGCGCTGCGGCCGGCGGCGAAGCCGGTCGCGGCCCCGGCAGGCGTGGTTTCGGAGCCGGAGCGGGACGAGGCGGCGAGGAGGGCGATGCCGGCGACGACGGCGGCGCTGAGCAGAGCGGTCTTGGCGTGCATGGATGGATCCCTGAAGTGGTTTTTTAGGCCGCAGCCGTCCCTGCCGGCCGCGGCGGCGGTCGGTGCGGGTCATGGCGTCGGGTCCAGCGCTTCGACGCTGGAACGCGGGTGGCGGCCGCGATGCGCGTGTCGGTGGACGAATGCGACCTTAGGCGGAGGCGGCAAGCGGCTTGAACGCGAAACCCGCGTTCGTGGTCACACAACGCGGCGGACTTTTCTGCCGCTTATCACAGAACCGCGGCCGACTCGCCGCCACGGCCCGCCGCAACGCGCAAAGCCCGGCCCGGCCGGACCGGTCCAGTCTTAGTACTATGGGGCGTGTGCCGAACGGCTCCCCGACGGCACTGGGGCCGCCGGCGCACGCCGCGCGGCCGCACGACCAGACTCCGGACGGCTGAAAGGGCAGATGGGCGAAGCAGAAGTGGCGGAAGCGCAGGCGCGGACGGACCGCGGCCGCAGCGATGTGATCGTGGTCGGCGCGGGCGTGATCGGCCTGGCCTGCGCCCTGGCCCTGCTGGAAACCGGGCGCAGCGTGCGGGTGATCGACGCCGGTCGGATCGGCGGCGGCAGCTCGCACGGCAATTGCGGCACCATCACCCCCAGCCACGCCACGCCGCTGGCGGCGCCGGGGGTGATCGCCCAGGCCCTGCGCTGGATGCTGACCCCCGACGCGCCGCTGTACGTGCATCCCAAACTCGACCTGCAGCTGTGGGGCTGGCTGCTGCGCTTCGCCGCGCGCTGCAACGAGCGCGACTGGCGCGCCAGCGCGCAGGCCAAGTCGGCCCTGCTCAACGATTCGCGCGCGCGCCTGGAAGACTGGGTCGGCCGCTACGGCCTGGTCTGCGAGTTCGACAACGCCGGCGTCGACTACGTGTTCCGCGAGCGCAAGTCCTTCGAGGGCGGCCAGTTCGAACTCGACTTGTTGCGCGAGTTCGGCATCCAGGTCGAAGTGATCGACGGCGCCCGCTACGAAGCCCAGGACCCGGCGTTCAAGCCCGGCGTAGCCGGCGCGATCCGCTTCGAGCACGACGCTGTGCTGCGCCCGGATCGCTACGTCGCCGAACTCGCGCGCACGGTGTGCGCGCGCGGCGGCGACTTGATCGAGCAGTGCCGGCTGCAGGATCTGCAGCGCGACGGCGAGGAATACCGTGCACTGACTTCGCAGGGCGTCCTGCGCGCCGGCCAGGTGGTGGTCGCGACCGGCGCCTGGTCGCCGAAGCTGTCGCAGCTGATCGGCCTGAGTTCGCTGCCACGCGCCATGCAGCCGGGCAAGGGCTATTCGATCACTTACGATCGCCCGGCGCTGGTGCCGCGCCGGCCGGTGGTGCTGCGCGAGCGCAAGGTCTGCGTGACCATGTGGGACAGCGGCTTCAGGCTCGGCAGCACGATGGAATTCTCCGGCTACGACGAAAGCCTCAACCCGCGCCGCCTGGCGGCGCTGGAGCGCGGCGCGGCCGAGTACCTGCACCATCCGGTCGGCCCGGTCGAGCGCGAGCGCTGGTACGGCTGGCGGCCGATGAGCGTCGACGACGTGCCGATCGTCGGCGCGGTGCCTGGCCGCGACGGCCTGTGGCTGGCGACCGGCCACGGCATGATGGGCGTGAGCATGAGCGCCGGCACCGGCCAGCTGATCGCCGACCTGATCGCCGGCCGCGCGCCGGCGATCGATCCGCATCCCTATCGACCGGAGCGCTTCGCATGAACTCTTCCGACAGCGCCGACGGCCGCTACGACCTGATCGTGGTCGGCGGCGGTTCCGGCGGCCTGGCCGGCGCCTTCCGCGCCGCCGAGTACGGCGCGCGCGTGGCCCTGCTCGAACCCGGCGCGCTCGGCGGCACCTGCGTCAACGTCGGCTGCGTGCCGAAGAAGGCGATGTGGCTGGCCGCCGACATCGCCGGCAAGCTGCGCATGGCGCAAAGCCTGGGCTTCGGCCTCCACGCCGATCCGCAGCGGCCTTGCGCCCTGGACTGGCCGACCTTCATCGTCCATCGCCAGCGCTACATCGCCAACATCCATGACAGTTACCGGCGCCGCCTCGACGCGTCCGGCATCGCGGTGCTGCCGATGCGCGCGCAACTGGTCGACGCCAACACGGTCGAATGCGAGAACGGCGCGCGCCTGAGCGCGGCGCGGATTCTGCTGGCGACCGGCGGCCGGCCGCTGCGTCCCGACATTCCCGGCGCCGGGCTCGGCGCGGTGTCCGACGACTTCTTCCAATGGTGCGCCGCGCCGGCGCGGGTCGCGATCGTCGGCGCCGGCTACATCGCGGTCGAACTGGCCGGCGTGCTGCAGGCGCTGGGCAGCCAGGTCGAATTGTTCGCGCGCGGCGCGCGCCTGCTCGACGGCTTCGATGCCGAGCTGACCGCGCAACTGGCCGAGGACTACCGCCAGAACGGCGTGCGCCTGCATTTCGGCCACGCGGTGGCCGCGCTGGAGGGCGAGCCGGGGCGGGTGCGGCTGCGCGGCGCCGACGGTTCGCTCAGCGAGGCTTTCGATCAGGTCGTATTCGCCACCGGGCGCCGGCCCAACAGCGCCGGCCTCGGCCTGGAGCGCATCGGCGTGGCGACGGACGCGCGCGGCCATATCGCGGTCGACGAACTCAACGCGACCAATGTCGCCGGCATCGACGCGGTCGGCGACGTCACCGCCGACCCGCAGCTGACCCCGGTCGCGATCGCCGCCGCGCGGCGCTTGATGGACCGCGTGTTCGGCGGCCGCGACGGGCGCTTGAGCCGGCAGGACATCCCCAGCGTGGTGTTCTCCCATCCGCCGATCGGCAAGGTCGGGCTGAGCGAGGACGAGGCGCGGGCGCGGTACGGCGACGAACGACATGGTGACAATCTGCACATCTATCGCGCCGGCTTTCGGCCGATGCTGTACGCCCTGGCCGAGTCGCCGCAGCGCAGCCTGTTCAAGCTGATCTGCGTCGGCCAGGAGCGCCGCGTGGTCGGCATTCATTTGCTGGGCGAGGCCGCCGACGAAATCCTGCAAGGGTTCGCGGTGGCGCTCAAACGCGGCATCACCCTGGACGACCTGCGCGACACGGTCGCCATCCATCCCACCAGCGCCGAAGAAGTGGTGTTGATGCGCTAGCCCGGCGACGCTCGCCGCGCGGACGCAGGCCACGCGCGCGATCCGATAGGGGCTTCGATGAAACACAGGGAACGTCGTTGGATGGCGGCCGGCGCGATGGCCGGCGTGATGAGCATCGCGGCGGCCGTGGCGGTCGCCGCGCCGGCGATGGACATCGCCGATCTGCTGAGCGTGCCGCGGCCGGACCAACTGGTCGGCGCCAGCGATGCGCCGGTGCTGGCCTGGGTATCGAACGATCAAGGCGTGCGCAACGTATGGACGGCGCGCGCGCCGGACTTCGCGCCGAAACGCCTGACCGCGTACGGCGAGGACGACGGCCAGGCGATCGGCCCCCTGCAGCTCAGCGCCGACGGCCGCTGGCTGGCCTACGTGCGCGGCAGCGGTCCGGACGCGTCCGGCCACAACAGCAACCCGACCAGCGACCCCGACGGCCAGGAGCAGGCGGTGTGGGTGGTGGCCAGCGACGGTTCGGACGCGCCGCAACGCATCGCCGCCGGGCGCGGCATGCAGTTCGCGCCGCGGAGCGATGCGCTGCTGGTCCAAGGCCAGGCGCCGGCCTGCCATGCCTTGCCCGGCGTCCAGGCGCCGGCGTGGTGCAAGAGCGATTTGATCCGGACCCGCGGCAGCAACGGCAGCGCGGTGTTTTCGCCCGACGGCAAATCGCTGGGCTTCGTCAGCGGCCGCGGCGACCACAGCTTCGTCGGCGTGCTCGACCTGGCCGCGCGCACCGTGCGCTGGATGGGCGCGGACTTCAACCGCGACAGCCAGCCGGCCTGGTCGCCCGACGGCCGCCGCGTCGCGTTCCTGCGCACCGCCGCGGTGCGCAACGGCGAAACCTTCGACCTGACCGGCGCCCATCCGTTCGAAATCTGGGTCGCCGAGGTCGCTACCGGCCAGGCCAAGCGCGTGTTCCGCTCCAGCGACAGCGCCGGCGGCTACGCCCAGTTCGCCGAGCCCGATGCGTTGCAATGGAGCCGCGACGATCGTCTGGTATTCAGCTCCGAACAGAGCGGCTGGCTGCATTGGTACGCGCTTTCGCCCGACGGCGGCCAGCCGGTCGCGCTGAGCCGCGGCGAATGCGAGGTGGAAACCAGCGCGTTGGCCGAGGACGGGAACTTCTTCTTCAGCGGCAATTGCGCCGACCTCGACTACCGGCAGCTGTTCGTCGTCGACGCCAAGGGCGCCACGCAGACGCGGCTGACCGACAAGCACCAGATCGCCACCGAACCGGTCGCGGTCGCCGGCGGGCAATGGCTCGCGTTCCGCCACGCCGACGCGCGCCGTCCGACCGCGATCGCGCTGGTGCCGCGCAGCGGCGGCGAGCCGCGGCGGATCTTCCCGGCGCAATTGCCGGCGCGCTTCCCGATCGACCGCCTGGCCGAGCCCAAGACGATCAGCCTGCGCGCCGGCGACGGCGTGGTCTCGCATGCGACCGTGTTCGAGCCGCCGGCCGCGTTCAAGGGCAAGCGCGCGGCGCTGGTCTACGTGCACGGCGGGCCGATCCGGCAGATGCTGCCCGGTTGGCACTACGGCAGTTACTACTACGCCGATTACGCCAGCAATCAGTGGCTGGCGAGCCAGGGCTTCGTCGTGCTGGCGCTGAACTTCCGCGCCGGCACCGGCTACGGCCAAGCCTTCCGCCGCGCTGCCAAGCAGGGCCCGCGCGGCGCCAGCGAGTACCAGGACGTGCTGGCCGCGCACGCGTATCTGGCCAAGCGCGACGACGTCGATGCGCGCCGGATCGGCATCTACGGCGGCTCCTACGGCGGCTTCCTGACCGCTTCGGCGCTGGCGCGCAACTCCGACCTGTTCGCGGCCGGGGCCGACCGCCACGGCGTCCACGACTGGCGCGAAAGCGCCAAGGGCGGCGACAACAGCGGCCTGTGGGGCCTGCGGCCGGACGAACTGGAGCTGGCCTGGCAGTCCTCGCCGATGGCGCACGTGGACACCTGGCGTTCGCCGGTGCTGTTGATGCACGGCGACGACGACCGGGCGGTGAAGTTCGCCCAGAGCGTGGAACTGGTCGAGCGCCTGCGCGCGCGGGGAGCGCCGGTCGAAACCCTGGTCCTGCCGGACGAGGACCACTTCTTCCTGCGCCACGCGACCTGGCTGCAGGTGCATCGCAGTACCATGGCCTTCTTCCGCCGGCACCTGCAGCCCGGCGCCGCCGACTGAACGCCATCGCATGAACGCCGTCACCGTACCGCCGCCGACCGAGCCCGTGTTCCGACTGCACCGCGGCACGGCGCCCTTGCTGATCAGCCTGCCGCACGACGGTTCGCGCATTCCCGAGCCGATCGCCGCGCGCATGGTCGAGTCCGCGCGGCGCGCGCCGGATACCGACTGGCACGTCTCGCGGCTGTATGCGTTCGCGCGCGAGCTCGGCGCTTCGATCCTGGTGCCGCATTACTCGCGCTACGTGGTCGACCTGAACCGCCCGCCGGACGACACCTCGCTGTACCCGGGCCAGAACACCACCGGGCTGTGCCCGGCGGTGCAGTTCAGCGGCGAGGCGGTGTATCGGGACGGACAGGCGCCGCAGCCGGAAGAGGTCGCCGAACGGGTCGAGCGGTACTGGCGGCCATACCACGACACGCTCGTCGCCGAGCTCGACCGCATCCGCGGCGAGCACGGCCGCGCGGTGTTGTGGGAAGGCCATTCGATCCGCGGCGAACTGCCGTTCCTGTTCGAAGGCCGACTGCCCGACCTCAACCTCGGCACCGCCGCCGGCAAGAGCTGCCTGCCCGAGTTGCAGATGCGCCTGGAGCGCGCGCTCGGCGCGCAGACCGATTACGACTGGGTCGCCAACGGCCGCTTCAAGGGCGGTTACATCACCCGCCATTACGGCGATCCGGAGATCGGCGTGCAGGCGGTGCAGCTGGAGCTGAGCCAGCGCAACTACATGGACGAGGACAGCTTCGCCTACGACGAAGCCAAGGCCGCGCGCCTGCAGCCGCTGCTGCAGGCGCTGCTGCGCGCCGCGCTGGAATCGCAGGCGGCATGAACCGCGGGGGCGGCGGCATGGACGCGACCCCATGGACCTGACCCCGACGGCGCCGCTGCGCCCGGCGCAGGCGCGCGCGCTGCACCTGGCCGCGCAGGGGCTGCTGGCGCGGCCGCGCCGGCGCGCGCGCAAGGCCGACTTGGTGGCGGCGATCGAGCGCATGCAGCTGTTGCAGATCGACACCATCCACGTGGTCGCGCGCAGCCCCTATCTGGTGCTGTTCTCGCGCCTGGGCGATTACCCGCGGCAGTGGCTGGAAGAACTGCTGGCCGAGCGCGCGATCTTCGAGGTCTGGGCGCACGAGGCCTGCTTCGCCTCGATGCGCGACTACATCCTGCACCGCAACGCGCTGCCGCAGCGCGAGCATCACTGGGCGATCCGCAACGCGCGCAGCCACCGCGACAGGAACGGCGCGCACATCGACCGCCTGCTGCAGCACATCCGCGAGCGGGGCCCGGTCAAGTCCTCCGACTTCGAGCGCGAGGACGCCGGCGGCGGCTGGTGGGGCTGGAAAGACGAGAAACGCTGGCTCGAAGCCGGCTTCGCCCTGGGCGAGCTGATGGTCGCGCGGCGCGAGAACTTCCATCGCGTCTACGACCTGGCCGAGCGCGTGGCCGGCGTGGCGGTGGCGGACTGGGACACGGCGCGGATCGAGCCGGAAATCGTGCGCCGCGACACCGTGCTGCGCTCGGTGCAGGCGCTGGGCATCGCCCAGGCGCGCTGGATCGCCGATTACTTCCGCATCAAGCCGCGCCTGCGCGACGCCGATCTCGAGCCGCTGGTCGCCGAAGGCGCGCTGCTGCGGGTCCAGGTGCAGGGCTGGAGCGCGCCGGGCTACGTGCACCCCGCGCACGCGCCGGCGCTGGCGCAGGCCGCGGCCGGGCGCCTGCGCCCGACCCGCGCCACCGTGCTGTCGCCGTTCGACCCGGTGGTTTGGGACCGCGAACGCGCCAGCGAGCTGTTCGGCTTCGACTACACCCTGGAGTGCTACGTCCCCGAGCCCAAGCGGCGCTACGGCTATTTCGTCCTGCCGATCCTGGCCGGCGGCCGCCTGGTCGGGCGCCTGGACGCCAAGGCGCATCGCGCCGCCGGCGAGTTCGAGGTCAAGGCCTTGTACCTGGAGGGCGGCGTCGAACCGTCCGAGCGCCTGGCCGAAGACGTCGCCGCAGCGATCGACGAATGCGCGCGCTGGCACGGCACACCGAAGGTCAGGCTCGGCCGCTGCCGGCCGGCCGCGTTCGCGCCTTCGCTCAGGCGCGCGCTCAGCGCCGCAGCGGCGGAGTGAAGGATACGGCGCGCTGCGGCCGGCTCAGCCGAACTTGGAGATCAGCACGATCGCGCCGATCAACCCCGCCAGGGCGACCAGGTTCAATCCCAGCGCCGGCACCGCGGTGTCGTGCGGTTCGTGGCGGAACAGCGCGGCGATCGCCGACAGGCTGCCGAACAGCCAGCAGGCGGCGGTGCACAGAATCGCCTGGCCGGTGCAGCGCAGGTCCCAACTGCCGCATTGATCGTCGCTGGTGAAAGCGAACACCAGCATCCACGACAGCAGCGGGCCGAGCAGCAGCGCGCACCAGGCCAGAATCCCGAACAAACGGGTCTGCGCCGCAGGCGGCATGTGCATGTGGAGGCGGAAGGGGAGGTGCAGGCGTTCAACCGCCATGGCCGCGTCCTCCGCGACGGGGACCGCGCGCGGCGCGGCGGGCGATGCGGCAGCGTCCGTTCATATCGATCTCCGGGCCGGTATCGACGCGCCCAGCATGCCTTATCCCGGCGCACGGCGGCGTGAGCGCCGGACCGCAGAGGTGTTGCAAAAACGAAGCGCCGCCCGGAGGCGGCGCTTGCGTCGTCGCGGCGGAGCGCAGTCCGCAGGCGGAACTCAGACCTCCAGCGTGGCCAGGTCGCCCTTGGTCTCCAGCCACTGCTTGCGGTCGCCGGCGCGCTTCTTGGCCAGCAGCATGTCCATCAGCGAATGGGTCTGGGCGTTGTCGTCGACGGTCAGCTGGACCAGGCGGCGGGTGTCGGGATGGATGGTCGACTCGCGCAGCTGCGCGGCGTTCATCTCGCCCAGGCCCTTGAAGCGGGTGACGTTGACCGCGCCGCGGATCTTCTCGCGCTCGATCTTCTCCAGCAGGATGCGCTTTTCCTCTTCGTCCAGCGCATAGAACACCTGCTTGCCCACGTCGACGCGGAACAGCGGCGGCATCGCCACGAAGATGTGGCCGGCCGCGACCAGGGCCGGGAAGTGGCGCAGGAACAGGGCGCTGAGCAGGGTGGCGATGTGCAGCCCGTCGGAGTCGGCGTCGGCCAGGATCACGACCTTGCCGTAGCGCAGGCCGGCGATGTCTTCCTTGCCGGGGTCGCAGCCGATCGCCACCGCCAGGTCGTGCACTTCCTGCGAGCCGAGCACGCTGCCGGAGGCGACTTCCCAGGTGTTGAGGATCTTGCCGCGCAACGGCAGGATCGCCTGGAAGTCCTTGTCGCGGGCCTGGCGCGCGCTGCCGCCGGCCGAGTCGCCTTCGACCAGGAACAGCTCGGTGCGCGAGAGATCCTGCGAGGTGCAGTCGGCGAGCTTGCCGGGCAGGGCCGGGCCCTGGGTGACCTTCTTGCGGACGATCTGCTTTTCGGTCTTCAGGCGCGCGGCGGCGCGCTCGATCGCCAGCTGGGCGATCTTCTCGCCCAGTTCGGTGTGCTGGTTCAGCCACAGCGAGAAGGCATCGTGGGCGGCGCCCTCGACGAAGCCGGCGGCCTGGCGAGAGGACAGGCGTTCCTTGGTCTGGCCGCTGAACTGCGGGTCGGTCATCTTGATGCTGAGCACGAAGGCGACCCGGTCCCAGACGTCCTCCGGCGCCAGCTTGACCCCGCGCGGCAGCAGGTTGCGGAAGTCGCAGAACTCGCGCAGCGCGTCGGTGAAGCCGGTGCGCAGGCCGTTGACGTGGGTGCCGTGCTGAGCGGTCGGGATCAGGTTGACGTAGCTTTCCTGGACCAGTTCGCCGTCCGGCACCCAGGCCACCGCCCAGTCGACGACTTCGGTGTCCTTTTTCAGTTGGCCGACGAACAGATCCGGCGGCAGCAGCTCGCGCTGGGCCTGGCCTTCGCGCAGTTCGCCCGACAGGTAGTCGCGCAGGCCGTCCTCGTAGTACCACTCCAGGCGTTCGCCGCTGGCTTCGTCGAACAGCTTGACGTTCAGGCCCGGGCACAGCACCGCCTTGGCGCGCAGCACGTGCTTGATCGCGCGCAGGGCGAACTTGGGCGTGTCGAAATACTTCGCATCCGGCCAGAAGCGCACCCGCGTGCCGGTGTTCTTCTTGCCGACCGTGCCGACCACCTCCAGCGGCGTGGCGCGGTCGCCGTCGCGGAAGGTCATGCGGTATTCGCTGCCCTCGCGCTTGATGTGCACTTCCACCAGCTTGGACAGGGCATTGACCACGCTGACGCCGACGCCGTGCAGGCCGCCGGAGAAGGTGTAGTTCTTGTTGCTGAACTTACCGCCGGCGTGCAGGCGGGTCAGGATCAGCTCCACGCCGGGGACTTTCTCCTCCGGGTGGATGTCGACCGGCATGCCGCGGCCGTCGTCGGCCACTTCGCAGCTGCCGTCGGCGTACAGGGTCACCTCGATGCTGCGGGCGTGGCCGGCCAGCGCTTCGTCGACGGCGTTGTCGATGACTTCCTGCGCCAGATGGTTGGGGCGCGCGGTGTCGGTGTACATGCCGGGCCGGCGCTTGACCGGGTCCAGGCCGGAAAGGACTTCGATGTCTGCGGCGTTGTAACGACTGCTCATGAAACCTGCATCGGTAGTAAGGAGTGGCGTCCGGGCCGGCGCCGCGGGAGCGGCGCGCCGGCGGAGCGGGCCGGGCGGCGGCCATCTTGCCATCGGCGGGTGACGGCCGCGCATCGGCGGGCCCGGCGCGGGGCGCAGCGAGCATGGCGACCGGGGCCTGCCGGGTCAAGCCGCGCCGGCCGCGGGCGATATTCACGCCTGTCGCCGTCTCGCCGGTTGAGACCTGGGCCACGCCTGGGCGCAGGGACCGGCGCCTTCGCGCCGCGGATTGATCTGGCGCAAGCCGGGCCCGCGCCGGCACTGCCATCCTGCGCGCCGTTTCTTTCCGCGCCACAGGAGGGCAGGGTGTCCACCCAGGACCAGTATTTCGATCTGCAGCAGAGCTACGGCCGCTGCCTCATCCGCAAGGGTTTCATCGAACGCTTCTACGAGATCTTCATGGCCAGCCACCCCGACGTGGCGCCGATGTTCGAACGCACCGATTTCCAGAAGCAGCGCCTGGCCCTGCGCCGCGGCATCAGCGTGGCGATCTTCCAGGCGGCCGGCAGCGCCGTGGTCAAGCGCACCTGCGAGCAAATGGCCGATGTGCATTCGCGCCAGGGCCGCACGCCGGTGCCGCCCGCGCTGTACCCGTACTGGATCGACAGTCTGCTGCTGGCGATCGGCGAGTACGACGAGCGCGCCGACGACGCCCTGCTGGCGCGCTGGCGCACGGCGATGCATTCGGTCACGGCGATGTTCAGTTCGCGCTATTGAGATCGTCGCCGGCGCCCGCCGCGGTCGGCCGGCGGCTTGAACCGGGCCGGCGGCACCCCCATGCTGACGTCGGGTCCCACCCTGCCGGGCACGGCCGTTCAGGCGCGAGCGAGGCAGGCGGGACTAGGGTTCGCCCGACGCCGCAGGATGCGGCGCGACGACCGTCCGGCCCGGGAGCCGGGGCGCCCCGGGTGCTGCTCCCAACCGGCCGTTCCCCATCCGTACGGAGTCACCCCATGAAGATCCGCAAGCTGCTGCTCCCCACCGCCATCGCCGCCGCGCTGTTCGCCCTGGTCGCGCCGACCGCGTTCGCGCAGCAGGATCCGCAGGCCGACAAGAAGGCCGAAGAGGCCAAGAAGGCCGAGGACGCGAAGAAGGCGGAAGCCAAGAAAAAGGCCGAGGCCGAGAAGCGCCAGAAGTCCGGCGACCGCGGCGTCGAGCCGGAAGAAGAGGGCGACCGCTGATCGCAGCGGCCGCCGGCCCGTTCGAACTTCTGCGACGCCCCGGCTCTGCCGGGGCGTTTTCTTTGCGGCCGGTCGGTTGACCGGCGCTGCCCGCGTCCGGCCCGCGCCGCGTTGGCCGGCGCGGCTGCCCTGGGCTATGTTTCCGGGGACGCGTGCGCCGCCGCGCCCGCGAACGCCGGAACCTCGCCCGGCCAGGAGAACCCCGATGGCACTGCGCATCGTCAGACTCGGCAGCCCGCGCCTGCCCGGCGAGGGCCTGCGCATCGGCACCGTGCGGCGGCCGCCGCGCGGGGTGCCCAAAAGCGAGTTCGCGTCCCGGGACTGGTACGACGTCTGGTTCCCGAACCTGGCGCCGAGCCTGGAGACGATGAAACAGGCCCAGGCCGCGGCCACGCCGGCGCAGTGGAACGCCTTCGTGCGCAAGTACAAGGCCGAGATGGCCGCGCCGGAGGCGGCGCACGCGCTGGCACTGCTGGCGGCGCTGTCGCAGGCCAGCGAGGTCTCGGTCGGTTGCTATTGCGAGGACGAATCGCACTGCCATCGCTCGATCCTGCGCGAACTGCTGGCCGCGCGCGGCGCCCGCTTCGCCTGAGCCCGCGCCCCCGGGGGCCGGCCCGGGCGATCCGCGCCTGACCGCAAATGCCCCGCCCGACAAGGACTTGCGGCGGGACGCGCGGGGTCTGGAACGGTCCGTGCGCACTGTCAAGCCGTGCGGCTTCACCCGACTGTCGGTAAACTACGGCTTTCCAGCGGCTGCAAAATCCATGACTCCCCTGATCTTCGTCACCGGCGGCGTGGTGTCCTCGCTTGGCAAGGGCATCGCGGCGGCCTCGTTGGCGGCCATCCTCGAAGCGCGCGGGCTGCGCGTGACGATGATGAAGCTCGACCCCTACATCAACGTCGACCCGGGCACGATGAGCCCGTTCCAGCACGGCGAGGTCTATGTCACCGACGACGGCGCCGAGACCGACCTGGACCTGGGGCACTACGAGCGCTACCTGCGCACCCGGCTCAGCCGCAAGAATTCGATCACCACCGGCCGGATCTACGAGAACGTGATCCGCAAGGAGCGCCGCGGCGACTACCTCGGCGGCACCGTGCAGGTGATCCCGCACATCACCGACGAGATCAAGCGCTGCATCGTCGAGGCCACCGAAGGCTACGACGTCGCCCTGGTCGAGATCGGCGGCACCGTCGGCGACATCGAGTCGCTGCCGTTCCTGGAGGCGATCCGCCAGCTGCGCACCGAGCGCGGCCCGGAGCACGCGTTGTTCATGCACCTGACCCTGGTGCCGTTCATCGCCGCCGCCGGCGAACTCAAGACCAAGCCGACCCAACACTCGGTCAAGGAACTGCGCTCGATCGGCATCCAGCCCGACGTGCTGCTGTGCCGCAGCGAGCAGCCGCTGCCCGACAGCGAGCGGCGCAAGATCGCGCTGTTCACCAACGTGCCGGAGAAGGCGGTCATCTCCGCCGTCGACCTGGACAACATCTACAAGCTGCCGCAGTGGTTCCACGAGCAGGGCCTGGACGCGATCGTCCTCGACCGCCTGCGCATCCAGGCCGGCCCGGCCGACCTGAGCGAGTGGAACGAAGTCGTCGACGCCAGCACCCATCCGGTCGACGAGGTCACCATCGCGGTGGTCGGCAAGTACATCGACCACCAGGACGCATACAAGTCGCTGGCCGAGGCGCTCAAGCACGGCGGTCTGCGCCAGCGCACCAAGGTCAACCTGAAGTGGCTGGAATCCAGCGAGATCGAGCGCGACGGCGTCGGCTCGCTGCAGGGCGTGGACGGCATCCTGGTGCCCGGCGGCTTCGGCGACCGCGGCTTCGAAGGCAAGGTCGCCACCGCCCAGTACGCGCGCGAACACCAGGTGCCGTACTTCGGCATCTGCTACGGCATGCAGGCGGCGGTGGTGGATTACGCGCGCCACGTGGTCGGGCTGGACAACGCGAACAGCACCGAAAACGACAAGAACAGCCCGCACCCGGTGATCGGCCTGATCACCGAATGGCGCACCGCCACCGGCGAGATCGAACGCCGCAGCGAAGCCAGCGACCTCGGCGGCACCATGCGCCTGGGCCTGCAGGACCAGCGGATCAAGCCCGGTACCCTGGCGCGCGAGCTGTACGGCAAGGACGTGGTCGGCGAGCGTCACCGCCACCGCTACGAGTTCAACAACCGCTACCGCACCCAGCTGGAGGACGCCGGCCTGGTCATTTCGGCCAAGTCGATGGACGACCTGCTGGTGGAGATGGTCGAGCTGCCGCGCAGCGCGCACCCGTGGTTCCTGGCCTGCCAGGCGCACCCCGAGTTCCTGTCCACCCCGCGCGACGGCCATCCGCTGTTCGTCGGCTTCGTCCGCGCCGCGCGCGAGGCCAAGGCCGGCGGCAAGCTGCTGCGCGAGGTCAAGCAGTAAGCCCGCGGTGAACGACGGGCCGGCGCGACGCATGCGCCGGCCTTGCCGGCGCCGGCTTCGGCCGCCATCTGATCGACCCACGAACGCAATCGGAACTCAAGCATGAAACTCTGCGGTTTTGACGTAGGCCTGGACCAGCCGTTCTTCCTGATCGCCGGTCCCTGCGTGATCGAATCGATGCAGTTGCAGCTCGACGTCGCCGGCCAGCTCAAGGAGATCACCTCCGCGCTGGGCATTCCGTTCATCTTCAAGTCCAGCTTCGACAAGGCCAACCGCACCTCGGCCACCAGCTTCCGCGGCCCCGGCCTGGAAGAGGGCTTGAAGGTGCTGGCCGAGGTCAAGCGCCAGATCGGCGTGCCGGTGCTGACCGACGTGCACGAGTACACGCCGATGGCCGAGGTCGCCTCGGTGGTCGACGTGCTGCAGACCCCGGCCTTCCTGTGCCGGCAGACCGATTTCATCCAGAACGTGGCCCGCGCCGGCAAGCCGGTGAACATCAAGAAGGGCCAGTTCCTGTCGCCGTGGGAAATGAAGCACGTCACCGCCAAGGCCCAGGCCACCGGCAACCAGCAGATCATGGCCTGCGAACGCGGCGCTAGCTTCGGCTACAACAACCTGGTCAGCGACATGCGCTCGCTGGCGGTGATGCGCGACACCGGCTGCCCGGTAGTGTTCGACGCGACCCATTCGGTGCAGTTGCCCGGCGGCATGGACGGCAAGTCCGGCGGCCAGCGCGAATTCGTCCCGGTGCTGGCGCGCGCGGCGATCGCGGTCGGCGTCTCCGGCGTGTTCATGGAAACCCATCCGCGCCCGGCGGAAGCCTTGTCCGACGGCCCCAACGCCGTGCCGCTGCCGAAGATGCGCGCGCTGCTGGAGACCCTGGTCGAGCTGGACCGGATCACCAAGATGAACGGGTTCCTGGAGCAGGATTTCTGATGCCCGACCCGGCGCAGCCCTTCATGACGACCGCCGACGCGGCCGTGGCGTCCGCCGCGGCTATCGTCCTGCTTTTCCCCGGCCGCCGCCGCGCGCATTGTCATGCCTGAGCCGGCGCCGATGGCCTTTTCCGAGTTCGAACACCAGCGTCTGCTCGCCCTCAAAGGCGTCGGCGAAACCGTGATCGCGCGCTTGGAACAGGCGGGCTACGGCTCGCTGAACGACCTCGCCGGGGCCGACCCGGCGCGCATCTGCGCCGAAGTCGCCGGTATGCTGCGCGCCAGTTGCTGGGGCAACAGCCCTCAGGCGCGCGCCGCGATCTCGGCTATCGTTGGCCTGGCCAACACCACTTCTCACCCCTCCCTGACCCCTTCGACATGACCACGATCACCCAGATCCACGCCCGCGAAATCCTCGACAGCCGCGGCAACCCGACCCTGGAAGCCGAAGTCACCCTCGCCGACGGCAGCTTCGGCCGCGCGATGGTCCCGTCCGGCGCCTCGACCGGCAGCAAGGAGGCGATCGAGCTGCGCGACGGCGACAAGACCCGTTACCTGGGCAAGGGCGTGCGCAAGGCGGTGGAGAACGTCAACACCGTCATCGCCCAGGCCCTGAAGGGCATGGACGCGGGCGACCAGGCCGCGCTGGACAAGCGCATGATCGACCTCGACGGCACCGAGAACAAAGCCCGCCTCGGCGCCAACGCGCTGCTCGGCGTGTCGATGGCCAATGCGCATGCGCTGGCCGCTTCGAAGAAAGTGCCGCTGTGGAAGTCGCTGGCCGGCGACCGCGCGCCGGTGCTGCCGGTGCCGATGATGAACATCATCAACGGCGGCGCCCATGCCGACAACAACGTCGACCTGCAGGAGTTCATGATCCTGCCGGTGGGCGTGAGCAATTTCGCCGAGGCGCTGCGCGCCGGCGCCGAGGTGTTCCATGCGCTGAAGTCGGTGCTCAAGGGCCGCGGCCTCAGCACCGCGGTCGGCGACGAGGGCGGTTTCGCTCCCGACCTGCGCAGCAACGAGGAAGCGCTGGAAACCATCCTCGAGGCGATCGGCAAGGCCGGCTACAAGGCCGGCGAGGACATCCTGCTCGGCCTCGACGTCGCCTCCACCGAATTCTTCGACAACGGCAAGTACCACCTGGTGGGCGAGGGCAAGCGCCTGACCAGCGAGCAGTTCGTCGACTTCCTGGCCAACTGGGCCGCGCAGTACCCGATCGTGACCATCGAAGACGGCATGGCCGAGGACGATTGGGCGGGCTGGAAGCTGCTGACCGAGAAGATCGGCAACAAGGTGCAGTTGGTCGGCGACGATCTGTTCGTGACCAACCCGAAGATCTTCAAGGAAGGCATCGACCAGCGCGTGGCCAACGCCATCCTGATCAAGGTCAACCAGATCGGCACCCTGACCGAAACCCTGGAAGCGATCGCGATGGCCGACGCCGCCCAGTACGCGGCCGTGGTCTCGCACCGTTCCGGCGAAACCGAGGACACCACCATCGCCGACATCTCGGTCGCCACCACCGCGACCCAGATCAAGACCGGCTCGCTGTGCCGCAGCGACCGCGTCGCCAAGTACAACCAGCTGCTGCGCATCGAAGAGCAGCTCGGCGCGGCCGCCCGCTACGCCGGCCGCGACGCGTTCGTGTCGCTGCGCCGCTGATCGCGACGGGAGGCGGGGGCATGCGCTGGGTGCGGGTCTCGGTGGTGGCGCTGCTGGCGCTGCTCGCCCTCCTGCAGTACCGGCTGTGGTGGGCCGGCGGCGGGCGCGGCGGCAGCGTCGCCGCGCTGCAGGCCCAGGTCGATGGCCAGACCCGCGAAAACCAGGGCCTGCAGCAGCGCAACGACGCCCTCGCCGCCGAAGTCGAGGACCTCAAGTCCGGTGAGGCGGCGGTCGAGGAGCGCGCGCGCAGCGAGCTGGGCATGATCAAGCCCGGCGAAACCTTCTACCGCGTGGTCGAGGCCAAGCCGCAGGCGCCGGGGCCGAACGCGGCCGCGGCCGTCAGCGCGATGCAGAGCGGGGCGGCGGCCGATTCGGCCGACGCCGCCGAGCCTAGCCTGGAAGAGCAGGTCGACGAACCGCCGACCGAGCTGCCGCCGGCGGCGCCGGAACCGCAATCGCCCGCGCCGGCGCGGTGAGGCCGGTGGCGGCATTCATCCGTACCGATTCTTGGCGAGCGAGCGCATGATCTGGGCCGTTCTTCCCGCCGCGGGGCGCGGTCAGCGTTTCGGCGGCCCGATCCCGAAGCAATACCTGCACGCCGCCGGCAAGCCGTTGATCGAGCATGCCCTGGCCGCCCTGCTCGCGCATCCGCGCGTGAGCGGAGCGATGGTCGCGCTGTCGGCCGACGATGCGCTGTGGCCGGGCTGGAGCGAATTGCTCGGCAAGCCGGTGCTGCGCTGCATCGGCGGCGGCGAGCGCGCCGACTCGGTGCTGGCCGGCTTGCGCGCCTTGCCCGGGCACGCCGGCGACGACACCCTGGTGCTGGTCCACGACGCGGCGCGACCGAACCTGCGCCGCGCCGACCTCGACGCGCTGATCGCAGCGGCCGAGGGCGACCCCGCCGGCGCCATCCTTGGCGCGCCGCTGCGCGATACCCTCAAGCGCGCCGGCGCCGGCCGCATCCTCGCCACCGAACCGCGCGACGGCCTGTGGCGCGCGTTCACCCCGCAGGCCTTCCGCCGCGGCGCGCTGACCGCGGCCCTGGCCGAAGCGGCCGCCGCCGGCGTCGTGGTCACCGACGAGGCCTCGGCGATGGAGCGCATCGGCCTGCGTCCGCGCCTGGTCGAGGGACGCGAGGACAATCTCAAGGTGACCACGCCGGCGGATCTGGCTTTGGCCGAGTACCTGCTGGGCGCCTAGCGATCGGCCGATCGCTGTCGCAGGTTGGCGGAAGCGGCCCGCGCGCCGTCGCTCCCGCTTTCGCCGACGCCCGACTCCTATACGCTAGCTTCCGTCTTTTTTTCCGGACTCATTCATGAACATCCGCATCGGCCAGGGCTACGACGTGCACGCCTTCGGCGCCGGCGACCACGTCATGCTCGGCGGCGTGCGCGTGCCGCACGACCGCGGCGTGCTCGCCCATTCCGACGGCGACGTGGTCCTGCACGCGCTGTGCGACGCCATGCTCGGCGCGCTCGCGCTGGGCGACATCGGCCGGCATTTTCCGCCCAGCGACGAGCGCTGGCGCGGCGCCGACAGCCGCCAGTTCCTGCGCCACTGCAATGCGCTGATCGGCGAGCGCGGCTACCGGGTCGGCAATGCCGACGTCACCGTGGTCTGCGAACGGCCCAAGGTCGGCCCGCACGCGCAGGCGATGCGCGAGGCGATCGCCGCCGACCTGGGCATCGCGGTCGACGCGGTCAGCGTCAAGGCCACCACCACCGAGCAGTTGGGCTTCACCGGCCGCCGCGAGGGCATCGCGGCGATGGCGGTGTGCCTGTTGGTCGCGGCATGAGCGAGCACGACACCCAGGACGGGCCGGGGGCGGATCGCCCGGCTCAGGAACCGCTGTTGCCGCGCGCCCACGGCGCGGCGGTGCTGCGTGCGCGCCTGCGCGCGCGACCGGAGGATTTCCGGGTCGAAGAGCTGCCCGGCTTCGCCGCCAGCGGCAGCGGCGAGCACTTGTTGCTGACCATCGAGAAGCGCGGCATGAACACCGCCTTCGCCGCCAAGCGCCTCGCGGCCTGGGCCGGCGTCGGCGAGGTCGCGATCGGCTACGCCGGGCTCAAGGACCGCCACGCCGTGACCGTGCAGCGATTCAGCGTGCACCTGCCCAAGCGGGTCGCGCCCGATCTCGACGCGCTGCAAAGCGACGAACTGCGCGTGCTCGACAGCCAATGGCACGCCAAGAAGCTGCCGCGCGGCGCGCTGGCCGGCAACCGTTTCGTGCTGACCCTGCGCGAGCCGGCCGGCGAGCGCGAGGCGATCGAGGCCCGGCTGCGCCGGATCGCCGAACAGGGCGTGCCGAACTATTTCGGCGAACAGCGCTTCGGCCGCGACGGCGACAACGTCGCCAATGCGCTGGCGATGTTCGGCGGGCGCCGGGTGCGGCGCGAACAGCGCAGCCTGCTGCTGTCGGCGGCGCGTTCGGAACTGTTCAATCGCGTGCTGGCCGTGCGGGTGTCGGACCGCAGCTGGAGCGGCCTGCGCGACGGCACGCCGCTGGACGGCGAGGTCTGGGCGCTGGCCGGCAGCCGCAGCGTGTTCGGGCCGGAACCGTGGAGCGACGATCTCGCACGACGGCTGGCCGCGTTCGACATCCACCCCAGCGGCCCCCTGTGGGGGCGCGGCCCCCTGCGCAGCCGCGACGAAGTGGCCGCGCTGGAGTCGGGCGCGCTCGACGACGCGCAGGCGCTGGCCTTGCGCGCGGGGCTGGAAGCGGCCGGTCTGGAACAGGAGCGGCGCGCGCTGCGCCTGCGGCCGGACGCGCTGAGCTGGCGCTGGCGCGAAGACGGTGCGCTGGAAGTGAGCTTCGCGCTGCCCGCGGGCGCCTACGCCACGGTGGTCCTGGCCGAACTCGGCGAACTGCATTCCGGCGCCGCGGGCTGAGCGCGGCGCACCGTTGCGACCCTGCGGCCGACCGCTCGTCGGTTTGCAGCCGATGGCACTGGAACCCCGGTCCGGCCGGCGTATAAGCCGGAATTGACAGCCGGCACGGGCCGGTTGCCGTCCGGCCGCCGGGCGTACCGGGACCGGACTCCACCGCGTCAGGGAGCCTGGTCATGAACGCTACCGTGCGTGTCGCCGTCCTGTCGTTGTCGATCCTGGGCCTGGCCGCCTGCGCCGGCACCCAGACCAAGAGCAGCTATGTCGAGCCGGCCAGCGCGCCGCGCGCCGAATCGTCGATGTCGCGCGACGAGCGCTATATCGCCACCATCGAGCGCATCGCCCGCAACCGCGGCATCGATGTGGTCTGGGTCAATCCGCCGCAGCGCGAGTCCGTCCAGGACGAATGAATGCGCGGGACGGAGCCGTCTAGCGCGCTCGACTCCCTTCGTCCCTTTCAACGCCGGCGCGGCGCCAGCAGCACCAGCACCGCGCCGGTGCCGCCTTGCGCGGGCGGCGCCGAATGGAACGCCAGTATGTCCGCGCGCTGGCGCAGCATGCGGTCGACCAGGTTCTTCAGCACCGGCACGCCGCGGCTGTCGACGTAATCGCCGCCGCTGCCGCTGCGGCCCTTGCCGTGGATCAGGCGCACGCAGCCCAGGCCGTGTTCGCGCGCGTCGTGCAGGAACGCGCGCAGCAGTTGCTCGGCCTCGCGCACGTCGCTGCCGTGCAGGTCCAGTTCCTCCTGGGCCGAGATCTCGCCGCGGCGCAGCCGCGCGAACACCCGCGGCGGCAGTTCGTCGCGGCGGTAGCTGAGCGCGTCGCCGGCTTCCAGCAGGCTGTCTTCCAGGGCGTGACGGAATTCCTCGCGCGCCTGCGCCTCGTCGCGCTCGGCCATGCGCGCGCGCGGCCGCGGCTTCGGCCCGGCCGGCGGCGGCGCGGCGTCGGGCAGGCGCCGGACATCGCCGATCGCGGCCCGGAACAGGGCGGCATCGTCGGAATCGTCGTCGGCGGGGCGGTCGGGAGGCGGCATCATGGCCACAGGATAAAAGCCCCGGCCCGTCCTTGGGACCTGCGGCCCGTCGGTATCGGGCCGGCACCGGGGAAAACCTGCGCGCGGTGCGCGCCGGCCAGCCCCCTGGCGCTCTTCAGCGCCGCTGCGTCCGCGACACCGCATGGGCACAGTTCAACACGCGTCGCACCGCCGCCGTCGCCGCGCCTGTCAGAACAGACAGGTCGCCAAAAGGCACGCAAGGGTCGAGCGCCGCTCGACACTCGGTGTGCCTGCGGTTTCACAACGTGATCAGCCCCAGCGCGACCGCGCGCGCGCAGGCCGCGCGGCGGCCCTTGACGCCGAGCTTGCGCGAGGCCTGCTGCAGGTGGAAGTTCACTGTGCGCTCGCTGATCCGCAGGATCATCGAGATCTCCCACGAGGTCTTGCCGACCGCCGACCAGCGCAGCACCTCGCGCTCGCGTTCGCTCAGGGTCGGCAACGGCTGGCGCTGACGCAGCAGGCGGTCCAGCGCGGCCTGCATGCAATTGACGAAATACACCGCCGAGGCCACGGTCGGCAGCATCTCGCGCGGGTCGAACAGCGCGGTGTGGGTGAAGGTCATGAACGACCAGCGCATGCCCGGCGACCAGCTCGGTACGGTGATGCCGCCGCGCAGGCCGTGCTCGCCGGCCATCTGCAGGGTGCGGCGGGTGCGCTGCATCAGGTACACGCGCGGCCGCAGCTCGTAACTGGTCTCGCCGCGCGCGTTCCACGACGCCGCCGGCAGCCCTTCGCGCGACTGGATGATGCGCGGATCGGCGCGTTCGGCCTGCGGCGCGGCCAGCGCGGGGTAGGTCTTGGACCAGTCGCTGGCGAAATCCTCGAAGTAGAAGAAATCGTTGCCGGGGACCGCGGCGAGGCCGGGCAGGAGCGAGGGCTCCTGCAGTTTCATCGCATAGCCATGATGCTGAAACCCGAGCGCCTTGGTATAGGCGCTCGTCGCCGACTTCACGTCGTCCAGCGATCGGGCGCGGAACACGCGCTCGATATGTTCCCAGTACTGCATGCCTTGCCCTGCATTCAGACCGTACGGCGGTCATCTTACCGCCCAATGGCCGGCCGGGCCCCGTGCCGGATCGGGTATGATTCGGCCTTTCACCGCGGAATCCTCATGCGCGTATTGGTCAGCAACGACGACGGCGTCGACGCCCCGGGCATTCGCGTCCTGGCCCAGGGATTGCGCGATGCCGGTCACGAAGTGCTGGTGGTCGCCCCCGACCGCGACCGCTCCGGCGCCAGCAACTCGCTGACCCTGGACATGCCGGTGCGCGTGAACAAAGTCGACGAGGCGACCTGGCGCGTCTACGGCACGCCCACCGACTGCGTGCACGTGGCGATCACCGGCATGCTCGAGGCCGAGCCGGACATCGTCGTCTCCGGGATCAACAACACCGCCAACCTCGGCGACGACGTGATCTATTCCGGTACCGTCGCCGCGGCGATGGAAGGCCGCTTCCTCGGCCTGCCGGCGGTGGCGATGTCGCTGGTCACCGTCGACCACGTCGGCCGGCATTACGAAACCGCCGCCCGAGCCGCGGTCGAGATCATCGCCCGCCTGCGCACCGATCCGCTGCCCGCCGACACCATCCTCAACGTGAACGTGCCGGATCTGCCCTGGAGCGAGATCGTCGGCTTCGAGGTCACCCGGCTCGGCAACCGCCATCGCGCCGAGGCCTGCATTCCGCAGCAGGACCCGCGCGGCCGCCAGTGGTGGTGGATCGGCGCCGCCGGTCCCGAGGCCGATGCCGGCCCGGGCACCGATTTTCATGCTGTGCGTACCGGCAACATCTCGATCACCCCGATTCATGTCGACCTGACCCGCTACCAGGCCCTGGAACAGGTCGCCAGCTGGGTCGGCGGCCTGGCCGCCGCGCTCGAGCCGGGCGCGGCCGCGGAGCCGGCGGCATGATCCAGCGCATGCGCCTGCAGCCCGAGGCGATCGGCAGCGGCCTGACCTCGCAGCGCGTGCGCGACCGCCTGGTCGAGCGCCTGCGCGAGGCCGGCATCCGCGACGAGCGCGTGCTCAACGCGATCCGCACCGTGCCGCGCCACCTGTTCGTCGACGAAGCCCTGGCGATGCGCGCCTACGAGGACACCGCGCTGCCGATCGGCCACGGCCAGACCATTTCCCAGCCCTGGGTGGTGGCGAAGATGACCGAGGCCCTGCTGGCCGAACGGGTGCCGGCCAAGGTGCTGGAGATCGGCACCGGCTCCGGCTATCAGGCCGCGATTCTGGCCGCACTGGGGCTGGAAGTGCATACCGTCGAGCGCATCGGCGAGCTGTTGCGCACCGCGCGCAAGCGCTTCCGCCAGCTCGGCCTGAACGTGCGCAGCAAGCACGACGACGGCCGCATCGGCTGGCCCGAAAACGGCCCCTTCGACGCGATCATCGTCACCGCCGCCGCACCGGCCCTGGTCGACGCGCTGACCGAACAGCTCGCCCCGGGCGGCACCCTGATCGCGCCGGTCGGCGCGGCCTCGTCGCAATCGCTGCTGCAATTGCGCAAGGACGCCGACGGCAACCTCAGCCAAACCTCGCTCGCGCCGGTGGTGTTCGTGCCGCTGTTGTCGGGCATGATCGACTGACCCCCGCAGCCGACCCACTATGGCACTGAAGATCTTCGGGCCGCTCTACGAGCGCGCCATCACCTGGGCCCGCCACCGCCACGCGCCGGCCTACCTGACCGGCCTGAGCTTCGTCGAGGCGATCATCTTCCCGATCATGCCCGAGGTCATGCTGGCGCCGATGTCGGTGGCCCAGCCCCGGCGGGCGTTCTGGTTCGCCACCTTGAGCATCGTCGGCTCGATGGCCGGCGCCCTGGTCGGTTATTTCCTCGGCCACTACGCTTTCGAGGCGCTCAAGCCGATGTTCGCCGCGCTGGGCATGCTGCCGGCGATCGAGTCGGGCATCGCTACCGTCCAGGCCAAGATGGCCGAGTCGCCGTGGGCGGTGTTCTTCTTCCTGGTGCTCGGCGGCTTCATGCCGATTCCGATGAAGGTGTTCACCTGGGCGTCGGGCATCGTCGGCGTGCCTATGCTGCAATACGTGCTGAGCATGCTGATCGGCCGCGGCAAGCGCGTGTACCTGCTGGCGCTGGCGATCCGGATCGGCGGCGAGCGCGCCGAGGCGGCGCTGCGGCGCTATATCGAGCCGATCGGCTGGATCGCCACCGTGTTGGTGGCCGCGGCAGTGGCCTGGCTGATCTGGCGTTCACAACACTAAGCCGCGCCGGACGCGACACTGTCGCCGGCGGCCGCAATCAGGAACGAGTGCGCGCGAACCCAGGCGCAGCAAGAGGACGAGCATGAGCGAGACGCCCCGAACCCCGACCCTGGCGATGGCCGCCTGCGTACTGGCCTCGCTCGTCCTGATCGGTTGTTCGAGCACGGTCGTCCGCGAACCCTCGCGCGGCGGTTCCAGCCGCCCCGGCGCGCGCCCGCCGGCCTCGCGCCCGGCGCCGCGCCCGTCGACGCCGAAGTACGGCGCCACCGTCACCGTGCAGCGCGGCGAAGGCCTGTACCGCATCGCCACCAACCACGGCATCGCGATGAGCGATCTGGCCGCCTGGAACGGCCTGTCGGCGCCGTACAACCTCTATCCGGGCCAGCGCCTGCGCCTGTATCCGCCCGCCGGCCGCGCGCCGTCCGGCGGTTCGGGTTCCTCCTCCGCTTCGACCGGCACGCCGCCGCGCACGGCACCGGCGCCGGTGCCTGCGGCGCCGGTCAACAGCGGCATCCGCTGGCGCTGGCCGGCCGACGGCCCGCTGCTGGGTCGCTACGTCGCCAACGAACCGACCAAGCAGGGCATCGACATCGGCGGCGCCAGCGGCGCGCCGGTGCGCGCGGCGGCCGACGGCGTGGTGGTGTACTCCGGCACCGGCCTGGTCGGCTACGGCGAACTGGTCATCGTCAAGCACAACGAACAATGGCTGTCGGCCTACGGCCACAACCGCAAACGCCTGGTCAACGAAGGCCAGGTGGTCAAGTCCGGCGAGCAGATCGCCGAGATGGGCCGCAGCGGCGCCGCGCGCGACATGCTGCACTTCGAGGTCCGCTACAACGCCAAGCCGGTCGATCCGCTGCTGTACCTGCCGGCGAAATGATCCGCGGCGGGCCGATGCCGCTGCGACCGTACTTCACCGACGACGACGGCTCGTTGCCGGAAATCGAATTGCACTATGCCGATGCCGAGCGTTTGGTCGCCTCGTTCGTCTACCTCTACTCGTTGCCTGGGATGCGCGACATGACCCGCAGCGATCGCTTGTGGGATCTGCGCCAGGAACGGGAAACCGGGTTTGTCGGGCCGGAAGACTCGAGACGGGTAGTGAGCGGAGAAGTGTCGGCCTTCCATCGACTGCTCGAAGGGCTGCGCGTGGGCGACCGCCCGCTGCCGGCGCTGGGCGTCTTCGTCGATCCAGATCGGCTGGTGCTGGACTATCGCATGGGCGCCGAGTGGGGCGATGCCGAGATTTTCGCGCTGATGAGACTGCTCGCCGAGCTGCGTCGACGCGGCGCCCGTATTGCGGTCCCCGGTTGGGGCGCGGACGGCGATTGCGCGTTCCGCATGGCCGTGGATGAGGCTGCCACTGCCGTGTGAGCAGTGAACCAGGGACGGAGCGCAGCTGAGGCTTGCCGCAGGAACACCACGCCGCTCATGGCCGCGGCGGAGGCGGATCGTACTGGCGATCCACCGCGACGTAGCGGTAATCGCCGGCGATCAGGTTCAACAGCCGCAGCGACTTGGGCGAATAAGCGATGCGGACGCGGTCGCCGGGCCCGACCGCGTCGTAACAGCCCGCCGGCACCGAAAAACCGAGCAACGGCTGCGAACCTTCGCCATCGCTGGCATTGGCGTCGATGGAACCGCCGTCAGGGGCGCTGCCGTCGATGGCGATGTAAAGGCGGTAGATCGGCGGCCAGGTTTCGCCGTCCTCGCGGATCATCACCCCGTCGATGCGGCCGTCGCGCCACAGCTTGACCCCGGTCGCAACGTCTTCGCGCAAGGCCATCTCGTCGTCGTAGATCGCCAGCGCCCATACCAACAGGAACGCCGTCGCCGCGCCGACCAGCACGAACACCCACCACTGGCGCATCTCCGGCTCGAACACGAAGCCCGGCACGAAGCAGGCCAGGGACGCCAACGGCATCGAAAAGAACACCGAGGGCGGCCAGCGCAGGATCTGCTTGGCGCGCAGGTAATCGAGCTCGCGCGGGTCCAGCGGCGCGCGTTCATCGTCAGCGGTTGGGGAGGGGGCCATCGTGCGCCTCCATGCGCGGCCGCCGGCGGCGGCCGAGTGCGATGGGTTATAGCCCGCACGGCGCGGACGCGCCATCCGGGGTCGCCCCTTGGGGCGACCGCTGGCACAGCGAGGTCCCGCGCCGGAAATCGCCGCCCCAGGTGCGGAAGCCGGCGGTGTCGAGGTGGATATGGCGGCGGTCGTAGAAGCCCAGGCCGAAGCCGGCCGCCGCGCCGGCGCCAGAACGCGCACCACGCCCGCACCGGCGCGTCGGCGGCGAGATCGAAGTCGTAGGCGCCGCCGTGGCGATGGCGGCTCAGCCGGCTGCCGCCCTCGCAGTGGTTGAAGCGTTCGTCGCGATGGGCCGATTGCACGGTGGCCCCGTTCAGCCAGCCCTGCGCACGCAGTTCGCGGATCAGCCGCAGGCTGGGCACGGTCGCCGCCCACGCGTCCGCGGCGGCACGACGAACTCGTCGACCCCGCAGCGGCGCCAGTGGCGGTCGCTGCGCAGCAACTGGCGCCGCGGCAGCACGTCGGCCACGCCGTGGGTGCGTAGAAAGGCGCGGTAGGCCTCGGCCTGCGCGCGATGGCCGCGCGCCAGCCAGGCCTGGTAGCGCTGTTCGGGCGTGTCCGCTGCCGTCGCGGCGCAGCGACAGGGACATGGCGACCGCCGCCATCAGCGCCAGCAGCAAGACGACCGGGCGCGCGCGACCGGAGGGCGCAAGCGGGCGGCGCGAAAGACCGAGCGCGCCCGATTCCCTTCCCTGGGCGATGCCCGGCCTATGCGCCCAGGACGAAGCCCGCGACCACCCGTCGGCCTTCGCCGGCGAGCACGTTGAAGGTCCGCGCGGCGGCGGCGTTGGTCATGCTTTCCAGGCCGATCCCGCGACCCAGGCAGGCGGCCAGGGTGGCCGGCGGCGGGAATGCCTGGCTGGCGCCGCAGCCGAGCACGATCAGCTCCGGCTGCAGCTCGAGCAGGGGGGCGAGGTCGTCGATGCTCAGCGTGCGCACGTCGCCGACCGCCCAATCCTCGATCAGCCGGTTCGGCGCCAGCACGAAGCTGCGCTCGATCCGGCGGTCGTTGACCAGCGCGACCCGGCCGTCGGCCCCGCGCAGGAAGAACTCGTGGTCGGGGGTTTCGAGTGACAGGAGCATGGGGGCGGGGATTCGGGAGTTGGGATTCGGTCAAAGCGGGGGCGCGGGTGAGGCGACAGGTGAGGCCGGGCCGCGTGGCGAATCCCGAAACCCCACTCCCCAATCCCGGCCGTTCAGGCCCGCGGCAGCACGATCTGGCGCTTGTCCTTGCTCGGGCGGTAGAGCACGGCGGTGTGGCCGATGCGCTGGACCAGGGCCGAGCCGGTGCGGTCGGCGATCTCAGCGATAAGTGAGTCGCGGGCCTCGCGGTCTTCGGCGCCGACCTTGACCTTGATCAGCTCGTGATGCTCCAGCGCCAGGTCGATTTCGGCGATCAGCGCGTCCGTCACCCCCTTGCCGCCGACCTGGAGCATGGCCTTGAGATCGTGGGCCTGTCCGCGCAGGAAACGGGTCTGGGCGGAGGTCAGCAGGGTTGGCATCGGGTCACACGAACGGAGTAGAAAGGTCGCTCAGGGTATCATGGCGCCCCCAAACCCCACCGGGACGGCCGCCCGCCCATGGCGACCCGCAGCAAATCCAGCCATCGCTGGCTCAAAGAGCACTTCTCCGACCCCTTCGTGAAGAAGGCCAAGGCCGAGGGCCTGCGCTCGCGCGCGGCCTACAAGCTGGAGGAACTGGTCGAGCGCGACCGCCTGCTGCGGCCGGGCATGGTGGTGGTCGACCTCGGCGCCGCCCCGGGCGGCTGGTCGCAGTGGGTCCGGCAGGAGTTGGACCGGCTGAATCCGAAGCAGCCGGGCCGGATCATCGCCCTGGACATCCTCGACATGCCCGGTCTGGCCGGGGTCGAGTTCCTTCATGGCGATTTCAGGGAGGATGCGGTGTTATCGCAGTTGGAAGCCACCCTGGGCGGGCAGGCGGTGGACCTTGTGCTGTCCGACATGGCCCCCAATATGAGCGGTGTGGATGCGGTGGACCTACCGCGGGCGATGCACCTTTCGGAGCTGGCGATGGATTTCGCCGACCGGCACCTGAAAGTCGACGGCACGTTCCTGATCAAGCTGTTCCAGGGCGTCGGCTTCGACGAATACGTGCGCGAACTGCGCCGACGCTACGCCAAGGTCTCGATCCGCAAGCCGGCGGCCTCGCGCAAGCGGTCGCCGGAGGTGTACGCATTGGCGCAGGGCAAGCGCGCAACCGCCGCATGACGGCAGGTGCCGGCCACGCGCCGGTGTGACAATCTGGGCAATCTGGCGGTACCCGCCGGCGCACGAGGCGTCGGAGGACACGAGGCCCTGCGGGGCCGCAGGGTAGGAATTAAATGAACGATTTGGCCAAGAATCTGCTGCTTTGGGTGATCGTCGCCGTCGTGCTGATGGTGGTGTTCCAGGCGTTCGGCCCGCGGACCCCGGGCACCGACGTGCTGGCCTACGACCAGTTCATCAGCCAGGTCCAGTCGGACAAGATCAAGGAAGTGAAGATCTCCGACGACGGCACCACGATCACCGGCACGCGCAAGGACGACACCAAGTTCACCACCTACAGCACGCGCGACCCCTACCTGATCAACGACCTGATCAACCACAAGGTCGTCACCGAGCAGACGCCGCCGTCGAGCAGCCCCTCGCTGATCATGATCCTGGTCAATGTGCTGCCGTGGCTGCTGTTCATCGGCATCTGGGTGTACTTCATGCGCCAGATGCAGCAGGGCGGCAGCAAGGGCGCGATGAGCTTCGGCCGTTCGCGCGCCAAGCTGCAGGGCGAGGACCAGGTCAAGGTGACCCTGGCCGACGTCGCCGGCTGCGACGAGGCCAAGGAAGAAGTGGGCGAGCTGGTCGAGTTCCTGCGCGACCCGTCCAAGTTCCAGAAGCTCGGCGGCAAGATCCCGCGCGGCGTGCTGATGGTCGGCCCGCCGGGCACCGGCAAGACCCTGCTCGCCCGCGCCATCGCCGGCGAAGCCAAGGTGCCGTTCTTCTCGATCTCCGGTTCCGACTTCGTCGAAATGTTCGTCGGCGTCGGCGCCAGCCGCGTGCGCGACATGTTCGAGCAGGCCAAGAAGCACGCGCCCTGCATCATCTTCATCGACGAAATCGACGCGGTCGGCCGCCATCGCGGCGCCGGCCTGGGCGGCGGCCACGACGAGCGCGAGCAGACCCTGAACCAACTGCTGGTCGAGATGGACGGCTTCGAGGGCGGCGAAGGCGTGATCGTGATCGCCGCGACCAACCGCCCCGACGTGCTCGACCCGGCGCTGCTGCGCCCGGGCCGCTTCGACCGCCAGGTGGTGGTCGGCCTGCCGGACGTGAAGGGCCGCGAGCAGATCCTGCGCGTGCACATGCGCAAGCTGCCGCTGCACGACGACGTCGAGCCCATGACCATCGCCCGCGGCACCCCGGGCTTCTCCGGCGCCGACCTGGCCAACCTGTGCAACGAGGCGGCTCTGTTCGCCGCGCGCGAGAACGCCAAGGACGTGCGCATGGAGCACTTCGACAAGGCGCGCGACAAGATCCTGATGGGCGCCGAGCGGCGCTCGATGGCGATGAGCGAGGACGAGAAGAAGCTGACCGCCTACCACGAGGCCGGCCACGCCATCGTCGGCCGCATCGTTCCCGAGCACGACCCGGTCTACAAGGTCACCATCATCCCGCGCGGCCGCGCCCTGGGCGTGACCATGTACCTGCCGGAAGGCGACAAGTACTCGATGAACCGGGTCGCGATCGAATCGCAGCTGTGCTCGCTGTACGGCGGACGCGTCGCCGAAGAGCTGATCTTCGGCGTCGACAAGGTCACCACCGGCGCGTCCAACGACATCGAGCGCGCGACCAAGATGGCCCGCAACATGGTCACCAAGTGGGGCCTGAGCGACGAGATGGGCCCGATCGCCTACGGCGAAGAAGAGGACGAAGTCTTCCTCGGCCGTTCGGTGACCCAGCACAAGAACGTGTCCAACGAGACCGCGCGCCGGATCGACGAAGTCGTGCGCGGCATCCTCGACAAGGCCTATGGCCGCACCTCGCAGATCCTCAAGGACAACCTCGACAAGCTGCACGTGATGGCCGAAGCGCTGCTGCAGTACGAAACCATCGACGCGACCCAGATCGACGACATCATGGCCGGCCGCGAACCGGGCCCGCCGGCCGACTGGGCCAAGGCCGGCAAGCTGCCGCCGCCGAAGGACGACAACCGTCCGGGCGCGATCGGCGGGCCGGCGGCGCAGACCTGATCGGCCGGGATGGGGGATTCGGGATTGGGGATTCGTCAGTAGCCAAACCCCAAAACAAAACCTTGAAGCAGACGGCGTCCGGGCAACCGGACGCCGTTTGTTTTTGGACGGGGTTGGGGTTTTTGGGGAGCATGGGCGGAAGCAGGCAGGCGTGGTTCTGGAGTGCAGGTGAAAGCTGGGGAGGGCTTGCGTAAGCTCCGAAGGGACGAACACTCTCGCCCAATCCCCAATCCCCAATCCCCAATCCCCAATCCCCAATCCCCAATCCCCAATCCCCAATCCCATGTTCGACCTCTCCCCGATCCTCGACTGCAACGGCCGCCCGCTCAAGCTCGATCGCCCGCGGGTGATGGGCATCGTCAACGTCACGCCGGATTCGTTCTCCGACGGCGGGGCGCACGATTCGGTCGAGGCGGCGGTGGCGCATGCGCTGCGCCTGGCGGAGGAGGGGGCCGACCTCCTCGATGTCGGCGGCGAGTCGACCCGGCCGGGCGCCGGCGAGGTGTCGGTCGAGGAGGAATTGCGGCGCACGATCCCGGTAATCGAGCGGCTGGCGCGCGAAACCCCGCTGCCGATCAGCATCGACACCTCTAAGCCGGAGGTGATGCGCGCCGCGGTCGCCGCCGGCGCCGGCCTGATCAACGACGTCTACGCGTTGCGTCGCGAGGGCGCGCTCGACGCCGCCGCCGGACTCGGCGTGCCGGTGGTGCTGATGCACATGCAGGGCGAGCCCCGCTCGATGCAGCGCGAGCCGGTCTACGACGATGTGGTCGCCGAAGTGCACCGCTTCCTCGCCGAGCGCGTCTTCGCCGCCGAGATGGCCGGGATCGCCAAGAAGCGCATCGTGGTCGATCCGGGCTTCGGCTTCGGCAAGACCCTGGCGCACAACCTGAGCCTGCTGGCTCAGCTGGAACGCTTCGCCGAGCTCGGCGTGCCGCTGTTGGCGGGCTTGTCGCGCAAGCGCAGCATCGGCGAACTGACCGGGCGCGAGGACGCGCGCGAGCGGGTGCACGGCTCGGTCGCCGCGCATCTGATCGCGGCCCAGCGCGGCGCGATGCTGCTGCGCGTGCACGATGTCGCCGCGACGGTGGATGCGCTCAAGGTCTGGCATGCGGTCGCGGCGCAAGCCGTGCCGCGGCGCGCGACGGCATCGGTGCCGTCGCTGAAGTGGCCCGACGACGAATAAGCCCGCGGGCGGGCGAACATCGTCCGTGCCACCGACGGCCGCTTGCGATCGCCGCGTTCCGCCGTCGGCGGAGACACGCCGATCGGCGCGAGCGTGCCTGGGAGCGCGCTCCGCGCCGGAAGACCGCGCGCAAGGGCATCGCGCAGGCGGCTCCGGAAGCGGGCGAAACGCGGGTGTGCGCGATCCGGCGTTTGGCTTGCCCTTGCGCGCCGCGAGCGGCCGGCCGTCGTCGGAGGGAACCGCGACGGCGCGGTGCCGGGCGTTGGCGATAGTTTCGCCATAATCCCGCAGGCCTTGCGGCGTAAGGCGTGAAACCCTATTCGCGGACGCGTGTCCGCAGCTTTGTCCACAGCCGATGTGGACGAAGGCAGCGCCTCGTCGAAGCGGCCGTGCGGAGAGTTCGGTGCGCGATCCTCGAGCGATCGCCGCGCTCGTACCGAGCCTCGCGCCGCGGATCGTCCGTATTGGACAAAAAATCGCCAAAGTTCTGCGGGCCTTGACCTGCAAGGCGTGAAACACGCTTCGTCGCTGCGTGTCCGCAGGCTTGTCCACAGCGTTTGTGGGCAGTGTCAGCGCCATCTCGCCGTCGGGCACAACGGCACGAGGCTGTCAACGCCGGCGCCGCCGTGGCGATGTTCGCTCGGATTCGCGATGCGGCCTGGGCCGGATGCGGCGGCCGATCATTGGCGAATCTTTGTCCAATTTTGCGAATGCCTTGTCGCGCAAGGCGTGAAACCCGATTCGCGGGCGACTGTCCGCAGCCTTGTCCACAGTCGGTGTGGACAAGGCGCGCTCACGGTCCGTGGGCATGGCCGGGGGCGATGTCGCCACGGACGCGGCCTGCGCGCTTCGCGTTCCGTTGCCTCGACAAAGCATGGCGAAAAAATAGCCGAAATCCTGCAAGCCTTGTCGCACAAGGCGTGAAACCCGATTCTCCGGCGTCTGTCCGCAGCGTTGTCCACAGTGTCTGTGGACAGGCGTTGTGGCGGCCGGCGAGCCGATCCGGCCGACCGCCATCGCGCCGCACGGGCAGGGGCCGGGCGGCTGCGACGAGCGACGACGCGGCGACTAGAAGGGCGCCATTCCCGAGTCGCCCGGAGGCTGGCGAAATTTTGTCCAGAATCGTGCAAGCCTTGCCCCGCAAGGCGTGAAACCCGATTCCCGCATGCCTGTCCGCAACCTTGTCCACAGGCGGTGTGGACAAACCGCGCGCCGCACGGCAGGTACGTGCAGCGTGGTTCCTTGGCTAGCCGACGTATCCGTTCGGCCGCCGTGTTCCGCGCGCGCGGCGTAAAACGGCCGCGGCGATGGGGTTGGGCCGGCATGGCTAAAAAATGACCAAAAACCCGCAGGCCTTGGCGTGCAAGGCGTGGAACCCGATTCGCGGACGAGTGTCCGCAACCTTGTCCACAGCGATTGTGGACAGCGCGCTCATCGCGACGGGACCAACGCGCCGGAGGCCACCGCCGCGCGACTGCGAAGCAGATCGCCGGCGGATCGACATCGTGGGGCAGGGCGGCTGTCGCCGGCGACGCGTGCCGCACGGCCGGGCTTGGCGATATTTTGTCCAGAATCCTGCAGGCCTTGCGGCGCAAGGCGTGGAACCCGATTCCACGACGGCTGTCCGCAGCCTTGTCCACAAGCGATGTGGACAAGCGCGTTCGCGCAGTGGCCGTCGTTGCGGACGAATCGACGCAGCCGCCGCCTGTGCGCCGTCCGCAGCGGATCGCAGCTGCGAGGCGTGCCGGCTGTACTGCGGATGCGCATGCATGCGTGGCGCGCGCGAGGCTGGCGAATTTTTCGCCGATTTCTCCCGAGCCTTGCGGCGCAAGGCGTGGAACCCGATTCCACGACGGCTGTCCGCAGCCTTGTCCACAAGCGATGTGGACAAAGGCGCGAGCGCCTCCGTGTCGCACCGCGCCGCGGCAAAGGACGCATCGCCATCGCGAACGCGCGCGGCTCGCGATCCGGCCGGTCGCGGCGAGGCCAACGGCGCCGCGTCGACCGTCCGCGCAGGCGGCGTGCGCGAGGCGCCCGCACTTGGCTATTTTTTCGCCAATCTCGCGCGGGCCTTGCGGTACAAGGCGTGAAACCCGATTCGCGGACCGGTGTCCGCAGGCTTGTCCACAGCCGGTGTGGACAGCGCGCGCCGGCGCGCCGGCCGGCACGATCGGGCGCATGCGCGCAAGGCCCTGTAAGTCAAGCGAAATTCGCTGATCAAATTATCGCCAACCCTCTTGCAATCGTTGTGTCGCAACGGATTGCGCCGGCGTTTCGAAAACTGTCCGCAGGTTTGTCCACAGGCTGTGTGGACAACCGCAACCGATTGGTCATTTTCTCGCCAAACTCCCGCCAAGCCTTGCGGCGCCTGGGCGGAGCGGGCTTATCAACAGGCTTGCCCCAGTGCTTCTCCACAAGTCGTGTGGAAAGCCCGCGGCGGCGGCCGCGGCTTCCGTCGCCGCGCCGGCTGTGCGAGGCTGCCGGCTCTCGCCGCTGCCCCCGCCCCTCGTCCGCCGAATGGCCCGTTCCGCCGACCCGCGCCCGCTCGCGATCGCCCTGATGGGGCCGACCGCCTCGGGCAAGACCGCCCTGGCCCTGGACTGGGCCCAACGCCTGGACGGCGAGATCGTCAGCGTCGACTCGGCCCTGGTCTACCGCGGCCTCGATATCGGCGCGGCCAAGCCCAGCGCCGCCGAGCAGGCGCGGGTGCCGCACCATCTGATCGACGTGCGCGAGCCCTGGCAACCGTACTCCGCCGCCGAATTCGCCCAGGATGCTCGCCGCGCCCTGGACGCCATCGCCGCCCGCGGCCGCTTGCCGATCCTCGCCGGCGGCACCGGCCTGTACTTCCACGCCCTGCTGCGCGGCCTGGCGCCGATGCCCGAGGCCGACGCCGCGGTCCGCGCCCAGTTGGCGGAGGAGGCCGGCCGACGCGGCTGGGACGCGCTGCATGCCGAACTGGCCCGGGTCGACCCGGAGGCCGCCGCGCGCGTCCACGCCACCGATGCCCAGCGCATCCAACGCGCGCTGGAGGTGTTCCGCTTGTCCGGGCGGCCGATCAGCCAATGGCGGCGCGAGGCTCTCAACGCGCCGCGCCTGCCGTACCGGGTGCTGAAGCTGGCGCTGGCGCCGGCCGAACGCGCGACCCTGCATGCCCGGATCGAACGCCGCTTCGATCAGATGCTGGCCGACGGTTTTCTCGACGAGGTCCGCCGGCTGCGCGCGCTGCCGGCGTTGGCCGCCCATCCCGGCCCGCTGGATCTGCCGGCGATTCGCGCCGTCGGCTACCGCCAGGCCTGGGAGTACCTCGACGGCGCCGGCAGCGCGGACGAGTTCCGCGCGCGCGGTATTTACGCGACCCGGCAGTTGGCCAAGCGCCAGTTGACCTGGTTGCGCGGCCAGCTTGACCTGCGCTGGTTCGACCCTTTGCGCGATGCGGTCGAGTTGGAACGCACATTGGGCCTGTTCGCCGGCGCCCGGCTCGTAGGACGGGGCTCCGCCGCTTAGAATGGAGCGCGCAAACCCGGAACCGGGTCGCAATGTTTGTGTTCACTTGCGTTACCATCGGCCGGTCGCCCTGTGGGGACAACAGCCGGCGATACGGCCGCACCCGCATCCGTTGCTCGGAGCGCCGTCCTAATAACTAGAACATGCTGGGGAATTAGAAGATGTCTAAGGGGCAATCCCTCCAGGATCCTTTCCTGAATGCGCTGCGTCGCGAACGTGTGCCGGTCTCGGTCTACCTCGTCAACGGCATCAAGCTGCAGGGCACGATCGAATCTTTCGACCAGTTCGTGGTGTTGCTGCGCAATACCGTGAGCCAGATGGTCTACAAGCACGCGATTTCCACCGTGGTGCCCGCGCGCAACGTGCGCGTCGGACCGGGCGGCGGCTATGTCCAGTCGGCCGACGGCGGCGACGGCAGCGACGAAACCGAATAATCCGGAACGAGTGCGGAGGACGGGGCGCCGGCACGGCCTGGCCGCCTTTACTCGTTCCTCGTTCCTCTCCACTCGCGGTACCGGACCCTAGATGTTCGAACGTTCCAAGAAGGGCGAGCACGCCCTGTTGATCCAGCCCCACGCCGGCGGCGCGCCGGACGAGGACCTGCTGGAAGAGTTCGCCGACCTGGCGCGGTCGGCGGGCGCCACCGTGGCCGCGGTGCTGACCGCACGCATCGACCGGCCCAACGCGGCGACCCTGATCGGCAGCGGCAAGCTCGACGAGGTCAAGACCGCGGCCGACGCCAGCGGCGCCGACCTGATCCTGGTCAATCACCCCCTGAGCCCGGGCCAGGAACGCAACCTCGAGCGCGCGCTGCAGCGTCGGGTGGTCGACCGTACCGGCCTGATCCTGGACATCTTTTCCCAGCGCGCGCAGAGCGCCGAGGGCAAGCTGCAGGTCGAGCTGGCCCAGCTCAAGCACATGGCCACCCGCCTGGTGCGCGGCTGGACCCACCTGGAGCGCCAGCGCGGCGGTTCGATCGGCCTGCGCGGCCCCGGCGAAACCCAGCTGGAAACCGACCGCCGCCTGCTGCAGAAACGGGTCGAGCAATTGCAGCGCCGGCTCGACAAGGTCGAAGTGCAGCGCACCCAGATGCGCCGCGCGCGGGTGCGCAGCGAACTGCCGCGGGTGGCCCTGGTCGGCTACACCAACGCCGGCAAGTCGACTCTGTTCAATGCCCTGACCGGCGCGCAGGCCTATGCCGCCGACCAGTTGTTCGCGACCCTGGACCCGACCGTGCGCCGGACCGAGCTGTCCGGCGGCGCGGTGGTGCTGGCCGATACGGTCGGCTTCGTCCGCGACCTGCCGCACGAACTGGTCGCGGCGTTCCGTTCGACCCTGTCGGAGGCGCGCGAGGCCGACCTGCTGCTGCACGTGATCGACGCCGCCGACCCGCACCGCGACGACCGCATCGCCCAGGTCGACGAGGTATTGCGCGAAATCGGCGCCGGCGATTTGCCGCAATTGCTGGTTTTCAACAAGATCGACCGCCTCGAAGGCGCCCAGCCGCGGGTCGACCGGCCCGGCGAGGAGCGCCCGCGGGTCTGGGTATCGGCCCGCGACGGGCAGGGCCTGGACCTGCTGCGCGGCGCCCTGGGCGAGGCCCTGGAGCTGCGCCATATCGCCGGCGAGCTGCGGATCGCCCCGCAGGACGCGCGTTTGCGCGCGCGCCTGCACGAACTGGGCGCGGTCCGTGCCGAGCAGGCCGACGAGCACGGCTGGCTGCTGCGGGTCGACCTGGCCCTGGCCGATGCCCAGCGCCTGTTCGCCCAACCGCACGGCGAAGCGCTGCGCCCCTTGCTTGAGGCGGTTCAGGCCCCCACCTAGAATCGACGGGTTCGCGCGCGCTGGTTAGGTGCGCGGATTCCCGCGGCGCACCGGCGCTGCGGGCCGGCGGCACGCCGCCGGTGCAGCGGGCTGGACAGCGGAAGTCCCGCCCGGCGCCCAACTTCTTAGGAGCAGGCATGGCCTGGAACACCCCTGGCAGTGACAATTCCGGCGACAACCCGCGTCCGCCGCGCCGCAAACCCCAAGGACGCGGCCTCGACGCCGTGATCGAGCCGCTGCGCGGCCTGTTCGGCAACGGCGGTGGCGGCATCCTGCGCTGGGTCGCGCTGCTGCTCGGCCTGTGGCTGATGTTCAACTGCTTCGTCCTGGTGACCGAGCAGGAACGCGGCGTGGTCCTGCGCTTCGGCGTGTTCTCGCGCGTGCTGCAGCCCGGCCCGCATTTCAAGGCGCCGTGGCCGATCGAGAGCGTGCGCAAGGTCAACGCGACCCAGACCCAGGCCTACAGCGAAACCATCCCGGTGCTGACCCGCGACGGCAACATGGTCAACGTCGAGATCAACGTCCAGTACCGGATCGAGTCGCCGCGCCAGTACCTGTTCGGTTCGCGCAAGCCCGATGACGTGCTCAAGCAGGCCGCGCAAAGCGCGGTGCGCGAGCAGATCGGCCGCTCCGACCTGGACACCGTGCTCGGCGCGCGCAGCGTGCTGACCACCCAGGTGCGCCAGCGCCTGCAGGCCTCGCTCAAGGCCTACGAGACCGGCCTGATTCTGACCGAGCTCAACCTGCCCAACGCGCGTCCGCCGGAAGAGGTCAAGGACGCGTTCGATGAGGCCCAGCGCGCCAACGCCGAGAAGTCGACCTCGATCAACGAGGCCCAGGCCTACGCCAAGAAGATCGTGCCGGAAGCGCGCGGCGACGCGCAGCGCATCCGCACCACCGCCGAGGGCTACAAGACCTCGACCGTGGCCCGCGCCGAAGGCGACGCCACCCGCTTCTCGCTGTTGGTCGAGCAGTACAAGAACGCGCCCGACGTGACCCGCAAGCGCCTGTGGCTGGATACGGTGCAGGAAGTGCTGGCGCAGAACCGCACCATCGTCGGCGGCGATTCGCGCCAGATCCTGTACGTGCCGATGGCCGACCGCAACGCGGTGCCGACCACGCCGGGCCCGGTCAGCGTGCCGCTGCAGCCGGAAATGCTCAGCCCGGTCACCTCCACCGAGTCGACCACCATGCCCTACGTCGGCCGCCCGCCGCGCCCGAAGACCCGCGATGAGGTGATGCGATGAGATTCCCCGTCATTGTGGCCGCGGTCGTGGCCGCCCTGCTGGCCCTGCTCGGCTCGGTGTTCACCGTTTCCGAAGGGCACAGCGCGATCGTGTTCCGGCTCGGCACCGTGGTGCGCGAGGACATCGGCCCCGGCCTGCGCTTCAAGTGGCCGCTGATCGAGACCGCGCGCGTGTTCGACCGCCGCCTGCAGATCCTGGAATCGCCGCCGGAGCGCTACCTGACCGCGGACAAGCTCGACGTCAGCGTCGACTTCTTCGCCCTGGGCCAGATCGACGACATGCGCCGCTTCTTCCAGGCCACCGGCGGCGACGAATCCGTCGCGGTCGAGCGCCTGGCGCCGATCATCCGCGACTCGCTGCGCAACGAGATCAACTCGCTGAAGCTGCTCGACGTGGTCAAGGGCGACCGCGAAGCGGTGATCGGCAAGCAGCTGGAAGCAATCAACAAGGGCGCGGCGACGCTGGGCATCCGGATCAAGGACATCCGCATCAAGCGCATCGACCTGCCGCAGGACAGCAACGTGCTGGCCTCGGTCTACAACCAGATGCGCTCGCAGCGCTTGCAGGTCGCCAGCCAGTTGCGCGCCGAGGGCGTGGAGCAGGCGCAGGCGATCCGCGCCGCGGCCGAACGCGACCGCACCGTGATCCTGGCCGAAGCCGAGCGCGACGCGCAGCGCTTGCGCGGTGAGGGCGACGCCCAGGCCGCGCGCCTGTACGGCGAAGCGGCGAACAAGGACCCGGGCTTCTTCGCCTTCCAGCGCAGCCTGGAGAGCTATCGCAAGTCCTTCGCCGACGGCCAGAGCGTGATCGTGCTCGACCGCGACGATCCGTTCCTGCAGTACCTCAAGTCCGACCGCTGAGGCGACGTGGCCGGCGACGTGGTGCGGGCCTTGTGCCTGGTGGCGGTGTTCGAGGGCCTGTTCCTGTTCGTCGCCCCGCGCGGCTGGAAGCAGGCCGTCGAGCAGCTGCTGATGTTGCCCGACCGGCATCTGCGCCTGGTTGGGGCGATCGTGGTCGCGATCGGTACCGCCGCCTTGTGGATCGCGCGCGGCTGAGCCGCCTTACGACCGCCGCGCACCCGGCGCGGCGATGAACTCCGTCTTGACCTAGCGGCGACCGATCGCCGCCGTCGAACGCCGCTGTCGGTCGCGCCGCGTCGTTGCGCCCCCGCGCTGGCGGCGACCGGTGCGGATTCCAGTACGCCGTCCTCGCGCGCCAGCGCGACGCCGGTCGCGAACCGCGCCACCGGGGCCGCCCCAGCTCCGCTCCCCCGGGTTTTCCGCTTGCGACGTCGGTCAAGCCCGCGCGGAGATGCGCATCGCTTTTGCCCGGATTTCGCGAGCGCGATTGCGAATCCTTCCCCCGTCGTCCCGGTATCGACCCGTTTTCGCCCTGTCGCCGACCCCGTCCTCGGTCCTAGAACCGTCGGCGGCGTACGACGCATGCGGCCTCCGACTCGCTCTCTGCGGCGGCGACGGCGCCATGACGCCCGCTCCCATCACGCCCGTCCCAACCACGCCCCAGAACCGTCCATACGACCCGGAGTCGCGACATGAAGGAATCGCTGCAATTGCGTCGGACCGCACTCGCCCTGGCCCTGCTGTCGCTGAGCGGGTCGGCGCTGGCCGCCACCTGTCCGGCCTACAACCCGTCCAACAAGGCCAACAAACTCTATCTGGTGTTTCCGAATGCGCCGATCGCCTACCCCTCGTTCGGCTTCTCGGCCGGCTCGGTGACCAATCCGGCGGCCGCGTTCAACGCCGCCGACCTGCCCAGCTATACCGGCACCACCACGGCGCTGCGCGATGCGGTCAAGCACGTGGTCGAACTGGATTACTGCGAATTCAACGTGCAGGTGCTGCCGACCGCGACCCTGCCGCCGGCGACTTTTCCGCGCCGCAACGTGGTCGCGGTGACGACCAAGTCGGACATCGCCGACGGCCTGTTCGGCCTGGCTCAGGCCGTCGACACCGGCGACGCGGTCGCGGTCGACTATTCCTACGTCTGGGGCAAGACCTACCAGGACTGGACCGGCGGTCCCGGCGGCGCGCTCAACGGCGCCAACTCGACTCTGGACCGCTGGGCCAACTCGATCGGCGGCACCGCCGCGCACGAAGCCGGCCACAATTACGGTTTGGCCCACAACACCATCGTCGGCCCCGGCGAAGACACCTACAAGCATCACGTGATGCCGGCCGGCGGCGCGCTCACCGCCGAGGACCGCGCCGGTTACCGCCGCCATTTCAGCGACCACGAGTTCTCGGTGCTGGCGGCCAACGTCGGCCTATCGCTGCAGACCATGTGGAACTGGGACTTGGTCAACCCCAACGCCGCGCCGGCGCACAGCCTGGAATTGCGCGTGCTGTACCCGTCGGCGACCGCGCCGGTGATCGACTGGGCCTACGCCGGCTGCAACAGCCCGTGGATCAACCCGACCGTGATCGGCCCGATCGGCCCGGCGGAGACCTTCCAGGGCGGCACCTACTATCCGTACACGGTGAAGTGGAGCACGCCCAATCCGGGCTGGGGCACCGGCGCCTGCGTCGGCCTGCCGGGCCCGCCGGGGCAGGCGCCGGGCGGGGTCAAGTTCCACATCGGCGCCTCGTTCGCCGGGGTCAACTTCAGCCTGTCCACGCCCAACCCGATCGTGATCAAGGACATCACCCTGCGCGACGTGTCGAGCACGGCGATGGCGTTGAACCCGCGCCTGCACGCCTTCGACGCCGGCACCCTGGACACCGTCGGCGGCACCTTGAACCTGGGCGTGTTCAACCTCGCCGAAGCGCCGCTGCTGGTGCGCGACCTGCAGGTCATGGAACTGCCGCGCGTGCTCGCGCTCGACCAGATGGTGGTCGGCGGGCGCATCGCCGACTTCCTCGGCGAGCCGTTCCAGCCTTGGCCGGAAACCACTCGCACCCTGGTGCGCGAAGCCAAGCTGGACCCGCGCGGCAAGGGCCTGAGCTTGCCGATCGCGCAACTGAACCAGCGCCGGCACGTCTATGAGGTGATCACCGAGGAGGACTGCAAGAAGAGCCAGGCCGACCGCCTGACCGCCGGCCCGGACACCGCCGATTGCCGGCCAGGGACCAATATCGACCTGTTCCCCTCGACCACGGTCTATTTCACCGCCAATACCGTCGACCCCAACGCGACCTATTGGGATCCGGCCAAGCGCGCCTACGTGCGCGGCGAGCTGGCTACGCGTACCTATTACCAGCTCAGCGGGCGGCGCCTGGACCAGGACAAGAACGGCGTCGACGACTACATCGACGCGCGTCGGGGCGGCCAGAGCGGACGCTGAGCGACCGGTTTGCGGCCGCCGGGCGCGTCGGACCGTCCGGCGGCAGGCGGGCCCGGCATGACGCCGGGCCCGCGTTTTAGCGAGCGCAGGCCAGCGCGCAGACCCGTGTGGGGACGGCCGGCGGGCGGGGCGGGGAGGGCGGAGGATGAACGAAACCCGCCCGCCGGCCCCGACTCGCCGCCGGATCGGCCGATCCGACCGATTTGGGGTGGCCTTGCCCCCCCGAAACCCGGATAATGCACAAAAGCCGGACGGGGCCTTCCCCGCCGGCTTTTTTCCGTTCATGGCCCTGTGGCGCGGCATCGGCTGCGACTGGGCCGCGGGCGGACGCCGCGCGGCCACCGCCGCTATCACCGCAAGCGCAGGAGTTTGAAGGTCATGGGTCAGTCAGTCGTCGTTCTCGGTGCCCAGTGGGGCGATGAAGGCAAGGGCAAGATCGTCGACCTGCTGACCGAGCAGATCGGCGCCGTCGTGCGTTTCCAGGGCGGCCACAACGCCGGCCACACGCTGGTCATCGGCGGCAAGAAAACCGTTCTCCATCTGATTCCGTCCGGCATCCTGCGCGAAGGCGCGCTGTGCCTGATCGGCAACGGCGTGGTGCTGAGCCCGGCCGCGCTGCGCAAGGAAATCGAGGAACTCGAAGCCACCGGCGTGGAAGTGCGCTCGCGCCTGAAGATCAGCCCGGCCACGCCGCTGATCATGCCGTACCACATCGCCCTGGATCAGGCCCGCGAAAAGGCCGCCGGCGGCAAGGCCATCGGCACCACCGGCCGCGGCATCGGCCCGGCCTACGAAGACAAGGTCGCCCGCCGCGGCATCCGCGTCGCCGACCTGCATTACCCGGAACAGCTGGCCGAGAAGCTGCGCGCGGCGCTGGACTACCACAACTTCGTGCTGACCCAGTACCTCGGCGTGGAAGCGGTCGACTTCCAGAAGACCCTCGACGAGGCGCTGGAATTCGGCGAATACGTCGAGCCGATGAAGTCCGATGTCGCCGGCATCCTTCACGACCTGCGCAAGCAGGGCAAGCGCGTGCTGTTCGAAGGCGCGCAGGGCTCGCTGCTGGACATCGACCACGGCACCTATCCCTACGTCACCTCGTCCAACACCACCGTCGGCGGCGCGATGGCCGGCACCGGCGTGGGCGCGGACTCGATCGACTACGTGCTCGGCATCGCCAAGGCCTACGCCACCCGCGTCGGCGGCGGCCCGTTCCCGACCGAACTGGACGACGAAGTCGGCCAGGGCATCCGCGACCGCGGCCAGGAATACGGCGCCACCACCGGCCGTCCGCGCCGCTGCGGCTGGATCGACATCGTCGCGCTCAAGCGCGCGGTGGCGATCAACGGCATCACCGGCCTGTGCATCACCAAGCTCGACGTGCTCGACGGCATGAAGACGCTGAAGATCTGCATCGCCTACGAATACCGCGGCAAGCGTACCGAGTACGCGCCGCTGGACGCGGCCGGCTGGGACGAGTGCACGCCGGTGTACCTGGAGTTCCCGGGCTGGGACGAGAACACCCACGGCATCACCGAGTGGGACAAGCTGCCGCCGGCCGCGCGCGCCTACCTGCGCGCGCTGGAAGAACTGGCCGGTTGCCCGCTGGCGATCGTCTCCACCGGTCCGGACCGCGACCACACCATGGTCCTGCACGACCTCTGGGCCTGAGTCCGCTTCGGTTCCGCGTCGAAAAAGCCCCGCATCCGCGGGGCTTTTTTTGTGGCGGGGGTTAAGCGAGCTTGGCCCCCGCCGTCCCTGGGGCTCAAGTCATCGTGCCGCTTCCTGAAGCGGGCGGAGTGGTCTCTAGATTTGTCCCGGTTCGGTGATCGGTCAGTCGGGTCGGGCGGCCAGCGCCGTCGAACCGATCCGAGCCATGCTGCTCGGATGCGCATTTGATTCATACGGCTTGGCGCACCGTTCCGCGCATATCCCATGGACGAGTAGGCAATCGCCGTGAACCAGCGTCGGAAAAATCCGAATCGAGCTGAACGATCGGGAGTGGTTCGAGCGACTCAGGTCCTCTGTCGCGCGATCGCTCGCGAGGAAAGCTGCGCTTGATCGTGAAGAGAGTTCCAAACAGTCGCCTGCATGTGTGTCAACCGTTGCGGCTGCGTCACAAAACAGCGCGACCTACGATTTCTCTTCCACGGACAGGTCGATTGTTCAGCCGATGACAAAGCGCCGAAGAACGCTCAAGCCTATCGGCACATTATCGGCACATTCGATAGCTGCCGCTGCGCGTGGTTTTTGGGGCGCTTGTACGACAACGATCGCGCCATCTGCGCCCGAGCCCACGATCTGGATCGGCCATGCCAAGCTTGTCCACTGACGCCGCGACGGGGATAGTGGAGCCTGAGCCCGTTCCATGTCGGCGTAGCTGAACGCCTCTCGCTCCTTCGGACTTCACGGATGACTATGAACCGCCTGCTCCGGTTGTTGCCCCACGCTCTGCACCATTTTGCAGTCGGCCTTGCGGGCCTGTTGATCGCCTGCCTGCTGGCCGGCTGCCTGGCGCCCTACACCCCAGCGCAAGAATCCTCGTTGCCGGTCGCGGATTGGTTCCCGAACCAGCCCAAGGCGCAAGCACTCGCGGTCGCGTCGGAGTTTGGCCGGCTCGAGGAAGTTCGGCGCTTGATGAAGGTGGAGGGAGTCGACCCAGACAAAATCTTCTCCCCTGAGGGCTATCCGCTCTTGGCTTGGCCGGTCATCACGGAGAGCCCCGAAGGCCTGCGGGAGATGCTGAAGAACGGGGCCGACCCCAATGCGATGCGCCGCTCAATGACCACTGATCGTGGGATGCGCAACAACAACAACGCCATGGTGTGGGCCGCCAAGGCGAAAGACCCCATCTACCTAAAGATACTGCTCGATTACGGCGGTGACCCGAATACACGCAACTCGAATGACGAGACATTGCTTTTGCAGTCGATCCTGGGCGGTGGCGGATGGCCGAATGTCAAGCTCCTGGTCGAGCGTGGAGCGGACGTCAACTTGAAGACACGCAACTCGCCAATTATCACCAATTACGCGGCGCTTGGCGGTTTTGAGCCCGTCTATTGGTTGCTGCAACACGGTGCCAATCCGGACAACGATTCGGAAGATCCTCGCTTCAAAGCAACAATCAACTCCATCTTTTGGTACCCGAGCAAGCCCGGCTATGTCGAATGGCAGCGCAAGTGCCAACAGTGGCTGTTGGCACGCGGGTACAAGCGGCCACCTATGCCTGAATACCTTCGTGACATGCGTAAGGCATTCGGCTATCCCCACGAAGAAAAAGACATCCCTCTGCTTTAAAGCACTTGCGAGACTGACAAGGAGTCACCATGTTTCCCTCCGTAGAAGCCCTTAAAGAGCGCCAAGCGCTGCTGAAGCAGTTGCGCGAAAGCGGTGACCCGGCCGCAGTCGCCCGTGCCGACGAGCTGCAACGCACTTACCATGCCGACAACATGGCCGTGCTGGCGAAGGACACCTACTTGTCGGCGATGGAACCGAGAGCCCCGGATGAACGCACCCAGCCGCCGCCGGGCTGGATTCGCGCCAGCGAACACCTCGACAAGTTGCGCGAAGCGGCCCCCGCGCTCAGTGCGCTGAGCAATGAGCAGCTCTTGGACTATCTCAAGCCCGGGGACTCAGGCTTCCGCGCTGAGATCTACTTGCCCGACCCGACCATCCTCGGCCCCGGCTACAAGCCGGTGATCGTGCCCAAGGGCTCAGCGGGCGAGGTGATGGGGAAAGACGGCAAGCTCTATGGAACCACCAACGAAGACTTCATTGCCAACAACTTCCCGCAGTCGGTCGGTCTGAAGACCGACTACTACGACCGCGCGATGTTGTTGGCCACGCAAATGCAAATCAATGGCCTGGTTGCTGAATACTCCGGTCACTCCCTTGGCGGCGGCATGGCCTCGGCGATGTCGGCCGTAACCGGCAACCCCGCGACGACCTGGAATGCCGCCGGCCTGCACCCGGAGACGGCCAGGCGCTTCGCTCGCGAGAACCCGGGAACGCAGGTCCACGACACGTCCCGCTCGGTGGTTTCCTATCAGATCAAGGGCGAGTTGCTGAACGACGGCGTTCAGCACAACATCGACCGGCTCGATGCGCTTCATCGCGCTCAGTTGGCCGGAGTGCTGCGGGAGACCTGCAAACTGTTGCAGGACGTTCCCGAAGGCCGAGAGGTTCTGACCACGCAACTCAGCGCTATGTTGCCGCGCCACGCGCAACCTTCGGTACGCGAGTTCGTCAAGACGCTGGCCGAAGGCGATACGAATCAACTGCTGCGCGACCTGCCCCTGGCGGCCGGACGCATCGCACCGCTCGACGACGTCAAAGTATGGGAGAACGGCAGCCTCGCCGACCGCGAGCAACGCCTGACCCTGACCGAGATTTCCAACTTCGCCGCGCCCGTGCTGGAAACGGCCTACATCACCGCCCAGGGCGCCCGCGTCGGCCGCGTGGCGGGTCAGGCCACCGCCGCCGCGGGCGATATGGCCGCGGCGAACCTGGACGCCAGCGGCGACCTAGTGCGCACGGCGACGGCCAAGGCCGCCGACTTCGCGGATGTCGTGTCCGGCGTTCAGCACTCGGCGGTGCAAGCCGGCGTCCGGCTGACCGGCGAGGGCGTCGCTCAAGCGCGCGTCGCCGCAGGCCGGGTGGAAGCGGCCATCGACACCGTGCAGGGCGAAGTGCAACTGCGCGGCGCCCAAGCCGGGGCCGGTCTGTTGCGCGGTATCGGCGATCTGGACGTACTGCCGGACAGCATGCAGCGCTGGGCCAACGACGCAGCGGCCAATGTGGAACGCGGCGGCCAGGCGGCGCACGCGCGCAACCGGGCGGAGGCGGCCCAAGCACGCTCTGAGGCCCAATCCGATGCATCCGGAATTCGCCAGGCCACCTCGGACCGCGTCGTGGACCTGGAGCGGGTACAAGTGGTGGTCGAGGGCTCGCAGAGGGCCGTGATCGCCGGCAGCGGCCAGCAGGCGGACTTTGCGCTCGACTCGGGCAGCCGTGCGCTCGGCGAGGTCGCGCGCCACGCCCCGGTGATGGGGGCAGGCATCGGCGCGGCAGCCGGTGGCGTGGCGGGAATTCAAGCCAACACCAACCTGGTGGATCTGGTGCAGATCGGACGCTTCGCTCACGGCTATCACACCCAAGGCGCGGAGGGCATCGAACGCCACTTGATGACCGAGGCCGTCCTGCCGAGCATGGCCTCGCGAGTCCAGGCCGAGGAGCGGGCCATTCGTGCCGAGTTCCCGAACTTGAACCGGCCAGCGCACAGCGCTCCGGAACAGAAGCCGGCGTCCGGGCCGGACCAGCCCGCGCATCCCGATCACAGCATGCTGGAACAGATCCGCCAGGGCATGCGTGCCGCCGACGCCCGTATCGGCAAGCCCTACGACGAGGGCAGCGAGCGCATAAGTCGGTGCTTGTTGGCCGCCTGCAAGGACAATCGGGAGATGCATCCGGGCAGGGACTACTCACTGGCGGCCAATGCGCTGAGCCGGGTAGACCATGTGGTTCCCGGTCCGACCGGCAATATGTTCGCGGTCGAGGGCAAGCTGGACGACCCGGCCAGCAAGCGAGCCTGCGTGTCCGTCGAGCAGGCGCTGAAGACGCCGGTCGAACAGTCCGACCAGAAGCTGGCGCTCGCCAACCAAGCCATTGCCCAGGAGCAGGAACGCGAGCGATCGCTGACCCAGAACCAGCAGCGAAACGGCCCGAGCCTCGGCTAGTCGGCATGGGCTCAACCACATCGACTCGGCGCCCTGCGGCTGGGCGCCAGGCTTGGCTGCCCGGGCCTGGAGGAGCGGCGGTAGGACTGTCGCATCCGCATCTAAGCGGTACCCCACGCATCGCATGAGTGACCCGGCAAGCCGATTCGCCGGGTATGACCCAATCGCCAAGCCGATTGGTTCCAATTGCGACTCAATAAGGCGATAAAAATACGCCACTGCGGCGATATGCGCCGCGATAGTCTGGCCTTCCCTCATCCAGGCCACGCCGCCATGTCGATCGTCTCCACCGGCTCCATCGATGCCGCCCCGCGCAAGAAACGCGTGCTGATCGTCTACGCCCACCCCGAACCGCAGTCGCTCAACGGCGCCCTCAAGGACGCGATGCGCGAGCACCTGCTCGCGACCGGGCACGAGGTCGAAGTGACCGATCTGTATGCGCAGGGCTGGAAGAGCGCGATCGACGCCGACGACTTTCTGCAGCACGACCCGGACAGGCGTCTGCAGGTGATCGCCGCCTCCGGCCGCGCCTACGCCGAAGGCGCGCTGACCGAGGACGTGCGTCGCGAGCAGGACAAACTGCGCTGGGCCGACGCGGTGATCCTGCAATTCCCGCTGTGGTGGTTCTCGATGCCGGCGATTCTCAAGGGCTGGATCGACCGGGTTTACGCCTACGGCCTGGCCTACGGCGTCGGCGAACATTCCGACCGGCGCTGGGGCGACCGTTACGGCGAAGGTTCCTTCGCCGGCAAGCGGGCGATGCTGTCGGTGACCGCCGGCGGCTGGCGCGACCACTACAGCGCGCGCGGCATCAACGGCTGCATCGACGACATCCTGTTTCCGATCAATCACGGCGTGCTGCATTACCCCGGCTTCGACGTGCTGCCCTCGTTCGTGGTCTACCGCAGCGAGCGCGTCGATGCGGCGCAGTTCGAGCGGTTGCGCGCGCAGTTGCACGAGCGCCTCGACGGCTTGTGGACGCAGGCGCCGATTCCGTACCGGCAGCAGAACGCAGGCGACTACGAGTTGCCGTCGCTGCGCCTGAAGTCCGGTCTGGAGGCGCCCGGCACGCAGGGATTCCGCCTGCATCTGCGCGCCGAATGAAACGCGGACGGGACGCGCCGGCGCGATGCGGTCCGCATCGTCCGGCCGCGTCGCGCGCGTACGCGCAATCGTTCTTGCTGCGGCCACCGCAGCATTCTGTTTTGTGATGCAGGTCCGCCGCGGCTGCGCGGTCATCGGCTTCTTGCTAGGCTGGCCCCTGCCACGGTACGTGGCCGTATGTCGGGGACGACGCGGCTCAGGGGACGCTCCGTGCGCGTCGTTGGATTCGTACGTAGCCCGCCTGCGGCGGGCGCCAGGGGTGTAGATCCGGCAGTGCTCAGGAGGAGTGCAAGATGACAGTCGTAGTAGACGTGCGCGAGATATTCGCCGATCCGGCCGTGGCCGAGCTGGCCGAAGCGGTGGCCGAAGGGGATGCCGCCGAAATCCGTCGACGTGCCGCAGGCGTGGACCTGCGCGCGCGCGGCGACAAGAACGTGACCCTGCTCGAATGGGCCGTGCTCAACAAAAGTCCGGTCGGGCTGCGCAGCCTGCTCGAACTCGGCGCCGATCCGGCCCAGCCCGGCATCGACGGCAGCACCGTGGTGCATCTGGCCGCAATGGCCAACGATCCGACCTATCTCGAAGCCTTGCTCGAGTATGGCGCCGATCCCGACACCGCGCATTCGGAAACCGGCATGACGCCGCTCAGTTCGGCGCTGATGGGCAGCCGCGCGGTGCAGTTCAAGCGCCTGCTGATCGCCGGCGCCGATGTCGATCGCGCCGACCGCATGGGCAATACCGCGCTGCATGTCGCGGCCAAGACCAACCAGCCCGGCGCGGCGCTGGAACTGCTGCAAGCCGGTGCTGATCCGGCGCCGCGCAACGCCCAGAACGTCACCTTCCAGCGTTATCTGTTCATGACCCCGCCGACGGTGCTGAGCGCACAGGCGCGTCGCGATCGCGATGCCCTGGTGGCCTGGCTGCGCGATCGCGGCCACGCGGTGGAAGGCGGTTGATCCGGCCGCTCGCGGCGCCGCAGGCGGCGAGCCGCGGGCAACGGCCTGTCTAGGGATAGAGCCTGTTTAGGCGATACGGAGCCCAGCTTTGCGCGGGCTCCCGGGATTCAGGGAGAGAGCATCATGAGCGAGCAGTCCCCGCACGGCAACGTCGGGCCTTCGAAGAACGAGCCTTCGTTCGCCGATCAGGTCCGCGGTCTGGACGCCAAGCCGATCGACAAGACCATGGCGCGGCTGATGGACGATCTGTACGAACTCGGCCCCGGCGCCGATGGTTTCAAGCCGCTGAGCGCCGATCAGCTGCTCAAGGCCGGCATCGACCCGGCCTCGTTGGAAAACCCAGACAGCGGCTTCCGCGCGCGCATCTACGGCGACGACCAGGGCCGTTACGTGCTGGCGTATTCCGGCACCGACGAAGGCAAGGACTGGCTGACCAATTTCCGCCAGGGCTTGGGCTTCGAGGACGCGCAGTACAACCAGGCCATCGCCCTGGCGCGCGAAGCGAAGATCGCGTTCGGCGATCAGGTCGCGATCACCGGTCATTCGCTCGGCGGCGGCCTGGCCGGCGCGGCCTCGATCAGCACCGGCATTCCGGCGGTGACCTTCAACGCGTCGGGCGTGCACGACAAGACCCTGGAACGGATCGGCATCGATGCCGATGCGGCCAAGCAGGAAGTCGCGCACAACGGCCAGATCCGCCGATTCGCGGTCAAGAACGAGATCCTGACCGATCTGCAGGAGCACAGCATTCCGCTGAAGTGGGCGATGCCCGATGCGGTCGGGCACAAGATCGAACTGCCCGATCCGGACCCGCAGTCGTTCTGGCGGCGGATGATTCCCGGCAACGGGATCAAGCACGGCATCGACGTGCATTACATCGAGGCGGTGATCAAGGCGCAGGAAATGGCCTATCCCGAGCGTCGCGCGGCGGCGCTCGACGCGCCGTCCGCGCCGGTGCGGACGGCGTCCGACACCGATTGGGCGCAACCGGGCCATTCGCACCGCGCCATGTACGATCAGGCGCTGCGCGGCCTGCAGGGACTGGACGGCAAGGGGCTGGAATTCCGCGGCGAGCAGGGCGTGCGCAACGCCGCCGCGCATGCGGCCCTGGATGCGCGCGCCAACGGTCTGGAGCGCATCGATCACGTCGTGCCAGGGCGCGATGGCGGCGGATTCTTCGTGGTCCAGGGCGCGCTGGAAGACCCGAGCCACCGGCGGGTGTTTCTCGATCAGGCCCGCGCCTTGTCGACCCCGCCGGCGGCGCCGCTTGCGGCGCCGTCCGAACAGACGGCCGCGCAGCAGAGCGAAACCCGCCGTGCCGTGATGAGTTGATCCATCGCGCGCGACCGCATCGACGCGAACGGCGGCCTGCGGGCCGCCGTTCGCGTTGGCGGTTTCAGGCCGTCCATGCGCCGACCGGCTGACGCACGGCGACATTGAGCCGGTTCCAGACATTGATGTTGGCGATCGCCACCACCAACGCCGCTAGCGCGGCCTCGTCGTAATGGCGCGCGGCCTCGTTCCAGATCTCGTCGGAGACCGCATCGGGGCGATCGCTGATTCGGGTCAAGGCTTCGGTCAGCGCCAGCGCGGCGCGTTCGGCGGCATTGAAGTAGGGGGCCTCGCGCCAGGCCGAGACCGCGAACAGGCGCTCGTCGCTCTCGCCAGCGTTCTTGCTCATCTTGCAGTGCATGTCCACGCACGCGCTGCAGCCGTTGATCTGGCTGGCGCGCAACTCGATCAGCATCAGCGTGGCCTCGGCCACGCCTTTGCGCTCGACCGAGGCTTTCAGCGCCCACAGCGCCTTCATGGTGTCCGGGTGGACCAGGGCCGGGTTGTTCATACGGGGCTGGATCTGCATGGGTGTGTTCCTGTGGGGTGGGTGAGCTGGGATCGGCGCGATCGCGCCGCCTCGATGGGCTGACGGGGCAGGGCGCAAAAACGTGACGATGCCGGCGGGCGCATTGCCGGTGCGCGGTGCGAGGCGCCGACATCGGGTCCGACGCGGCGGAGCGCGGGAACGTGGCAAGTTAGGCGGTGCGTCGACAAGGTGGCCGGCCCGGCGGCTGTCACACCGCCGCCCGCTGTCGCGTCGAACCTTCGAACCCATTCACAGGACGCCGCTCCATGCACGACTCCCAATGGCTGGCCGCGCAGTTCGAAAGCCAACGCGGCCATCTGCGCGCGGTCGCGCTGCGCATGCTGGGGTCGGCCAACGAGGCCGACGATGCAGTGCAGGAGGCCTGGCTGCGGCTCAGCCGCGCCGACACTCGCGAGGTCGCCAACCTGGCCGGTTGGCTGACCACGGTGGTCGCGCGGGTGGCGCTGGATGCGCTGCGCGCGCGCAAGACCCGGCGCGAGGAGTCGATGCAGTGGGAGCCGGGCGCGGACGAGACCGAGTCGGCCGACGAACCCGGCCCGGAACAGCAGGCCGTGCTCGCCGACGCGATGGGCCCGGCCTTGCTGCTGGTGCTGGAGACCTTGAATCCGGCCGAACGCCTGGCCTTCGTCCTGCACGACCTGTTCGCGGTGTCGTTCGAGGAGATTGCTCCCATCATCGGCACCAGCGCCATCAACGCGCGCCAATTGGCCAGCCGTGCGCGGCGGCGGGTGCAGGGCGCGGCCGCGGCCGAGCGCGTGGCCGCGCCGGTCGATTCGCTGCGTCGGCGGCGGGTGGTCGACGCCTTCCTGAGCGCCTCGCGCAACGGCGACTTCGCCGGCCTGTTGACCGTACTCGACCCGGACGTGGTGCTGCGCGCCGATCCGACCGCGGTGTTGGCCAGCGTGGCGCGACAGGCCGATGGCGCGCCGAAGTTGGCCGCGTACGCGCGCGGCGCGCAGGCTGTGGCCGAGGCGTTCGAGGGGCGCGCTCAGGCGGCGCAGCCGGCGCTGATCGACGGCGAGATCGGCGCGGTATGGGCGCCGGGCGGCAGGGTGCGCGGCGCATTCCTGTTCGCCCTGGCCGGCGAGCGCATCGCCGGGATCGACGTGGTGGTCGATCCGCGGCATCTGCAGCGGTTGCGGATCGAGATCCTGTGATGCGGACCGCAAGGGGCGGCGCTGCGAGCGCGCCCTTTTTCGCGCCTACTTCAAGCGCTTGAGCAGTTCGTCGGCCACGCCCGTGGCCGAGGCCGGGTTCTGGCCGGTAATCAGTTCGCGGTCGACCACCACGTTCGCGGCCCACGGCTGGGCGTTGCTGAGGTAGGCGGCGCCGGCCTGTTCCAGGGCGGTCTGCGGATAGAAGCGCATCTGGCCGCCGCCGAGCTGCGGCTTGGCGATCTCTTCTTCCTGATTGCTGATCACGGTGACCCGGTAACCGCGATAGATCCAATGCGCCGGCGGCGCCGCCCGGCCGGTGGCGGTCAGTTCGGCGGTGAAGGCCGATGCCTGCGGCAGGGTCGACAACAGCGCGATCGGGCCGTGGCAGACCAGCGCCGTGGGCTTGCCGCGACTGTGGAAGTCGGAGAGCAGCCGTCCGAGCGCCGGGCTGTGCAGCAAGTCCTGCATCGGCGCGTGGCCGCCGGGGATGTAGACCGCATCGTAGCGCGCGTAGCCTTGCTGCTCGATGCGCGCCAGGCTGACCACCGGCGAGCGCTCGCTCGAGGTCAGTGCGAGCCGTTCGAGCAAGGCCTGGTGTTCGCGTAGCGCCGCGGCGTCGCCGCCGAAATACATCGGATCGACCGAGCCTCGATCCAGCGTCGGCGCGCGCCCTTGCGGCGTGGCGAAGGTGAGCCGGTGGCCGGCGTCGAGCAGGCGCTTGACCGGTTGCATCAGCTCGTTGAGATAGAAGCCGGTAGCGAAGGTCTTGCCGTCCTTCAGGTCGAGATGGTCGGCATCGGACAGCACGACCAGCACGTTGCCGGCTTGGGCGGCGCCGGCGGCCAGGGTCATCGCGAGCGCGAGGCTCAGTTTGGAAACAAGCGTCATGTCGGGGATTCCGTAGGCAGGGTGGATCAGGCGTCGGCCAGCACGCGATCGCGCAAGGCGGCGCCGACGCCGCTGGCCGATTGCGGGTTCTGGCCGGTGATCAGGCGGCCGTCGACCACGACCTGCGCGGTCCAGTCCGGCGCGGGCTGGTGCAAGGCGCCGCGTTCGGTCAGGGTGGAGGCGAGCAGGAACGGCACGACGCGTTCGAGTCCGACCGCGCGCTCTTCGCTGTCGGTGAACGCGGCCACGCGCTTGCCGGCGACCAGGGCGTGGCCGTCGTCGAGAACCACGTTCACCAACGCCGCCGGCCCATGACAGACCGCAGCGACCGCGCCGCCGGCCTGATACACCTCGCGCGCGACCCGGGCCACGGCGGCGCTGTTGGGGAAGTCCCACATCGCACCGTGGCCGCCGGCGAAGAACACCGCCGCGTAGCGCGAGGCGTCGACCTGGTCGAGGCGCCGGGTGGTCGCGACGGCGTGGCGGAATGCGGGGTCGTTCCAGTAGCCGGCATTGACCGGATCGTCGAGGTCGAGGCCGTCCACCGGCGGCTCTCCGCCCTGGATCGAGGCGAACTCCACCGCGATCCCGGCTGCGTCGAGCTCGGCCAGCGGGTGGGTGACTTCGCCGAGGTAGTAGCCGGTCGGCTGGCCGGTGGCGCCCTTGCGGTCGTGGCTGGTCAGCACGAACAACACCGGGCGGGGCAGGACGGGGGACATGGGCGGGATCTCCTTGAGGGTGGCGCCACTGTATTGGGCGCACTTGCGGCGATAAACTTCCGGTTCGGGAAATCATTCGTGCCGTGGAGGCAAAAATGAGCCGTCGCTTCGACCACCTCGGCGACGTCGAGGCCTTCGTCGCCGTGGTCGAACACGGCTCGCTCACCGCTGCCGCCGTGGCGCTGTCGACCACGCCTTCGGTGATCAGCCGCGCCGTCGCGCGCCTGGAAACCCGGCTCGGCAGCCAGTTGTTGCGCCGGACCACCCGCCGCCAGGGCCTGACCGATGCCGGACGCTTGTACCTGGAGCAGGCGCGCGCCGCGTTCGCGTTGATCGACGACGCCGAACGCAGCATCCAGGGCGAAGACGGCGAATTGACCGGGCGGGTCCGGATCAGCGCGCCGACCACGTACGGCCACTACCGCCTGCCGCCGTTGCTGCAGTGCTTCGCCGCGCGGCATCCGCGCGTGCAGATCGAGGTCAACATCGCCAACCGCAACGTCGATCTGGTCGCGGAAGGTTTCGATCTGGCGGTGCGACTGGGCGCCTTGCCCGACAGCGGTCTGGTCGCGCGCAAGCTCGAGGACGCGGCGTTGTGCCTGGTCGCCTCGCCGGACTATCTGCGCCGCGCGGGCATGCCGGACGATCTGGCGCAACTGCGCGAGCATGTATGCCTCCCGTTCGTGATGCCCAGCACCGGCCGCCTGGCGTCGTGGTGGCTGCGCGAGGACGGCCGCGATCTGGACTGGACGCCGCCGGCGCCGTTGCTGGTGTCCGACGACGTGCTCGGCGTAGTCTCGCTGGCCGAGCAGGGCGTCGGCATCTGCCAGAGCTACGATTTCGTCGTCGCCGATCGCCTGCAGCGCGGCCGCCTGGTGGAAGTATTGCCGCAGTTGCGCGGCCGCTCGCGCCCGTTTTCGCTGATCTACGCGCCGCACCGCAGTCTGTCGGCGGCGGCGCGCGCGTTGATCGATCTGCTGGCCGGCGCGGCCTGAGCGCGCGCGACCATGCGCGAGCGCACGGCGCGTCTGCGCCGCATGCCCATTGGCCGTGCATTCACTCTGGCGCGCCATTAGCGTGTCGCCGCGCACAGCTTTGACGCGCGCACGCCAGCGCGCTTAAAGAACTCTTAAAAATCGGCGCCTAGCGTGGCCGAACGACACCGCGCGATCGCGCCGTGCGCCCCCATCGAGCCCCCTACATGCGCATGTTACGAACCTTGCCGTTGCTGATGCTGTGCCTGCCGTTGGCCGCTTTCGCCCAAGTCCGCGAAGCCGGCGAAGACCGCGCCGACCTGGCGCCATCGAACTGGAGCCTTGGCGTCGCCGCCGGCGGCCGCGGCGAACTCTACGCCGGCGAAGGCCGCCACCATCGGGTAGTGCCGTTGTTCGGCTACGAAGGCGAGCGCTTCTACCTGCGCGGCATCACCGCCGGCTATCACCTGGTGCAGAACGAACGCTTCGTCCTCGACGGCTTCCTTGCCGGCCGCCTCGACGCGATGGACGCCGACGATTTCGGCCGCCGCGCCCTGGCTTCGCACGGCATCGATCGCGACCGGCTCGATGACCGCGACGACGCCGTCGACGCCGGTATATCGGCCAGCTGGCGCGGTGCCGCCGGCGAATTGCAACTCGATCTGCGCGCCGACATCGCCGACGTCAGCGGCGGCTACGAGGCCGACCTCAGCTACCGCTACCCGATGCAGGCCGCGGGCCTGCTGATCACCCCGAGCGTCGGTGTCTCGGTGCTGTCCGCGGACCTGGCCGACTACTACTACGGCACCCTCGACGAAGAAGTCGCGCGCGGCGTGATCCGCTACCGTCCCGGGCGCGCCACCGTGCCGCACGTCGGCGTGACGCTGGCCAAGCCCTTCGCGCAGAAGTGGCGCGCGATCGCCGACTTCAACTACCAGGCCCTGCCCGACGAAATCCAGGACAGCCCGCTGATCGAAGACGACACCGACGGCGTGGTCCGCGTCTTCGTCGGCATCGCACGCAGTTTCTGAGCGCGAACCGCCGCTTTTGCTTCTGTAGGAGCGGCGTAAGCCGCGACCATGGGCCCGCAATTGTCACAGCGAGTCGCGGCTGCGCGTCGTGGCACACGTGATATCCACACAGGGCTGCTGCTTTCGAGCCTCAGCCATAACGCACGCGGATTAATCGATCCGATACACCCGCGCCTTGGGCAAATCTTCGTCCACCTGCAGGAACCAGCGCCCGGCCACGCCGGGCACGACCACGATCTCCGGCGTGTTCATCGGCTTGCGCAACGTCATGCTGCCCTTGAGCACCTTCCACTGTTGCCCGTTGTCGAGTTCGAACACCGTGCCCGGCTCCCAGCCGGCGACATCGTGCTTGAGCCGGCTCTTGATCGGCTGATCGTCCAGACCGATGTACTGGGCCGGCCCGCGCCGCGGCGCTTGGCCGGCCGCGTCCGACGCCACTGCGGCCGGCGCGTTGGCCGCATCTTTCTCCGCCGCTTCGCGCAGCATCCGGTTCAGCGTCTGCAACTGGGTCGGCGTCAGCGCGACTTCGCGCAGTTGCTCGGGGCTGAGGCGGTCTTCGATCGGGGTGTAAGACGACTGGGCCAGCGCTGGCGTGGCGGCGACGAGCAGGAGGGTCAGGATCAGGGCACGGAAAGGGCGCATGGCGAAGGACGGTGGGCCAGGAGGGCCGGTCGCGCTCATGGTGTTTCAAAAGAATTGCGAAATTGTGACGAGCCAGTGCTCGGACTCGCGCCGTAGCCCTGGCAAGGCGGCTGGCCAGGCCTAGGGCGCCTCGGAACGTCGACATACGCACGCTCGATGTCGATCGATGCTCAACATAGGCATCGCGGGCAATCACGACGTTGGAGTCTTCGCTGGAATGGAAATCGATCACAATCCGATGCAGCTGCTGGAGGCAGAGGTCGGGCGGATCGTGGGGCTGCAGAGAGTCGCGGAGGCCGCGGAGTATATCCAGGATGCTGCTCCTCGGCCTGCGGAGCAGGCTGACATTGCTCGATTCAATGGTGTGATAAATGCAGTGAGCAATGCTGCCGGCCTGGAGATTCCTAATATGAGTGTCAAGATCAAGGCGGAGGGATTTCAGGGCGTCTTTCGTGTGGACGGTAGGTTGGACTCGCAGCGTCTGGATCGAGAGCTTGATAGGCGTAAGTGACCGCAGGGAGCTTTTTGAAATGGCGCTTTATCAGATTCTGGTGGAAGGGGTTTTTGTCACATCGCCGGAGCTTGGGAAAGATGTGGGCGGGTTCCATACGACCTTTTATGTAAAGGCCAATGGCGCAGCGAACGCTGTGCACCGTGTCGGCGATCCACTTGCTGAACGCATGTTGCGGCATCAAGTATTAGCTCGCCAGGCCAAATTACTGAAGGCGTATTTTTGGGTCGACGATTTGTGGGAGGTAAGCGAAGAGAAGTTTCTTCAGAACGAGGGGCGAGACTCCGGTTTCACCTTTTTTAGAATTGGACTTTTAGAGCGTGTACACCTTGCTCTTCGAAGGGAGCATTTCAAAATAGCTAAGCCATGGCTATTAATCGATGGGTAATTTTTCAGCGAAATGTAGGCTGTCGCTGATGTGGTATTTGCCGCTCTACCTGAGTTGGCAGAAGGAGCGCGTCGTAGAGGTTTCCCCTATCAATGTTGCGTTCTAAGAGCGGTTTCTGACCTCGGTCCGCAATGCGCTGGAAGAGATCTTGGGCGTTCCCTGACCGAGGCCCCTGCGAAGGTGATTGCGCCGTAGCAAACGCGGACGTCGCCAGGACGCCGCGTTCGCCGCTGCGCTCGCTCAAGCCGCATTCGCCGCCGCCACCGCCGCCCGGTTCGGCGTCGACCAGGCCCGCATTTCCACGTTGAAGCCGAAGTCCGTGGCCGGGTGCGAGTCGGCCACGCGCACGGCTTGCTCGTAGCTGTCGGCGACGAAGAACAGCAGGCCGGAGACGATGAGGTCGTCGCTGCGCACCAGATCGGAATGCGGGCCGGCGTGATGGCTGTCGGTGCTGAGCGAGTGCGGTACGAGGCGGTGGCCGGCGTCGATCTTCTGTTCGACCCAGAAGGCGATGTTCTGCTTCATGCGCAGTTCGTCGGCCGGGGCGAGAGGCTGTTGGCGGTTGCGGCGGAACAGCATGACGTAGGTGTTCATGGGGCGTGCTCCTCGTGTGGCGGTTACCGCATTGGGCGGTCAATAACTGTGATGCAGCTCTAGCGGTGGTGGTTGCATGCACTGCCGCTCGGTCGCGTTCGACCTGGGCCGTATGAGCTGCGCCGGGCGGGCGTACTTTGCGCCGGCCAGGCTGGGCGGGCTTGTAAGAATTCGGCGTTCGGCACCAAACGCTAGGCGTTCGAGCGTCGGCCGCCTTGCGGGCGTTGCGGCGTGCGTCGGGGCTGGGCGGCGCAGGTCGACTGGTTCGGGGCCTGCACGCTCAAGTCGTGCCGAAGTGGGCGCCGGGCGAGCGCCCGGTGGCGCGACGGAAGTCGTGGTTGAAATGGGCTTGGTCGTAATAGCCGGCGGCCAAGGCCAATCCAGCGAGGTCGATGCCGGGGCGGTAAGCCGCCAAAGCGCGCTCCAGCCGCAGGGTGCTGGCGTACTTCTTCGGCGTCACGCCGACGATGCGGCGGAAGCGGCGCTCCAGCGCGCTCTGGCTCAGGCCGATATGCCGGCTCAGCGTTTCGATGCGGGCGCCGGCGGGCGCGCGCTGCAGCCAGCCGATCGCCGCGGCAACCAGCGGATCGGGACGGGCGTTGCCGAGACGATGCAGCAGATAGGCTTCCAGCCGGTCCAGGCGCGCGGCCGCGTCGGCGGCGACGGCCAGTTGTTCGAGCAGGCGTTGAGTGCCGCAGTCGCGCTCGGCCAGATCGTCGAGGTCGACGGTGGTGCCGGCGAATTCGTCCTGCGGCGGCCGCAGCAGGGCCGCGGCGCCGACCGGGGTGAACTTGGCCAGGGCCAGGCCGTGGCCGCGCGGATGCTCGTGGCTGCGCAGGCGGTCGTGCAGGCCGGTGAAGGCGACGGTGGGCACGGCGCGCCCGTCGTCGAGCCGGCAGCGCTCGCGGAACGAGAACGCGAGCACCGAGGCGGTGTCGGGCAGATGGCTGTCGCGCACGTCCGCGACGCATTCGACGACGATCAATTGCTGCACGAACGGGCGCAACCCGGCGCAAGGCGCGCGTTGCAGCATGCGGACGTCGGTAGGCGAGGGCGCGGGCATGCGCTGATCCGGTTTCGGGAGGCGCCGTCCTGCGGAGCGGGTCGGCGAAGGCGTGGAGGTCGGACTTTGCCAAGCTAGGCCGCGCGCGAGGCGGCGGCAACCGACATTCGTCACCTCGAAACCCGCATCCGTGCAGGGCCGGGCGGCGTCGGCATGGCCGGGCCGGGTGGGGCGTCGGCGCCATGGCCGACGGGGCCGGGGCCGCGGACGGCGGTGCTCCATCGCGCAGGAGCCGCGATCGGCGTTGCGCCGGCTGCCGCATCACGCTACAAAGCGCCCAGCCCGCATCGGCCGCCGATGCGGGGCGCTTATCCGGAACTGTTCGCAATGGCCGTCCTCTCCGCTGTCCTGTACTTCCTCACCCACCACCCGTTCTGGGCGTTCGTGCTGCTGTGCGGGCTGGGCTTAGGGTTGGGCTGGCTGTGGGGGCGGCGGCGCGGCCGCGGCTGGTGGGGCGGGATCAGCATCGCCTTCCTGCTGCTGGCCCAGGCCAATCTGTTCGCCGGCCGCTATCTCAATGCCTGGTTCCTCAATGCGGCCGGCACCGAGGGCTCGGCGGTGGTGGTCGGCGCCAAGCGCACCGACGCCAAGCTCAACAACAGCACGGTCTATGCCTATGCCGCCGTGCTCAGGACGGCCGACGGACGCGATGTCCAGGTCGCGTTCGACACCTTGTCGGCGGCGATCCATCCGATCCGCAATGCGATCCTGATCCCTCCCCAGGGCGAGCGCTTCACGGCCAAGTACGTGCCGGGCTTCGAGCGCAATATCGTGATCCTGTCCGACCGTTCCGATTACGGCATTCGCCGCACTCTGATCGAGGATCGCGCCGCGGTCGATCAGGCTGCGGCCCAGCTTGCGGTCAGTCCGGCCAATCCCACGTTCCGTGCGGAGTACCGCGAAGCGCTGCGCGCCTTCCTGGCCAAGCACTACGGTTCGGACGATCCGGTGGTGAAGGAGTTCGAGCGCAAGAGCGCCGAGTTGGAGCGGGAGTCGCGCTGATTCCGGGCTGGTGCGGGCTGTGCGCGGCGAGGTTTGGCACCGGCTTTTCTGACCGAATCCCACGACGGCCGAAGCATCGCGACCTAGGCGCGCGCGAGTCTTGGCCGCCGTAAGGCACGTTGACCGTTCCCGCCCCTCGCGCACGTTATCGACAACGGGCCTCCGGATGCGCGTCGCGCATCGCAGCGGGGGACACGAAGCGATCGGCGGCAAAGGCCGCGGAGTGGCCACGGGGGAAGGACACATGAAAGCACGGACGATCATCGCGGCCCTGGCGATCCTGGGCTGCCTGGCCGGCAGCGGCTGCGTCAGCTATCCGGACAAGGCCTATTGGGATGTGCACGACGCCAGGCAAGTCGGCAGCCGCTCGCAACTGATGGCGATCGAGGTCAGCGAAAAGGGCGCCATCTTCCACCCCGAACAGCGCGAGCGCATGCGCCGCTGGCTCGGCGACGAATCGACCCGCGAACCGATCGTGGTGTTCGTCAACGGTTGGCACCACGACGCCAGCCAGGACGACCGGAACCTGCGCGATTTCACCGGCTTCCTGGGCAAGCTGGAAAGCCGGCTCGACGAGGCCGGCGTGCCGGTCGACAGCGTCGACGGGCTCTACGTGGGCTGGCGCGGCGACGAGTACGACCTGCGGTTGCCGGCGCAGTGGCTGGACTTTCCGACCATCTGGCCGCGCAAGCGCGCCTCGACCGAGGTCGGACGCAACGGCCTGAAGGAGATCGTGGCGATCTTGCAAGAGCTGCAAGGGCGGCAGTCGGCGCGACCGCTGGTGATCATCGGCCACAGCCTGGGCGGCTCGGCCTTGTTCCAGGCGATGCGGCTGAACCTGAGCGGCCCGGCCCTGGACGGCTCGGAATACATCATGCTCAATCCGGCGGTGTCCGAGCTGGAATTCGAAGGCCTGCAGACCGAACTCAAGAACGCGTTCGCCGCGCAACGCGCGGCGCTGGCCCAGGCCGAAGGCACGGCGGCCGACACCGCCGAGTACCAGCGCCAGCGCGAGTTCCTCGATCGCGACTATCGCAAGCTGGTGGTGCTGCAGGCGCAGGGCGACACCGCGGTCGGTTTCCTGCACCGGTTGGCGTTCAAGGGCACGCCGATCGGCTTCAGCGAATCCAGGCAGACCCATACCGCGCAGATCTGCGGCATCGGTGCGCCCTGCCCGGAAACCGACTGGCGCGGCTGTCAGCGCACCGTGCCGGCGCGGGTGCCGGCCGGGCGCGCCGGTTTCCTGATCACCGCGCGCGGTGCCGACGCCGAAGAATGCCGGGAGTCGACCCGAGAGCCGGTGTGGGTGATCGCCGGGCGCGATACGGTGTCGCGCAGCCACAACGACATCTTCAACGATGTGCAGGCCGACGCCCTGGCGGCGCTGGTGGTCGACTCGATCGAACGCCAGGCCCGGCGTTGATCAATCCCGCTCCGCGCCGGCTTCGACCGCCGGCGCGGGCCCACGCTCCTGCAGGTCCAGGACCAGGAATTGCGTGCCCGGTACCGGATTGAACACGTAGGGCGCGATCGGCGCGAACCCCAGCGAGCGATACAGTCGTTGCGCCGGCGCCATGCTCGGCAGGGTGTCCAGGCACAGGCGCGCGTAACCGGCGGCGCGCGCCTGCACGCAGGCACGCTCGGCCAGTCGCCGCCCGAGGTGTTCGCCGCGCGCCTGCGGGCGCACGTACAAGCGTTTCATTTCGGCGTCCCCGGCGGCCAGCGGACGCAGTGCGATGCAGCCCAGGGCCTGGCTTCCGCGCCAGGCGATCAGCAGCTCGCCGCGCGGCGGCGCGTACTTGCCGGGCAGACTGGCCAGTTCGTTTTCGAAATCCTGGAACGCGAGATCCACGTCCAGGCTTTGCGCGTATTCGCGCAACAGTTCGCGGACGCACGCCAGGTCCTGCGGCCAGCGGGCGGGACGGATGTCGATGCTCATGCCGGAACGATACGAATGAGGACGGAAGGACGCGGATGGGGCCGGGCCCGCGGTCGGCGCAAGCACTGTAACCGCTGCGGTCGCGGGCAACCGCCGGGTCGACACAGCGGGGACGGCATGCGTCGGGCCCGCCGCCTGCGAGCGGCGGTACGCAATCGCGCGCGATCCCTGTAGGCTGCGCCCTCGGCCGCCCATCGCGAAGCGGCAAGGGACGAAAACGATGCGGACAGGGACGGATCGGGCGCCGCGGCGCCTGCGGATGCGGGATCGGCTGGGCGCGCCCTTGCTGCTGTGCGCCAGCGCACTGTTCGCGCCGGCGCAGGCCGCGTGCCCGGCGACCGCGCAGGCTGCGACGGCCTGGCTGGCGCAACAGCCCGACCTCGGCCCACCGCTGTGCGAGCCGGAGTGCGTCGGCGAATCCAAGCTGTCCGGTCGCGGCTTGAGCGTGCTCGGCGTCGAACCGGTGCAGGTGCGGCGCGAGTTGCGCGACGGTCTGGTGCATCGGCTCGGGATCGAACTTCCGGGGCCACCGCAGCCTTACGTACGAGCGTTCCGCAGCGCCTGGGCCGACGCGCCGCCGAAAGGCAGCCGCGGCCGCTGCCGCGAGCGCGATTGCAATTGGGCGCTTGAAGGCGATGCCGCGGCCGCGCCGGCCGGCGCTTTGCGCGAAATGCGCCTGCTGCCGATGTTGGACGAGCCGACCTACCTGTTCTGCGAGTACGCGCTCTAGTCCGGCGCGCGCAGGCCGGGCCGCGTGCGGCTGGACGACACCGGCTGACCGGCGCAGCCGCGGGCCGTCAGCGCCGTTACAATTCCCGCGCGACCGGCGCTGCGAGGGGGCGTCGCCGATGCGCGGGACGCGAGAGCGTCCGAAGCCGGGCCGCTGCGGCGGCCCGATCAGCCGGCCGATCCCGTCGGTCCGTTGTTGCCGAACTCTGGAAGCCGCGCCCATGCCCCGATTCCCGCTCCGCACCGCGCTCGCCGCCTTGCTGGCGTTCGCCGCATGCCCGGCCTGGGCCGGCGAATCGCAGGCCGCCTATGTCGTTGCCGGGCGCAAGGTGATCGGCACCTTGAACCTGCCGGAGCGGGTGCGCAATCCGCCGGTGGTGCTGCTGTTGCCCGAGTTCGCCGGCAACCGCGACGAGCGCCGCGGCGGCGCGGTCAAGGAAGGCGTGTACGCGCGCGCGGCACAGCGCTGGGCCCAGCAGGGCATCGCCAGCCTGCGCATCGACTATCGCTTCAACGGCGACAGCGACGGCCAGTTCGCCGACGGCAGCCTGGATGCGTTCGTGGTCGACGGCGTACAGGCGCTGGAATACCTGGCCGGTTCGGGCAAGGTCGACCCGCAACGCATGGCGGTGGTGGGCTGGGGCATGGGCGGCGCGGTCGCCAGCGCGGTCGCCGCGCGCAGCCGCTATCCGCTCGACGGCCTGGCGTTGTGGAACCCGGACGTCGACGTCGGCGCGGCCTTCATCCAGCGCCTGGGTCGCGACAAGATTCGCCAGGGACTGGCCGGCGGCAGCGTGCCGACCACGGTCGATCTGGCGGTCGGGCGCACCGTCGCGCTGAAGCAACCGTTCTTCGTCAGCCTGTTCACGCTGTCGCCGCCGGCGGAGATCGCCCGCTACGGCGGCCCGCTGATGGTCGCCGTCGGCACCCAGGACGAAATCGGCGCGCCGCAGCCGGCGCAGGCGGAAAGCCTGATCCGCTACCACGGCGGCGAAGGCGAGTTGCTGGTGCTGCCGATGGACCGCATGTTCAACCTGGGCAAGAGCCGGCGCCAGGTCGATGCCTTGATCGAGGCCACCGAAAGCTTCCTGCAGAACCATTTCCGCTGAGCTTGGCGCCCAGCGACGCCGTCGGTCCGCGCATCGGCGGAGGCGGCGATCGCGGTGCGTTGCGAGCGGTCCGGCGCAGCGCCGGTCTGCGTTTGTGGACGAGCCGCCGCCCGCTGGCATGAGCCGCGGGGCTGAGCCGCGCGCGATGGCCGCAATCCCCAGCCCCAGCCAGCGGCGCATGCCCGATCGCGCCGGGCGCGCTTGACTGCCGGTCGAGGGCGGCGAGCCGGCGCGCCGGCGAAACCCGGCCGCGGATCGGTCTCCGGCCTGCGTAGCCGCAGCGGCTTTGTATCGCACTGTATCCGCGCCGGGGGCGAGCAGGGTCCGGATACAAAAAGCGGTTCCCGGCGACACGGTGCGGATACCGCGTGCGGGCGAAATGGCGCCTCCGAAACGCAGCCGCCAACGCCCAGGAGCGCACCATGTCGACCGTCGCGACCCGCACCGATTCTTCCGCCCGCGTGCCGTTCCTGGTCCGCATCGACGCGGTAGGCCGCTGGCTGGCGCCGCTGGGCCTGCGCGCCCTGTTGGCGTGGGAATTCTTCGAAGCCGGACGCGAAAAGCTGCACGGGCAGAACTGGTTCGCCGAACTCGGCGGGCGGTTTCCGCCGCCGTTTTCCTGGTTCGGCGCCGACCTCAACTGGCACTTGGCGACCGGTCTGGAACTCGGCGCCAGCGTGGCCTTGTTGCTGGGGCTGGGCACACGCTATGCCGCGGCGGCGCTGTGGGTGCTGACCCTCGTCGCGATCGGCGCGGTGCACTGGCCGCAGCACTGGGACAACCTGGCCGAGCTGTGGCGCGGCTACGCCATCACCGACGACGGCTACGGCAACTACAAATTGCCGCTGCTGTATCTGGCGATGTTGCTGCCGCTGATCTTGAACGGCGCCGGCCGGCTCAGCCTGGATGCGCTGATCGCCCGCCGCACGCCGGTTACGGCCAGCGCCGACCGCCGCGCCTGGGGCTGGACCGCATTGGCGATCGGCCCGTCGTTCGCGCCGCTGCTGCCGGTGTTCGGCGCCGCGCTGGCCGTGCTCGGCCTGGGGCTGCTGACGCTGAGCCGTTTACAGCCGCCCCGGCGGCTGGCCGCCGCTTCGCCCTGAGCGGCATTCGTTTTATCCATTCCGAATTCCCATCCCGTCGCAGACAGCGACTCACGCACGGCGCATCCGTGCTCTTCACTGGAGCAACCCCATGTCAGGTTCCGAAACCCGTACCTCCAAGACCTCCGAACGGCGTTCCGACCCGCGCGCCAATCCCGCATCGGCCGGCGTACTCGGCGTGGCCCTCGCCGCGACCGCCTTGACCGGATTGTTCGCCGGTTCGGCCTTCGCCATGCAGCCGCTGGCGCAGGGCTATCTGCTCGGCGCCAGCCATGCCGGCGCCGAGGGCAAGTGCGGCGAAGGCAAATGTGGCGCCAGCAAGGCCGGGAGCAAGGCCGCGCAAGCCGAAGGCAAGTGCGGCGAAGGCAAGTGCGGCGCCAGCAAGCCCGGCAGCAAGGCCGCGCAGGCGGAAGGCAAATGCGGCGAGGGCAAGTGCGGCGACGCTTCGTTCGCCAAGACCGACCGCAGCGGCGACGGCCGGGTGTCGCGTGCGGAATTCCTCGCCGTGGCGCCGCAACGCGCCGCCGACTTCGCCAAGATCGACCGCGATCGCGACGGCTTCATCTCCGAGTCGGAGGCCTACGAGTTCCTCAAGGCCACCTATGCCGCGAACGGCAAGCCGATGCCGCCGGGCCTGTTCGCCAAGCACCCCGCCGGCGGCCGCTGAGCGCGGTCTTCCTCCCCACGTCGCGCGATCGGTGCCGGGCACCGGTCGCGCGGCGACCCGCCCAGGACTTGCCATGGATACAACTCTCAATGCTTGCTCCGCCGGCCTCGGACTGCGCCGCGGCCTGCTGCCGGAACTGCTGGCGATGGACGCCGGCGCGGTGGATTTCCTCGAATGCGCCCCGGACAACTGGATCGGCGTCGGCGGCCGCTACGGCGAAGCGCTGGCCGAACTGTCCGCACGCTGGCCGATCAGCGCGCACGGACTGTCGCTGTCGCTGGGCGGCACCGCGCCGTTGGACACGCAGTTGCTGCGCCGCACCCGCGAGTTCCTCGACCGGCATGGGGTCGCGCTGTACAGCGAACATTTGAGCTACTGCACCGACGATGGGCATCTCTACGATCTGATGCCGATTCCGTTCACCGAGGAGGCGATCGGCCACGTCGCCGCGCGCATCCGCCAGGCGCAGGATGCGTTGGGGCGCCGGATCGCGGTGGAGAACGTGTCCTACTACGCCGCGCCCTACCAGGCCTTGAGCGAAGCGGACTTCATCGCCGCGGTACTGGCCGAGGCCGATTGCGATCTGTTGCTGGACCTCAACAACCTGAGCGTCAACGCGCACAATCACGGCTATCCGGTCGGCGAGTTCCTCGACCGACTGCCGCGCGGACGCATCGCCTCGTACCACATCGCCGGCCATTACGACGATGCTGAGGGGCTCAAGATCGACACCCACACCGCTGCGGTGCGCGAGGACGCCTGGGCGCTGCTGGGCGAGGCGTATCGCCGTTTCGGCGTGCGTCCGACTGTGCTCGAGCGCGATTTCAACCTGCCCCCGCTGGCCGAGCTGCTGGGCGAAACCGAGCGAATCCGCGCCATGCAGCGCGCCTTCGTCCCCGTCGCGGAGGCCGCGTGATGAGCGCGCGCCTGCAAGAGCAGCAGTGGGCCCTGGCCCGGCATTTGCGCAACCCGCAGGCGAATCCGCCGCCGCCGGGCTTGCAGCCGCGCCGGCTGCGGGTGTATCGCGAGTTGTTCTTCAACGCTGTCGACGGCCTGCTGGCCGGCAGCTTTCCGGTGTTGCGCCAAACCCTGCCGTTGCCGCGCTGGACCGGGCTGGTGCGCGCTTTCTACGCGGATCACCGCGCGCAGACTCCGCTGTTCCCGCAACTGGCCGCGGAGTTCGTCGCGTTCGCGCAGGCGCTGCCGGACGACGGCACTGCGCCGGCTTGGTTGGCCGAACTGGCGCATTACGAATGGATCGAACAGGAACTGGCGCTCAGCGATGCCGTTCCGCCCGACGACGAACCGCAGATGGACCTGCTCGAAGGCGTGCCGCAGTTGTCGCCGTTGGCGAGGGTGGTGGCGTATCGCTGGCCCGTCGCCGAGATCGGGCCGGACTTTCAGCCGGAACAGGCGCCTGCGCTGCCGACGATGCTGCTGGTCTATCGCGATGCCGCGCATGAGGTGCGCTTCGTCCGGCTCGCGCCGCCGGCCTATCGCCTGCTGCACGTGATCGCGCAGCGGCGGGCTCGTGGCCGCGAGCACCTGCTGGCCCTGGCGGACGAAGCCGGCCTGTACGGGGCCGAGGCGCTGCGGCAGTGGCAGGCGCAAGGCCTGGAGCTGCTGCAACGACTGCGCGCCGCGGGCGCGATGGCGGCCGTTCCCCACATTCAAGGAGTTTCGTCATGATTGCCTACCGATCCGGCTTACGGCCGCAGGGTTGGCCTTTGTTCTGGTTGCTGGCGGCACTGGTGCTGCTGATGTCCGCGACGCTGCTGGCGGCGCACGCCGACCCGGTGGCCGGCGTGCGGGCGGTGATCCGCGCCACCGCACGCAGCTCATTCGCGTTGTTCCTGAGCGTGTTCGTCGCTTCGTCGCTGACGACGTTGGTGCCGAACGGGCTGACCCGCGCGTTGCTGCGCGAACGGCGTTATCTCGGCCTGGCGTTCGCGTTCTCGCATCTGGTGCACGCGATCGCCATCGTCCGCCTGGGCCAGCTCGACCCCTCGTTCTGGCCCGGCCGCAGTGCGCTGACCAATCTGCCGGGCGGGCTCGGTTATGCCTTCATCGTCTTGTTGAGCGCAACCTCGTTCCATGCCCTGGCCCAGCGCATGGGCGCGCAGGCCTGGAAGCGGCTGCACACCGCCGGTGTGTGGGTCATCGCCCTGATCTTCGCGCTCTCGTACTTCAAACGCATTCCGACCGACCCGCTGTACGCGCTGCCGTTCGCGCTGATGTGCGCCGCGGTCGCGGTGCGCGCGGTCGGCAAATGGGCGCAATCGGAAAAGCGCCGCTGGGCGCGGCAACGCCGCGCACCGTCCCCTGTGTCCCCGAATCTGGAGCCTCAAGCATGAATCGCCATCTCCCGGCCGTTGCCGCCCTCGCGCGCCGTCCCCGTGCGCTCGTTCTCGCGCTGGCGCTGGCCTGTGCCGGTGCGGCGCCCGCGGCGTCGGCCGCCGATACGGTCGCGCCGGCGCCCGCCCCCACCGCGATCCTGGTCCACGGCGCGTTCGCCGATGCCGGCAGTTGGGCGCAGGTGGCCAAGCGTCTGCAAGCGCGCGGCCTGAACACCCTCAGCGTGCGCCTGCCGCTGACCTCGCTGCGCGACGATGCCGAAGCGACCCGGCGCGCGCTGCAGGCGGCGCCGGGGCCGGTGGTGCTGGTCGGACATTCCTGGGGCGGTACGGTCATCACCGAGGCGGGCGACGACGCCAAGGTGTCGGCGTTGGTCTATGTCGCCGCATTCGCGCCGGACGTCGGCCAGAACACGGCCGAGCAGGGCCGCGGCTATCCGACGCCGCCCGGGCTGGCCCATCTGGTCGCCAGCGACGGGCTGCTGCGCATCGACGAACAAGGCATGCGCGAGGATTTCGCGCAGGACCTGACGGCGCGCACCGTGTGCGAACTGTTCCGTACTCAGTCGCCGATCCACGCCCGCGCCTTCGACGACGCGGTCGCCCACGCGGCCTGGAAGGGGCGGCCGAGCTGGTATCTGGCCACGCGCCAGGACCGCATGATCGCACCGCAACTGCAGACCGCCACCGCGCAGCGGATCGGCGCGCAACGGCGGTCGGTCGAGGGCAGTCACGCCGCGCCGTTAGCGCATCCGGGCGAGGTCGCGGAGGTGATCCTCGAAGCCGCCGGCAAGCGCCCGCCGCCGGCGGCCGCGCACGAGGAGGGCTGAGTCGTGTCGGCGATGCGACCCTGGATCTGCGCCGCTGCCGCGGCCTTGACGATGGCGGCCTGCCTGCTGGCCGTCGCTTGCCGCGGTCAGGCGCAGGCCGAACCGGCAGGATCGGCGCCGGCGCCCGAGTTCGTCGGCATCGACCGCTGGATCAACAGCCCGCCGCTGACGCTCGCGGGCCTGCGCGGAAAAGTGGTGCTGGTCGAGTTCTGGACCTATGCCTGCATCAATTGCATCCACGTCACCCCGCACGTCAACGAATGGCACCGGCGCTATCGCGACCGCGGCCTGGTCGTGGTCGGCGTGCACACGCCCGAATACGAGGAGGAACGCAGGCCCGCCAACGTCCAGGCGGCGGTGAAGCGGTACGCAATCGAGTATCCCGTCGCGTTGGACAACGACTATCGGACCTGGAACGCTTATCGCAACCGGTTCTGGCCGGCGCTGTACCTGATCGATCGGCAGGGGCGGGTGGTCTACCGACATATCGGAGAGGGCGGGTACGAGGCCACCGACGCCAGGATCCGGGAATTGCTGGCCCGGGATTGACGCGGCCGGGTGGCATAATCGCAGCGGAGCCGGCGCCGCCAGGGCCGACGAGATTTGTTCGCAAGGTTGCCTGCATGGATCACGTAGATCACATCCTGGTCGTCGACGACGATCGCGAGATCCGCCAGATGGTCGCCGACTATCTGCGCAAGAACGGGTTGCGCGCCAGCGTCGCCGCCGACGGCCGCGAGATGCGCGCGGCCCTGGACGGCGATGCGGTCGACCTGATCGTGCTCGATCTGATGATGCCGGGCGAAGACGGGCTGGTGCTGTGCCGCAACCTGCGCGCCGGCAAGCATCGCGCGATTCCGGTCTTGATGCTGACCGCGCGCGACGACCCCACCGACCGCATCGTCGGCCTGGAGATGGGCGCCGACGACTATCTGGTCAAACCCTTCGCCGCACGCGAATTGCTGGCTCGGATCAATGCCGTGCTGCGTCGCACCCGCATGCTGCCGCCCAATCTGCAGATCAGCGAGGCCGCGCGCCTGATCGGCTTCGGCCGCTGGCGCTTGGATACCACCGCGCGCCATCTGCTCGATCCCGACGGCACCGCGGTAGCGCTCAGCGGCGCCGAATTCCGGCTGCTGCGGGTGTTCCTCGACCATCCCCAGCGCGTACTCAGCCGCGACCAGTTGCTGAGCCTGACCCAGGGCCGCGACGCCGAGCATTTCGACCGTTCCATCGACCTGCTCGTCAGCCGGGTGCGCCAGCGGCTGCAGGACGATGCGCGCGAGCCTAGCTATATCAAGACCGTGCGCAGCGAGGGTTATGTGTTCGCCATGCCGGTCGAGCTGATCGGCGGTGACGCGTGAACACGGCGCTGCGACGCGGCTGGCGACTGCTGCCGCGCACGATCGCCGCGCGGCTGTACCTGGTGCTGTTCGCCGGCCTGCTGACCGCGCACGCGCTGTCGTTCGCGTTGTTGTTCTACGAGCGCTACCAGGCCGCGACCTCGATGCTGATGAGCAATCTGGAGCAGGACGTGACCGTCGCGGTCGCGATCTTGGACCGGATTCCGGCGCAAGAGCGCGCCGACTGGCTGCCGCGGCTCAAGCGCCGCACCTTTCACTATCTGCTGGGCCCGGGCCAGGACGGCGCCGCGCTGGCCAGCGACGAGGCGCGCGAGTTCGTCGCCCGGGTCGGCGCCGCGCTGGGGCCGCGTTATCCGGTGCGAGCCAATGCCGTGTCCGCCGGGCCGGAGCGTTTCCAGATCCATCTGCGGCTGAGCGACGGCGAACCGGTGACCGTGGAAGTGCAGCCCTCGGCGATGCCGATCGCGCGCTGGCTGCCCTACGTGCTGGCGGCGCAGTTGGCGTTGCTGCTGGTGTGCACCTGGGGCGCGGTGCGGTTGGCGACCCGGCCGCTGGCGCAGTTGGCGCGTGCGGCCGAGTCGCTGAGCCCCGGCGGGCTGGGCCCGCGGTTGCAGGAAACCGGGCCGGTCGAGGTGGTCGGCGCGGCGGCCGCGTTCAACGCCATGCAGGACCGCATCGCCCAATACACCCAGGAGCGGCTGCAGATCCTGGCCTCGATTTCGCACGATCTGCAGACCCCCATCACGCGCATGAAGCTGCGTTGCGAGGCCATGGAAGAGGGGGGGCAGCGCGACAAGACCCTGGACGACCTGGGCGAAATGGAGCGTCTGGTGCGCGAAGGCATCGCCTACGCGCGCAGCGCCCACGGCGCCGCCGAGACGCCGTTGCGGATCGATCTGGACGCGTTCCTGCAGAGCCTGGTCTACGACTACCAGGACACCGGCCGTGCGGTGAGTCTGGGCGGCCGCAGCGGACGATTGCTGGTCACCCGGCCGAACGCCTTGCGGCGGATCCTCGCCAACTTGATCGACAACGCGCTCGCCTACGCCGGCAGCGCAGAACTGGAACTGGCCCGCGATGGCGATGCGGTGCTGCTGAGGGTTGCGGACCGTGGCCCCGGCATTCCGGAGGACCGGCTCGAACAGGTGACGCAGCCGTTCTACCGCCTGGAAGGGTCGCGCAACCGCGACAGCGGCGGTACCGGGTTGGGCCTGGCGATCGCGCAGCAGCTCGCGCCCTCGGCCGGCGCGCGCCTGCGTCTGCGCAATCGCGACGGCGGCGGTCTGGAAGCCCTGGTGCGCCTGGACGACGTCGCCGCCGTCTGAGCCGCGCATCGGCGGTTTGTAACCGATTTGTGCCGGCGTGATGCGCGCCGCTGTTGCCCTGGCGCGCGCGCGGCAGGTTGTTCCAGATTTGTGATTCTGTGGGCGGCGCAGCGCCGTTCATGACGATTCTGCACTCCGATAACGCGTTCGCCGATCGCGGCGACGTGTCCCCAGGAGAGAGAGTCCATGAATCGCCATCGTTCCATTCCCATCGTTCTTGCGTCGGCGACGCGACGGCTGTCCGCCGCCGCGCTGTTCGCCGGCGTCGTGTTGTTGAGCGGTTGTCCACGCCAGGACGCTGTGCCCGCGCCCGAGAGGGTTGCGGCGGCAGAAGCGTCCGCCGCCGTGGCGTCGCCGGCTCCGGTCGGCGGCATCGCCGATCGGGGCGTTTCGTCCCGACCCGGCGACGGCCGCACCGGCCGCGCCGTCGTCGCCGCCGAGCCGCCCGCACTGTGCAGCAGCGTGAAGCAATACGGCATCACCTTCGGCTTCGACCGCGCCTATCCCTGCGGCCAGTTCGCCAACGGCGACTTCTGGGTGGCGCCGGCGGGCGACAGCCAGGGCCGGGTGCGGATCATGTCGATCTCGCCGGGCTTCAGCAGCGGCCGCAACGGCTTCGAGGTCAACCCCTCCAGCGTCAGCCGCCACGGCTTCGACCGCACCGCCTACGGCTACGACGCGCGGCTGGTGCCGGCGCTGCCTTACTCCGCCGCGCCGAACCAGTCCATCGTCAAGGCGATCTCGCGCAGCGGCGACGAGAAGACCTCGCTGGAAACCGCCGCGGTACTGACCGTGCTCGCGGCGCCGCCGGCGGACAACGGCCGCGGCCTGTTCCGGCCGCCGTACTTCGGCAGCAAGAAGCCGCTGATCCCGGTCGCGCGGCTGCGCATGGACCGTCTACCGGCGTACGCGCCGCTGCCGATGATGCCGGCCTTGAGTGCGGTGTCCGACCGGTTCCGCCGTGTGCAGCTCGATCATCAGCTCGGTTGGTCGGCCGACCAGATCCATCCCAAACAGAACATGCCCGACTACGGCGCGCAGATCGCGATCGACACCGCCTCGGCCGCGCTGCGGCTGATGGTGCGCGACGACGACGCGCAGCGTCGGCAGTTGGCCATGTTCCTCGCCCAGTACGCCCTGGATCTGAAGGCGGCGATGGAAGGCGGCCTGCATTTCTATGCCGACGGCGGCCACCGTCACGGCCGCAAGCTGGTGTTGACGCTCGGTTCCCTGTTGCTCGACGATGCGGCGATGGCCGCGCGCGTGCGCGACTTCCAGCAGGACACCTACCAGGAAGACGGTCAGCTCAGCATCGGCGCGGGCAGCGGCAAGGTGCTGTTCGGCAGTCCGTGCACGGTCGAGGAGTACTGGGAGAACCAGAACAACGGCACCAGCACGCGCGACTGCCGCGACCCGTACGGTTACATCGACGGCGGCCAGGAGCCGGCCGGCTACTACCAGTTCTGCTGCACGGCCAAGGGCTACAAGGCGGCGGCGCTGGCGCTGAGGCTGATGCCGTCGCTGCGCTGCGTATGGACCGACACGCGCATCCTGCTCTACGCCGACCGCTGGGTGAACCACGGCGCCTGGACCCAGCCCGACCCCTATCAGCCGCGCGGCAGCGGCGCGCTCGACAGCAATCCGAGCGACGGCACCGGCCGCTGGCCGGCCCTGCACGGCGCCGGCCGCGACGACGGCTACTACGGCGACGACTTCGCCGACGCGATGTGGGCCGCCTACCGCGGCCAGGCCGGCGATACGGTGCAGTGCCAGTAAGTCGACCGAGCGCGCATGATCGCCCCCAGCCTGCATCCCCCCTTTGAAAAAAGGGGGGGATTTGCTCTTAGTCCAAAGCCAAAAGCAAACCTTCCGCGCGTCGAATTTTTGGATCGGCATCGATCAGCGCAGCGCGCAGCCCCCTTTTTTAAATAAGGGGGCTTTTTTTCGTCGCCCGATGAAGATTGGTTCGGCCCCGGAAAGGCGAGGGGCGTGGACAACCAGATCGCGCCAACGCGCCTGGGGCGCACACGTGCAGGCCATCTTCCTCAAACATGGGGCTTGAGTAGATCCACTCTCGCTTCCCTAGCCGGGCGCCCGGTGAACACTCATGGCCGCACCCGTCGCCTTATGACGTTTACGTCCCTGTGAGCGCACCCCGTTCCTCGGTCGCCGCGCTCGCGCCGACATGACGGGGTCGCAAGCCGCCCGACAAACCACGGTCGTACAGGGGGACCGAATGGCAAGAACGATCGCAGGATCGATGCGAGGCTGGGGCGGGGTCGCGCTGCTGGCGATGACGGCGCCGGCGTGGGCGCACAAGCTGGCGACCCATTCCACCGCGGAAGAGCGGCGACTGGCCGGAATCGGCAGCAGCACCTGGGTGTTCCTGGAACGACAACTCGCGCAGCGCTCGATGGTCGCCTTTACCGAGCCGGTGCACGAGGAAATCACCAATCGCATCTACGGCTGCAATGGCGACTGCGGCGGTCGCGAAGCGCTCGACGCGCCGGGTCCGGTGCTGGCCGGCGTGCGCTGGAACGACGATCCGCCGTTCCGGATGAGCGCTAATCAGGCCCGCGGCATGGGCTGCAAAACCCAGGAAACCATCCGCTTCGAAACCCAGCCCTTGTGCTGGGGCAGTCTGTTCGCCGACGCCAACAAAGGCGCCGCCGCCGGCAAGCGCTACGGTCCCGGCGACGCCATGCTGTACCGCACCCATTTCGGCGACTTACAGTTCCTTCATGCCATGGCCAGCCGCGACGGCGAGACCGCGGCCGAGACCAAGGCCAAGCTGATGGGCTGGATGGAGTTCGCCTGGCGCACGGCCCAAGGCGAATACAGCCTGGATACGCGATTGAAGGACTCGACCATCCCGGCGATCCAACAAGCCTTCGGCCGTAGCGAATGGCGCGTGCTGGACCTCTACACTCAGGGCGCCAGCGGCGGTTTGCGCCGCTACTACCAGGACGTCGCGTTCGGCTCCTTGCTGCATGCGCTGCAGGACAGTTACGCGGCCGGACATGTCGAGCGCGAAGCAGCCAGCGGCCTGCGCCAATGCACGATCGGCGCCGACCGGGTCGCGGCGCCGGGCGCGATCCTGGAATTCCATGCCTATAACCGCCAGGACCACGGACGCCACGCGGAAGCCGACACCCGCACGGCCTTCCTGCGCCGCTTCGAGGAAAAGGGCAACGTGGTCGAAGTGGGGCGCGTGCTGCTGCGCGCGCGCGACGAAAAGCGCGGCTGGGACGACGTGCGACCCTTCTTCGACTGCGTATTCGCCCTGCAGGCACCGAACGCGCCGGCCGGGCCGGGCGAATTCGGCCGCGGCCAGGGCACCGATTGAGGCGCCCGTATGCGGACGGCATCATGCTGTCCGCCACCCCCTTCGCCGCATTCCGGATCGCCGCCATGAACGGACATTCCCGCTGGAGCGCCCTGGCGCTGACCCTGGTCAGCCTGCCCGCCGCCGCGTCCTACAGCGACGGCGCCTACGGTCTGTTCCTGGCTTTGTTCTCGGTGCCGGTGGCACTGGTCGCGATCGTGCTGACGATAGTGCTGTACTGGAAGCGCGCGTTCCATTCTCGCGGCTTCGCCTATGGCTACGTCGCGGTGTTCTGCGCCGCCGCCTTGGGGGTGGTGGCGATGTCGACGACGGCGGGCGAGACCGTCTCGGTGCTGACGGTGGCGGTGGTCGAAGCGGTATTGTTGTTGCCGGTGGTCGCTCCGGCGCTGTTGCAATGTTGGTCGGCGAACGGGGACGACGACTGATCGGCGTGCCTGGGTTAGTCTGAGCCGACGCTTCCAAGAGTCCGGACATGCTCATCGAAGGCGCCTGCCATTGCGGCAACCTCCGCTACACCCTGGACTGGGCGCCGGAGCCGGAATCGATCCCGGCCCGCGCCTGCACCTGCACCTTCTGCGTCAAGCACGGCGGCGTGTGGACCGCCTGCGCGGGCGGCCGCCTGGATGTCGTCGTGCGCGATCCGCAGCGCGTCTCGTGCTACGTCTTCGGCACCCGCACCGCCGACTTCCATGTGTGCGCGGTATGCGGGGTCGTGCCGTTGGCGACCAGCGACATCGACGGCCGCCTGTACGCGGTGGTCAACGTCAACACCTTCGAAGCACTCGATCCGGGCCTGTTGCGGCATTCTTCATCCGACCTGGACGGAGAAACCCAGGCCGCGCGTCTGGAGCGACGTGCACGCAACTGGATCGGTACGGTGAGATTGCGCTTCGCCGACCGGGACGTCGTCGGCGCCGGCGAAGGCTGAGTCCGAAGGTCGCGCCAACAGCGGAGACCGGCCGGTCCGATCCGGATGCTCAGCGCTCGAAACGCATCATCCGCCCCGCATTGCGGCGACGCTCCAGTGGAATGTCGTAGCCGCGCGAGCTCAATGTGAAGCCGGCGGTCAGCATAGAGGCGGCGAAAGACGCGCAGTTTCCGCGGCCGGGGTCGGATATCAGCACTTCGGCTTCGGCCGTGGCGTAGTTGCGGATCAGATTCAGCAGCGAGCCGATATGGCCGCGTTCGTAGAGCACGTCGCTGCCCACGATCAGGTCGAATTTTCCCATGGAACTGTCCTGCGGACGTTCCCAGGCGAGATCGTTGAAGGGGATCGGCTTCAGGCCGTTGAGGCGGGCGTTGTGGGCCAGGAACTCGTTGGCGAGCGGATGATGATCGCTGGCGGTGATGTCGGCGCCGCGCTTCTTCAACACCAGGCTGGACAGCCCCAGGCCGCAGCCTATTTCCAGAATGCGTTTTCCGTCGATCCGGTACGACAAGCTTTCCCGGGCCAGCTCGATTCCCGCCGGCCACAGTTGCCCGAACAGGCTCCATAACGCCGCAGGAACGCCTGCGCGCTCGGCCGTGCGATCCGGATCGTGGAACTGCTGGCGATCCTTCAAGGCGCGAATGCGATAGACGACGTCGCCGATCGGGACGTCGATAAGTCGAGTGCAGAACGGCAAAAAACGCCTCGGATGACGCCATCGCGTCGGGTCAGGCAGAGGCGGGCGATGCCGCCGATGGATCGCGAGTGCTCGGGTCGCCACCCGACCATACGCGCATGCAACGCGAATAGCGAGCTTTATTTTCTTTCGCCCGTTCATGCGTCCCAGCGCGCATACTCGTTCGAAGATTGCAGAGAGCCGCTATGGAAGAACATGTCGAGTGGTTCCACTTCACCCTGTGCCGCGATCAATCGGTCGGTCCGATCGAGTTGCGTCGGATATGGATGGAGGCGAGCGGGACGACCAACATTTCGGTCGGCCGCGATCACCGCGCCATGCTCGGCAAGCGAGCGGTGGTGTATTCGCTGCGCGCATCCCCGCGCCTGGCCAATCTGCACGCGATCGAAGCCCGATTGCGTTTCCTGCTCGCCCAGGCGCGGTTGAACAGCGTGCTTACGGTAGTCACGCATTGAGGTGATGCATGCAATTGTTCGATATAGCGATCGGCCGGTGCCGGGCGATCGAAGGCGGAACGGTCACGATCGGTCTGGACAGCGCGATCGTCAGCCGTCTGGTGCCCGGCTATCCGTGGCGGATGTCCGGGACCAGCGTGTTGCGCCTGAGCCAGAGACTGTGCAGCAAGCGCTTTCCGCTGGAGCCGGGGCGCGAGACCTTTCTGCAGCGCGAAGAACTGATGCGCAATCCCAGCGCGAGCCTGGATTTGCTCGGCGACGGCAATTTCGTACCGGTCCGCCTGCGCGCGTTGAGCGACGGCGAGGAGCCGCAGATCGTCAAGCCCGCGACCAAAACCCCGCGTTCGAACCTGCCGCAGTCTCGCCGTTCCTGAACGCACTGTGGTAAGGATTTCCCGCCGTCGCGTGCGTATCCCGCCGGTGCGCTCGACAGATCGGAAGCGGACGCGATGCGGCGCGCGGCCCAGGTTGACGCATCGCCGCAGCTCGGCCGCAAGACATTCCCGACGGCGGAACCTCGCTCAATCGGCCAGATCGGCGAAGGCCTGGCGCAAATCCGCCAGCAGGTCCTGCGGCGACTCCAGGCCGATGTTGAAGCGCACCAGGTTGCGTCCAGGCGCACCGTGATCGCGGCGCAGGCCGAAGAAGGGCATGACCAGGCTGGTGACGCCGCCCCAGCTGTAGCCGATCTTGAACAGCTGCAGACGATCGAGTGCGCGCACGATCGCATCGACCGACAGCTCGGGCCGGAACAGCGCCGAGAACACGCTGGCCGAGCCGCTGAAATCGCGGCGCCAGATCTCGTGGCCGGGGCTGCCGGGCAGCGCCGGGTGCAGGACGCGTTCGACATCGGCGCGCGCCGCCAGCCAGTGCGCGACTTCCAGCGTGCTGGCCTGCAACTGGGCCAGGCGCACGCCCAGGGTTTGCAGGCCGCGCAAGGCCAGGCTGCAATCGTCCGGCGACACGCCCATGCCCAGCAGTTGATGGGTGTCGCCGATGCGCTCGTACAGTGCGCGGTCGCGCACGGTGACCGAGCCCAGCAGCAGATCGCTGTGGCCGCCGACATACTTGGTCAGCGCTTGCATGGTGATGTCGACACCGTGGCCGAAGGCGTCGAACAGAACGCCGGCGGCGTAAGTGTTGTCCAGCGCGACGGGCAGGCCGACGGCGTGCGCGGCCGCGGCGATCGCCGGCACATCCTGTACTTCCATGCTGACCGAGCCCGGGTTCTCGCACCACACCAATTGGGTGTTCGGACGCAGCCGCTCGGCGATGCCGGCGCCGAGCAGGGGCGGGTAGTACTCGGCGTCCACGCCAAGGCGTGCGAGCACGCGGTCGGCGAACTCGCGGTTGGGACCGTAGGCGTTATCGGGAATCAGCACATGCCCGCCTGCGGACAGCAGGCTGAGGCCGATCAGGCTGATCGCCGCCTGGCCGCCCGGGGTCAGGAAACAGTGCCGGCCGCCCTCGAGTTCGGCGATGCGCGCGCCCAGTTCCAGGCTGGTCGGCGTGCCGTACAGGCCGTAGCTGTACGGCGCCTGCTGTTGGTCCCAATGATCGAGCACGCGCCCCGCGCTGGAGAACAGCGTGGTCGAACCGCGATAGGTCGGAGTGGCCAGCGACTGGAAGCCTTCGGGAGCCCGCGCTTGCGGATGGATCAGTTTGGATTGCCAGGAAAGCGACATGGGAGCGCCGATGCGATGACGTGGACGGGGCGCGGCTTGGGCCGCCGAGCGAGTCTAGCGCCGGGCGAGCCGGGTGCGCCTGCGATTACGCCGCAGTTTGGCGGCGAGCGAACGCCGGCGCGCGCTCGCCGCCGATGCGCCGCATGGCGCCGCCGCGGCAGGCGCTTTTCAGGCGCGAGGTAAGCCGCGGGAGCCGAAGCGGTTCGAGGCTGCATTGCGATCCAACGCTGCCGCGCGCAGCGGCTCAAAGAGGCCGGACGGGTCGGCGCTCGGAGGCGAAGTCCAGCGCACGCGACCGTGATCGGCCGCGGCAAGTGCCGCTACGGCAACCGCCCGCGTGGTGGCGGCGATCACTTCGGGGCCGGCCGGCAATCCCGATCCAGGGCCTCCGGCCCGGCGCCGGCGCAGACTTTGAAGCCCGGTGCCAGGCCGACGATGTCGCGCCGTTCGCCCACGGCCACGGCGAAGCGTTCCGGCGCGGCCTCCGCCGAATACAGGCTGTAGTGGCAGTGGCCGCTGCGGCTGGCGGCGCATTCGAAACGGCTGATGTCGCCGGTGATGCGCACCTGGCTGTCGATGACGACGTGGCCGTCGGCGCTGACGCGGTGAGCGATCGTCTGGCCGCCGCCGCTGCAACCGAACAGCGCCAGCAGGTAGTAGAGCAGAGCCATCAGGTTGCGCATGGGGTCGTCCTTGGAAGAGAAGCTCACCGCTGCCGCATTGCGTGGTCCACTACGGCAGGGCGCGCCGCTACATGGCGCGGAACAGGGCCATGAACGGCTGGCTGACGCTCAGCGTTTCGCTGCGCTGGCGCAGACGCACCGTGCCCTTGCCGCTGTCGTCGCGCACGATCGAGGCGATCGCCTTGAGGTTGACGATGGTCGAGCGGTGGATCTGCTTGAACAGATTGCCGTCCAGCACTTCCAGCAGTTCGCGGATCGGCTTGCGCAGCACTGCTTCGCCTTCCGCGGTCACGACCGTGGTGTACTTGTTGTCGGCGCGGAAATAGATCACGTCGTCGACCAGGATCAGCCGGGTTTCGCGGCCGGCGCTGGCGGTGATCCAGGTCAGCGCCGTGGCGTCCGGCTTGCCGCGTTGCGCGCCCAAGCGCTGGCCCAACTCGGCGATGGCTTCGCTGTCGGCGGCGGTGCCGGCGCGTTGCTGCAGGCGCTGCACGGTCACTGCCAGGCGCTCGGCGGTGACCGGCTTGAGCAGGTAGTCGATCGCGCCGTGTTCGAAGGCGTCGATCGCGTACTGGTCGTAGGCGGTGACGAACACGATCCGGGTCAGCGGGCTGACGTCGCCGGCCGCGCCGGCGACATCGATCCCGGTCAGTCCGGGCATGCGGATGTCGAGAAAGGCGATGTCGGGCCGATGTTCGGCCAGAGCCTCCAGCGCCTCGGCGCCGTCTTCGCATTCGGCGACGATGCGCAGCTGCGGCCAGGCCTCGCCCAGCGTTTCGACCAACGACCGGCGCAGCAGTGCTTCGTCTTCGGCGACCAGCGCGGTCAGCGTGGGCTTAGCCATGGACGGTCTCCTCTTGCCGCGCCAGCGGCACGCTCAGGGTGGCGGCGACGCCTTGCGGGAAGTTGGCGACCACGGCCAGTTGCGCATCGTCGCCGTAGACCAGCTGCAGGCGTTCGCGCACGTTGCGCAGGCCGATGCCGGTGCCGCTGTTGGCGGCGTTGAGGCCCAGGCCGTCGTCGGCCACCGTGATCGCCGCGCGCTGCTCGTTGCGCCGCGCCAGGATCCACACCATGCCGCCGCCCGGTTTGGGTTCCAGGCCGTGCTTGATCGCATTCTCGACCAGGGTCTGCAGCATCATCGGCGGCAGCGGCAGGCTGCGCAGTTCGTCGGGCACGTCGATCTGCAAGGCCAGCCTTGCGCCCATGCGCAGCTTGAGGATTTCCAGATAGGCGCGCGAGCGGTCCAACTCCTCGCCGAGCGTCGACAGCGCGTCTTCGGTGCGCGGCAAGGACTTGCGCAGGAAGTCGATCAGATGGCCGAGCATCTCGTCGGCCTTGGCCGGGTCGTTGCGGGTCAGGTACTGGGCGCTGGCCAGGGTGTTGTAGAGAAAATGCGGCTCGACCTGGGCATGCAGCAGGCTGAGCTTGGCCACCGCCAGTTCCTTTTCGGTTTCGGTGCGGGTGACCGCGGCGCGTTCGTTGCGGCGGCGTTCGGCGATGCGTCGGGTGATGGCGCGGACGATGGCCTCGGCGTTCTCCAGATTGGTGCCGCCGTCGACCCGGAACCAGTCGCTCCAGGCGCCGGCTTCCGGTTCGCAGATCAGCACGATGCGGCCGCTGTCTTCGCCGGGCTCGACCGTGGCTTGGATCTGGTTGCGGCCGTGGCCGCGCATGCCGGTGAGGTCGCGGACTTCGCGATCGCGGCCGTACAGGTTGTGCCGACGCACCTTGGCGCGCACCTGCAGGCTGTCGCGCGCGCTTTCGATTTCCTCGACCCGCGGCAGCTCGCGGATCGCCGCATCGAGCAGATCGAAGGTCTCGCCGGCTTCGAACGGCACCTCGATCTCGCGCCGCTGACGGTTGTGCAGCGCGCCGCGGTCGATGTGGCCGGCGATCAGCCGCACGCGGCGCACGTGGCTGAAGGCGCCGGTGACCACGTAGGCCACCACCAGCATGCAGATCAGGAACAGCGGGGTGGGGTCCTGGTACTGCAGGCCCGGCGTCACCGAGGCGAACAGCGCCATCAGCAGGAACAGGCCGAACCAGGCCAGGGCGAGGCGGGCGATGAAGAAGAAGCTTCGGATCACAAGGGCGATGCCATGGCGGGATGGGCGCAGCATAGTGCTGCGGCGCCTGGGCGGAAGCGGGGCGGCGACGAAGGCCGGCTTGCGGCGACGAAGCCGGGACGGGGCGGAGCGAAGCCTGGCGGCGGTAAGCGCTGCAGTGGCGGGCTGCGGCGCCGCGGCCTTCGAAGGCGCCTTGCCCGGAAATTGTGATGCGCAACAAGGTTCGGGAACCCGTTCAGTCGCCGTCGCAACTTCCGCAATCGGTTTGACTAGGCTAGGCGACAACAACCCGGAACTGCGCAAATGGATTTGCCGCCCGAACAGCCGACGCCCGCCGTCCACGCCTCGCGCCCGCGTCGCTCCCGTCCTCCTTTCCCATCGCCGCCATCGCGGCCGGCCGCGATCGACCCGCGTCCGGTGCGCCGTCGCGACGCCCGCCGTTTTGCCGTCTCCCCCGGCCGCGCCTGCGGCTGCATCGCATGAACCGTCCAAGGAACCGACGCATGCCCCCCATCGAAGGATCGTCACCCCTGTCCGTACCACCGCGCGGCGCCGTGCCGCGCACCTGGCTGACCGGCCTGCTGTTGACCGCCGCCGCACTGTCGGCCGGCGGAACGGCCCAGGCCCAGGAGGCCGGCAAGCAATGGACCAGCACCTGGACCAGCAACGGCCCACGCCTGACCGAGCGCGAGATCCAGCAGGACATCGAGGCCTTGTTCGCGCCGTACTCGTCCTACGGTCCGCTGAGCTTCCAGGTCGTCAGTCAGGTTCACCTGCCGGACCGCACCGCCTATTACTACGGCATCGAACCGATGCCGCCGACGACGGAGCCGTGGTCCTACACGCATTCGACCGATCCCGACTACATCCCGGGGCCGACCCTGGAGGGGGTGGTCGATCAGCTCAGGCAGCACCTGGACCAGCGCAGCCTCGATGAAGGTTGCACGCCGAATACCGCGATCACGCTGGCGCCGGCTTGGGACGTCAGCCTGACCTGGGTCGACGACAAGACCAGCGCGGTCGAGACGCGCGCCTACGACGCCAACTACGTGATCAAGGACGCCGACGGCGTCTGCGGTTTCATCGCCAACGATAGCCAGTACCTCGAACGCACCCGCGACGTGCATTGCCCCAACACCGTCGCGATGGGCTGGGACGCCGCCGAGCAGGCTTGCGCCGGCAGCTTGCAGCCGATGGCTTACCTCAGCCCTCCGCTCGTGCCCGACTGCCCCGACGGCGGCTGCGACCCCGCTTCGGGCGACAAGATGCGCCCGGAGCCGGACTTCGACCTGGGCTGGGTCTCGTTCACCCGCATCTATCGTTCGTCTTCCTCGAGCCAACAGGGCGGTTTCGGCCTCGGCTGGACCCATTCGCACAACCTGCGCCTGAGCATCGGCGCCGATCCCGCCGCACCGTCCGACCCCACCCAGCATTTCGGCCTGATCCAGGCCGACGGCAGCCAGATCTCGTTCAAGCCGCTCGGCGCCGGCGTCTACGAGGCACGCGACGGCAGCGGCGATCGGCTGGTCGCCGATGGCAGCCAGTGGCTGTTGTACCGGGTCGAGGAAGTGCTGCGCTTCGACGCGCGTGGCCGCCTGATCGTGCGTCGCTTCGAGGACGGCAATACCCTGGCCTATGCCTATGACGATCTCGGCCGGCTGGCGACCATCACCCATCACAGCGGCCGCAGCCTGGTGTTCGAGTACCTGGGCGCCGGCCGCAACGCTCCGATCGCGGCGATCCGCTCGGCCGGCGCGTTGCTGGCCAGCTACGGTTACACCAACGGCACGGTGAGCAGCGCGACCTATGCCGGCGGCGGCGCACGCACGTATCACTACGAACATCCGCAGTTCAAGACCATGCTGACCGGCGTCACCGGCGAAGACAATCAGCGCCAGAGCACCTTCGGCTACGACGCCAAGGCCCGGGTCGGCTCCAGCCAGAACGCCGGCGGCGCCGACGGCCGCACCCTCAGCTACCCGGCCAGCGGCGGCGCGGTGATTACCGACGCGCTCGGCAAGCAGACCACGTACGCGCTCGGCCCGGCCAGCCCCAGCAACCAGCCGCGCAAGATCGGCGCTATCACCGACCCGCGCGGCACCGTCACGCGCACGTTCTATACCGAGACCGTCGACTTCCGCCGCCGCCTGGACACCGTCACCGACCGCAACGGCACCCAGACCAAGCACAGCTACGCCGAAGCCAACGACCCGGTCACCGGCCAGCCGGCGCGCACGCACACGGTCAAGGAAGCCGTGGGCCTGCCCCAGGAGCGCACCAGCCTGGAGCGCCGCGACATCGCCGCCAACCGCACCGTGCTGACCCAGCTCGGCAACCGCGAGACGCGGATCGTGCGTAACGCGCGCCTGCAACCGGTCACGGTCACCGTGCGCGATACCACCACTAACCAGACCCGCACCACCGCCTACGCCTACTGCGAAGCCGCCGACGTCGCCGCCGCCAACAGCAGCTGCCCGACCCTGGGCCTGCTGAAGTCGGTCGACGGCCCGCGCAGCGACGTCAACGACGTGGTGACTTACCAGTACTACGGCAGCGACGACAGCACCTGCGCCACCCAGCCGGCGCTGTGCACCTACCGCAAGGGCGACCTGCGCAAGACGATCGATGCGCTCGGTCGCGCCACCGAGATCCTCGGCTACGACCCGCAGGGCCGGCCGCTGTCGATCCTCGATGCCAATGGCGTGGTCACCGACTACGAGTACCACCCGCGCGGCTGGCTGGCCGCGACCAAGCTGCGCGGCGCCGACAACAGCGTCGAGACCGACGACCGCATCACCCGTATGGAGTACTGGCCGACCGGCCTGCTGCGCCGGGTCACCCCGCCGGGCGGCGCCTACGTCACCTACAACTACGACGCCGCCCAGCGCCTGACCTCGGTGACCGACAAGGCCGGCAACAAGCTCCAGTACACCCTGGACAAGGCCGGCAACCGCAAGCAGGAGGACACCCAGACCCCGACCGGCACGGTGCGACAGACCCTGTCGCGGGTGTTCGACAGCCTCGGCCAGTTGCACCAGGCCAAGGACGCCGCCGCCCACGCCACCACCTTCACTTACGACGCCGACGGCAACCCCGACCTGACCACCGACGCGCTGGGCCGGATCAGCGACCAGAACCACGACCCGCTCAACCGGCTCAGCCGGCTGTTGCAGGACGTCAACGGCCTGGCGGTCGAGACCCAGCTGGCCTACAACGCCTTCGACCAGGTCACCCAGGTCACCGACCCCAAGGGCCTGAACACCGTCTACGCCTACAACGGTTTCGGCGACCGCACCCAACTGAGCAGCCCGGATACCGGCGTCACCGACTACACCTACACCCCCGCCGGCCAATTGGCGACCAAGAAAGACGCCAACGACGCCGTCGCCCACAGCTATACCTACGACGCCCTGGGCCGGCCGAAGACGATCTCCTACGGCAGCGGTACGAACGATGTCGAGTACGACTACGACACCGTCAACGCGGTCTGCGCCGCCGGCGAAACCTTCGCCCTGGGCCGGCTGACCGCGCTGCGCACCGAAGGCACCGAGCTGAAGTACTGCTACGACCGCTACGGCCAGTTGGTGCGCAAGGTGCAGGTGGTCGACAGCAAGTCGTTCACGCTGCGCTATGCGTATACGACCTCGGGCCAGGTGCGCACGATCACCTACCCGGACAACGCCGTCGTCGACTACGTCCGCAACACCCTGGACCAGGTCACCGAAGTGGGCGTCAAGCCGGCCGGCGGCGTGCGCACGGTGCTGCTCAACGGCGTCGCCTACGAGCCCTTCGGCCCGGCCACCGGCTGGACCTACGGCAACGGCCGCAGCCTGGCCCGCAGCTACGACCTGGACTACCGCGCCAAGACGATTCATGACAACGCCGCCGGCGGCCTGTCGCTGGGCTACGGCTACAACGAAGTCGGCGAGCTGACCGAGCTCAAGGACGGCTTGCAAAGCGCCGTGCTGGCGAAGTACGACTACGACACCCTGGGCCGGCTCAAGATCACCCGCGACGGCCCCAGCAACACCCCGATCGAGACCTACAGCTACGACGCCACCGGCAACCGCACCAGCCTGCTGCACGCCGGCACGACCACGACCTACACCTATCCGACCACCAGCCACCGCCTGACCCAGGTCGGCGGCATCGCCCGCGGCTACAACGCGGTCGGCAACACCACCAGCATCGGCGGCACGGCCAAGGAGTTCGTCTACAACGGCAACGACCGCATGAGCCAGGTCAAGCTGGCCGGCGTGGTCAACCGCAGCTACCGCTACAACGCCAAGGGCGAACGTGTCGCCGCAACCAACGGCGCCAGCGGCCCGGTCGCGGTCTACACGCTCTACGACGAAGCCGGCCACTGGCTCGGCGACTACGACGCCAACGGCGCGACCCAGCAACAGGCCGTGTGGCTGGGCGATGCCCCAGTCGGCGTCCTCGCCGGCGCCGGCACCGCGCAGAAACTGCACTACGTCCAACCCGACCACCTCGGCACCCCGCGCACCGTCATCGACGCCACCCGCAACGTCGCCATCTGGAGCTGGAACGCCAAGGGCGAAGCCTTCGGCAACGATGCGCCGAACCAGGACCCGGATCAGGACGGCACTGCGTTCGTGTTCGACCTGCGGTTTCCGGGGCAGCGGTACGATGCGGCTACGGGGCTGAATTACAACTACTTCCGGGATTACGATGCGGCTAGCGGAAGGTATGTGCAGAGTGATCCGATTGGGCTTCGGGGAGGTTTGGGTACGTATGTTTATGCTTACGGAAGCCCGGGGAAATACAAAGACGAGGACGGAAGGATAGTCCGACTTTCCGGTGGCGCCAAAGATATGGGGGAATTTATATCTCTTGCAGAGAAATTTACTGGTTTGAAAATTTCACGCGGGAGCAATGGGATTCTCGCCACGAACCAATGTGCAGTCATTGGCGTTTCGACCTCGTTTCCAGGCGCGGCGAGCGCGCTTCTAGCTGCTATCAATTCAAGCGCAATTATCAGCATTACAGCGACGAGCAATGATCCAAGGGTTCAAATAGATCAATACTATACGGGGCTGGTGGATGTTGCTGACATTTCTGGTTTTGCGGGCCGCTCCAACGCTCTTGGTGCATCCGCATTCGCCCATGTGCTTGCTGAGTATAGGTATGCAATGGAAGCCGGAGGCAACTATAGGGCTAACTTCAATAATGCGCACGGCGCCGGGCTTCGCGCGGAAACTGCAATCATGGGGGGCGGATATAAGATACGACTACGGTACATTTTCTCCTGGTGGAACGCTTGGTATTGATTACATTAGGAGCAATGGGTCCATAGTAAGTTCGTTCAATTTTATCCTTGATGCCAATGGGACGCCAAAATGACCTCTAAAATCCGCTGTCAGTTCCTTGTTCTCACGGCTCTGGCGGTACTTCCTCTGTGCTCATGTGCGACATTGAGCGGAAAGGTGCAAGAGAAGAGAGGGGCGCTTGATGGGGTAAAAATTTTATCAAGGTCAAAGTTTCCGCCTTACACGGGATATATAAAGACATGGGTCGTTCTTGGCGCAATGCACGATTCAAGGCCTGTTGATTTCTTCTATCCGTATTTTGAGGATGGAGATCCGATTCCTGCAGAGGGGGATGTTTGCACTATTTCGTTCCATTCTGAGCTTGTGTCTGGCCAGGCTGGCGAAAAGATTGTTAACGAATTTTCGGCTAAAGTTGTTGATGATTTGAGGTGTAAATAAGATCTGCCGTGTTAATCAAATTGTTCGCTAAATAAACAGCCGGGTCAGAGCACCTTTCCGTCTAGATTTTCGGAAACTACTTTGCCCCGGTTCTTTTGCAATCGTCTGCGACGGCCCCAGCAACACCCCGATCGAAACCTACAGTTACGACGCCACCGGCAACCGCACCAGCCTGCTGCACGCCGGCACGACGACCACCTACACCTACCCGACCACCAGCCACCGCCTGACCAATGTCGGCGGCGTCGCCCGCGGCTACAACGCCGTCGGCAACACCACCAGCATCGGCGGTACGGCCAAGGAGTTCGTCTACAACGCCAACGACCGCATGAGCCAGGTCAAGCTGGCCGGCGTGGTCAACCGCAGCTACCGCTACAACGGCAAGGGCGAACGCGTCGCCGCGACCAACGGCGCCAGTGGCCCGGTCGCGGTCTACACGCTCTACGACGAAGCCGGCCACTGGCTCGGCGATTACGATGCCAACGGCGCGACCCAGCAACAGGCCGTGTGGCTGGGCGATGCCCCAGTCGGCGTCCTCGCCGGCGCCGGCGCCGGCACCGCGCAGAAACTGCACTACGTCCAACCCGACCACCTGGGCACCCCGCGCACCGTCATCGACGCCACCCGCAACCTCGCCATCTGGTCCTGGAACGCCAAGGGCGAAGCCTTCGGCAACGACACCCCGAACCAAGACCCGGATCAGGACGGCACCGCGTTCGTATTCGACCTGCGCTTCCCGGGGCAGCGGTTCGATTCGGCGACGGGGCTGAATTACAACTACTTCCGGGATTACGATGCGGTTAGCGGCAGGTATGTGCAGAGTGATCCGATTGGGCTGATTGGAGGACTATCCACCTACAGTTATGTAGATGGAAAGCCGGTTTCTGTCTCCGACCGACGCGGGCTGCAATCCTCGCTCAGAAGCCGGTTTGGAATCACGTGGTCGAGCGGCCCCATTGGGGGGCTGGATGGAACGCCGGGAAGCCATTTGCAAGAGCATGTCTATCCGAACATTGTTGATATTGTTGATCAACTTTCTTCTGGTGCTGAGCTACCGCCAGCAGATGAGGATGATAATGGCGTTAATTGGTGTGCAGAGCTGATTAAAGTCTGGTATCAAGCACCTCATACCACCGCATGGCGCGCAGGTCGGCGTCTGGTTCCGGGGCTGCCACTGGTGCCTGGTACCGCAATCGCAACCTTTGATGCTAATGGTCGGTTTCCGCAGAACGGGATTGCGCATGCGGCGATATTTGTGCGCTATACCCGTAACGGGGATGGCATAGTAGTTGTCGACCAGTGGAGAGAACGCTCGACCTTGCAGTATAGAAGTCTGGCTTGGGAGCGTGTCGACGCCGATCCCCATGTGAGCTATGTTAATTCCGCCAAAAATTTCTTTACGATCACTTGGTGAAATTATGTCTGTCTATGCCTTGATGCTGGCTTCGGCGATTCAGGTTGTTGGCTGTCCCGAAACAATTCAGGACAAGCAGGTCGTTAGCCCGACTCCGTCAGCGGAGTGGGAAGTTCGTATTAAATCTGCCAAGCGGCCGCTTTTGGAGGTAGATGTCTACAGTGGTCCTCCGGAGGACATAAGAATACTCGTAGGGAACACGCAGAAACCCGGTCGGGCCGAGTGGAGGTTCTCAAAGAACGAGGAGGTTTGGGTTGACTGTAAATATCGTCATTCGGCGGCAGTCCTAAGGCGGAAGCTTCAGGGTGTTAGCCAATGTGCTTTGGTGCGGCCAAAACAACCTAGTTCAGAGCCTCCGACTTTCATGTGTACTAAATAAGCCACCGCCTGATCCAAGTCGGCGGCGTCGCCCGCGGCTACAACGTGGGTGGCAACGCGACTAGCATCGGCGGCATCGCCAAGGAATTCGTCTACAACTCACCAGCAGTCCGCTTTACACACCGACGCCGCCGTATCCCAAGCCGCCGCAAAGCGTTCCGCTCTACGTTAGGCCGGATAGCGGTGCTCGGCTAACCCGGTTCAACGAATGCCCAATCAAGTGACCAGTATGAAAGCGATTGCTACCGTCCTGATGTCGGGCGCGCTACTGGCATTTAGCGCGCAGGTTACAAGCCAACCAATGCGGGCGAAGCCTGAAGACGTATGCGCCGGGCTCTCTTCGATTAAGAGCATTCCGTTGAACGAGGCGTGGCCTATTGACGATGAAAACTACAAGACACTCAAGGAAAAGCGAAAGCAGACCACGCCGTGCCTGATAGATCGGATCACCGACGGCACTTCGATGAAGGACCCTCGATCCGAGCCCACCAAGGTTGATGGGTTCGTGGCGGGAGATCTCGCGTTCTTTCTTTTGAGTGATTTCAATGTCGTCTCATTCGAAGGTGTGCTGCCACAGGAAGTGAGGTCTGAGCTGCCTTCAAAAGGGGTGATTGCGTACTTCGACTGGGTGCATAAGCCTGGCAATCGCGAAAAACTGCAGGCTGCCGCCAAAGAGTGGGTGCGCATCCACCCTATCAAGTAGCCAGTACTTGCATGGCCTAATGGCTACGGTTGCCCCTCGTTCTACCATCGTAGTCCCGCCGTAAGGCGGGGCTTTTTACGGTAAAAACCCGGTCAGGGCACCTTCCTTCTAGATATTTCGGAAGCCACTCTGCTCCGATTTTGGGTGGAACGGCAAGACCGGCAACCGCACCAGCCTGCTGCACGGCGGTTGGTAACGCCACCAGCATCGGCGCGCCGCCAAGGAGTTCGTCTACAACGGCAACGACCGCATGAGCCAGGTCAAGCTGGCCGGCGTCGTGAATCGCAGTTACCGCTACAACGCCAAGGGCGAACGCGTCGCCGCGACCAACGGCGTCGGCTGCCCGGTCGATATCTACACCCTTAAATAGGCGAACTAAGTAGTCAAGCTAAATGGACTCAGTCGAGGGGCGGCAATGAGAGCTATTTTTTTTGCCATGCTTTGCGTTTTTTCTATCATGGACGCAAGTGCTGGTGCGCTGAATCCAGGCACAGAGAAGGTCGACTCTGGAAATCCTGGGCGTCGCTTTTATTTGGATGAGAAAAAGTTGCAAAAGACCGTCGCAAGCGCGAAATCCGGAAATCTGTCGGCAATTTCCAAGCTTGCTAACCACTATCAGTGGGCTGTATCCGACCAAGTACAGGCAATTTATTGGCTGAGAAAGGGGCGCAATTGAACGATCCCTGGGCCATGGTCAACTTGGCCTCGTTGCTTGAGGTTCGGGCTGATGAAGCAGGTTGTAAGGAGGCTGAGGTCTGGTTGGTCAAGGCTTCAAAATTGGCTGCCTCGCCCGAGTTGAAGGCAATCGCATTGGATCATCTGGATACGCTGCGCGAGGGATTCGAAGGGCAGGGTGCCTGCTTTAAGTGGCTAACGAAAAAGTAGTTGGAGGAAACCAAAGCTGGGCCAGATTCGCTTTCCAGCAGGTTTGGGCGGAAATCGTTCTGGCCCGGTTCTTCACTCGTCGCTAACGGTGAGCTGGCAGCTTCGCTTCTGTGCTGCGTCATTGAAACGTCGAGAGCCGCGTTGAGAATACTAGTCTAATACCTATCGTCTTCGTCGTTTTAGCTGGATGCACCATGCGCACGGTCGCGAGAGCCGAATTGTCCCGGTTGGCCGTGATCCCGCTGCTGCACCTTCTGACTCGCATCTTCGCCGTGCTCGAAAAAGGTTACTCGATAACCAAAATGGACTGAAGTCTTGATGGCTCTACGTCGATCCAGGAGTTTTTGTATGCGAGCGACGTGGAAGGGCGGACGACTGAGTGGGGTGGCCTGCGATGCGTCGAGTGTTTTTCGTACAAGGACGATCTGCCGATAAGTGTCGTTGTAAGGGCGGCGACGGTTGAGTCCGATACTGCCGTTCGCCCGGTTGTCCAGCGGCGCCTACTAGGTGGCGTGGCGATGAGCCGGAATCTGTTGCTGCTGGCGATGCTAATGAGGTTGTCATGGGTTTCGCCGCGCCCGGCCTGAGCGGCCGATGCCGCGGCGCTGTTGCGATCGGTACCGCCCGGCGACTCGATCCGTTTCGGCCGCAGCGGCGACCGGCGTTGGGCTGAGTACTGCCCGGACAACACCTGCGAACGCATCGAGGTCGATGCGAAGGCGAGCCGGGCCAATTTCGAACGCTTCTTCGTCGGTTATCTCTGGCGCGCTGGATCTTATCTGCATCTGAAGGACTGGCAGCGGCGCTACGGCCTGGGTGCCGAGGTGCGAGAACGGCTGGCTTAGCCGGACCGCATTGCCCGCCCCGGGGCGTCGACTGCACGCTGGCCTCGTTCGCGCGGCGCTATCGGGCGCGCGGCGAGTTCGTCCGCTACGAGGGCGGGCGTTCGGTCGAGCGGTTCTCGGTAGCGGCGGCCATCGTCTCGCCAGGGAAGCGCTGATCGAGGTCCCTCGATTTGAGCGTTAGCCGGATGGAGGGGCTGGGCCAAGCCGCCACTGTGACCATATTGGCAAAACCCGGCCGTTCGGATAGTTTGGCGCCCGCCAAGGACGGTAGGGGGCCGCCTTTCGATGACTGCGATTTCAAGCGCGTTGATCGCGCTGGTGGCTATGGCGGGGGCATCGACGGTAGCCGGTGGTACAGCGCCGGGCGTCGCCGGCGAGTCGCGTCCGGCCAGTGTTACGGCTCTTGGCGAGGCGCCGTTGTCGCCCGCGGATCGGGCCGGCTCGGCTGACGCGGCGGTCGATACGGCGGTCTCTTCCGCGTCTGCAGCTGCGCCTGCTTCCCTGTCTGCTGCGGACATTCCCGCCAACACCCCCGTCACGCTGGAAATCGCGGCCGCATTGAGTTCGGCGAAAGCCAAGCGTGGCGATAGGTTTCCGTTGCGCCTGGCGCAACCGCTGATCCTGGCTGGAGCGACGGTGCTGCCGACCGGCACGCCCGGCATCGGCGAGGTCGTGCATGCCGCGCGTCGCGGCGCCAGCGGCAAGCCGGGCGAGTTGCTGCTGGCGCCGCGCTATCTCGAGCATCAGGGCCGACGCGTGGCCTTGCGCGGTTTCAGCCTGGGCGGTATCGGCAAAAGTCGCGAAGGCGTGGCGGTGTCGGTCGGCATCGCGCTGGGTATCCCCGGCCTGTTCGTGACCGGCGGCGAGATCGAGATTCCGGCCGGTACCCAGGCCGGTGCGCGTACGGCGCGAGCCGTCGACTCGGAGCGAAGCGCTGCGCCGGCCGCCTCAGATTCCATCGTTCCCGCAACGGCCGCGCCGACTGCGGGGGCCTCCATGTCCGCTGCATCGTCCATTACCGGGGAAGTCGTTCAATGAAGTCGTCGTCGCTGCGCGTCCTGCCGTTCGTCGTACTGCTGCCGCTGTCTGCGGCGGCCAATCCGGCAGGTTGGAGCTACAAGGCCGTGGACCCGGCCAAGCAGGTGCAGGCGCAGAGCGCGCCGGTGGTGCCGGTGGCCTCGAAGGGCGATTCTGCGCGGGCTGCCGCGCCGATGGCCGCGCCGGCGCCCGGCGCGGCCACGACTGCACCGGCGGCGACCGCCGACAACGCAGTGCAGACGTACGCGCTCGAAGGCGAAACCGAAGCCGAGCCGGCCGCGAGCGAGTCGGCGCCGGCGGCCGCTCCCGCAGCGGCCAGCGCGGCTGCGCCGATCGCCTACGCCGCTCCCACCGTCTCCAGCGGCCGGATCGCGCCGCCGCCGGCCGGCAAGGGCCAGGTGGTCTTCTTCCGTCCGTCGAACTTCGTCGGCGGCATGATCGGCTTCAAGGTCCGCGAAGGTAAGACCGAGCTGGGGAAGCTGCGCAGCGGCAAATACTTCGTCGCGGCGGTCGAGCCGGGCGCTCACGAATACGTCGTGCATTCGGAGGCCAAGGACGTGCTGAACCTGGAGGTCGAGGCCGGCGAAACCTATTACGTACAGGGCTCGATCACGATGGGTCTGCTGGTCGGCCGCCCCAACTTGTCGCCGTCCGATCGCGCCGCGTTCGAAGCGGTGGCCGACAAGCTCAAGCTCGCCCAGTAAGCCGCAGCCACGGAAGGCCGGAAACGCAAACGCCCCGCCTGGGCGGGGCGTTTGGTTTTCTCAGCGAGACGGCCAGGGACGGCCGTCAGGCCGGTTCGCGCGCGCGCTTTTTCCCGCGCTTGGCCCGGTACATCGCCTGGTCGGCTTTCTCCAGCAGTTCGCCCAGCTCCTCGCCGTCGTCGGGATAGACCGCATAGCCGATGCTGGCGTCCAGCGGGATTGGGCGGTGCTCGAATTCGAACGGCGGCTGCAGCGACTCGGCGAAGCGGCGGGCGCGGGTTTTGGCGCTGTCGCCGCGCTCCAGGCGCGGCAGGATCACCGCGAACTCGTCGCCGCCGACCCGGGCGACGGTGTCGCCGGCGCGCGAGCTGCGTTTCATGCGCTGGGCGAACTCGCGGATCGCGGCGTCGCCGGCGCGATGGCCGTGGCGGTCGTTGACCGGTTTGAGTCCGTCCATGTCCAGATTAAGCACGGCGATGCGGCAGGCGTCGCGCTGGGCCAGGGCCAGGCTGTGGCGCAGGCGGTCGTAGAACAGGGCGCGGTTGGGCAGACCGGTCAGGGCATCGTGAGTGGCCTGGTGGAACAACTCGTTGGTTTCGTACTTGGCGGCGTGGTACATGGCCGCGGCGATCAGCCCGGACATCAGGTCGAGGATATGCAGATCGGCATCGTCGAAACCGGCGACGTGCGCCGACATGACCTTGAGCACGCCGACCGTCGACTCGTGATGCTTCAACGGCACCACGATCATCGAGCGCAATCCGACCGCACGGCAGGCCGCGCGGTCCACCCGTGGATCGGTTTCCGAATCGTCGCAGCGCAGAGGCCGGCCTTCGGCGACGCACTGGCCGGACAGGCTGGCGCTGCGCCGCAGGCGCATGCCCAGGCTGGATTCGGCGATGCCGGCGGCGGCGCGATAGACCATGTCCTCGCCCTCGGCCAGTTCGACTACGGCGCCGATCGCGCCGGTCAGCGCCTGGACGCGCACCGCGACCAACTGCATCACGCCGCCCAGATCCAGGCCGAGTCGGGCGATGTCGGTCTGGGTCTGGATGACCTTGAGCAGGCGCTCGGAAGGGTCTTGCACGATCGGGTCCTGCATGTTCGCTACGCTGCCCGGACGACGGCCCAGTATAGACCGCGGGCTCGGCAGCGGAGGCGCGGACGCTGGGCCACATTCGGGCTGCGGCGTTCCAGGTCGGGGGTTGCGGCCGCCGTCGCACGCTCAAGGTGCACCAGCGCCAAGAAAGCACATTATCCGGGACGACGGACGGCGGTCTCCTGGCGCCGAATGGAAGGGCGGTGCGCGAGTGGTGGCGTTGAGTCGCCGCCGAGTGCTCGACCTGAGACTTGCCGGGGCGCGTTTGGCGGCCGGACAGAGTTCACACGGGATCTGGCTGCGCCGTGCCGCCCGCGACCTTCAAGCGCAGGCTCCCATGCACGCAGCCGGCCCGTAAGCGACGGGCGCTGCTGGCGGTATCGAAGGCGCAGCGATGCAAAGCTCGCCTGCGATCTTGCTCAATTTGGCGAAAGCAGGCCGGATTCCGCGGGCGTCTTCAAAAGCATCGCTGGACCGGCGAACCTTGGCCAAGGGAAAAGGGGCCGACATCCGTCTTCTATCAGGCCGGTGCGCCTGGCCGGTGCCGATCGGGCCTGGACGAAGTGGATTGAACGATACGCGCCGCGATCAGCGGCAGCGCGGCGCACGCCGCAACCGGAGAAGCACCGCAAGGACACAGCGACATGCCCGCCCCATATCGATAAACCTGACTTCGGCCGCCGTGTCGTTTGGCCTCCGCGCGTTTGTGCGCCTCGGCGGCGCGCGTGCGGCTGTGGATCGATCCGTCTCGGCCCGGCGCCGCTTCGCTGGCCGAGTTTTCGTATAGCTCAGTGAAGGACTCCACGTGACTTCCACACTTCGCCTGTCCGCCGCGGTCGCCGCCGCGCTCGCATTCGGACTCGCCGGGGCCGGCGGTGCCCGCGCCGAAATATCCAGTCCGACCGTGATCGAGGATTACGACGGTCTGACCAAAGGCGTGGCCGTGACCGCGCTTACCGCCGACGGCATGTTCGGCGACAGCACGAGCCTGTTCGATGGTGCGACCACGTTTACCGCGACCGATGTGGCGCTGAAGACCAACAGCGCGCTGACCGTGAGTATCGGCCGCAAGCTCAGCAACGCCGGTCTTTCGCTCAATACCTGGGCCAATACCGATCCGGACAAGGCGGTGTTCGGGCGCTACTGGGTGCTGGATATCCCCCATATCCACGGGGTTTTCGACCGCCGCACCGGTTGGGTTGTGCGCGATCGCGAATACCAGGGACCGGATTTTCCCGATAGTTGGCGAGGTTCGACCCAGCGCTGCAGCGTGACCGACTACACGCCCCCGACCGTGCCGGACAATGTTTCCAGCGGTCCGACCAAGACGCCGTCCTACGGCCCGACCGATTACTGGGCCGGCAACACGATCAATATTCCCGGGGCGGGCGAGGAACTCGTGCAAACCCTGTCTGGCGCTCACCTGCGACCGAGCGATGGGCTGGCTTACTACGGTGGCACCAAGTCGAACTGGAAGGTTTCCTGCCTGCCGAGCATCCGCAATGGCGCGGGCGAGGGATTCCTGGCCGTGCTGCCTAACGGCCACCGGTATGCGTTCGACTGGATGGTGGTGCGCAAGAGCAAGCGGATCATCGGTATCCCGACCGACACGACCGGATCGGTCGGCATCGACCGCGACGAAATTTTCCTGTACGCGACCCGGGTCGAGGATGGCCTGGGCAACTGGCTGAGCTACGAGTACGACCCGGCCAACCCGCACCGCCTGCTGTCGATCCGTTCCAACGACGGCGTCGAGGCCAGGCTGGGTTACAACGCCGCCGGAAAGATCGAGACCATTTCCAGCGCAGGACGGACCTGGACCTATGAGTACAGCAAGTACGGCAGCAACCCGGACGCCAACTATCTACTCGCCGCAGCGGTGCTGCCCGACGGAGGACGTTGGGGCTACCAGTACAGCGATCAGTTCGAGATCGTCAACGCCAACGTCAAGAACGTGTGGCAGCAGTGCTGGCCGAACGTAGGCACGATGAGTTCGGACAAGCAGCCGGGACCGGCCGAGACCAGTTTCTTGACCGTCAGCCACCCTTCCGGCGCGGTCGGCGAGTTCAAGTTCCGCAAGCTCATGCACGGCACCAACCGTACCGTGGGCAGTTGCATCACCCGGCAGGAGGCCAGTTGGCTTTCGGTGCGCCTGGTGGGGGCGCCGATGGCCTATACCGTGGAGTCGTTGTACTCGAAAACCGTGACCGGTCCCGGCATTGCGCCGCTGAGCTGGAACTATCGCTACAAGCCGTCCTGGAGTTGGCAGGCCGATTGCCAAGTGCCGGGCACCTGCTATGTCCCGTCCGAAACCACGGTGGTCAACCCGGACGGATCGATCAACGCCTACAAATTCAACAACGACTACACGTCCAACGTCGGCGAGTTGATCGAAGCATCGATCAAGGACGCCGGTGGCAGGGTACTGCGCACGGTCACGAACGCCTATGTGGAGAGCACGGAGGGCCAACCCTTCCCGGCGGCCAACGCGAACATTCCGGCATCGAATTCCATTTCGGGCAGCAAGGGCTATCTCGCCAACCGGCCCCTCAAGAGTCGCCAGATCGTCCAGGATGGAGTGACCTTCGTCACCGAGAACCAGATTTTCGACGGCCTGGCCCGGGTCCTGCGATCCACTGGGTACAACACGCTCGGCTATAGCCGCAACGAGGGAACCGAATACTACGACCATGCCGGCAAGTGGATTCTCGGTCAGGTATCGGCCACGTCGGTCAACGGCGTCGAGACCGCGCGTGTGGAATTCGATCCGGCCACCGCGTTGCCGATGCACGCTTTCGCCTTCGGCAATCTGAAGAGAACATTCGGCTACCGCGCCGACGGCACCCTGGAGTCGGTCAAGGACGGTAACGGCCATGTCACCTTCTATGCCGACTGGAAACGCGGCGTGCCGCAGAGCATCCGCCGGCCGGCCACCCCCGAGAGCCCGGCGGGCGCGACTGAAAGCGCGGTGATCGACGACCGCGGCTGGGCGACGTCTACGACTGACGAAAACGGATTCACCACCCAGTACAGCTACGACGGCATGGGGCGCCTGGCTGGCGTGGTCTATCCGCAGGGCGACACCGTCGACTGGCACCCGATGACGCAGGAGTTCGTGCGCGTCGCGACCTCGGAGTACGGTCTGGAAAGCAATCATTGGCGCCGGGTGTCGGTGTCCGGAAACCGTCGTAGCGACACTTACTACGACGCGTTCCTGCGGCCCGTGCTGGAAATGGAGTTCGATCTGGGCGATGCCAGCCGCAATACCCAGAAGCAAGTGTTTACGCGTTACGACAACATGGGGCGGGTCGCGTTCAAATCCTTGCCGACCCGGCACGTCGGCGACTTCCGCCAGTCGATGCCAGGCACGTCCTACGCCTACGACGCGCTGGGGCGCCAGACCGCCGCCGTCCAGGACTCGGAGTTGGGGCCTTTGACCACCTCCACCGAGTACCTGTCCGGCTTCCGGCGCAAGGTCACCAACCCCCGTGGCTTGGCGAGCGTAGAGACTTTCCAGGTCTTCGGCGAGCCTGGCTACGACGCTCCGGCGGTGATCGACGCCCCTGAAAGCGTGCGCACCCTGATCATGCGCGACGCCTACGGCAAGCCGCTGGAAATCCAGCGTACGTCGGTGGCTCAGTGAGGCCGCGCCATGGATAGCATCCGAGCGAACAGTAAAAACCGCTCCGCCGCCGCGCGTGGGGACCTGGTCCGAGTGGAGAACAAGGCGTTGAATTCTGCAGGAGTATTGGAGTGGGCGACCAACGCCAGGTCGTTGGCGTCGGCATGGTTGTTGGCGCTGCTGTCCGCGTTGCCGTCCTTGGCGACCGCGGCGCCGGCATGGATCAAACTCACGCCGCCGGTCCAAAGCAGCTATACGGTCCCGGTGTCGTACGAGATCGTGGCTTCCTCCGGCAACGGAACCAGCGGGTCGAGTGTCGAATCGATCGAGAACATCACGATCTATCGCAACGACCAGCCGGTAGCCAGCTACCGCAGGGGCGGAACCCTGGTCGAAGCCGGGCTGGCGCCGGGCACGTACACCTATCGGGCGACCGGCAAGGCCGTGAGCATCTATCAGGGCGAGGATCGGACCCGTAACCTGGCGACCCAGTCCTTCACCATTACGGTCAACCCGCCGCCTGCGTTGTACAACGAGGCCGAATTCGTATCGCAGACCTTCTCCGACACCTCGCCGACGATGTACTCGGGCGAGACCCGGACCCTGAGCGTGCAGATGCGTAATACGGGCACGACCACCTGGTCGCCGTCGCGCGCGTATGCGCTGGGTTCGCAGAACCCTCGCGACAACGGCAACTGGGGCATGGGGCGGGTGTATCTTCCGCACGACGTCGCACCCGGCCAAACCGTCGCGTTCAACATGACCTTGACCGCTCCGCAGGTCAGCAGCCGAATGGTCGGCTACTACGTGCAATGGCGGATGGTCCAGGACGGGGTAGAGTGGTTCGGTCAGCAGACGACCGCTCAGCATGTGTACGTCAATCCGGTTCCGACCGGCTCGTTGAGCGCGCAGCCCAATCCCTGCGAGTTGGGCAAGGGCGCCACCAGCTGCGGCACCACCTTGAGCTGGCAGGCCGTGGCCGGCTTGCCGGAGTTGTGGCGCAGCGACATCAACGGCAATGGCGCGGTACGGCTTCTGGCTCAGCCTGGAACCGGCGAGATCAAGACGTCGATCGCCGACATCACCGAGTCAGGCAGCCGCTTCGAGGTGCGCGGCGACGGCCGCGTACTCGCGTCCATCGATGTCTACGCACGTCGCCCGCAACCGGTGATCACCGGCAATATCGACGGCTTCACCGCCGACGGCAGCGCGTTGCTCGGTTGGGCCTGCGCGACCACCTACCAGGCGTCGGTGAACGTGCAGATGTACGTCGGCGGTCCCGCCGGTGCGACCGGCTCTGCACTGATCGGCACCTATCCCGCAAATCAGGCCAGCGAGGCGGGCGTCGCCGCGGCGTGCAAGGTCGATGGCGGCAGCTATCGCTTCGCGATTCCGATCAGCAATGAGCTGCGCAGCCAATACGCAGGCCGATTGGTCTACGTCTACGGCGTATCGCCGGTGGGCGGCGAGAACCTGGCGGTAGCCGCATCGGGCCGCTTCGGCGTTCCGGCGCCGCAGGTCCCGGTAGCCCAGCCGAACACCCGCCGCTACGTCTACGACGCGCAACAGCGCCTGTGCAAGGTCATCGAGCCGGAAACCGGGGCGACGGTGACGGACTACGACGGCGAGGGCAACGTCGCATGGTCGGCTTCCGGCCTTGACCTGCCGGCCACCGACAGCTGCAACCGCAGCGAAGCCGCGGCGTCCGGCCGCGTCGTTTCGAGAACCTACGACGCGCGCAACCGGCTCAAGGACCTGGCCTTCCCCGACGGGCGCGGCAATCAGAGGTGGGAATACACGCCCGACGGCCTGGCGAGCAAGGTCGTGACCTATAACGAACCGGACAACGGTGCGCCGGTCGAGAATCATTACCGCTACAACAAGCGCCGCCTGCTGATCGGCGAGGCGGTGGCGCAGCCGGGCTCGCATCGTTGGGACCTGGGCTACGGCTACGATCGAATCGGCAATCCGGCCAGCCAGGTCTACCCGACCGGTCTGGCGGTGACGTTCGAGCCGGATGCGCTGGGGCAGCCCAAACGAGTCAGCAGTCCTGGTGCGGTATACGCGTCGCAGATCGATTACTACCCGAACGGAGGCATGCAACGCTTCGTCTACGGCAACGGCGTGGTGCACACCATGTCGCAGAACCTGCGTCAGCTGCCGCAGCGCAGTACCGACGCCGGCGTGATCGACCTGGAAACCGTGTACGACGCCAACGGTAATGTCGGCGCCATTTACGACCGGGCACGAGGGGACAACTACAGCCGGACGATGGAGTACGATGGCCTCGACCGGCTCAAGTCGGCCGGCTCATGCAGTTTCGGCGGCGATTGCTGGCACCGATTTACCTACGATGCGCAGGATAATCTGCGTTCTTGGGTGTTGCCGGGGAGCAAGGACTATTCCGCCTACGTCTACGACGAGCGTTCGAGATTAACGAACGTTCGCAACAGTCGAGGCGAATCAATCGTTGGCTTGGGCTACGACCCGCAAGGTAACTTGGAGAACAAGAACGGGCAGGTCTATGCTTTTGACTATGGCAATCGCCTGCGCGTCGTTGCCGGAAAGGAAGGATACCGGTACGACGCCAACGGGCGCCGCGTTGCCAGTTTGTCGATGGCGAGCGCCGTGCGGGCGGTCTTCATCTACGATGCCTCAGGGCAGCCAGCGTACATCGAGAACAATGCCGCGGGCGCGACCAGCGTCAATATTTTCCTGGGCGGTAGCCTACTTGCTGCTCGCGAACTGGCGGGGGGCGTCGAAAGTACGAAGTACAGCCATAACGACGCATTGGGCAGCCCTGTGGCCGTGACTGCGGCGACCGGAGAGGTGCTTCAGCGCACCGACTACGAGCCGCTCGGTGAGACAATCGGAGATACGATCTACGATGGCATCGGTTACGCGGGGCACGTGATGGACGGGCTGACGGGCCTGGTCCAGATGCAGCAGCGCTACTACGACCCGCAGCTCGGGATATTTCTCAGCGCAGATCCCGTGTCTGCTCTGAGCGATCCTGTCGGAATGTTCAATCGTTACAGATACGCAGCAAGCAATCCCTACTCGTATGTCGATCCCGATGGACGTCAGTGTCAGAAGATAACCGGATCCAATATTTGCGGGGGAGAGAGCTGGGGCAAGCTCTCGATTACTCAGGTTAATCCAGCGGGCGAAGGGGAGGCGCAAAAAGGCGGTTCTTCGGCAGCCAACCAACGCACCGAAGCCGCGTCGCTCGCTAGGGCATCGTCTGGTGCACCGACTTCCGACGGCAGGATTCCGGTGCCGGGCGTTGTTGGGTGGAAGACCGGCGAGTACGACATGTCGAGGACTCCCGAACAGTTGGATTCCTCGGGCATGGTCATTACAGCGGCGGCAGCGTTAGGCGCAGGGGCTATGGCGTGGGAGGCCGGAGCCCCTTACGCCGCCGCGGCGACGAGCGGACTGATTTCCAGCGCCAAAGGTCTCTATAAGAACCTATCGTTTGATGGCCCGTCGGCGGGCGCTTGGCATGCTAATGGCCGGTTGTTCGGCGTTCGCTGGAAACAAAGCCAATGGGGCGCGCGTCTCGATCTGCACCCGCTCAAGCACAGTGGCAAGACTCCTATACTGCATATCAACTTTGGTCCTCCGTCGCGGGGCGAAGCGGCTCACCTGATTCTGTTCGATCCTCGTTGGATTAGAAGGGAAGGAAAATGACTGTTCAGGAAATCAAGCGGCAGCTCATCGCGATCGTGCGGGAGTTGTTGGATACCGAACCTGCCTCGAAAGCGGAAATGAAGGACTGGTACGAGAAGGCTCGCGAGGCTAAGGCCTTGATGGAGCTTGATGTCGGCGAGTTGGACGTGCCGCATGCGCTATGGCACTACTTGGAAGATGCCGATATTCGTCTGAAGGATCCGGAGTATTCGAAGGTGCAGATCGCCCATATCGAGGAAACCATCCGGGATTGGGCGACCAGGAGTTGATTGAGGCGACAGCGAGCGAGGACGATCGATAGGGGCCGTCGCCACCACATGACGATGATCGGGTCTTGATCAGGCATTGCAAACACAAAGGCCCCGCGCGAGCGGGGCCTTCGGTTCGAGCGAGATGGCTGCCGACGCTTACGCGGTTTCCTCTTCCTTGTACGCATCCACCGGGATGCAGGCGCACATCACGTTCTTGTCGCCGTAGACGTTGTCCACGCGCGACACCGGCGGCCAGTACTTCTGCAGCTTCAGCGAGGGCAGCGGGAACGCGGCCAGCTCGCGCGGGTAGGCGCGGGTCCACTCGCTGGCGGTGACCTGGGTGGCGGTATGCGGGGCGTGCTTGAGCGGGTTATCTTCGCGGTCCAGGCGGCCTTCCTCGACCGCGCGGATTTCGTCGCGGATCTGGATCATCGCGTCGATGAAGCGGTCCAGCTCGTGCAGCGATTCGCTCTCGGTCGGCTCGACCATCAGCGTGCCGGCGACCGGGAAGCTCAGGGTCGGGGCGTGGAAGCCGAAGTCGATCAGGCGCTTGGCCACGTCCTCGGCGCCGATGCCGGTGGCGTCCTTGATCGGGCGCAGGTCGAGGATGCACTCGTGCGCGACCAGGCCGTTGCGGCCGGTGTAGAGGGTCTCGTAGTGCGGGGCCAGGCGCTTGGCGATGTAATTGGCGTTGAGCAGCGCCACCTGGGTCGCCTTGCGCAGGCCGGCGGCGCCCATCATGGTGATGTACATCCACGAGATCGGCAGGATCGAGGCCGAGCCGAAGCTGGCGGCGCTGACCATGCCGACCGCGCCTTCGCCGCCGAGCGTGCGCGGTAGGAACGGGGCCAGGTGCGACTTGACCGCGCAGGGGCCGACGCCGGGGCCGCCGCCGCCGTGCGGAATGCAGAAGGTCTTGTGCAGGTTGAGGTGCGAAACGTCCGAACCCCACTTGCCCGGCTTGGCCACGCCGACCAGGGCATTCATGTTGGCGCCGTCGGTGTACACCTGGCCGCCGTGCTTGTGGATGATCTCGCAGATCTCGACCACTTCCTCCTCGAACACGCCGTGCGTGGACGGGTAGGTCATCATGATCGCGGCCAGGCGGTCGCTGTACTTCTCGGCGTTGCGGCGGATGTCGTCGACATCGACGTTGCCGTTGGCGTCGGTCTTGGTGACCACCACGGTCATGCCGCACATCTGCGCGGAAGCCGGGTTGGTGCCGTGCGCGGAGTCGGGAATCAGGCAGATGTCGCGATGACCTTCGCCGCGCGAGCGGTGATAGGCGCGGATCGCCAGCAGGCCGGCGTATTCGCCCTGCGCGCCCGAGTTCGGCTGCAGGCTGACCGCGTCGTAGCCGGTGCATTCCACCAGCATCGCCTCGAGTTCGTCGATCAACTGCTTGTAGCCCACGGCCTGGTCGGCCGGCGCCAGCGGATGCAGATTGCCGAACTCCGGCCAAGTCACCGGGATCATCTCGGCGGTGGCGTTGAGCTTCATCGTGCACGAACCCAGCGGGATCATGGTGCGATCCATCGCCAGGTCCTTGTCGGCCAGCGAGCGCATGTAGCGCAGCAGCTCGTGTTCGCTGTGGTGGGTGTTGAACACCGGGTGCTGCAGGAAGGCGCTCTGGCGGCGCAGGCCGGCCGGCAGGGCATCGGCGGTGGCGGCATCGAGCGCGTCGATGTCGTCGATGCGGGCGCCGAACAGCGCGGCCAACTGGACCACTTCGGCGCGGGTGGTGGTTTCGTCCAGGCTGATGCCGACCCGGTTCGGGTCGCCGGAGTAGTTGAGGTTGATCCGCGCCGCGGTCGCCTTGGCGCGCAGGGCGTCGGCGTCGACGCCGACCACGTCCAGGGTGTCGAAGAAGTCCGGACCGACGGTCAGCCCGGCCTGGCGCAACGCGCCGGCCAGGATCGCGGCCAGGCGGTGGACGCGGCGGGCGATCCGGGTCAGGCCTTCGGGGCCGTGGTAGACCGCGTACATCGAGGCCATCACCGCCAGCAGCACCTGCGCGGTGCAGATGTTGGAGGTGGCCTTCTCGCGGCGGATGTGCTGCTCGCGGGTCTGCAGGGTCAGGCGGTAGGCCGGCTTGCCTTCGGTGTCGACCGACACGCCGATCAGGCGGCCCGGCATCGAGCGCTTGTAGGCGTCGCGGCAGGCCATGAAGGCGGCATGCGGGCCGCCGAAGCCGAACGGCACGCCGAAGCGCTGGCTGTTGCCGACCACGATGTCCGCGCCCCACTCGCCGGGCGCGGCGATCAGGGTCAGGGCGAGCAGGTCGGTCGCGACCGCGACCAGGCCGCCGCGCGCGTGCACGGCGTCGGCCAGCGCCTTGTGGTCGCCGATCTGGCCGTAGGTGTTGGGGTACTGCAGCAGCACGCCGAAGCTGTCGCTGTTCAGCGCTTCGTTGTCGTCGCCGACCTTCAGCTCGATGCCCATCGCTTCGGCGCGGGTGTTCAGCACCTCCAGCGTCTGCGGGTGCACGTCCTTGGAGACGAAGAACAGGTTGGACTTGGACTTGGCCGAGCGCTTGGCCAGGGTCATGGCCTCGGCCGCGGCGGTGCCTTCGTCGAGCAGCGAGGCGTTGGCGATCTCCATCCCGGTCAGGTCGGCGACCATGGTCTGGAAGTTGATCAGCGCCTCCATGCGGCCCTGCGAGATTTCCGCCTGGTAGGGCGTATAGGCGGTGTACCAGGCAGGGTTCTCGAGGATGTTGCGCAGGATCACGTTCGGGGTCAGGGTGCCGTAATAGCCCTGGCCGATGAAGCTGCGGAACACCTGGTTGCGGGTGGCGATGGCGCGGACCTTGGCCAGCGCTTCCACTTCGCTGATCGCGGCCGGCAGGGCCAGCGGTTGGGTCGACTTGATCGAGCCGGGGACGATGGCGTCGGTCAGGGCTTCCAGCGAGTCGTAGCCGACCTGCTTGAGCATGTGGCCGATTTCGGCGTCGTTGGGGCCGATATGGCGCTCGATGAAAGCGTCGTGGTGCTCGAGGTCGCGCAGGGAAGTGGCGTTGTGGCTCATGGGCAGGGGCGTCCGTTGGCAGCGTGCGGTGCCGCACGCGAGGCGCCCCTCTGTCCTTTTGCCTGAGAGTTTGGAAGCGTGCCGCGGCTCAGGCCGCTTGGGGGAGGGGGGCGCTGTGGCCGCTCCTGTCCGCGCTCGCTTCGTGCACCTTCGGCGCCGGTTCCGTCGCGCGTGTCGCGTTGCGGGACGGTCGGTCTCTCCAGAGTTTTGTACCCGGCGGCGGTATGGGGCCTGAGCGATTACGGGCGTTGCGCCTTCGGCAGCGACGGGCCAGGGGGCCGGCCGCTTCTCCCACCGCGGGTTTCAAGCCGACGATTATAGCCGCTGGCGGGCAGCGAGGGGACGGTTCCCGTGCGGCCGCCCGAGGTCCCGCGGGCCGGGGGAAGGCTCCGTGCGCACCGCCTCCCGCGCCGGGGCGCACCGGCTTCGAACGGGCCGCTTGCGGGCGAATCCGCACCGGCGAGCCTGGGCACGCGGTTGCGGACAGATCGAAACAACTTCGGCGGCCATGCGGCGGGCCACGCGGGAGTATGCTGACGGCCCCCATTCATGCGATGAGGCCTGGCGATGTCCGCGCGACCGTTCAGCTTGCTGCAGCTCGACCATGTGGTGTTGCGGGTGCGCGATACCCCGGCGATGGTGGCCTTCTACTGCGACGTGCTCGGCTGCCGCCTGGAGCGGCGCCAGGACGAAATCGGCCTGGTCCAGCTGCGTGCCGGTCTGTCGCTGATCGACCTGGTCGATGTGGAGGGCAAGCTCGGCCGCATGGGCGGGGCGCCCCCCGGCGCCGAGGGCCGCAACATGGATCACCTATGCCTGCGCGCCGAGCCGTTCGACCGCGCCGCCATCGTCGCTTACCTGGAAGCCCACGGCGCGCGCATCGGCGATTTCGGTTCGCGTTACGGCGCCGAAGGCGAGGGCCCCTCGCAGTACCTGTACGACCCCGAGGGCAACGTGGTCGAACTCAAGGGCCCTCCCGACGAGGTTCCGATCGATACCGACGCATCCAACGCCGCCAGCTGATGAGCGCACCTTCCGAATCCCCCACGGCGCCCGCGCGGGCCTTGCCGCTGTCGCTCCGTCGCTTGGCCTTGCTGCTCGGCGGCCTGGCCATGTTCGGCCCGTTCTCGATCGACACGATCTTTCCCGCGTTCCCGGTGATGGGCGCCGAACTCGGCGCCGACAAGCTGGCGATGCAGCAGACCATCAGCGTCTACCTGGTCGCCTACGCGCTGATGAGCGTGGTGCACGGGCCGCTGTCCGACGCGATCGGCCGGCGCAAGGTGATTCTCGGCGGGCTGGGGGTGTTCACCCTGGCGTCGGCGGCGTGCGCGCTGTCGGAGCAATTGTCGACGCTGCTTTTCTTTCGCGCGATCCAGGGGCTCTCGGCGGGCGTCGGCCTGATCGTCGGCCGCGCGGTGATCCGCGACCTGCTGCACGGCGACGACGCGCAGCGGCTGATGAGCCAGGTGATGATGATCTTCGGCATCGCCCCGGCGATCGCGCCGGTGATCGGCGGCTGGATTCTGGGCTGGGCGCATTGGCCGGCGATCTTCTGGTTCCTGGTCGGTTTCTCGGTGCTGCTGTGGATCGCGGTCGCGGCCGGCCTGCCCGAGACCCATCCGCCGCAGGCGCGGCTGTCGCTCAAGCCCAAGCGGCTGCTGCGCGACTACGTGGCGATCTGGCTCAATCCGCGGTTCCAGCGCCTGACCGCGGTCGGCGCGTTCAATTTCGGCGCGCTGTTCCTGTACATCGGTTCGGCGCCGGCGTTCGTGCTCGACATCCTCAAGCTCAGCGAGCGCGAGTTCGCCTGGTTCTTCGTGCCGACCATCGGCGGCATGGTGCTGGGCTCGTTCGCCTCCGGCCGCGCCGCCGGCAAGATCGGCGGCGACCGCCTGGTCGGCATCGGCTTTGCTTTCTGCGCACTCGCCATCGCCCTGAACCTGGGCTATAACCTGCTGGCGCCGGCGCCGCAGGTGCCGTGGGCGGTGCTGCCGATGTGCATCCTCGCGTTCGGCATCGCCCTGGTATTCCCGATCGTGACCTTGTCGATCCTCGACATGTACCCGCACCAACGCGGCTCGGCCTCGTCGCTGCAGGCCTTCGGCGGCCTGGTGGTGAACGCGGTGTTGGCCGGCGTGATCTCGCCGCTGGTCAGCGGCAGCGCCATCGTCCTGGCGATCGTGTCCTCGGCGCTGACCGCGGCCGCCTGGGGCTTCTGGTGCTGGGAAGCCTGGGTCTCGCGCAGCGGCCGCTGCGCGCGGGTGCCGGAGGACGCACCGGTAATCGAGCCGCAGGATTCGCTGTAAGCCGGCGCGCGGCGCGACGCGGATCGCAGAATCGCCGCGGTCCGGCCGGGTTTCCTCGTTTGCGGGGGCGCCTGGGCCCGGCCCTGGCCCCGACCGGCCGAGGCGCGGCTATACTCGGGCTTTCCACCATCGCAAAGGAATGCCATGACGCAGACGGCGATCCCCGACGTATCCCTGGTCGACAACACCGAACAGCGCACGCCGCTGGTGTTGGTGCTCGACTGTTCCGGCAGCATGAACGGCCAGCCGGTGCAGCAGTTGAACGAGGGCCTGAAGCTGCTCGAGCGCGAACTCAAGGACGACGTCATCGCGGCCAAGCGGGTGCGCGTGCTGGTGATCCGCTACGGCGGCTTCGATCACGCCGAAGTCGTCGGCGACTGGTGCGATGCGATGGATTTCGCCGCGCCGGCGCTGGAAGCCGACGGCACCACGCCGACCGGGCGCGCGGTCGAACTGGCCCTGACCGAAATCGAGAACGAGAAGCAGCGCTTCAAGCAGGCCGGCGTCGCCTATACCCGGCCGTGGCTGTTCCTGATGTCGGACGGTTCGCCGACCGATGCCTGGGAAGCGGCGGCCAAGCGCGCGCGCGAAGCCGAATTGGCCAACAAGGTCGCGATTTTCCCGATCGCGGTCGGCGAGGGCTCGCAGGAACAGGCCATGGGCCAGTTCAGCAGCAAGGGGCTGGCCGGAGTGAAGCGCCTGCACGGTCTGCAATTCCGCGAACTGTTCCTGTGGCTCAGCGCGAGCATGCAGGTGGTGTCGCAGTCGCGGCCGGGCGGACAGGCGCAATTGCCTTCCACCGACACTTGGTCCGCGGTGCCGACCTGAGCGGCGCCGGGTCATGGGCTGGCAGGTACATGCGGCATCGGCGACCGGCAAATCCCACCTCGACAAAGGCATCCCGTGCCAGGACGCGTTCGCGTACCGGGTCGACGGCGAACGCCTGGTCGCGGCGGTATGCGACGGCGCCGGTTCGGCCGCGCACAGCGAGATCGGTTCGCGGTTGATCGCCGATGCGGTGGTCGCGGCGCTGGCCGAACGGTTGGCGGCGCAGCCGCAGTGGTTGCAGGCCGACGAGGACGGCTTCGCCGGGTTCGCGGGCGAGGCCGTCGCATTCGCCCGCGAGGCCCTGGTCGCGCGCGCGCGGCGCGACGGCGCGGCCTTGTCGAGCTATGCCGCGACTCTGGTGGCCTATGTCGGCGACGCGCAGCGCGGCTGGTTCGTGCATGTCGGCGACGGTCTCGGCGTGGCCGAGCCGGCACAGTCCGACGCGCCGGCGCGGATCTCGTTGCCGCACAACGGCGAATACGCCAACGAAACCTACTTCGTCACCGGCGAGGCCTGGCGCGGCTGCCTGCGAGTGCTTGCGGTGAGCGAGCCGGTGGAGCGGGTGGCGTTGATGTCCGACGGCGCGATGCCGTTCGCGATGCAGAAGGGCAATGCCGGTCTGTATCGTCCGTTCATGGACCCGGTCGAGCGCTATCTGCGCACGGTCGACGAAGCCGCAGGCAGCCGCGCCTTGCACGGCACGCTGGACGATCCGCGCACGCACGGCATCACGTCCGACGACAAGACCCTGCTGATCGCGCTGCGGAGTTGAACCGGTGACGACCAGTCCGGTCAGCGGCAGCGGCATCCGCATCGGCGACCGGCGCACCCGCCTGGGGGCGCTGATCAAGAGCGGCGGCGCGGGCAGCGTCTACCTGCTGCCCGAGTTTCCCGACCGGGTGGCGAAGATCTATCACGAGCGGGTCGATCCGCCGAGCTATACCGACCGCGTCGAGGCCATGCTCGAGCTGCGTCCGCAACTGCCCGACCAGTTCGAGGGCGGCAAACGCTACGTGCAGATCGCCTGGCCGGACGCGACCGTGCGCGACGAGCGCGGCCGCTTCGTCGGGTTTTCCATGCCGGCGCTGGACGTGCAGTCGACCTCCGAACTGGAGCAGGTGCTGCAGGAGCGGCAGGCGCGCGCCGCCGGCCTGCCGGTCGGGCTGGGGCCGAAGATCACCCTGGCGGCCAACCTCAGTGCGGTGCTCGCGGCTTTGCACGCGCAGCACCACTACGTGGTCGATCTCAAGCCGGTCAATCTGCGTTTCTACCGCGCCTCGCTATACATCGCCTTGCTCGATTGCGACGGCTTCAGCATCCAGGGCCGCGGCCGGCGCTACTCCGCGCCGCAGTTCACCCCGGATTACCTGGCGCCGGAGTTCCAGCAACGCGGGCCCGATCCGCTCGGCGAGGAGGCGCAGGATCGCTTCGCTTTGGCGGTGGTGATCTTCCAACTGCTCAATTTCGGCCTGCATCCCTATACCGGCAAGCCCGCGGCCGATCGGGTGCCTACCGACATCCCCAGCCGCATCCGCGAGCGCTACTACGCCTACGGTCTGCGCGCGCACCGTTTGATGGCACCGAGCCCGGTCAGCGCCCACGGCAGCGTGCCGCGCGAATTGCGCGAACTGTTCGACCGCGCCTTCGGCGACGGCGGCGAGCGGCCCAGCGCGGCCGATTGGAGCGCGGCGTTGCGCGATTACGCCAAGCCCTCCAGCGGCAAACTGGTGGTATGCAAACGCGAGCGCGAGCATCAGCATTACGCCGGCCAGGCCTGCGCCTCGTGCGCGCGCCAGGACTTGTTGGCCAAGACCGCGCGCAAGGCCAAGCCGCGGCCGGTGGCGGAGCCGCCGCGCGCGCCGCCGCAAGCCGCGGCCGCCCGGTTGCGTGCGCCGCGTTTGGGCCGGCCGCCGCCGCCGCGACTGACGCCCGCACCGCCGCCGGCGCGTATGCCGCAGCCGGCATGGCTGGCCAATCTGCGCCTGGCCACGCAATCGCGCGGCATGCTCGCGATCGCCTTTCCGGTGCTGTTCGCCTTCATCGCCCAGGGCCTGCATCGTCTGTATGCGGCCTTGCAACCGGACCCGGCCAATAAGCCGCTGGAAGCCTGGGTCGACGCGATGCTGATGACCGGATTGGGCGCGGTCTTCCTGGTGCTGTGCTGGGTATTCGCCGTGACCCTGCCGCGAATGCTGAAGAACCGATGATGCGCATCGTCCTGCCGATGCGTCTGCGTCCGTCGTGGTGGTCCTGGTTCAAACTGGGCGTGCTGGCGTTCTTCGTCGTACTGGTGTTGGCGCCGTATACCGGTTGGCTGATGTCGCTGCCGATGTGGGCGATGACCGTGTTCGGGCAATGGTTGTCGCCGCCGCAAGCGTCGAACGGCGAACGCTGGTTCCGCGCCGGTCTGGTATTGGCGGGCGTGCCGAGTCTGCTGGCGGTGGCTTGGCGCGCCTACGAGGACCGCGACCGCGAACTGGCCACGCGCACCGCGATCGCAGCCGCGGTGTTGGGCGCGTTGTTGCTCGGGCATGGCTATATGACGGTGCGGCGCGAGCGCGAGGCCGGGCAGGATGCGGCGCGCTCGCGCCTGACCGCGGCGCGCATGCAACAGGCCGGGGTCACGCCGGCGATCGATATCGACCCGCCGGCGGGCCTGAGCCAGGCCGACTACGAAGCCGAAAGCGCGCGCCTGATCCGCGAGTCGGCGCGCAACGCGGCGCGCGGCGACGGGTTCTATCGCCAGCAACTGGCGTTGCTCGGCCAGCTCGCCCGCGACCGGCCGCAGTCGGGCGATGCCGCGGAGTATCAAGCGGCGATGGCGGCCTACCAGCGCATGGTCGCCGAAGACGAACGTCGCCCCGGCCGCGATCCGCAAGGCGATGCGCCGATGGAGCGGCAACTGGCGATCGCGGTCGACGCCGATCCGCGCCGCGCGCTGGCCGCGCGCGAACTCGGCATCCGTCGTTTGCGCCGTTTCATGGACGATCTGTCCGCGCCGTCCGAAGCCGGGGACATCGGCTCGCTGAAACTGGCGCGATTGCGGCGCGAGCGCGATGCGGCGCAGGCGCTGTTCGAGCGTGCGTTGCGCGTCGATCCGGACTTCGATGGGGCTTGGCGAGGCTGGGCCTGGACCTGGCTCTACCGGCAGCCGGAGTTGGCGCTGGGGGCCCTGGTCATCGACGCCGAATTGCGCAACGGCGGCAGCGGGTCGCGCAAGCTGCGCGAACGCGTCGACGCCGCCGGCGGCCGTGAGGCGCAGCCGTATTTCGCGATCCTGCAGGCGCAGGCGGAGGTCGTGGCGCTGAAACAACGCCGCTCTTCGTTGTCGCCGGCCCTGCTCGAACAGGCGCGCCGGCCGTTGCCGGCGGCGCCTTCGGCGGCGCGCGCGATCGCCGGCGAAGGCGACGCGGGCAAGCCGGACACCAACGCCCTCAGCCGCGCGCTCGACGATTTTCTGAGCGCTGCGGACGAGGGCGGGCCGAACGTGGTCGAGCGCTTCTCCGAAGCTTGGCAGCGCGGCGCGCTGGTCGTGGCCAGCGACCAGGATCTGTTCCAGTGGCGTGGCTACGGCGAAGCCGCCAAGCGCTTCGACCAGCGCTTCGCCGGCGTGCCGCGGTTCCGCGTGGTGCGCGGCTTCGAACTGCCCGCCGGGCTCGGCCGCAGTACCAGCGCGATCCTGTTCGTGCCGATCGGGGTCGAACCGCCGCGCGGCGATCTCGGCCAGTCGGTGCTGCTGCACGAAGCCGGTCGCGAGTGCGAGGGCAGCAACTGCCCGCGGGTGTACGGGCGGGGCTGAACGGGGGCAACGCGGCGGCTGCACCGCTTCCCGGGAATGCAGCGCCGGCGGCGGTGCCTCGTTCCGGATTGCCGCGCGCCCGTTCCCGGCTCAAGCGTTCGGCAGTTCGCCGACTCCGACGCCGATGATCATCGGCACTTCCGAGGTCGTGGTGCCGGTAAAGGTGCGGGTGGCCGGATCGGCGCACCAGCCGGCGGCCCGGCTGCCGCCTTCGGCTTCGAAGGTGAAGGGCCCGATGCGCAGCCCGGTCGCGGCCTGGAAGGGATAGCCGAAGCGGCGGAAGGTCGAGGTGGTGGTGCGGATCGCGAAGCTGGGCTTGTAGCCGACGTACATCGAGCGTTTGACCAGGCCGAAGAAGCCTTTCTCGCCGAACACCGCCTGGCTGCGCTCGTCGCCGAACGCGCTGTAGCCGTGCGCGAACGGACCGTCGATCAGACTGCGGGCGAAGTCGCCGTCGTACCAGTCGCCGGGTGCGATGGCGATGCGGTCGACCGCGCGGAAGTCTAAGGACAGTTCGAGCTGGTGGTCGTATTCGAACTCGTCGATGCGTTCCCAGCGGTCGTCGATGCGCAATTGCCAGAACAGACGACGGACCTTGGTCTGTCGGCCGGCCCAGGTCTGGCTGAAGTCGTAGGGCGCTTCGCGGTTGCTGAAGCCGAGGGTCGCGCCGGCCGGGGCCTCGCCGCGGCGGGCGCGTTCGGTCCAATGTTCGGCGTGCTCGGCGATGCGCCAGTCCGGCACCTTCGGCATGCGCAGCAGGTCCAGGTCGGCCAGGCGCACCCGATGGGCTTCGTCGCCGCAGCGGCGCTGCGCGGCGCCGAGCTCGGCATGGTCGCACTGCGCGACCAGCGCGGCGTAATGCGCCTGTGCCTGGTTCATCGGCACTTCGGCGGCGACGATGCGATTCTGGTACGGGCGGCCGTCGCGGCTGCCCAGCCATTGACTGAAGCTCGGCGCGTCTTCGCCGCCGCGGGTGGCGTGCACCGATGCGGCCGAGGTCGCGGCCAGGGTGTACTGATTGGTCGCAGCGACCAGTTCGTCTTCGGCGTCGATCAGGTGCCGGCGCAGGCTCGGGTATTCGGTCTGCGTCTGGGCCACGTTGAGGCACTGCTGATAGGCCTGGTGCACCGTGTCGCCGCTGGAGACGAAGGCGGCGATCGCGCTCCATTGCGGCACGGTGGCGCAGAAATCGAACTGGGCGCCGGAAATGAAGCCGGCCTGGGTGGGCTTCCAGTCCCAGGGCTGGGCCGGGTAGATCAGCTGGAAGTCGTCCGGCGAGGCGTACAAGGAATCGATCAGGGCGCGATACAGCAGGCCCCAGGGCTTGTCGTCGAAGTCGACGTTGGCGGCCAGGCCGGCGTCGAGCCGGGCCAGTTCGAGCAGACGCCGGTCCTGGGCGCCGTGACGGAACTGCGAGAGCGGACCGAGATCGTCCTGCACGTCGAGGGCCTCTTCGGCGTCGGGCGCCAGGTAATCGGACTGGGACATGAGCGGCTCCTTGCTGCTGCCGCGCGATCGGCGGCCGTGCCCGGCCTCGCGCGCCGGACGGCGGCGCGATCCCGGCGGCGGCACGCGGCGGACCGGTGTCTCAGCGTTGCTTGAACCGGACACGTCCCACCTTACGGCAACCTTACGGTTGCTCTTTTTGAGATGGATCAATGCTTTAGCGGATCGCGCGCGACTGCGACGCCGCGTGCCGGCGATCGTAAGTTGTCGGTAAGGCGAGAGGTGCGCGGCGCCGTCATGGTCGATCTGCGGACGCCGATCCCCGGCGTCGCGGACCGCGCGGCCGGTCCGCTCGCACCCCGGCAGGGAGGCGGCCGTCCTCGTGTGCCGTATGTCGTCGCGCGCTGCCGACCGCTGCAGCGACCTCCAGGAGAACGCCCATGAACGCCAAGCTCGCCACCCCCGTGCTGCTCGCCGTACTGGCCGCAGCGCCCGCCCTGGCCCAGGCCGATGCGGCCAAGCCGCCGGTTTGCCGCAGCCTGCCGCCGGACATCAAGGAAGCCATGCGCACCATGTCGTACTGCATCACCAATCCGAATCCGATCCCGGAGTGCGCCCGCGCCGGCATGGACGTGCAGGTCTACAACAACGACCCGGCCAAGCTGCCGCGCGCGGCGCGCGGCCAGCAGTACTGGGAGGGCAAGATCCGCAAGGACGACGGCGCGGCCGGCGAGCGCCGTCTGGTCTATCTGGTGACCATGGGCGAGCGCAAGAACGTCGTGGCGATGCGCTATTACACGCCCGACCATTACCGGACCTTCTGCGAGATCCAATGATCGACCGGGCTACCGGTCCCAACCTGGGCCCGGCGCGGCTCGCGCCGGGCCTTTCCCGCGTTGGCCCGACGTGCGTCGCGCTGGGCCTTTCCTATGTTCGGGGTAGGAGCGGGCAAGCCGCGCCCCCCGCGGACGCGTAGATAAACCAGCGTCTTCTCTATCGATCGAAGCCCGAAACCATCGCGGGGGTAGGAGCGGCGCAAGCCGCGACCGCGGTCTCGCGGTCTCGCGGCGTTCGTCGTTCGCAGGTCTGTGAAGCTTCAAAGCTATAAGGCGCCAAAGCCAAGCTTCCGTCTGCAAGCGGCCGGGCCACTTTCCTTGTCCAAGGCGACAAAGTCCTACTGGCTTTCCTTCGGTCAACGTAACCAAAGAAAACGCCATGGTGGTTTCGGTATGGGACGGGGGTTGTGCAGGGCTGCTCCGCACAGGCCCTCCCTGGCCTGGCTGCGCACGGCCCGCTTCCCTGCGGGCCGCCTCCGGGGCTTCAGGGCGTTCTCGCAAGTTCGCTGCGGCGCCAAGCTCTTACGGCAACGGCAACGGCAACGGCAACGGCAACAGCAACAGCAACAGCAACAGCAACGTCCGGGCATCCGGCGAAGGATGCGACGAGGACGACCGAACGCATCCGCCGGGGATGCCGATGCTGCCTGCGCAAACGGCGACGCCGGCCGGGAGGCCCGGCCGGCGTCGCTTCGGTTTCTCCGCAGCGCGGTCGCGCCGGGTTTGCGCTCAGGGCAGCTTGGAGATCGTCACGCCGATGATCAGCGCCTGGTTCGAGCTGGTGGTGCCGCTGAAGGTCTGGCCGGAGGCGCTCGCGTTCCAGCCGGCATGCTCGCTGCCGCCGGCGGCTTCGAACACGAACGGCCCGATGCGCAGTCCGGTCGCGGAACCGAACTTCTGCCGGAACGAGTCGAAGGTCGACTTGCTGGTGCGGATCGTGAAGGCCGGCTTGAAGCCGACGATCATGCCGGTCTTGAGCAGGGTGAAGAAGCCCTTCTCGCCGAACACGGCCTTGTTGCCGTCGCCGCCGAACTCGCTGTAGCCGCGGGTGTAGGGACCGTCCGACAGGCTGCGCACCACCGGGCCGTTGTACCAGTCCGCAGGCTGGATCTGGATCTGGTCGATGGCCTGGAACTCCAACGAGACTTCGAGCTCGTTGTCGCTCTCGAACTGGGTCACGCGTTCCCACTTGCCGTTGACCTGCACTTCCCAGAACCACTGCAGCACCGCCGCCGAGCCGCCGGCCCAGGTCTTCTTGTAGTCGTAGGACGAGTCGCGCGAGGTGAAGCCCATCGTCGCCCCGGCCGGCCCTTCGTTCGCCATCACCGCATCGACCCAATCGGCCGCGTTCTGGGCCACGGCCCAGTACGGAACCATGGGGTAGTTCTGCAGCCCGGGGGACTCCAAGTGCGCATAGAAATCCTGGTTGGCGTACTGCTTCTGCGCTTCGGCCAGGCCGGGCGTGTTGGCTTCCGCAACCAGGGCGTTGTAGGTCGTCTGTGCCTGGGTCAGCTTGGTGTCGGCGGTGGCGAGCTTGGTCGCCCAGCCCTTGCCGGCGAGCGAGCCGAGCCAGTCCGAGAACGAAGGGTCGTTGTCCTTGACCTGGTCGCCGTAGCGGATTTCGGCTTGGCGATAGATGCTGTCGTAGTTGTTGCTCGCCGAGGTCATCTGCTGGTCCGCGTCGCGGATCTTCTGGCGCAGCTTGGCATCGTCGGTCGCGGCGACGATCACGTTGAGGAACTGCTGGTAGGCGTCGTTGAAGCGATCGCCGCTGGAAATGTAATTGCCGACCGCGCTCCATTGCGGCATGGTCGAACAGAAGTCGTATTGCGCCGAACCGATGAAGCCGGACTGGGCGGTTTCCCAGTTCCACTTGGTGAACGGGTACACCAGCTGGAACGTCTCCGGCGTCACGCCGAGCGAGTTGACCAGCGCGCTGTACAGCAAGCTCCACGGCTTCTGGTTGTAGTCGGCCGCGGCGGCGGCGTCGCCGGTGAGCGCGCGCTGTTGCACTCGACGCTCGTAAGCCTGATCGCGGAACGCGGAGACGATTTCGTCGTTGCCGTTGTCGCCCGGTTGGGCGCTGTTGGCGTCCTGAGGTTGGTTCTTGAGCATGGCCCTGACTCCCTGAGCCCGCGCTTGGCGGGTCCGTGCGGATGCCGCGCGCCGGACGGCGCCGCGGTCCCGGATGCGGCACGGCGCCGTCCGAGGACGCCGACTGTGCGCAGTCGCGCCGCGCGGCGCCTTACGGCAACCTTACTGTTCCAATCGGCCCGCGATTTCATGCGCTTGCGGCGATGTCCACGCGTGTCGGCAAGAAGCGGTGATTAACGGTGATTTCGCGCAACGGCCATTGCGGAAGCGATCGTCAGTTGCCGGTAAGGCGAGGTGCGGTCTGCGTCGCCAAAGTCGCCTTGCGATACCGCCAGGCGGTACGACGCGACGGTGTTGGCCGTCGCGAAATTTTTTGCCGATGAGAGAACTCGCCATGAAAACATTGCGATTGCTGGCGCTGCCGTGGCTGATGGCGTTGGCGACGGCGCCGGTTGCGGCGTCGCCGCGAATCGAGGCGTACGAGACGACGTCGCAGGCCGGAGACAGCGACGATCTGGACAAGAAGGACGTGGAGCGGCGATCCAAGCTCGAGGGCTGCCAGTTGGTTCCCTATGCATCGCGGCGCGATAACTGCGTCACGGAAAGCCTGGGGCTGGACGGGGGGCAGGCCTGCGGCGCCAGGCCGTGCTCGCGCGATACGCCCAAGCTGAATCCGGTCCTGTTGCGGGCGTGGAAGAATTGCGCGGACCGGCGCGGCTTCATCGTCGACGACTACCGCGATACGCTGGCCGCGATCGACCGCTACAAGGCGTCGGCGAAGTACAAGGATTGGACCGAGGACGAGCGCGCCGCCCTCGATATCCTGACCGGCAAGATCGAAACCGCGCGGCGCGCGAATACGAAAGGGCTGAGCAACGCCCACACGATGGCGTTCCAATGCGAGCGCCTGATCCGCGGCAGCGGCGGCTGAGCGCGCGGCGAAGGGCGTTCCGGGCATTTCCGTGCCCGGAACGCCGCGTACGGCGACTAGTTGGCTTTATTGCCGGCCTTCCTGACCTGGCCCGCCTGCGGAGTGATCTCCGGGTCGTTGCCGACTTGCGGATCGCAGGCCACCAGCACGCCGCGCTTGCCGTCGCGCACCAGCACGGAGAAGAAGATCAGGGTGGGGGTATCGTTGCGGTTCATCATGCTGACGCTGCGGCCGTCGGAGGCGATCTTGATGTCGTAGATCTGGTTCTTAGCGTCCGAGGTGAGCAGGCTCTCGATCACGAAGTGCTTGGAGACGCCTTCGTCGAGCTGATAGACCATCTGCACCGGACTTTGGCCCTTGTAAGCCATGACCACGTCCGGCGAGAAGCTGTAGAAGTATTCGCCGCGGCCGGCGTTGCCGCCGAACACGACGTAGGCGACGGTGAATTCGATGACGATGGGGGTCTTGGAGGCGGCTTGGGCCTTGGGCATGGTGGAGCTTCCTAGCGGGTGGATGAACTAGTGGGTGGATGCGTCGTAGAAGGCGATGAAGTCGGGGTGGCGATAGCCGCTGCTGTGCAGCCATTCGAGCTGGCGCGTCGCCGCGTCGCGCGCGCCGAGATGGATTTGCGCGCGGGACCAGGCATCCAGCAGGGAACGGTCGCTGGAATCGGCGACGCGTCCGGCGACCAGGTCGCGCACCCGGGTCCAATCGTTGCGGGCGAGTTCGGTCTGGCCGCGGGCGGCGAGCCGTTCGCCGCGCCAGGCCAGGGCCCAGGCCAAGGCGGCCAGGCTCTTGGCGTCGCCCGGCGCCTGCGCCTGCAGCGCGGCGAGTTCGGCGACGGCGCGATCCACCAATTCAGGCTGAGTCGCTGTCTGCGGGTCGACCTCGGCCAGGCGCAGGTTCAGCAGCGCGCCGACCCGACGCCACTCCGGCAAGGGCTCTTGCTCGGTCAGCAGCGGCGCCAGACTGTCGCGCCCCTCGCGCAGCAGCGCGACCGCGCGTTGGCGCGCGCCGCGCAAGGTCTCGATCCGGCCCGCATGCGCATAGGCGTGGGCGAGATCGCGGCGCCAGGTACTGTTGTCGGGTTGCTGGCGGACCAGCGCGCGCAACAGGCTCAGGGTTTCGCCGACTTCGGCCGCGGCCTGCTCGGTATGGCCGCGGTCGATGGACAGGATCGAGGTGCGCAGCAGCGATGTCGCCAGTTTGCGCCGCCAGGCGTCGGCATCGGGTTCGCTGGCGACCAGTTCGCGCAGCATCCGGTTCTGCAGTAAATAGCCTTGCGCGGCGTCGTCCAGTTGTCCGCGCGCCTCCTGCGAACTGCTGAGCCAGGACAGGCTGTCGACCAGATCGAAGCGCAGCGGCTTGTCGTCGGGCTTGTCCGCCAGCAACCGCTGCTTGATCGCCACCGAGCGCGCGAACAGGTCGGCGGCTTCGGCGCTGCGCTGGCGGGTGTGGGCGAGGGTGCCGAGATTGTTGAGCGCGTAGGACAACTCCAACTGCCAGCGCGGGTCGGCCGGCGCGCGCGCGACCAGCGTCTCGCTGGCGCGCAGATACTCGCGCCAGTGGGCTTGCGCAGCGTCGAGGCGCTTTTGCCGGAAGTCGTAATAGCCCTGCCAGTAGGCGACCGTGCCCGATTCGGCCAGCATCTCCGACGAGTCCGGGGTCGCTCGGCGAGCCTGGCGCAAGGCGGCCGCGGCGCGCTCGAAGGCCTGGTGGGCCTCGTCGAAACGCCCCTGGTTCATCAGCACTTCGCCCACCGTGCGCAGGGCGCGCACGTGGCTGAGCAGTTCGCGCGGCTGCATCCGCGCGTCCGGCATGCGCTCCAGATAGCGCAGGGCCTGGCTGCCGACGCTGTCGAGCAGCTTGAGATTGCCGAGCGGCCGCAGTTGCTCGGCCAGGTCGCCGAGCATGAAGCCGACCAATTGCTGGGCCTGGTCGCGATGGCGTTCGGCTTCGCGCCGCGCCTGCCAGGCCTGCAGGCCCAACCCGGTCGCGGTCAAGGCCAGGGCGCCGAGGCCGCCGAGAGCGGCGGTGCGCAGCCAGCGTTTGCGCTGTTGCTGGCGTTCGCAGGCGCGCAGGAACTCGCGTTCGCCGGGGCCGAGTTCGGCCGGCAGCCGGCGTGCGGCTTCCTGCGCTTCGGCCAAGGGGCGGCCCGGGTTGAGCAGGTGATCGGCACGGCGTCCGCCGTCGACCCAGCGCCGGGTCGCGCGCTGCAAGCGTTCGCGCGCCTGCAGCAACTGGCGGTTGTCGTGCGCCCATTCGCGCGCGCGCGGCCATTGCCGCAGCAGGGCCTCGTGGGCGACGCCGAAGCCGGGCTCGCCGCCGCTGAGTTCGCCGACGAACAGGCGCGCGCGGATGAAGGCCTCGGCCAATTCGCGTGCCGCCGGCGCTGCCAGCGACGACCACGATACCCGGCGCGCGGTGACCGCATCGCTGTCCGGGCGGATCACGATCAGCGCCGCCAGCACCTGTTCCAGGCTGGCCTGGGCATCGCTGGGCAGTTCGCTGTAGACCTGTTCGGCGCGGTGGGCGAGGGCGCCTTCCAGCCCGCCGATCTCGCGGTAGGCGGCCAGGCTCAACACGCCGCCCGGGGCCTGGCGTTCGTACAGCGCCTGCAGAGTGTGCTGCAGCAGCGGCAGCGAATCGGGGTGCTGGGCGGCGGCGTCGCGCAGCAGGTCGTCCAGGCGCACCGAGCTGTCGGGGTCCTCTTCGAAACTCAGGCCGGCCAATGCGGCCGGAGCGCGGATGATCTGGCCGATTTCGCCCAGGCGCGGGGTCAGCAGGTCGATATGGCCGTCGCCGGCCTTGAGCTCGGCGACGCCGGGCACCTCTTCGATCAGGCGCGGATAGAAATCGCTGCGGGTGATCGCGATCGCGGCCACGCCGGCGCAGCCGCACAGGTTGCGCAGCGCGGCGCCGAGTTCCTCGCGATCGCGATCGAGGATCGCCGGCTCGGCCACCGCCGCTTCGGCGTGGTCGATCACCAGCAGCAGGTGCGCATCGGCGGCGCGTTGCCCGCTCAGGCGCACGAAGGCGTCGGCGATGCGCGCCTGCACCGCGTCCGGCGCATCGCGCAACTGCAGCGCCAGCGTTGGCGCCTCCAAGGCCAGGAACACCGGGCGGCCGCCGAGGCTCCAGCCGCACAAGGCCTGGGCCAAGCGCGCGAGCACGTCGCCGCCGCGGCAGATGCCCAGATCGAAGTACACCGTCGACAGTGCGTGCAGGCCGTCGAAGCCGCCGGCCTGTTGCAGCAGCGGCATCACCCCGGCGCGCAGCAGCGAGGTCTTGCCGCAGCCGCTGGCGCCGGAGACCAGGACGAAACGGCGCTGGTTCTGCACCTGTTCGCGCAGGGTCGAGAGCAGGTCGGCGGTGGCGCGGGCACGGCCGAAGAACACGCCGGCATGGGCTTCGTCGAACGAGCGCAGGCCGACGTAAGGGCTGCCCTCGGTCCAGGCGGCGGCGCGCGGCAGCCCGCTGCGGTAATCGTCGGGAAAGGCCACCGGCGCGACCAGTCGATAGCCGCGCTTGCGGATGGTCTCGATGTACTCGGGTTCGCGGCTGCTGTCGCCGAGCCGGCGCCGCAGTTGGGCGATGGTCTTGTGGACCGGATTGTCGCCGTAGAAGGTGCCGCGCCAGATCTCGATCAGCAACTGCTCGGCGCTCACCACCTCGCCGGCGCGCTCGGCCAGCGCGACCAGCACTTCCATCATGCGCGGTTCCAGCGCGGTGGTCGTGCCGTCGCGGACGATGGCCAGGCGGTCGGGCTGGACCAGCAGGGCGCCGATGCGGAACTGCGACACCGCGGCGAGGTTTTTGATCCGATCGATGCGTTGTGGCATCGCAGCGCACGCTCGTGGTTGGTCGTCGACGAGGGGAGGGCGCATGCCGGTGCATGCCCGCCCCGTCGTCCGCGCGACCCGACATCGGTGCGGCAGGCGAGAGGCCGCGGCGCAGCGCCCCATCGCTAAGCCGGCGGAATCGGTGGAGCGCTAAAACTAGCAAAACCGTCGCTGCCCGTGTGTGTCCGCAAGCGGACTTTGCCGGCTGCGCCGGAATCGCGGGCGGTGGCCGCTATGGGGTCCGGTTTGCGTGAGCGCCGCGCGAGCGCGAGTGACGCGGCGGGATAAAAAAGCCGGCCCGGGGCGGCGCCCCGAAGCCGGCAGACGCTGGCGGCCGAGGGGGATCAGCCGCAGCAATAGCAGACCAGGGGACGGCCGGGGCCGCCGGGGCCGAGATCGCCGCCGAATTCCGGACACTCGCTGCGGCAGGCGAACGAGCTGCAGGATTCCGATTGCGCCGGCTCGGCGCCGTTGCCGGCGACGACCTGGAAGGCGCCGAATCCCATCGCAGCCGAGAACAGCAGGGCCGCGAAGACGACGCGGACGCCACGGTTACGCTTCTTCATTGCAGAGCTCCTGTCGAGGTACGCCGCCGGTCCGTCGGGGCCGGCGGCAGGGAACGCCGGAGCCCGGCACGATGCCGGTCCGGCCGGAACGGTGCGGCCGCGACCGCACCGCCTGCGGACGCGGTTGCGTCCGCGCAGCCGTCGCAACCGCCGACGGCGCAGTCATGGCCGCGCCGCCGCAGCGGCGACGGCCGGGGAGGACGCCGCGCGCGGCGGCGCGGGCCGTACCGCGAGCAGCAGCTCGCGCAAGGTCCGTTTGTCGTTCAGGGCCCCGACATGGCGATAGCGCACCCGGCCGTCGCGGCCGATCACCAGCAGTGCCGGCACCTTGCGTGCGCGGAACAGCGCGGCGGTGCGGCGGTCGTCGTGAGCGACCAGCGGGAAGTCGAGGGCGTGTTCGCGGGCGTAGGCGCGCGCCTGCCCGGGCGAGGCCAGGGCGACGCCGATCAGTTCGGCGCCGCCGGCGGAGGCTTGCGGCAACTGTCGCGCGACCCGTTTCAGTTGCGGCAGCGAGGCGCGGCAGTGGGGGCAGGTGGTGGTGAAGAAGAACAGCACCTGACTGTCGCCGCGCGGCTGGCCGAGTTCGATCGCCCGGCCGTCGAGGCCGTGCAGGGCCACCCGCGGCACGTACATGCCGACGTAGGGCGCGACGATGCGGTCGGCCAGCCAGCGCTGGTCCTCGCGCATGCGCCCGACCTGCCAGCCGAGGGCGACGACGAGAACGCTGGCCAGAGCCAGCGCGGCCCACAGCCAACGCTGGCCGGTCGGCGAAACCGGTCGGGGAATGTCGGGTGGCGACGACATGCCGCCGACCCTAGCAGCGGGTTCCGGCGGCGAACTTGACGCGCCTCACAATGGCGAGGAGTGCGCGCGATTGCGGTCGCAGCGTTTTCGCGCGCTGCGGCGCCGCTGCGTCCGCCCCGCTCAGTGCGGCCGGCTCAGCCGGCGCACTCGCGCGCTTCCAGCTGCGGAGCCGGACGTTGCTTCAGCATCTGCGCGACTGCGACCCCGAGCAGGGTCAGCACGCCGCCGACCCAGTGGTAGGCCTGCAAGGGCTCGCCGAGGAACAGCACCGCGAAGGCGGCGGTGAACACCGGGGTGAGGTTCATCAACACCGCGGTCTTGTCCGGACCCAGGCGCAGCAGGCCGCGCATCCAGAACCACGGCGCGACGGTCGAGGCGAGCAGGCCGGCGTACAGCACCAGCGGCAGGTTGTGCGCGGTCAGCGCCACCGACGGCGCCAGCAGGAAGCCGGGCAGGAGCAACACCGTGCCGCACAAGATCTGCAAGTACAGCGATTCGCCGTTGCCGATCGGCAAGGCCCAGCGCTTCACCAGCACGCCGTAGGCGGCGTAGGAGGTCGAGGCCAGCAGCATCATCAGTTCGCCGCGGCCCAGGCCCTGCTGCAGCAATTGCGCCGGATGGCCGGCGCTGAGCAGCCAGCTCAGGCCGACGAAGGAAATCAGCGCGCCGATCAGCATGCCCGGCGAGGGGCGGGTGCGCAGTACGATCATGCCGATCACCATCGTCATCGGCGGAATCGCGGCGATGATCAGGCCCATCGACATGGCGCTGACGCTGTGCGCGGCGAAGTAGGCCAGCGACTGGTACATGACCATGCCCAGCGCCGCCAGCACCACCAGCTTGCGCCAGTAGGGGCGGACCTGGACGCGCATCTTCCAGACTTTCGGCAGCATGAACGGCGTCAGCGCCAGCAGCGCGACCAGCCAGCGGTAGAAGGAAATCGCGGCCGGCTCGATCGCGCCGGCGGAGAGCTTGCTGACGATCGTGTTGCCGGCCCAGATCAGCGTGGCCAGGATCGGCAGTAACAGGCGCATCGGGTACATCCATACGACAACGTGGGGCGGCTCATTCTAGAATGTCGGGTAATCGACAGATATAGATAACCAGACATCGCATAGCGAGCTTCCGACAATGCCGCGCAAGCACCGTTTCCATTACCCCTACCGGACCCTGCCGGGCCCGCTGCTGCTGCGCTACGAGGCGCTGGCGGTGGACACCGAAAGCGCGTTGCACCGGCACCCCTGGGGGCAGTTGGCCTTCGTCGAGTCCGGCAGCATGGCCTTCCTGGTCGAAGGCCGGCCGTTCTTCGCCCCGCCGGGCTATGCGGTGTGGATTCCGCCGCGCATGGACCATAGCTCGCACAACCGGCGCGAGGTGCATTGCCGGCTGATCAACATCGCCGAGCGCTACACGCCGCTGCTGCCGGCCGCGCCGGGCATCGTCCGCCTGCATCCCTTGTTCATAGCCGGGGTCGAGGACTTGTTCGCGCGCGGGGTGGAAATCCCCGATACCCCGGCCGACCGGCGCCTGGCGCGGGTGCTGATCGACAAGTTGCTGGCCACTCCGATGCTGGCGCGCTTCGTGCCGCAGAGCGAGGACCGCCTGTTGGCGCCGATCCTGGACGCGCTGCAGCACCGCCCCGGCGACAACACCACCCTGGCGCAATGGGCGCAGCGCGTGCATACCACCGAGCGCACGCTGAGCCGGCGCTGTCGCGACGAGTTGGGCATGTCGTTCAGCCAATGGCGGCAGCGACTGCGTTTCCAGCAGTCGATCCCGCTGCTGGAGCAGGGGCGCAGCGTGCAGCAGGTGGCGGCCGACATGGGGTATGCCAGCGCCTCGGCGTTCATCGCCATGTTCAACGAACTCAGCGGCAGCACGCCGCTGAAGTTCCGTCAGGGAGCGGGGCGGTAAGGGGCTTCAGGAACGAGTGCGGGAAAGACAAATGCGCATTGCGGCGGCTGTCGCTCGTTCGTCGTTTCTTCGCATGGGCTCCGGCTTCAACGCTCGTCCGTCTTCGCCGCGGCCTGCGCCGCCTTCGCCGCCGCGCGTTGCTCGGCGACTTTGCGCCTGACTGCGTCGAGCAGCGCGTCCAGCGCCGCGCGATCGTAGACCTTGCCGCGCAGCACGAAGGCGTCGATGCGGCGGGTGGCGGCGATGTCGCGCAGCGGGTCGGCGTCGAGCAGGACGATGTCGGCAGCCTTGCCGGTATCGAGCGAGCCATAGTGGTCGTCGCGGCCGAGGAAGCGCGCGCCGTTGATGGTCGCCGCCTGCAGGGCCTGCAACGGACTCAGCCCGCTTTCGACGAAGCGCTGCATTTCGTCGTGCAGGCCGATGCCGGGGTAGTTGAAGGAGTTGAGGAAGCCGGCGTCGGTGCCGGCCAGGATGCGCACGCCGGAGCGCTGCAGCAGCGGCAGGATCGCCGCGTTGCGCCGGTAGCGCTGGTGGCGGCGCTCGATCGCCGCGGCGTCGTCCTTGGCCGCGCGCTCCACCCGCCAGGCGTAGGTCGCCTCCAGCCCCGGGCCGATGTATTGCAGATAGGCGTCGTCGCGGTGGTCGTCGCGGTCCAGGTAGGTGGCGACGTAGCTGCCGTTGAGGGTCGGGGTGATTGCGGTGCCGCGCGCGGCCAGGCGCCGGTAGGCGGCGAGGGCGGTATCGCGGTCGAAACTAGCCTGGACCCGGTTCCAGCCTTCCTTGGCGTCGATCTCGCCGCGGCGGACCATCGCCCCGATCTCGGCTTCCTTCGTCGAGCCGGCCTTGTAGGCGTATTCGATGTGCTCGATCGAGCTCAGCCCCGCGGCGCTGACCTCGTCGACGTTCAGCACGAACGGCAGGTGCGCCGACACCTTCAGGCCGCGCGCACGGGCTTGTTGCAGCGCGTCCATGAACAACTCCGGGCTGAGCGTGTTGTCGGTGATCTTGACGAAATCGACCTTCCACCCCTGCAGGCGGTCGAGTGCGGCGGAGATTTCCGCCGGGTTGCCGACCTCGATGTCGCCGGGCCAGATCGACTCGTAGCCTTCCAGTTTCGGCCCGGAGGTGAAGATGGTCGGCCCCTCGAGCCGACCGGCGGCGACGGCGTCGCGCCACTCGAACACGCTCGGGCTCAGGTCGCCGGCGGCGTCGCGTACCGCGGCGATGCCGTGGGCCAGATACAGCGGCAGCAGGTTCTTGTTTTCTTCGATCAGCGCTTCGCCGCCGCCGAAGTGGACGTGCATGTCCCACAGCGCCGGGATCGCGTACTTGCCGCCCGCGTCGAGGCTGCGCTCGGGCGCGTAGTCGCCGGCGCGGGCATCGTCGACGATGCCCGCGATACGGTCGCCGCGCACGGCGATGGCGCGGTCGCGGCGGATCTTGCCGGCGACCACGTCGACCACCGCGGCATGGCGGATCAGCAGATCGACGGGTTCGGCGGCGCCGGCCCCGGCAGCGAAGGCGCAGGCCAGCGTGGCGACGAGCAATCGGGTCGGTCGGAACATGCGCGTACTCCGGAATGCGGTGGCCGCCGCCGCAACGGTCGTGGACGACGGCACGGCGAGGGCAGGGCGGACCCATTCTGCCCCAGCCCCGTCGCCGCGGTCCGTCGCGACCGCCAACCCCGTCTTATTCCGCCAGACCCGGCCACTTCATAATGCCGTCCACGCCGCGGCGGGCGCGGCCGCCGGCGCCCAGCGGAGGGGCGGAATGAGGAAAGTCAAACGGATCGCCACGCCGCCGTCGTTGCGACGGCCCGAGCTGCTGGAATGGGCGCAAGCGCTGACCGAGTTCTACAGCCGGCCGGCCGACGAGCGCCAGCGCCAGCGCGTGCCGTTCGAGCGCTATGCGCGGCTGTTCCTGGCCGGGGACGTGCGCGAGGCCTTGCTGGCCCAGTTCGAGGGAAAATGCGCGTATTGCGAGTCGCGTCTGTCGGCCGAGGCGGCGATCGAACAGTTCCGGCCGGTGTTCGCCGCGGCCGATGCCGACGGCGGCGCGAGTCCGGACCATTACGGCTGGCTCGCGTTCGAATGGCGCAATCAGATGCTGGCCTGTCGCGAATGCAGCGCGGCCAAGCGCAACCGCTTTCCGGTCGACACGCCGCGCGCCCTGCCGATGATGCCTTGGCGGCAGGTGGTGGCGAGCGAAGGCGCGATGCTGATTGACCCTTGCCGGGACGATCCGAAACCGCATCTGGGCTTCCATCCGCGCGGCGAGCTGCTGGCCCTGAGCGATCGCGGCACGGTCGCGATCGAAGTGCTGGCGCTGAATCGCCCGGGCCTGATCGCGGCGCGGCGCGAGGCCGTGGAACGGATGCTGGAAGCGATCGTCGCCCAGCCCCACCGCCTGGACCAGGGCTTCGCGGTGTCCGAGTTGGACGCGCTGCGGCGCCGGGCCCATACCGCAGCGGTCGACCAGGCCCTGTTCTCGGTCTATCTGCTGTTCGCGCGCCGGGTTGGCTTGCGCGCGGAACGCGATTTCCGCCTGGCACGCGACCTGCCGCGCCTGCTCGGCCACGAGTGCGAGTGGGAACGGGCCGCGCAGGCCTACCTGGACGATCGCTGGGAAGCGGGGCTGGACGAGCCCGGCCCCGAAGCGCCGGCGTCGCCGCGCGCGGCGCAGGCGCACGAGCCGCGTTGGGCCCCGTCCTATGTCGAGCGGGTGCGGATCTTCCATTTCAAGGGCATCGAGCAGGTCGAACTGCGCTTGGGCAGCGTCGCCGCGCGCGACGGCGGCGCGCCCGGGGCGATGTTGCTGGGCGAGAACGCCGCGGGCAAAAGCACCGTGTTGCAGGCGTTGGCGCTGGCCCTGATGGACGACCGACAGCGCAACGGCAGCCGCGCCCAGGGGTTGGAATTCCTGCCGCGGCAGCGTGCATCCTGGGACGTATCGACCGAACGGCCGTATGTCGAGGTATTGCTGTCCTCCGGCGAGAGCAAGCGGGTCGAGATCGATTCGCTGGGGAGGTTTCGTTCCCATGCGGGCGGTCCGCCGACGATGGTGCTGGCCTATGGCGCGCGCCGGTTCTTCCGGGCCCACGGCCGCATCCCGCACCACGGCCTCCATCGCAGCCTGTTCGATCCGTTCGCGGTGCTGGAGGACCCGTCGAACTGGCTGACCGAAGCGCCGCGCGCCGCCTTCGACGCCGTCGCCCGGGCCATGCGCGAAATCTTCGCCCTGCACGGCGACGACGACATTTTCCGCAACCACAGCGGCCACGTGCTGGTGCGCGCGCACGGCCGGGTCACGCCGATCGAGCGCATGAGCGACGGCTACCGCGCCTTGTTCGCGATGGCGGTGGACATCATGCGGCGCATGGTCGAGGCCTGGGGCAACCTGGAATACGCGCAGGGCACGGTGCTGATCGACGAGATCGACGTGCACCTGCACCCGCGCTGGAAGATCGAAGTCATGTCGGCGCTGCGCCGGGCCATGCCGCGGGTGCAGTTCGTGGTCAGCGCGCACGATGCGCTGTGCTTGCGCGGCATGCGCGACGGCGAAGTGCACGTGCTGTACCGCGACGGCGACGACAGCATCCGCGCGCGCGAGGACCTGCCCAACATCGAGCTGCTGCGCACCGATCAGTTGCTGACTTCGGACATCTTCGGCCTGGCCAGCACCGCACGGCCGGAGACCGAAGCGGCATTGAACCGCTACGCCTACCTGCTGGGCCTGCCCGAGCCGCTTCCGCCCGAGACGCAGGAGCGCCACCGGCTGGCGGCTGCGCTGCAGGCCTTGCCGCGCGGCGACACGCCGGCCGAGCAACTGATCGGCGAAGCCACCGAGCGCTACATCGAAGGCCGTCGACGCGGTTCGGCGGTCGAACGCGAGGCGATGCGCGAAGACGCGTTGGACGAGATCGTGCGCCGCCTGGAACGGCAGCTGGGCGTGGAGGCGGGCGAGTGAGGCGGGTGGATCGCGAGCGGGTGGCGCCGCCGGCTTCGTTGACCGCGGCCGATGGCGCCGGGCCGCGCGAGCTCAAGCGCGCACGCGGCCATTACCGCGACAAGAACGCCACCGGCTTCGCCTTCGCCGCCTACAAGAGCGCGGACGTGGCCGAGGCGATGCGGGCTTTGTTCGGCGGCAAGTGCGCGTACTGCGAGTCGTTCCATAGCGCCAGTTCGCCTACCGACGTCGAGCACTACCGGCCCAAGGGCGGGGTCGAGGGCGAAGCCGGCCACCGCGGTTACTGGTGGTTGGCCGCCGACTGGCGCAACCTGCTGCCCAGTTGCGTGCTGTGCAATCGCCGCAACGGCCTGCGCATCGCCCAGCCAGGCATGGCGGGCGCCGACGTGGCGGCGTCGAAGCCGGTGACGGTGGGCAAGGGCAATCTGTTTCCGATCCGCGGCCGCCGCGCGACCGGTCCCCGCGGCGACTGCGAGGCCGAGGACCCGCTGCTGATCGATCCGACCCGGCGCGATCCCGCCGCGCATCTGGATTGGCCGCAGGACAAGCTGTCGTTGGTGACGCCGCGCTTCCTAGGCCGCGACCCCGACCCTTACGGCCGGGCCACCATCGATATCCTCGGCTTGAACCGACAGGACCTGGTCGAAGCGCGCACCCGGCATCTGGACGCGGCGCGCGTTCTGCTGGCCAACGCCGAATTCGCACTGACCGTCGCGAGCGTGCTGAGCGGCGACGCGTTGCAGGAAAGCCTGCGGCGTTTCGACGAGACCATGGCCTTGCTCAGCGGGATGTGCGCGCCCGACCGGCCGTATTCGGCCATGCTCGAGGCGCATCTGAAGCAGCGGCTGAGCGATCTGCTCGCGCAGTACCGCGCCTTGCGCGCGCAGCGGCGATCGGAGGCGAGCGTGCCGGCGGCGGGCGAACGGGAGCTCGCCGAAGACGCGATGGACGCCTGAACCGCGTCGGTTTTTTGGCGCTCTGGTCGCGGCTTACGCCGCTCCTACAAGGGCCGACTTCGCTTGGGGTAGGAGCGGCGCAAGCCGCGACCGCGGGGTTGCAGGTCGCGGCGCGGCCGGATGCGGGTTCGATGTCGCGACTTGCGTCGCTCCTACCCTGAGCGGCGGAGCGTCGCGCGTTCCAATCCCCAATCCCCAATCCCAAATCCCAATCCCGCCCCAAAGAAAAACCGGCCGAAGCCGGTTTCTCTTTGTCCGCATCGCGCGGCCGCAGCCGCGTCGTTTCAGCCCTGGGCCGGCTTGGCGGCCGCCGCCGGCTTGGCCGGGGCCGCGGCGCCCGCCGCGGAGGCCTGCCAGCCGCAGCTCTTGCCTTCGTTCTGCTGCTTGAGCCAGGTCTGCAGCGGGGCGAAGTACTCCAGCACCGCCGAGGCGTCCATCTTTTCGCCGCCGGTCAGTTCCTTCATGGTCTGCTGCCAGGGCTGGCTGGCGCCCTTGCTCAGCATCGCCTGGAACTTCGCGCCGGCGGCCTTGTTGCCGTAGAAGCTGCATTCGTACAGCGGGCCCTTGTAGCCGGCCGCGTCGCACAGCGACTTGTAGAACTGGAACTGCAGCACGTGCGAGAGGAAGTAGCGCGTGTACGGGGTGTTGCCCGGTACGTGGTACTTGGCGCCGGCGTCGAAGAATTCTTCGCCGCGCGCCTCGACCGGGGCCACGCCCTGGTACTTGGCCTTCAGGTCCCACCAGGCCTTGTTGTACTCGCCCGGCTTGATCGAGCCGTCGAACACGCCCCAGCGCCAGCGGTCGATCATCAGGCCGAACGGCAGGAACGAAACCTTGGCCAGGGCCATGCGCATCTGCGCGTTGATCAGGGCTTCGTTGCTCTGTTGCTGGGCGCCGACCAGGCCGATCGACTGCAAGTACTTCGGCGTCATCGCCAGGACGATGGTGTCGCCGATGGCTTCGTGGAAGCCGTCGTGGGCGCCGGTCTGGAACAGCGGCGGCTGGTTGTTGTAGGCCAGGTAGTAATAGACGTGGCCGAGCTCGTGGTAGATGGTGGTGAAATCTTCCTCGTTCGGCTTGATGCACATCTTGGTGCGCACGTCGCCGGACATGTTCATGTCCCAGGCGCTGGCGTGGCAGACCACGTCGCGGTCGCGCGGCTTGATGAACTGGGTCTTGGTCCAGTAGCTGTCGGGCAGCTTGGGCATGCCGAGCGAAACGTAGAAGTCTTGCGCGCGCTCGGTCATCTGCTTGGCGTTGGCCTGGGCGGCGTCGACGTCGACCTGCGCCTCGGCGCTCGGGCTCAGCTCATCGCCGGCCTTGGCGCGCTGGGCGTCGAGGTGCTTCTGGTACTGAACCGCCAGCGCGCCGGTGATGTCGAGGTTGCCGGCCTGCTGTTCGCTGTAAGGGGCGAGGATGTCCCACAGATTGCCCCAGTCCTGCTGCCACATGTTGCCGAGCAGATGCGCCGGCAGCAGGCCGCCCGCGACCTGGCCCTTGTCGGCGCCGTACTTGGTCTCCAGACGGGTGCGGGTGTAGCAGTGCAGTTGCTCGTACAGCGGCTTGACCTGGCCCCAGAGGCGATCGGTTTCGGCGGCCAGTTCGGTCGGGCTCATGTCGTAGCCGGAGCGCCACAGTTCGCCGGTGTCGGCGTAGCCCAGGTTGTGCGCGCCCTCGTTGACCAGTTCGACGAAGCGCGTGTAGTCCTTGCGCATCGGCTTGGAGATGCTGTGCCAACCCTTCCAGGCGTCGAGCTGGGCGTCGTAATCGCGGGTGGTGCTGCGCAACACGTCCTCGAGTTCGCCCAACTGGCGGCATTCGCTGTCGTTCGGGCCGGTGCAATAAGTGCCCGATCCGTACATGCCTTCCATGCGGGTGGCGATTTGGGTCAGCTCGGCGAGCTTGGCCGGATCTTTCGGCGCCGGCATCGCGGTGCCGATCTTCAGCAACTGGATGGCGCGCGCGGTGGCCGGCGACATCGGCTGGCCTTCGAACTTCTTGGATTGCTCGATCCAGCTGTTGAGCTGGCTGAGATAACGCTCGTTGGCCTTGGCCGAGAGCAACTGGCTGTCGTCGTTGATGTAGGTGGAAGACAACCACTGCGCCGCGGTCATCTCCGGGTACATCTTCTTGTACTCGTCGTTGACCCGGGCGATGAACTGGTCCGCGGTCTCGCCTTCGGGGGCGGCGGGCTTGGCGTCGCTGGAGGAGGGGACGGGTTCCTTCTTGCAGGCGCTCAGGCCGAGGACGGCCGCCGCGATGCCAAGCGCCAGCAAGGCGCGAACGTGTTTCATGAGTGCTCTCTCCGGGGATGTGCCGCGCTGCTCGCGCGAGCCAGAAGGCTAGAGGCCGGTTCGGCCGGACGCAAGCCGTGTCGCGCGAGTGTGCGAGACAGCTCCCGTCGGTGCTGCGCCGCGCCGGATGCGACCGATGGTTTCGCGCAAAGTCGGCATGGATCGGCGACTGGAAACGTTTACTCGTGAGGCGCCGAACCATGACGGTTGGCTGATTCGGGCGAGTCGCCGAATTTGCGGTGACGGCGAAAAGGTTATTTTTTGGTTATTTGTAAGCTCTGTTTCGTTAATTTTTTGGAAACTCATGGGCGGTGTTGCAACGATGTGGGCAAAGTCGCAGTGTTGTTCAGCTTTCGAAACGCCGGTCGCGCTCCTGGATCGAACGCTGTCACACAAATCGATTTGACCCATGACGCGAAATTGGAAAAAGTGACGTCCAGCGACAGCTGCCCGGCAGCTGCGCCACCGGCGGGGAAAGGCCGGCGGCCGACCAAGCTTCAACGTGGGAACGACATGAATCAGACGACCGGGGCAGCGCGCGAGCGACGCCCGACCGCATGGGTGCGCGGCCACGACGGCGGCGAAAGCCTGTTCAGCCAGGACCTGGAATGGCATCGGGAGGAACCGGTCGCGGTGTCTTCGCGCCGTACCGCCGATCTGGGACGGGTGTTGTTCACCGCCCTGCTGGCCCTGGCCGTGGTGGGCATCGTGATGATGAACGGTCCGGCCGATGCCGGTCCGGTGCGCCGGACCTCGTCCGCGCTGCCGGCGCCGGTGCTCGATGCCGAACCGGCGACGGTAAAGGTCCGCGGCGCGCGCTGAGCGCGGCCGCGACAGGCACTCGGTGGGGGTAGCGCCCGGAGGGGCGCAGTCAGGGGAAGGGAAGCAGCGAGAAGCGATGCCGGTTATGGGGATAGCCGGGTACGCACAGTTCGAATGGCGTCGACGCCACGGAGGGCGTCGGTGACCGCTGGCGTGGATCGTCCGGCGGCCGCTGCCCGACGGTTCTGCACCGTTCCGCCCGGCTTGCGAAACAGCGGCGCGCGGCCGGCCGGCGTCGCGCGGGACGATCCGCCGCGGCGGCCCCGCTCAGAAGATCAACGTGCGTTCCGGCATCCGCACCAGGCCGTGCTCGGCCAGCCATTGCCAGGCGCTTTCGGCGTCCTGTTCGACATAGGCGCGCGCCGAGCCGAGCCGGAAGCTGTAACCCCAGGCGTCCATGTCGGCGAGGATGCGCTCGCGCCCGGCGCCCGGGATGGCGTCGCCGAGCAGGGTCTGCAGCACGCACACCGCGTCCTCTTCGGCGACCGAATCGGTGGCGTCGGTATGCACCGCGGCGCGGCGCTCCGGCGGCAGCACGATCAGATGGCCGGCCTCGTGCAGCAGCGAGTGCACGGGCGTGTCGCCGCGCGCGTACACGGTGCTGCCGATCAGGCCGGCCTCGCTGTCGCCCCAGTAGCTGCCGGGGATGGTTTCGCCGTCGGCGACGCGTTCCAGGCGCAGGTCGTAGCGCGCCAGCAAAGCGGCGACATCGTCGAAGGCCACATCGGCGAGAGTGAGCATGAGCGGAGAGCGGCGGCGCGATGACGCCGCGGTAGCGGGGGAGAGGGCGGGCAGGCGAGCCAGGGCGGAGGGGGCAAGCGTGCTCGCCCCCTCCGTTCTCGGATGGCGCGGGCTCAGGCCTGGGCCGGCGTGCCCGGGTTTTCCGGCAAGGCCACCGAGATGTCGAGGACCTTGTTGTCGCCTTCGCCGATCAGGTCGACCTTGACCGATTCGGTATCGACGTTGACGTACTTGCGGATCACTTCGAGCAGTTCGCGCTGCAGCATCGGCAGATAGTCGGGACCGCCCGGGCCGCCGCGACCGGCGCGTTCGTGGGCGACGATGATCCGCAGGCGATCCTTGGCGACCGCGGCGGTCTGCTTCTTGGCCAGCAGGAAGTCGAACAGACCCATGAGCTCAACCTCCGAAGATCTTGCTGAAGAAGCCCTTCTTTTCCACCTGGGTGAAGCGCATCGGGCGCGAGTCGCCGAGCAGGCGGGCGACGGCGTCGTCGTAGGCCTGGGCTGCGTCGGACTCGGTCTCCAGGATCACCGGCTCGCCTTTGTTGGAGGCGTTGAGCACGTCGCCGGATTCGGGGATCACGCCGATGGTCTTCAGGCCGAGGATTTCCTCGACGTCGCCGATGCTGAGCATTTCGCCCGATTCGACCCGCTTCGGGCTGTAGCGGGTCAGCAGCAGGTGTTCCTTGACCCGCTCGCCGGCCTCGGCGCGGCGGGTCTTGGACGAAAGCAGGCCGAGGATGCGGTCGGAGTCGCGCACCGAGGAGACCTCCGGATTGACCACGACCACCGCCTGGTCGGCGAAGTACATGGCCAGGAACGCGCCTTTTTCGATGCCGGCCGGCGAGTCGCAGATGATGTAGTCGAAGCCGTCGGCGACCAGGTCGTCGAGCACTTTCTGCACGCCTTCCTTGGTCAGCGCGTCTTTGTCGCGGGTCTGCGAGGCGGCCAGGATGAACAGGTTCTCGAAGCGTTTGTCCTTGATCAGCGCCTGCTTGAGGCTGGCTTCGCCGTTGACGACGTTGACGAAGTCGTACACGACCCGGCGCTCGCAGCCCATGATCAGATCGAGGTTGCGCAAACCGACGTCGAAGTCGATCACGGCGACCTTGTGGCCGCGACGGGCGAGCCCGCAGGAGAGGCTGGCGCTGGTCGTGGTCTTGCCGACGCCGCCCTTGCCCGAAGTGACTACGATGATCTCGGTCAAAACACGTTCCTCCAATGGTGCGGCGTCAATCGAGCGCCGCAATTCTGATTTGCTCGTCTTCCAGCCAGACCTGCACGGCCTTGCCGCGCAACTCCTTCGGGATGTCTTCAAGCACCTTGTAATGGCCCGCGATCGCGACGAGTTCGGCATGGAACTCGCGGCAGAAGATGCGCGCCTTGTTGTTGCCCTGGGCGCCCGCCAGCGCGCGTCCGCGCAGCGGGCCGTAGATGTGGACCGAGCCGTCGGCGATGACCTCGGCGCCGGCGCCGACCGTGGTCAGCACGGTCAGGTCGCGGCCGTCGGCGTAGACCTGCTGCCCCGAGCGTACCGGGGCGGACTGGATCAGGCCAACCGAAGAGGACTGAACCCCGGCCGCTGCTCCGCCACCCGAACGCGACGCGCCGTCCGGCCCCGCGTTGCCGCCGCGCGCGGCCCCCTCCGCGGCGACCGGCCGCGCCCGCTCGGGCTCGGCGGCCCGTGCCGGCTCGGCGGCCCGCGCCGGCGCCGTTTCGGCCGCGCCGTCCGCGCGTTCGTACGAAGCGCGGAACTTGGCCAGCAGGGGCAGGCCCAGGGCCTGCGACAGGCGATCGGTCTCGCTGGTGCCGTAAGCCAGGGCGACCGGCAGCACGCCGGCGGCGCGCAGGCCGTCGATCAGGGCCTGGGCGGTGGCCGCGTCCGGGGTCTGGCTGAGACCGCCGAAATCGAGCACCACCGCGGCGCGGCCGAACATGTTCGGCGCGCGCTGGACCCGGGAACGCATCTCGGCGACCAGGCGGTCGACATCGAGGGTGCGGATGCGCAGGTTGGCGATGCCGACCTGGCCGATTTTGAGCTCGCCGGCCTGTTCGTAATCCACGGCCACGCTCACGGGCAGGTCCCGGTGGGGCGCGGGGCGAGGGCGGCTGCGGCCTGGGCGGCGCGCGCCGCCGGCACGCGCCGCCGGGTCAGCCACTCGACCTCCGGCAGGGCGTCGCCGTAGGTGTCGCGCACCCAGGGATAGCTGCACAGCGGCTTCATGAGCATCGCCGCGCGCACGCCGGCCTCCTCCATGACGTGCTGGCCGACCTCGCGGAAGCCGAAGCTGCCGTGGAACAGCAGGGCCGGGTCGTTGCCGCCTTCCAGGAACACCTCGCAGGCCAACTGCGGGTAGCGCATCTCGGCATAGCTTTGCGCATCGGCGTAGAACGCGCGGCCGACGCCGCCGCCGCGGCGGCGGCTGGCGACCACGATGCGGTCGATATAGAAGAAATCCGGGTAACGCTCGCGGAACCAGCGGAAATTGCTGCTGTCGTGCGCGCTGTCGGCGCCCATGCCGATCAGGAAGCCGGCCAGGCTGCCGTCGCGCTCGGCGACGCGGAAGTATTCGGCGGTGTCGAAAAAGTGACGCAGACGGGCCGCATCCAGCGGCAGGATCGCGGGTCCGGCGGCATTGTTGAGGGCAAGGACGGAATCCAGCTCGTGCTCGCGCACGTCGCGGACGACGATCGACATTCCAGGCTCCAGGTATTCAAAAACCGGCACGCGTTCCGTGCCGGCGCGCCCGATTATCGCATGGCACCGGCCCGGCGGCGAACGCCAAGTGCATGACTTTCGGACGGCTGTGCTTGGCCTCCCGTACCGTTAGCATGCGTTCATGCTGGCCCGCCTGACCCACACCCGATTGCTGCGCTACGCCGGCCTGTTTACCTGGGGCCTGGTCGGCTCCTGGCTGCTGTCGATCTGGCTCGACCCGGACTACCTCCAGCCCAGCCACGGCGAGCTGTACCTGCAGATCCTGCGCTGGGTCGCGGTTTACATCACCTTCGGCGCGGTCTACTGGTGGATCACCCGCTCGCTCGGCGAGCGCCGGACCGGGCTGCTCGATTATCTGCAGCTGCTGGTGCTCGGCGGCTGCGCGATCGGCATCAGCTATTACTCCGGCAGCGGCCTGGGCAGCGTCCTGCTGATGGTCCTGGCCGGGCTGTTGCCGTGGATGGTGCCGGTGCGGATCGGCGTGGCCGGGCTGATGGTGCTCAACCTGGTCATCATCCCGGTGTTCATCGAGGCGGTGCAGATGCCGCCGCTGGTGGCGGTGCTGCAGTCGCTGCTGTACACCGGCTTCTCCGGCTTCGTGTTCCTGACCGCGATGGTCGCCAAACAGCAGACCCAGGCGCGCGAAGACCAGCGCCGCTTGAACGCCGAGCTGCGCGCGACCCGCGCGCTGCTGGCGGAGAGCGCGCGCATCAACGAGCGCACCCGCATCTCGCGCGAGCTGCACGACCTGCTCGGCCACCACCTGACCGCGCTGAGCCTGAACCTGGAAGTCGCCGGGCACCTGTCCGAGGGCCGGGCCAAGGAGCACGTGCAGCAGGCCCATACCCTGGCCCGGCTGCTGCTGACCGACGTGCGCGAAGCGGTCAGCCAGCTGCGCGACAACGGCGCCATCGACCTGGCCCTGGCGCTGCGGCCGCTGGCGGAGAACGTGCCCTCGCTCGAGATCCGCATGGACATCGACGAACCGTTGACCCTGGACGACCCCGAGCGCGCCCACGTGCTGCTGCGCTGCGCCCAGGAAATCATCACCAACGCCGTGCGCCACGCCGGCGCCGAGCATCTGTGGATCGACGTGCGCCGCAACGGCGACCACATCGTCATGAGCGCGCGCGACGACGGTCGCGGCGCCGATCACCTGGTCGCCGGCAACGGCTTGCGCGGGATGCGCGAGCGTCTGCAGCAATACGGCGGCCGCCTGAGCATCGAAACCCGCGCACAGGCCGGCTTCTGCCTGCAACTGACTCTGCCCGCCACCGCGGCCGCGATGGCCCGCGAAGGAGCTCTGACATGATTCCCAATCCCATCCGCGTATTGCTCGTCGACGATCAGACCCTGGTCCGGCAGGGCGTGCGCTCGCTGCTGGCCCTGGCCGACGGCATCGAAGTCGTGGCCGAGGCCGGCGACGGCCGCCAGGCGGTCGAGATGATCCCGACCCTGCGTCCGGACGTGGTCCTGATGGACATGCGCATGCCGGTGATGTCCGGCCTGGAGGCGCTGCAAGCGCTGGCGCGCTCGGGCTATCTGCCGCCGACCATCATCCTGACCACCTTCGACGACGATCAGCTGGTGCTGGCCGGGCTCAAGGCCGGCGCCAAGGGCTACCTGCTCAAGGACGTGTCGCTGGAGCAACTGGTCGGAGCGATCCAGACCGTGGCCGAGGGCGGTTCGCTGGTGCAGCCGGCGGTGACCCAGCGGCTGCTGTCGGGGCTGGAACACATGCGCAACGACTTCGTCAGCCTGGACCGACCGGACCCGCTGACCGAGCGCGAGACCGAGATCCTGCGCCTGATGGCCGGCGGTTTTTCCAACAAGGAGATCGCCAATTCGCTGGGCGTGGCCGAAGGCACGATCAAGAACCACGTGTCCAACATCCTCAGCAAGCTCGGCGTGCGCGACCGCACCCGGGCGGTGCTCAAGGCCTTCGAACTGCAGCTGGTCTGAGCCGGCGCGGTCGGGCCGGCCAGGCCCCGGCGGGCCGGCCAGGTCCCGCGCCGTTTCCCGCGCCGTTGCGACGGCGTCGCGGCCGCCGGGGCTCGACCATCGCCGGCTTGCGGACTTGTCCGGATTTGTGCATCGGCATCGCCGGCCGCGCGGCATACCCGGGCGAATGTGCTGGGGATAACGCAGGAAACCCCGGTTTTCAGCGGGTTTCCGCCGCTCGCGCGGCGGGCGGGAACGGCGACGGAACCGGGCCTGAGATTCTTGTTGTGACGGGTGCCCCTGCCGGGATTTATCTTGCTACGATTGTGGGTCTGCGCCCCGGCCCGACCCGGGCCCGGCCCTGGAGAACCTGAATGACCCGTCTTATCGAGATTCTGATTTCGCTGGCGATCGTCGCCGTGCTGTTCCTGGTAGTCGGCGTGGTTCTGCCGTCGAGCCGCCACCTGTCGCACTCGGTTGAGACCAACCGCAAGCTGACCATCGTGTTCGATACCTTGAACAGCCTGCGCCGCTTCAAGGATTGGAACCCGCTGGCCCTGCGCGATCCGGCCATGGAAATGAAGCTGGTCGGCAAGGAAGAGGGCGTGGGCGCCCGCCTGGAGTACTCGTCCAAGGAACGCGGCCTGGGCAAGGGCAGCTGGGAAATCGTCAAGAGCGAGCCGGGCAAGCTGGTCGGCTACAAGATCAGCAATCCGGAGCGCGGCGACAACAAGCGCACCCAGTTCACCCTGCGCCCGACCGGCAAGAACAACCGCAACGTCGAGATCACCCAGACCTACGACGTCGATTACGGCTGGGATCTGCTGGGCCGCTACTCCGGCCTGTACGTCAGCAGCAACGTCGGCGAAGACATGAAGATGGGCCTGGCGCGCCTGAGCAACATGCTCGCCACCGTGCCGAACTACGACTACGCCAAGCTGTCGGAAACCGATCCGAACAACGCGCCGAAGATCGTCGACCGTCCGGCCGAGAACGTGCTGACCGTGACCGCCGCGGTCGAGCGCAACAACGACAAGATCAAGGCCCAGATCCACGGCAACATGGAGTGGATCAAGAAGGTCATCGCCGCCAACGGCCTGGAAGCGGTCGGTCCGGTCCGCATCGTGACCAACGAGTTCGGCAGCGAAACCTACTCCTTCGACGTGGCCCAGGTCGTGCGCAAGATCGGCGACACCAGCCCGGAAGCGGCCAAGCTCGACGTCAAGGTCGACGGCGCCGGCAACCCGGTCAAGGCCGAGTATTGGCCGGCGACCAAGGTCGTCGTCGCCAGCAGCGGCGGCCACAACTTCGCCGGCCTGCCGCCGGTCCGCGACGCCGTCCGCGCCTGGGCGCTGACCCGCGGCTACACCACCAGCGAGCGTCCGTACGAAGCCTGGAAGGCCGGCATCGATCAGAGCTTCGATCCGGCCCTGGGCCAGTTCGACGTCTACTGGCCGGTCAAGTAAGCCGACCCGGCCCGCGCCTGGCGCGGGCCGACTGCAGCACTGCGAAAGCGCGCCGCACCTGCGGCGCGTTTTCTTTTGTCCGCGCGCAATCGCCCACCCGCCGCCGTCCGCCTGTGGGGGCGGCGCAAGCCGCGACAATCGAAGCGATTGACGCAAGCGCCGTCGCCGACGACGGTGCGGCCGGCGGATCGGGCATGTCGGCGCCCGAGGTTCGAATGCTTCGGCCTGTGCGGGGATACAGCACCGCTTCGGCTGGCGCGGCTGGCGCCGCTCCTGCAGGAGCCGTGCGCGCCGCTTTCCGGAATCGCAACTTCCGCACAGCGGCGGCCAGCGCCCGCCGCGCGCGGCGGCTGCTATCGTGATCGCCCGCCGACCGTGCGCAATCCGAACGCATGAACGCTTCCGCCGTTCCGCCCGAAGCTCTTCCCCCGTATCCGCGCGCGCTCGCTGCTGCCGGCGCCGTACTCGCCGCGCTCGCGGTGGCTTTGTCCGCCTATGCCGCGCATGTCGCCGACCCGACCGCGCAGTCGCGCCTGCAGACGGCGGCGGTGTTCGCCTTCGGCCACGGCGTCGCGCTCGCCGCGCTGGCGCCGCGCGCGCGGCGCCGGCTCGGCCAGCTCGCGCTGGCGGCCTTGCTGCTGGGCGTGTTGGTGTTCGCCGGCGGGCTGGCGTCGGCCTACTTCGTCGGCACGTCGACCCGCCTGCTGCCCTACGGCGGCAGCCTGATGATCCTGGCGTGGCTGGCCTACGCCGCCGACGCGGCGCGTCGCTGAGATGCCGCGCCACGCCCGCGGTTTCGACACCGAGGCGGCGCATGCCTGGCTGAGCAAGCGCGACCGCAAGCTCGGCGCCTGGATGCGCAAACTCGATCGGCACCGGCCGCAGCCCGGGCCGATGCCGGCCGACCCGCGTTGGCGCCAGCGCTTCGACCCGGTCGACGCCCTGGCGCGCGCGATCCTGTTCCAGCAGCTCAGCGGCAAGGCCGCCTCGACGATAGTCGGGCGGGTCGAGGCCGCGATCGGCAGCGAGCGCCTGCATCACGACACCCTCGGCCGCTGCGACGACGCGGCCTTGCGCGCCTGCGGCGTATCCGCCAACAAACTGCTGGCGCTGCGCGACTTGGCCGCGCGCGAAGCCCGCGGCGAAATCCCCGACCTGCGCCGCATGGCGACGATGAGCGACGACGCCATCGTCGGGGCGCTGGTGCCGATCCGCGGCATTGGCCGCTGGACCGTGGAGATGATGCTGATGTTCCGCCTCGGCCGCGCCGACGTGCTGCCGGTCGACGACCTCGGCATCCGCAAGGGCGCGCAACGCGTGCACGGCCTGGACGCCATGCCGGCGCCGAAGGCCCTGGCCGAACTCGGCGAGCGCTGGGGCCCTTATCGCAGCTACGCCAGCCTGTACCTGTGGCGCATCGCCGACTTCGCCGACGGCGCGGCCAAGCCGGCGACCAACCGTTCGCAGGACTGATTCGCAGGATCGGCGTCCGCCAGCGCGCGGCGTGCTGCCGGCAGGCGCGACGTAAGCCCCGACCCGGAGCACGCGGAAAATCCCGGGCCTGCTCCGCGGCACAGCGCCGCCGCAAATCGCGGCCGAGGCCTCCACGCCAGGGCAGGGGCGGCGCAAGCCGCGACCGGGGCCGCGCAAAAAACCGAGCGGCTGCGTCTCGCTGGATGCCGGACGCCACCGCCGCACCGCCGTAAAGCGCCGGCGCGGGCCTGTCCGGTCACGTAGGACGCATCGCGCTCAAGCCGCCGCGCAACGCCAATGCCAAGGCTCGTACACGATCCCGTGCGGGTTGTCGCGCGGATAGCTCATGACGTAACCGTAGCCGCCGGCGTGTTCGCGCAGCCAGGCGAAGGCCGGGGTGGTTTCGAAAGATTCTTCGGCCGGCGGCTCGCCGGGAGCGCCGATGTCCAGGGCCAGGCCGCTGTGGTGTTCGCTGTAACCCGGCGCGGCGTTGACGGTGAGGATCTGCTCGATGCGCTGGCCGCGGGCGAGTTTGCGTTCGAAGATGCCGAGCTGGTAGTCGTGGCTGCGGTAGCCGGAGATCGCTTCCAGGACGATGCCGTCGCGCTGCGCGGCCTCGCGCAGATGGGCCCAGGCGCGCGCGGCGGCGGGGTGCAGCCACAACGGGCGCGCATAGCGATCGCGGCCGGCGTAGGCGAGGCGGTCGGGTTCGGCGATCAGCGTCAGACCGGTGCGGGCCTGGTAGGCGTAGCCGTCCAGGCCCAAGGCGACGAGCCGGTGTTCGATCCGGTCCAATGACAGCTCGCGCACCCGCAGCAGACCCTCTCGGCGATAGTCGGCGGCGCGCTCCAGCGCATCCAGCGCGGCATCCAGCCCGGCCTCGCGATTCAGCCGGGGAATCAGCGGTAGCAGGCCCTCCGCCAGGTCCGCGGCGAGGAAGCGGCCGTCGCGCTTGCGCCGCAGTACGTGCTGGGCGCGGGCCAGGGCGCGCGCGTCGTGGTTGCTGCGCGCGCGCAACAGGCCGCCCGGCCAGAGTTCGATCTCGGGCGTGTTGATCAGAATGTTGCCGTGGCCGCGCATGGGCTCAGGTTAGCCCGCGCGCCGCGGCGGCGCCATGCGGAGGGTGGCGGGGGCCATCGCGCTCACGCCGGGCGCTTGAAGTACAGGCGGGTGCCGAGGATGGCCGGATCGTGCTCGACCGCGACCAGTTCCCAGCCCTGCGCGCCGCGCGCATCGAGTTCGTCCTGGATGCGCTGGCGGGTCGGCGCTTCGAACAACTGGTAAGTGATCTCGGTAACGTGATGCGTCCACTTCGGGGCGGTCATGATTCGTTCTCGGCGGGCGGGGGCTCCGGCTGCCGCGGCAGCCGTCCGTTGCGACGCAGAGCGTCGCGCAGGACATATTCGATCTGAGCGTTGAGCGAACGCAACTCGTCGTCGGCCCAGCGCTGCGCCGCGGCGAGCACCTCGGCGTTGATCCGCAGCGGATAGGCCTTCTTCTCGCTCACCGCGACCGCTTCCGCTGGTTGTCGTCGGAATCGCGGTAGCTGCGCCGCGCCGCGGCGACGGCGCGGATCAGCAGCACGGCCAGGCCGTTGACTGCGACCAGCAGGGCGATGGTGACGCCGGCGGTGCGGCTCTGCTCGCCGTTCGCCCAGTAATACCCCAGGGCCGCGAACAGCATCGCCATCGCGGTCAGGGCCAGCAGGCGCGCGATGCGCGCGGCGACCGCGTCCGGGTCGCGCAGGCGCGCGGCGTCCAGGCCGTTGACCAGGTGCAGTTGACCGCGCGCGACCAGCACCGCGCAGACCAGGATCGGCAGCGCGGTGACGACCATGGCGCCGGGCAGGATGAAATCGTCCAGGTTCATCCGTCCGGCCCTCAGTACAGCGTGCCGGCGTTGACGATCGGCTGGGTGCTGCGGTCGCCGCACAGGACCACCAGCAGGTTGCTGACCATCTGCGCCTTGCGCTCCTCGTCCAGATGCACCACGCCGTTCTTCTGCAGCTCGGCCAGGGCCATTTCGACCATGCCGACCGCGCCGGCGACGATGCGGGTGCGCGCGGCGATCACCGCGTTGGCCTGCTGGCGCTGCAGCATGGCGTGGGCGATCTCCGGCGCGTAGGCGAGGTGGCTGATGCGCGCGTCGATCACGTTGACGCCGGCATCGGCCAGGCGCTCCTGCAGTTCCTGCTTGAGGTGCTGGGAGATCTCGGCGGCGTGACTGCGCAGCGACAGCTGGCCGTCCTCGTGCTGGTCGTAGGGATAGCTGGTGGCCATCGCCCGCAACGCCGATTCGGATTGGATGTGGACGAAAGTCTCGTAGTCGTCGACGTTGTAGACCGCCTCGGCCGAATCGACCACCTGCCAGACGATCACCGAGGCGATCTCGATCGGGCTGCCGTCGAGTTCGTTGACCTTGAGCTTGCCGCTCTCGAAGTTGCGTACGCGCTGGCTGACCTTGCGCTTGGAGTACAGCGGATTGTTCCAGCGCAGGCCGTTGTCCTTGACCGTGCCGACGTACTTGCCGAACAGGCTCAGCACCGCGGCCTGGTTGGGTTCGATCATGTACAGGCCGGTCAGGCCGAACACCGCCGCCAGGCCGATCAGGACCGCGACGACCAGCAGCACGGGCTGGCCGTTGTGGGCGCCGGCCAGGAAGCCGTAGACGGCCACCAGCAGTACGACGAGCAGGCCCAGCAGCGTCGGGATGCCGGGCAGGGATTGGGTGGGGTTTTCCTTCATGGCCGCGTCTCGTCCGTAGGTCTGGAAATATTGATATCAAATTGATATCAAATTTCCCAGGGCCGTCCGTCGGAGGGCAGCCCGGCCGGCGTGCGGACGCACCCGCCGGGGCGACAAAGGGCAGGGGAGAGGGGCGCCCGCGAGGCGGGGCGCGCTTCAGGGCGCGATCCGGTACAGCGGTGCCGGAATGAACTCGCCGGTGGCGTAGAGGCTGCGGCCGTCGGCCGACCACCCCAGGGCCTCGGCCTGCGGCAGCCAGGGCAGGTCGCTGATCCGCGGCTTGGCGGCGACGGCCTCGGCCCAGGTCTGCCGCGGCGCCCGCGGGTACAGCAGCAGGTAGCGGTAGGTCATCACCGCCAGCGTGCGGCCGTCCGGCGAGACGTCGGCCGCGGTGACCTGGCCCTGCAGCTTGGCCCGGGCCGGGCTGTTGCGCAGGGTCTGCGCGTCCGGCTCGGGAATGCCGGCCAGGGCGCCGAGCCGGGTCGCGGTCTGCAGCGCATTGCCCGCCGGCATCAGCGGCAGGGCGAACAGCTCCGGCGGCCGGCGCTTCTTGGAGATCAGCAACACTTGCTTGCGCTGGACATCGACGGCCACCGCCTCGCAATCGCGCGCGCCGTCGGGCCAGCGGAACGCGATCGACCAGGCCGGCTTGAGGCGTGCGTTCTCGAGCTTGGCCGGCTCTTCGATCACGTGCAGTTGCAGGCTGCGGCGCAGGCCGCCGTTGTCGCCGGTGTCGGCGATCAGTAGGTAGGCGCGGCCGTCGAGTTCGAACGCGGCGATGTCTTCCCAGTCGGTCTTGGTGACGCCGTCGATGCGCAGCGTCGCCAGCCGGTCGCCGTGGGTCGAGACCGCGAACAATCGTTCGGGGTTGCCGCCGTCGTCGTGCATCCACAGCACGTCGGCGTGGCGACGCGAGGCCGCCAGCCCGCTGATCTCCGACAACTGCGGGTCCAGCATCATCCCGGCCATCTGGCTGCTGCCGTGCGCCGGCGGCGGCGATTCGGCCGCGCACGCGGCCAGCAGCAGCGCCGCGCACAGCGGCAGCGCGCGGCGGGCGCGGGCGGCCGGCGGAGCGGAGGCGACGGTGCGCACGGCGGACCGAGGGCGGGGGAATCGCATGCGCCAAGGATCGCATGCGCGGCGCGCGGCGCCATAGCCCATCGGGCCGAGGCCCGCGGCCTGCGGCGCGCGATCCGGGGAGCGGGCGCTAAACTAGCGGCTCCATCGCCCGCCCGCTTCACTGAGGAATCCGCATGACCACGCTCGGCACGCCGCTGTCCCCGCACGCTTTCCGCGTGCTCCTGCTCGGTTCGGGCGAATTGGGCAAAGAAGTGGCGATCGAGCTGCAGCGCTTCGGGGTCGAAGTGATCGCCGCCGACCGTTACGCCGATGCGCCGGCGATGCAGGTCGCGCACCGCAGCCATGTGCTCGACATGCTCGACGGCCAGGCCGTCCGCGCCCTGATCGCGGCCGAGCTGCCGAACCTGATCGTGCCGGAGATCGAGGCCATCCACACCCAGACCCTGGTCGAGCTGGAACGCGAGTTCGCCGATCGCGGCAGCGACACCCGGGTCATTCCGACTGCGCGCGCTGCGCGCCTGACCATGGACCGCGAAGGCATCCGCCGCCTGGCCGCCGAGACCCTGGGCCTGGCGACCTCGCCCTACCGCTTCGTCGATACCGTCGAGGACTACCGCGCCGCGGTCGCCGCGCTGGGCCTGCCGTGCGTGGTCAAACCGGTGATGTCGTCCTCGGGCAAGGGCCAGAGCCTGGTGCGCAGCGACGCCGACATCGACGCGGCCTGGGACTACGCCCAGACCGGCGGCCGCGCCGGCGCCGGCCGGGTCATCGTCGAAGGCTTCATCGACTTCGACTACGAAATCACCCTGCTGACCGTGCGCCATGCCGGCGGCGTCACCTTCTGCGCGCCGATCGGCCACCTGCAGCGCGACGGCGACTACCGCGAAAGCTGGCAGCCGCAGCCGATGAGCCCGGTCGCGCTGGCGCGCGCGCAGCAGATCGCCCGCGCCATCACCGACGACCTGGGCGGTTGCGGCGTGTTCGGCGTCGAACTGTTCGTCAAGGGCGACGAAGTCTGGTTCAGCGAAGTCTCGCCGCGTCCGCACGACACCGGCCTGGTGACCTTGATCTCGCAGGACCTCAGCGAGTTCGCCCTGCATGCGCGCGCCATCCTCGGCCTGCCGATTCCGACCATCCGCGAGCACGGTGCGTCGGCGTCGTGCGCGGTGCTGGCGCAGGGCCATGGCGTGCCGGTGTTCTCCGGCGTCGATGCGGCGCTGGGCCAGGTCGACACCCAACTGCGCCTGTTCGGCAAGCCGCGGGTGGAGGGCCAGCGCCGGGTCGCGGTGACGCTGGCGCTGGGCGAGGACATCGAGGCGGCGCGCGCCAAGGCGCGCGAAGCCGCGGCGCAACTGCGGGTCGAGCTGCGCTGAGCGCGTGGCCTCATCCCTTTCCATCATCACCGGAGCGACGATGAACGAGACACGAGGCTATGCGGTGTTCTTCTTCCCGCAGGCGCTGGAAGTGCTGGGCGACGCGATCCGGCCGTACCTGCTCGACGGGCCGGTCGGGCCGCATCTGCTGTGCCGCGAGATCGACACCGGCGGCGCCTTTACCGAGATGACCCTGGAAGGCCGCGATGCGGACGGCCGGGTGGTGTCGCTGGAGTTGATGGTCCCCGGCAGCATGGTGCGGATGATCGTGTCCGCGCACGGCGAGGGCTCGTTCGGTTTCGGCTCGCGCCTGCGCGGCGCGGCGCCGGCCGGTGCGACGCCTGCGGATGCCGCGGCGCCTGCGCCCGCGGCGCCGGATTCGCTCGCGACGCCGACCGCCAGCGGGCGCGATGAGCCCGAAGGTTGAGCGATGGCGAACCGCTGCGGGGCTTCGGCGCTCGCGGCCAAATCGGGCGTTCGTCGCGACGACGCCGACGCGCTAAAACCCGCGCGGGCGCGGCCGGAGTCGCGCCAAGGAGGCGCCGCTGTCCGGCGCCGATGAGCCCCTAGGATGAGTACCGCCTCCACCGTCACCTTGTATCGCCCGGTCGGCCCGGAAGAACTGGCCCTGCTGCGCGACAGCGGCTTCAAGCGCTGGCCGCCGCGCCTGCCGGAGCAGCCGATCTTCTATCCGGTCACCAACGAACGCTACGCGGCGGAGATCGCCGAGCGCTGGAACGTCAAGGACAGCGGTTACGGCGCGGTGACCCGCTTCGAAGTCGATGCCGCTTTCATGGCCCGCTACCCGCTGCAGAGAGTCGGTGGCGCGCACCACACCGAGTGGTGGGTGCCGGCGGAGGAATTGGAGCAGCTCAACGACCACATCGTCGGCACGATCGAGGTGATCGCGGAGTTTCATCCCGGGGAGTAAGCGCGTCGCTGTGCTGAAGCGTACAGCGGTCGCCTGTAGGAGCGGCGCAAGCCGCGACCCCGGGACGTGCAGAGTATCCAAGGCCGACGTCATCGATCGAAGCCCGAAACCGTCGCCGGGGTAGGAGCGGCGCAAGCCGCGACCACGGGGCGCGCAGAGAAATCAACGCCTTCGCTATTGATCGAAGCTCGAAGCCGTAGCGCCGGCTTCTACAACAAAAGCTCCAAAGCCAAGCTTCCGTCCGCAAGCGGCCGGGTCACTTTCTTTGTCCAAGGCGACAACGTCCTACGGGATTTCCTTCGGTCAAAAGTAACCAAAGAAAACGCCATGGCTGTTTTCGGATCAAGAGCCGCTATGGGACGTGGCCTGCGCAGGGCTGCTCCGCACAGGCCCTCCCTGGCCTGGCTACGCACGGCCCGCATCCTTGCGGGCCGCCCTCCGGGGCTTCGATTTGTCCTCGCGAGATCGATGCGGCGCCAAGCTGTTCATGGCAACAGCAACAGCAACAGCAACAGCGACGGCAGACGGTGCGTGGCGATTGTCGGGAGGCCGTTCTCGTAGCAACCGGAAGGTCGTTTCGACGTCGCCCCGTAAGGCATGGGCACATGCCGCCGGTATCGGATGGAGATGATTAGGCGATGATCGGTGCCGCTGCACCCGGCGGCGCGGGGGCGGGCCAACCGCCTGTGTCCAGTGCGAAGGCGTCGAGCGCGGCGGTGAGGCCCTTGCGTGCGCTGAGTGGAGTTAGCCTCGCTGGGTTCAATCCGCCAGATCCACCCACACGAGATGATGATCGCTGGCATCGGCGATCTTGGCCGCTTCGCTGTCGGCCCGCGGCCAGCACACGCCGCGCTCGCGCACGCTCCAGCCGCGCGAGGGCAGGACGTAGTCCAGGCGCAGGGTGCCGGCCTTGGGGCCGAAGTCGCCGGTGTGTTCGGCGGTGTCGCCCTTGCGCGCGAAGCCGTAGGCGGCGGCGCGTTCGGGGGCGCCTTCGCTGCGCGGCGCCGGGCCGGGGGCGACGCGCGGGTGGTCGAGCAGTTGCCTGATCGCGCCGGGCATGCCGTCGCCGTCGAACGGGTCGGCGTTCATGTCGCCGACGATGACGAAGCGCGCGTCTTCGGCAAGGCCGCCGCAGCGGCCCTGGTCGTCGCACAGCCAGGCCGGTGCGCCGCCGTCGAGGTAGCGCGCCCACAGGCCGATCTCGTCGTAGTTGCGCGCGCCGTTGCGGTCTTCGGGACCGTCGAATACCGGCGGGGTCGGGTGTGCGGCGAGGACATGCAGGACGCCCAGCGGGGTGCGCACCGGCACGTCCCAATGCGATTTCGACGACAGCCGCATCTGCGGCCATACCGCCGGCGAGTACCAGGGCTTGCCGGTGGCCGGGTCGCGCGGCTGGCGCGCGTTCGGCAGGTCCGCCCACTTGAAGGTCTGGAAGCTGCGCACCGCGTCGTCGTCGATCGGGTACTTGGACAGCACCAGCATGCCGTACTGGCCCGGGTGCAGGCCGTAGCCCCAGGCGTCGTTGCCGCGCGCGCGGTCGCCGCGCGCCGCGGTGCCGGACTGGCCGTCGCCGTCCAGGTCCAGGCCGCTGGGCACGCCGGTGTTGACCGGCGCCAGGTAGCGATAGGGGTAGCGCAGCGCTTCGCCGCCGCCGTCCTGGGCGACTTCCAGGTAGCGGCGCTGGAACAGATCGGCGGCGCGCTGCTGCGGGTCGTAGTCGAACTCGTTGAGCAGGACCAGGTCCGGGCGCACGCGCTGCAGCACTGCGGCGATCTTGCGCGCGTTGTCGTCGCCGGCTTCCAGGCGACGGATCAATCCGCCGGCGGATTCGTCGTAAAGCGAGGTGTTGTAGGTCGCCACCCGCAACGTGGCGCTGGCGTCGGTCTGGGAGCGCAGCCAGCCTTGCGGATCGCCGTGAACGTTCACTTGGGTGCAGGCGCCGAGCAAGGCCGCGGCGAACGCGGCGCAGAGAAGAGGGAGTCGTGACATGCGCGCATGATGGCACGGTCCTGCGGCAGGGTTGATTACAGGGGCAGGCGGCGGGACGGGGGCGTAAGCGACGACGCCCCGGCAAGCCGGGGCGTCGCGGGTCGCAACGGGCGAAGCCGTCGCGGCCGGATTACAGGGTGCAGCCGAACGCGGCGTACTGCGCCTTGCTCTGGTCCAGCGCCATCTTGCAGGCCTGGGCCAGGCCGGCCTTGCCTTCCGGCGTCGCGGCGGCCTGCTTCCAGGCGTTGCGGCTGGAATCGATGCCGGTCTGGAACGCGGCGCGCTGGGCTTCCGGCACCTTGTCGGCCAGGCAGGCGGCGATCTTGTTGAGGTAGTCGTCGCACTCGGCGACGCCGACGCTGTCGGCGGCCGGAGCGGCAGCCGCGGCCGGATCGGTGGCGGCCGGGGTCGCGGCCGGAGCCGAGGCGTCGGCGGCCGGAGCGGCGGCGGCATCGGCGGCCGGAGCCGTCGCAGTGTCGGCGGCCGGGGCGGCGTCGGCCGGCTTGTCGGCCGGCTTGTTGCAGGCGGCCAGCACCAGAGTGATGGCGGCAGCCAGGAACAGGGTGTTGAACTTCATCGCGGACTCCATGTGGCGGTGAGTGAATCGGGTGGCGGCTCCATTGCCATGCCTGGGCGGCGCCTTCCCGCGTGTCGTGGATCTAAGGTCACGACCGGGCAACGTGATACACGACCTGAACGAGACGAGTGTTACAAATGTGTAAAAACGCGCCAGTCGCGGCCGTCGAAGGCCTCCAGCGGGCGGAACCGGCGCTTGTAGTCCATCTTCGGATGGCCGGCGATCCAGTACCCGAGGTACAGGTGGCCGCGGCGCTCGCGCCGGGCCCATTCGATCTGGCGCAGGATCGCCAGCGTGCCCAGGCCACGGTCGGCGTGGTCGGGGTCGTAGAAGGTGTAGACCGCCGACAGCGCGTGCTCGACCACGTCGGTGACCGCGACCGCAAGCAGGCGGCCGTGGCCGGGTTCGCGCAGTTCCAGGAAGCGGTTTTCGCTCCAACTGCCGATCAGGAACTGGTCGAACTCGATCGCGCCGTGACCGTCCATGCCGCCGCCGGCATGACGCGAGGCGAGGTAGCGCTTGTAGAGATTCAATTGCTCGGTGGTGCGCTCGGCGGCGTGGACGCGCATCTCGACGGCGGCATTGCGCGCCAGGCAGCGGCGCTGGCTGCGGTCGGGAACGAAGCGCTCGACCGGAATGCGCACCGCGACACAGGCGCGGCAGGCGGCGCAGTGAGGCCGGTAGACGATGTCCCCGGAGCGGCGGAAACCCCAGCCCAGGGCGTGCGGGTACCAGTCGCGCAGGCGCGGATCGCGCGGGTCCAGCACCAGGTCGCGGGCGGTACGTTCCGGCCAGTAGCCGCAGGCGTGCTCGCCGGTGTGGAACAGGCGGAGGTCGTCGCTGTCCGGCTGCGGTTGCGTGCCCATGCGACCAGCATAGCGCCGCCCGCACGCGCCGCGCATGGCCTGCGTCGCTGTCTTGCGACTGAACCCCGCCGGGACCGTGTCAACCGCCGTCCGGCGCGGGCGTTGATCCGTCTATCGGCGCCGCGGTGGCGCCTGTCGCAGGAGTCAACGCATGAACCGTTCCTCCCTCTACGTCGCCGCGCTGGCGGCGTTCGTGTTCGCCGGCGCGGCCGTGGCCGTGCCTTCCGCCGACGCAGCCGCGCAGCAGGGGCCGCGGAGCCGGCTGGACGCCAACCAGGACGGCGTGATCAGCCGTGAGGAAGCGGCCAAGCTTCCGCGCCTGGCGGAGAATTTCGACCGTTTGGACAAGAACCGCGACGGCAAGCTGGACGCGAGCGAGCGTCCGCAGCGCCGCGGCGGGCGAGAGCACGGTGGCCGCCACGGCGGTCCGGGCGGCGTCGGCGCGCTCGACGCCGACGGCGACGGACGCATCAGCCGCGCCGAAGCGGGCAAGTTTCCGCGCCTGGGCGAGTCCTTCGATCGCATCGACCGCAACCGCGACGGCTATCTGGTACGCAGCGAACTGCGCGCCCATCACGAAGCCGAGCGTCCCAAGCACGAGGCCGAGCGCGCCAAGCGCTTCGACGAACACTTCGCCGCGGCCGATCTCAACCGCGACGGCAAGCTGAGCAAGATCGAAGTCGAAGAGAAGATGCCGCGGCTGGCGCGCAGCTTCGCCTTCTACGACGAAGACCGCGACGGCTTCCTGACCCGGGCCGATCTCAAGCCGATGCCGCATCGCTGACATCGCCGCAGACACGGCCGCCGCGACGACCGTCGCATGCCGCAGGCGACCGGGCATGCACCCCCTTGGGCGCGCTCAGCGCGCCCGCTTTTTTTTTGCGAATGCGCGCGCTGCGCTTTTTTGAACGTGCAGCGCGCGACGCGCGGTTCCCCACTCGCCGTCGGATGCATACACCGGCCTTCGCCGAGCGCGTGCCGTTGCCGAGGCGCGCTCGGCCTCAGCCGAAGCGCCCGGCGTGGTGCAGCGCGTAGAGCACGGCGGCGACCATCACGGCCGAACTCCAGGCCATCGCCTGCGGCCCCAGTATCCAGCGGTATGCGCGGCTCTGGCGCGGATCGCGGCCGGTGTCGCGGAAGATGCGTTCCAGACTCGGCGCCAAGGCGCGAGGCAGGGTGACCATGTAGATCCATGTCCCGGCGGCCAAGGTGATCAAGGTCAGCACGATCGGCACGAACCAGCCGCGGCTGAGTTCCAGGGACACCAGCAAGGACAGCGCCATGATCAGGCTGAGAGCGGTCATCTGCCAGATCAGGCGGACAATGCGCGCGCGCTCTTGAGGCGTGGCGGCGAAGGACAGCAAGTAGCGAGAGGTGAGGACGGTCGCCGTGGTGCCGCCGATGAAGCCGCCGATCAGCCCGCCCATCGACGCGTCGGTCCAGCTTGCGATGCGCAGCGACAGCGCCGCCGCATCCAGCGGTGCGCCGGTCACCGCCTCCGTCACCGGCGAAAGCACCCGCTCGACCACGAACACGAACACGCTGCCGACGAAGCCGCCGACGGTGCTGGTGATGCTGGCGCCGAGCTTGCCGGCCAAACCCGAACCCAGCGTGCCGGCCGCGACCGCCGCCGTGGTCGTGCCGCCCGGGCCGATCACGCCGAGCGCGCTGGCGACCAGGGTGGTGAAGCCCACCGACGGTGCGCTGGCCTGGGCGAACACGGCGAAGCGGTCCAGCAGCTCGGCGCGCACCGCGCTGCGCGCGCGCGACAGGCGCTTGCGCACGGCCGCGTCGCTGAGCCCGAGCAGGGCCGCGACCTGTTGCGAGCTCTGGCCTTCGCGGTAGTACAGCAGCAACACTTCGCGGCTGTCGTCGGGCAGGGCCGAGATCAATTCGGCGGCGGCCTGGGCGCGTTCGGCCTCGATCAGACGATCCATCGCCGTCGGCGCCGGGTCGGCCGCGGCGGCGATGGCGGCTTCGACGTCGTCGGCCTCCCGCGGCTGGCGCGAGCGCGCGCGCAGGTGGTCGTGGGCGAGGTTGCGGGTGATCTGGCGCAGCCAGGGCAGGAAGCTGCTGGGGTTGTGCAGCTTGCGGATGTTCTGCCAGCCGCTGATGAAGGCTTCCTGGGCGATGTCCTCGCTGGCCGGCACGTCGCGCACCATCGCCAGGGCGATCGCGGTGATCGAGTTCTGGCAGGCGGAGACGATCCGCGAATAAGCCGCGGCGTCGCCGTTGGAGGCCGCCGGCAGGTCCTGGCCGATCAGCGAATTGAGCGCCTCGGCGTTCATCGCGCGCCCTCCGCCCTGCAAGGCGACGAGGCCGGTGCGGCCGGTACGGCGGGGCGGAACGAGTGCGGGCAGGACATCGGGTCGGTCTCCAGGCGGCGGCATCGCGCGATGCCTGTCTCCCCAGACGTCGCCGCTGCGGAAATGTGACCACGCCGGGCGAGCGGCTGTCCATGCCGCCCGAACGCCGCAGACGGCCGCTGCCCGGCCGGCGGCTGCGGAAGCCGCCGAGCGAGCGTTCGGTCGTTCGGGATCGAGCGGTTGGGGCCGATCGGCCGAGCCGGCCGGCCTAAATTGGCCGGTCTAAATTGGCCGGTCGAGATTGGCCGATCGGGGAGCGCAGCGATCCGACGCTCGCGGACGGCAGGACAGGCCGGGTGCGTCCCGTGCCGGCTCAGCCCATCGCGCGCACGGTCTTGACCACCCGTACCACCGTCCAGCGGCCGTCGACGCGCTTGACCTCCAAGGTCTTGTAGGCCGCGGCGAGGCGGTGGTGATAGGCGCTGTACTCGATGGTGCCGGCATCGGCCGAACTCGGACGGAACGCGTGCACTTCGATCAGTTCGGCCGGCTGGCCGTCGCGGGCGCGGCTGCCCTGCTCCTCGTCGGCGACTTCGACGCATTGGCTGGCCGGTAGCAGGCGCAGGCCCGGGCGGGCCAGGGCGGTCAGCAGCTTGCGCGGCGCGTCGCGGCGATCCACCCGCAGGCACTGGGTGGTCTGATCGGCCTCGGCGAGTTGATGGGCGAACACCGCCTGCGCCAGCGCAGCCGGGGTCGCCGCGGTCTTGCCGTCGAAGGCGTGCGCAGCCAGGGCGACCTCGGCCGGGTCTTGCGCCGGGACTGGGGCCGGGCGGTTGCGCAAGTTGTGGAACATGGCCAGGCCCAGCACCACGGCGATGCAGACCAGTAGGCCGACCTTGATCCGCAGCGCGCGCTTCTGCCCCGGCGTGCGGGCCTGGTCGATCCGCGATTCGAAGCGGAACGGCGCATGGCTGGGGGCTTCGGCGCGGGTGCTGTCGATCAGCCCGGCCTCGCGCAGCAGATCGCGGGCGCGCAGTTGGTCTTCCGAACGGATCACCCACACCGCCGGCCGTTCCGGCGCCTGCTCGCGGTAACTGAAATTGGAGCGGCGGTTGCCCTTGTAGGAGCGGTCGTTGGTGACCCGCACTTCGATCCCGGCGTCGCGCAGCAATTGCGCCACGCCTTCGACGTTTTCCAGCCGCGAACTGCTGAAGACCTGCCTCATGTCATTCCTTCGCCGGCACGTGGCTCGCGGTGGCGGCGTCCTTGACCACGCGGATCAGGCCTTCCTGCGCGCTGCTGGCGACCAGGCGGCCGTCGCGGTCGTAGATCTGCCCGCGCGCCAGACCGCGCGCGCCCTGCGCGCTGGGGCTGTCGATCGAGTACAGCAGCCATTCGTCGGCGCGGAACGGACGGTGGAACCACAGCGCGTGGTCGAGCGAAGCCATCTGCACGTTCGGCTGGTAATAGCTGATGCCATGAGGAAAGGTCGCGGTGCCGAGCAGATGGAAATCCGAAGCGTAGGCGAGCAGGGCGCGGTGCAGCTCGGGCGCGTCGCCGACCCGCTCGCTGAGGCGGAACCAGACCTGCTGGTACGGCGGGCGCTTGGGCGGGTTGAGCTCGTCGCGCGGGTAGACGTGGCGGAACTCGAACGGCCCCTGCCGCGAGAGCCAGCGCTGGACTTTGTTCGGCAGCGTGGCCATGACCTCGGCCGGCACCGCCGGCGCCGGCTCGATGTCCTCGGGCTTGGGCACTTCCGGCATCGACAGTTGGTGCTCGCCGCCTTCCTGGTCTTCCTGGAACGAGGCGGCGAGGAAGAAGATCGGCTGACCGTGCTGGATCGCGGTGACCCGTCGCACCGAGAAGCTGCCGCCGTCGCGGGTGCGGTCGGCCTGATAGACGATCGGCGCTTCGATGTCGCCGGCCTTGAGGAAGTAGGCGTGCAGCGAGTGCGCGGTGCGCGCGGTCTGCAGGGTCGCCTGCGCCGCCGACAGCGCCTGGCCGAGCACCTGGCCGCCGAACACGTATTTGGTGCCGATGTCGCGGCTCTGGCCGCGGAACAGGTTGTCTTCCAGCCGCTCCAGCGACAGCAGTTCGATCAGTTCGGAGACGGGCGAGGTGGTCATGCGGCCGGGGCCAGAGGGCGAGGCCGGCAGTATAGCGAAGGGGCAAGACGGGCCGGCCGCCGGGCCGGCCCGCCGCGTCGCGGTTCAGCGCGGGCAGTAGCGCGGCGGCACGCTGCTGCGCAGGTCGGCGAGGAAGATCGCCGGCGCGTTGACGCCCGGGATCAGCCGGCCGTAGCCGGAGACGAAGGCGGTGCGCAGGCCGTCGGCGCTGATGCTGGCGTAGCTGCTGTCCTGCGGCGAGCCGTCCTGGTGACCGGGCGAAAGCAGCTCGGTCGCGCCGTTGCTGCGGTCGCGACGATACAGGCCGGCCGGGCTCCACGGTCCCTGCGACGGCGAGCTGAACGCCACATGCCGGCCGTCGTGGTCCAGGGCCGACCAGCGGCTCTGGTAGGGCGCCGGTGCGTTGCCCGGATTGATCGTGATCATTTCCAGCGTGCCGGCGACGGTGTCGCGGACGAAAATCTGCGGCGTCAGCGGCGACGCGCTGCCGGTGAGGTCGGGCGCGGAACTGCGGAAGGACACGTAGCGGCCGTCGCCGCTGATCGCGTCGACGTCGGTGGCGCCCTGGGTCGGGATCTGGCCGTCGCTGCGGCGGTCGACGAGCTGGTTGCTGCCGGTGCCCAGATCGCGCAGGTAGACGTGCGGGGTCGTGGACCAGACGATGTCTTCGGCGATCAGGTTGAGCGCGCCGCTGCGGAACGCGAGGCGCCGGCCCTGGGCGTCGATGCGCGGGTATTGGCCTTCGGCCGGCTTGCCGTCGCGGTCGCGGCTGACCAGGGCGAGGCTGTCGGCCTGCACGTCGTAAACGAATACGTTGGTGCCGGAGTTGTCGTTCGCGACCAGATTGTTGGCGGCGGACTGGAAGGCCAGGTAGCGGCCGTCGGCGCTGATCGAAGGCTCGTCGCTGGGGCCGTCGCTGCCGGCGGCGCGCGCGGCGCTGACCCGGCGGATGCGTTGGGGATCGCCGACCGCGCGATGACGGTCGAGCAGGAACACGTCGGTGTGGCCGTTGCTGTCGTTGTCGCCGTAGACCAGATTGCTGGCGCGCGAGGCGAAGGCGACGTAACGGCCGTCGCCGCTGATCGAGGAGCGGCCGACCGAGCCGCCGGAGGAGTTGTTCGGCGCCTTGCCGTCCCAGGTGAGGCTGGCGATTTCGGTGCGGCGGCAGAACACGTCGTAGACGAACACGTCGGCGCCGAAAAAGCCGTCGACGCCGGGCGCGACGAAGCCCGATGCGGTCGAGCTGAACGACACCCACTGGCCGTCGGCGCTGAGTTCGGGGTAGTAGGCGTTGATCGCCGCGTTGGGGTTGTCGTAGGCGTGGCTGATCAATTGCAGGCGCGGTTGCGCGGCGAGCGGAGCGGCCGCCAGCGCGAGCGCGGCGGCGAGAGCGGAAATACGGGTCATGGTGAGGGCGTCCTTGATCCTGCGGGGAGAATGCGCGCCGCCGAGGCTGGCGCTGGCGCCGGCGCACTCCTGCCGGCGTGGGCCCAGTATCGAGCGGGGCCGGATCGCAGGGCGAGAACGAGACCGCGGTTTCGTCGCGTCAAAGCGGGGGGGGCGGTCGCAAGGCCGGCCGCGCGGTCGCTCAGGGCAGGCGTTGCAGCCCGCAGGCGGCCAGCACCTGCGGCCAAGGGAAACGCGGACCCGGATCGCGTTTGCGCGCGACTTCGACCGAAGCGTCGTCGCTGGCCGCGACCCGGGCCGTGTCCAGGTCTTCGTGCCCGGCGATGTAGCGCAGGCCGGGCAGGCGCGTGCGCAGGTCGGCGAGCAGGGCGATCAGGGCCTGGATCTGCGCCGGCGGGTAGTCCTCGTCCATCGCCTGATGGCGCGAGTCCAGCCAATGCGGATAGCGCCCGGTGTTGACCAGTTCGATGCCGACCGAGCGCGGGTTGTAGCCGCGCACGTGGTGGGCGATGCGGTCCTCGGCGACGTAGCGCAGGATGCGGCCGTCGCGGTCGAGGTAGTAATGGCCGCTGTTGCCGGTGCCCGAGGCCGGGTACAGCTCGCGTTCGCCGTATTCGCGCGCGGTCGCCAGGTCCGGCAGTTCGGTGCAGTGGATCACCGCCAGGTCGATCGCGCCGGGGTCGCGCGCTTCCAGGCGGGCTTCGTAGGGCAGGGGCTGGACGAGGATGTCCGGCGGCAGGTTCAGGGGCGGCATGGGCCCGGATGCTACCATTCGCTTTCCCACGGAGCCCGCCATGACCCTGCCGCCCGCCGACTCCGCGCTCGGAAAACTGATGGCCACGCTGCCGCGACCCGGCCGGGTCGAGTGGATCGGCGTGCGCCCGGCGCGTGGCGTCATCATGCAGGCATTGGACGAGGCGATCGCCTCGGCCGGCGGCGGCCTCGACGGCGACCGCTACAAGGGCGGCAGCGGCAAGCGCGGGATCACCCTGATCCAGGCCGAGCACCTGCCGGCGATCGCCGCACTGGCCGGCCGCGATGCGGTCGAGCCCGCGCTCTTGCGGCGCAATATCGTGATTTCCGGCCTGCCGCTGATCGCACTCAAGGACCGTCGCTTCCGCCTCGGCGAGGCGCTGTTGGAGTGGACCGAATCCTGCGATCCGTGCTCGATGATGGAAGCGGCGCTGGGCCCGGGCGGCTTCAACGCGATGCGCGGCCACGGCGGCGTGTGCGCGCGGGTGATCGAAGGCGGGCGCATCCGCCGCGGCGATGCGCTGGTGCCGGCGGACGCCTGACAGCGCCCCGGCGCGCCGTTCGCGCCCGAGGCGCGGCGAATTGAAACCACTTAACCAGATCGGATCGATGGGCATTACCGGACACTGCATTCTCTCTCACGGCTTCGAGAGCGGCCCCGACGCGACCAAGGTCACCGCCTTGGCCGAGGTCGCGCAACGCTGCGGCTGGAGCCACGAGCGCCCGGACTACACCGATCTGGACGCCAAGCGCGAGGTCAGCTCGCTCGGCGACGTCATGGCGCGCCAGCAGCGCCTGTTGGAGCTGGCCCGCGCCGCCGCCGCGCGCGGGCCGCTGTTGCTGGCCGGATCGAGCCTGGGCGCCTACATTTCGGCGCGGGTCTCGCTGCAAGTGCCGGTGGCCGGCTTGTTCCTGCTCTCGCCGCCGACCGCGATGGGCCCGGCGCCGGCGCTGGACGCCGCGCCGGTGCCGCTCAGCATCGTGCATGGCTGGGACGACGAATTGATTCCGGCCGCCGACGTGGTGGCCTGGGCGCAGCCGCGTCGCGCACGCCTGCTGCTGGTCGACGACAGCCATCGCCTGTCGGCGCACGTCGACGCCGGCGCCGAGGCGTTCGCGCGCTTGCTCGAGCGGGTGAGCGGGGCCGCGGCATGAACAAGTTCTACGCCAGCTGCGGCAAGGGCCTGGAATACCTGTTGGCCGACGAACTGGTCGCGCTGGGCTGCCGTCGCGCCACCGCCGCCACCGCCGGCGCCAACGTCGAAGGCACGCTCGCCGACGCGCAGCGCGCGGTGCTGTGGTCGCGCTTGGCCAGCCGGGTGCTGTGGCCGATCGCCGAATTCGACTGCGCCGACGAGCACGCGCTGTATCGCGGCGTGGCTGCGGTCGATTGGACCGAACACCTGGAGAGCGTGCACACCCTGGCGGTGGACGCGCATGTCTCCGGCGACGCGATCACCCATGCGCGCTACGCCGCGCAACGGGTCAAGGACGCGGTGGTCGACACCTTGCGCGCGCGCACCGGCGCGCGCCCCGACGTCGATACCGAGACTCCGGACCTGCGCCTGAACCTGGTCCTGCGCAAGGGGCGCGCCATCCTTTCGGTGGATCTCGGCGGCGGCCCGCTGCACCGGCGCGGCTGGCGGCAAAAGCAGGGCGAAGCGCCGCTCAAGGAAAACCTGGCCGCGGCGGTGCTGTTGCGCGGCCAATGGCCGAAGGTCTACGCCGAGGGCGGCGCGCTGTTCGACCCGATGTGCGGCAGCGGCACCCTGCTGATCGAAGCCGCGCTGATGGCCGCCGACGTCGCGCCGGGCCTGCAGCGCCACGGCTTGCTGCCGCCCACGCGCTGGCGCGGCTTCGACTTCGCCGGCTGGCGCGCCCTGTGCGACGAGGCGAGGACGCGCGAAAGCGCCGGTTTGGCCGCGCTGCGGCCCGCATTCGCTGGCAGCGACCTGGACCCGCACGCGATCCGGGCCGCGCGCGAAAACGAGGCGATGGCGGGCCTGTCCGGCCTGATCCATTGGCAAGTCGCCGATGTCGCGCAATTGCAGGCCTTGCCGATCGACGCCGGCGCTGCGCCGGGAGTCGCGGTCTGCAATCCGCCTTACGACGCCCGTCTCGCAGCCGACCCCGCGCTCTACCGCGCCCTCGGCGACGCGCTCAAGCGGCTGGTGCCGTCTTGGCGCGCCAGTCTGTTGTGCGGCGACGCCGGGCTGGCCCAGGCCACCGGCCTGCGCGCCAGCAAGAAGTACCAGATCTTCAACGGCGCGATCGAATGCGCGCTGATCGTTTGCGATCCGATCGCCCGCATCGGCCATGCCGAGCAGCGCGCGCAGGCCGAGGACGCCGCACCTGCGCCGCTCAGCGAAGGCGCGCAGATGGTCGCCAACCGCTTGCGCAAGAACCTGCGCAAGCTCAAGTCCTGGCGCGAGCGCGAAGGCGTGACCTGCTACCGCGCCTACGACGCGGACCTGCCGGAGTACGCCGCCGCGATCGACGTCTACGCCAGCGACGAAGCCGAGCCGCGCACTTATCTGCACGTTCAGGAGTATGCGGCGCCGGCGACGATTCCCGAGGCCGACCAGCGCCGGCGCTGGAACGAGCTGCTGGCGGCCGCGCGCGAGGTGTTCGCGGTGCCGCGCGAACGGATCGCGTTGAAGACCCGCGCCCGCGGCAAGGGCGGCAGCAAGTACGGCCAGTTCGACCAGCGCGGCGAGTTCGTGGCGGTGCGCGAAGGCGCGGCGCGGCTGCGGGTGAATCCGTTCGACTATCTCGACACCGGCCTGTTCCTCGATCACCGGCCGATGCGTCTGCGCATCGCCGGCGAGGCGCGCGGACGCCGGTTCCTCAACCTGTTCGCCTATACCGGCGCGGCGACCGTGCAGGCGGCGGTCGGCGGTGCCGCGGAAACCACCACGGTCGACCTGTCGGCGACCTACCTGCAGTGGTGCGCGGACAACCTGCGCGAAAATGGCATCGCCGGCCCGCAACACCGCTTGGTGCAGGCCGATGCGATGCAATGGCTGGAAGCCGACCGCGGCCGCTACGACTTGATCTTCTGCGACCCGCCGACCTTCTCCAATTCGGCCCGCGCCGACGACTTCGACATTCAGCGCGAGCACGTGCGCCTGTTGCGCGCGGCGGTCGCGCGCCTGGCCGACAACGGCGTGCTGTATTTCTCCAACAACTTCCGCCGTTTCCGCTTCGACGACGAAGCGGTGGCGCAGTTCGCCCGCTGCGAAGAGATCAGCGCCGCGACCATTCCGCCGGATTTCGCCCGCGACGCCCGGATCCACCGTTGCTGGCGCCTGGAGCCGCGTTGATGCCGTCGCATTCGTCTTTTCGTTCCGCCGGCCGCGGCGCGGCCGAGGCTTGCCGATGAAGTCCGTCCGCAAGCCCGGTGCCTGGACGTTCTTCCGCCAATGGCTGAAGAACCCTTTGCGCGTCGCTGCGGTGGCGCCGTCCAGCGCCGAACTGGCGGCGGCGATGATCGCCGAGCTGCCCGACGAAGCGCGGCGGGTGATCGAACTCGGCGGCGGCACCGGCGCGATCACCCGCGCCTTGCTCGGCGCCGGCATCCAGGAGCGCGATCTGCTGGTGCTGGAACTCAACGAAGAGCTGCACGCGCACCTGCAGCTGCGTTTCCCGCGCGTGCCGGTGCTGCTCGGCGACGCGCGCATGCTGCCGGCGCTGGCGCGCGAGCAGGGCTATCTGGAAGACGGGCCGGCCGATGCGATCGTGTCCGGCCTGGGCCTGTTGACGATGCCGCATCCGCTGCAGCGCGACATCCTTGCCGCCGCGTTCGAATGCCTGCGCGAGGACGGGGTGTTCGTGCAGTTCACCTACGGCCCGAGCGCGCCGGTCGCCGAAGCGGTGGCGCGCGGACTCGGGCTGCAGGTGCGCCGCGGCGAATTCGTGCTGCGCAACGTGCCGCCGGCGACGGTCTACGTTTACCGCAAGCCGCAGCGCTGAGCCCCGGCGACGCCCGGCTCCCCATGGAAGCGGCGCAAGCGGCGACAACCGAAGGGAACGGGGCGTAAGCGTCACAGCCGAATCTCGCATCGCCGGGCTTTGCCTCGCGCCTGCCGCTGGCTCCATCGTGAACGCAGCGCCGGCATCGCTGCGGCTGCCACGGCTTAGCCTGCCTCCTGCAAGACAATTGTTCTTTATTTGTAATTGATGATTGCAGTTTTGGCGGTATTGTTCTGAATTTGTCGTGACATCCTAGCCGCCATCGCCGATCCGGCGTGTCGAATCTGGAGCGTCCCATGGCCCCCGCCACCTCTACCGCTTACGCCCGCGTCGGCCGCAAGCTGCGCGGCCAGCCCACCTCGGACGGCGCCGGCGTGCGCCTGACCCGGGTCATCGGCGGCCCGCAGCTGCCCGATCTGGACCCGTTCCTGCTGCTCGACGAATTCGGCACCGATCGGCCGGAGGACTACCTCGCCGGTTTCCCCGAGCATCCCCACCGCGGCTTCGAGACCGTCACCTACATGCTCGACGGGCGCATGCGCCATCGCGACAACCACGGCAACGAAGGCGTGCTGGTGCCCGGCAGCGTGCAGTGGATGACCGCCGGCCGCGGCCTGGTGCATTCGGAGATGCCCGAACAGGAGCAGGGCCGCATGCGCGGTTTCCAGCTGTGGGTGAACCTGCCGGCGCGCGAAAAGATGACCGAGCCCAAGTACCAGGAGTTCGCACCCGATCGCATCGTGCAGCTGGCGCCGGCGCAGGGCGTGCAGGTCAAGCTGATCGCCGGCCGCCTCGGCGATCTGCGCGGCCCGATCGCGCAGCCGGCCACCGATCCGGTCTATCTCGATGTCGCGCTCGCCGACGGCGCCGCCTGGGAATACGACCTGCCCGAGGGCCATAACGCTTTCGCCTATGTTTACGAGGGCGAAGCGGCGATCGGCGAAGGCGAGGATGCGCGCACGGTGCAGGCGCAGGAGTTGGCGGTGTTGGCCGGCGGCAGCCGTCTGCGCTTGCGCGCATTGCAGCCGGATACGCGCCTGATCGTGGTCGCCGGGCGGCCGCTGCGCGAGCCGGTGGCGCGTTACGGCCCGTTCGTGATGAACACCAAGCAAGAGCTCATGCAGGCCTTCGTCGACTTCCAGGAAGGCAAGTTCTGAGAAGGCCAGTTCCGAGAAGGGAAGGTCTGAGAGGCGAGTTCTGAGTCGAACCGTCGCGGCATGGACGCCGGGCGGCGCTCTGCGAAGGGCTGCGCGCGAGCGCGGCCCCGGCCTGCAGCCACGGCGGAAGGACGCTGCCGGTCGGTCGCCGGCGCGCGGTTGCACTGTTGCAATGGCCGACCGCTGCGGTCCCGCGCGTTGATCGAGTATGGAACGCAGCGCGGCGGCGTCGGCCGGAGCGACTGCGATGACGCGCGGCCCGCCGCGCCCGCATGGAGCAACCGTCAATGGCCACCCGAATCGATCCCAAGCAATTCACCATCGTCGCCACCTTCGTTTCCGCCGGCGTCGCCGCCGGCGCGGGCGGTTTCGTCATCGTCGGCGGCAAGCTCAAGAAAGTGCCGCCGCGCGGCATCAAGCAATTGCAGGCGGCGTACCAGATGCTCGAAAGCGCCGATGGCCTGGCCGCCGGCCGGCTGAAGACGCAGCTGCAGCAGAACGCGGTGGACCTGGCGCAGCAGGCCGTCGGCGCCTGACGCATCCGCCGGCCGGGGCCGACGCCGCAGGGCGCCGTTGAGTTCCGGCCTGCCGGCGCAAGCCGGAGTCCATTCCGCTTCGCCCGTCCGCAGGCGCCGTTGCGCCGCGCGAGGCCCAGCCATGCGGCGAGCGCGGCCTGCGGGTCGGAATGGATTCCTGCTTGCGCCGGTACCTGCGCGGTCGAGGACGCCGCCGCGAAGCCGCGGATGCGGCGCCGGACCGCGCGTGCCGATGGCGCGCTCCGGCAACGAAAAAGCCGCGCTTTCGCGCGGCTTTTTCGTACCCCGATGCGGACCGCTTCAGTCCTTGCCGAGCCAGCGGTAGATCGCGCCGCCGAGCAGGCCGCCGAGAATGGGCGCAACCCAGAACAGCCACAGCTGGCCGATCGCGGCCGGGCCGGCGAACAGCGCCACGCCGGTGGATCGGGCCGGGTTCACGGAGGTGTTGGTGACCGGAATGCTGATCAGGTGGATCAGGGTCAGGCCCAGGCCGATCGCGATCGGGGCGAAACCGGCCGGCGCGTTGCGGTGGGTGGCGCCGAGGATGATCACCAGGAACATCGCGGTCATGACCACTTCGGTCAGGAACGCGGCGTGCATCGAGTAGCCGCCCGGCGACATCACGTCGTAGCCGTTGCTGGCGAAGGTGCCGGCCGCGGTCGGGTCGATCGCGAAACCGGCGGTGCCGCCGGCGATCTGCAGCAGGACGAAACCGGCGAGGATCGCGCCGACGACCTGGGCGACGATATAGGGCACCAGGTCCTTGGCCGGGAAGCGGCCGCCGGCCCACAGGCCGAAACTGACCGCGGGATTGAAGTGGCCGCCGGAAATGTGGCCGAGCGCATAGGCACCGGTCAGTACGGTCAGGCCGAAGGCCAGCGACACGCCGAGCAGGCCGATGCCGAGCGGATTGCCGGCACCGCCGAAGTTCGCCGCCAGCACCGCGCTGCCGCAACCGCCGAGTACCAGCCAGAACGTTCCGATGAACTCCGCACCGAGTCGCTTGATCATGTCGTTTTCCTCCGAGTGATGGGACTTGCCCTCGGCAGGGGATCGGACGGTTGTCCCGTTCAGGCGGGGAACGACGCGTCGCGACCCCATTCAGCCGAGTCGATTCTCATGCTGGCGGATAACGTGAAAATGAGCAACCGGTCACAAAAGTGTGCCGAATGCGACGCCGCGCGCGAGCGCGGCAAAATTGCCGCGTCGCGTGTGCACAGCGGGTGAGGTCAGCGGGCGCTGCTCAGTCGGGCCGAGGAAAATCGCAGCCCCTCGGCTTGGCCGAGCGCCTCCTTGAGCTGTTCCGACGAGTTCGCCTGCAGCCAGATGTGCGCGAGCTTGCCGTTGCCGACGTCGATCAGCGTTTCGCGCACCTGGACATTGGGCTTGCCGGCCAGTTCGCCGCGGTACCAATGCATGGAACGGCCGTCGATGGAGCCGGCCTCGGCGCGGTCGCCGCGGCGCGGTTCGAACGGCGACTTGGCGGCGATGTAAAGGCCGAAGGCCTCGCTGCCGTCGCTGTTGCGGATCGCCCGGCAGAAGTCCGAATCGGGGCCGGCCCGATACTCCCAGCGCAGATCGGTGCCGTCGGGCAATTGCGGGCAGGCGCCGCCGTCGGCGGCGGCAGGGTCCTGCGCCTGGGCGCAGGCGACGAAGAGCAAAACCAACCATGGCCAAGCGTGTTGGCCTTTCCCACCTGACTTCACGACACGTCCCCCTGAACCTGGAATAGGTCAAACGGTGTTGAGAGCCTTTGCAGGTTGTGACCTTAGTTCAGTTCGAGTCGGTTGACAAACGTTAAAGCACTATTCAGGTAACGGAATGAACTCATGCTCTCCGGGAATAAGGCCGAAGCGGCCTTCGGTCCAGTCGAGCTTGGCCTGTTCGATGCGCTCACGCGAACTTGAGACGAAGTTCCACCACAGGTGCCGCGGGCCGTCGAGCGGTTCGCCGCCCAGCAACATGGCCTTGAGCGGGGTTTTGGCGCGCAGCCGCGGACGGGTGCCGGGCTCGAGCAACACCAGGTGTTTTTCCGGCAGATCGGCGCCGTCGAGCTGGGCTTCGCCCTCGAGCAGGTACAGCGCGCGCTCGGCGTGGCTGTCTTCGATGTCCAATTGCGCGTCCGGGTAGAGATCGATCGCGACGTAGAGGGTGTCGGCGAACACCCGCACCGGCGATTCCTCGCCGAAGCCGCGGCCGGCGACGATGCGCAGCCAGGCGCCGTCGCGGCTCTGCTGCGGCAGGGTCGCGGCGGGGTGGTGGTGGAAGGCCGGCGCGGTTTCCTCGAACGAGCGCGGCAGCGCGACCCAGGTCTGCATGCCGTGCAGCGCATGGCCGTCGGCGCGCGGGCCTTGCGGGGTGCGCTCGGAGTGGGCGATGCCGCGGCCGGCGGTCATCCAGTTGACGTCGCCGGGAGCGATGTCCTGCACGCTGCCGAGGCTGTCGCGATGGCCGATCGAGCCGGCCCACAGGAAGGTCACCGTGGCCAGGCCGATATGCGGATGCGGGCGCACGTCGATGCCGCGGCCGGGCTCGAACAGCGCCGGGCCCATGTGATCGACGAACACGAACGGGCCGATCGAGCGGGCCTGGATGGACGGCACGGCGCGGCGGACCTGGAAGCCGCCGAGGTCGTGGACGCGCGGGGCGATGATCGTGGTCATGGTCGCGATTCCTGCAGGATGATGCCCGCAGGGTCGCACGAGTGCGCGGCAATCGCGCTACCGGCCCTGCAACTCGGTGTTGCGGCGACGGCGTCGTGCGGCGCGACAGGCGCGCCTCGTGCCGAGTCGCCGGGCGAGAGCCGCGGATGGAACGCGTGGCCCGCGCCGGACGGCGCCGCGTTCATTTCGCGTCGATCTTGAGCGTCGCGTTGGGCGGATCGGCGAAGTCCAGGCCCTGCACTTCGATCGTCCAGGCGCCGGCGCTGCGGCGCGGATCGCTGACGGTGTTGAACGACAGCGCCGTGCGCGCGCCGTCGGCGGCGGTGAATTCGAACGCCAGCACCGCGTCGCCGGCCCATACGCATTGCAGTTTCGGCGGACAGCGCGAGTCGGCGCTGACCGCGGCGAAGCGCAGCCGCGCGCCGTCGGGGAGGACCAGGCTGTCGCCGCGCGCCAAGGCCGTCGCTTGGCCGGGCAGGGCCTGGCGCGGCGCGTCGCCGCCGGAACCGGCGTGGGCGCAGGCGGTCAGTGCGGCGACGGCGAACGCGAGGGCGGCGAATCGGGCTTTCATCGGCGACTCCGGACGGCAGGGCGGGAGAGAGTCTAGCCCTTGCCGGCGCCGCGCTGCGCCGACGCCGTTACGGCGCCGGAGTCGGTTCGCTTCCGGTTCGGGCGTCGGCGCGCGCGTTACTGGCCGGACGAGGATGCCGGCCCGGCGTCGCGGCTCACGCGCAAATGCGCGCGGCCTTGCGCATCCACCCGTACCCACATGCGCCGGTCGTATTCGTTCTCGCTCATCGGCTCGACCGCGCAACCGCACAAGGCGGCGGCGATGCCGGGTGCGGTATTGCTGTGCGCGACCACCAGCACCGTGCCTTGCGGCCAGTCGCGGCGTAGGGCGGCGGCGAAATCGGCGGCGGGCTGCTTGGCGTCGTAGAGCGTGACTTGCAGGCCGTGCGCGGCTGCGGCCGGCGCGGCGGTGCCCTGCGTGCGGCGATAGCCGGTCGCGTACGCAGCGCGCAGCGGCGTGCGCGCCAGCGCCTCGATCAGGCGGCGTGCGCGCGCATGGCCGGCTTCGGACAGGCTGGGGTCGCGCGGGTCGTCGTCGGCTTTCTCTGCGTGGCGCACGATCAGATAGGTGGCGCCGGCGGCGGTGTCCGCCACGGCCGGCGCGTCCGGCTGGGGCGCCGTGGCGCAGGCCGACAGCAGCGCCGCGCACGCGGCGAACGAAAGGCGGCGTAGAACGTTCATGACGCAGTCCCGGTTCGCTGAGGAATTCATGGGCGCAACAGATCGGCGCCGGCCTGGGCGATGACACCGTCCTGCGCGGCCTGCGCGCCGGACACGCCGATCGCGCCGATCACCTGCTCGTCGAGCAGCAAGCGCACGCCGCCTTCGATCGGAAGCGCGTTCGGCAGGCCCAGCACCACCGTGTTGCCGCCTTCCAGCAGCTTCTGGTGGAAGGCCGAGTCGCGGCGGTAATTGGCGGCGTGGATGGCCTTGCCGATCGAGACCTCGACGCTGGAGTTGGGGGTGCCGTCCATGCGCTGGAAATGCAACAGCCGGCCGGCCTCGTCGACGATCGCGATCGCGACCTTCAGGCCGTCGGCGCGCGCCTTGTCCTCGACCGCCTGGGCGATGCGCTTGGCGGCGGCGAGGTTGAGCACGGTGCGTTGGCTCAGTTGCTCCTTCAGCGGCGGCGCGGCGAAGCACGACGAAGCGGCGCAGGCGAGGGCGCAGGCGAGCATTGCGGACGACAGGCGCGGCATGGCGGGCTCGGAGCGGGAGATGGGGCGAGAGTAGCCGCCTTGCGGCCGCGAGGGCAGTGCTGGTGGTCCTGCGAGGCGAAGGCAGAAGCAACTCCCCCCTGGCCTCTTTTCGAAGTCGGAATCGATAGGCGGGACGCCGTTGCGTGCGCTTTTGTGGGGATGGGCTGTCGGGGCCGGCCGACGGGATCGGCAGAGGAGAGCGCGAACGCTTTTCCCGCGGCCCTTTCGACGAAGGGGCGAGCGACCGCGCGGCGGGCGCGGCAGAGGTGCGGTTGCGGTCGCTCAAGGAGCAACGTCAGCAGCCAACCCTCCCGGCTCCCGCTTTTTTCCAAGGGGGAGCCGCAAGAGCGGAGCGGGGGCGCTCAATGCTTGGTGTCGAGCAAGGTCAGCAGGCCCTTGGCCGCGGCCAGGCGCGCCGGCGGATCGGGCAGGTCGAGCTTGATCCTGAGTTTGTCCGGGCCGTCCATCTGATAAAGCTTGGGCTGGCCCTGGATCATCTTGATGATCGACATGGGGTCGACGTTGGGCCGCTCGACGAATTGCAGGCGGCCGCCCTTGTCGCCGAGGTCGAGTTTGCGGATGCCCAGCGCGGTCGCGCCGAGCTTGAGTTCGGCCACCGCGAACAAATGCTTGGCCGCGTCCGGCAGCAGGCCGAAGCGGTCGATCATCTCGACCTGCAGCTCGCGCAGCTCTTCGCTGTCGCGCGCGCCGCTGATGCGCTTGTACAGCGTCAGGCGGGTGTGCACGTCGGGCAGATAGTCTTCCGGGATCAGCGCCGGAATATGCAGTTCGACCTCGGCGCCGCGCGCTTCGGCCGAATCCACGTCGGGCAGCTTGCCCTGGCGGATCGAGCGCACCGCGCGTTCGAGCAATTCGGTGTACAGGCTGAAGCCGACCTCGGCCATCTGCCCGCTCTGGTCCTCGCCGAGCAGTTCGCCGGCGCCGCGGATCTCCAGGTCGTGGGTGGCCAGGGTGAAACCGGCGCCGAGCTCGTCCATCGAGGCGATCGCTTCCAGGCGCTTCTGCGCGTCGGCGGTGATCGAACGCTGATCGGGAATCACCAGGTAGGCATAGGCGCGGTGATGCGAACGGCCGACGCGGCCGCGCAACTGGTGCAGCTGGGCCAGGCCGAATTTGTCGGCGCGGTTCATGATGATGGTGTTGGCGTTGGGGATGTCGATGCCCGATTCGATGATCGTCGTGCACAGCAGCACGTTGAAGCGCTGCTTGTGGAAATCGAGCATGACGCTTTCCAGCTCGCGCTCGGCCATCTGGCCGTGGGCGATGCCGATGCGCGCTTCCGGCACCAGCTCTTCCAGTTGGCGCTTCATCCGGCCGATGCTTTCGACGTCGTTGTGCAGGAAATACACCTGGCCGCCGCGCGCCAGTTCGCGCTGGAACGCTTCGCGCAGCTGCATGTCGTCCCAGGGCACGACGAAGGTCTGCACCGCCAGGCGGTGCGCCGGCGGGGTGGCGATGATGCTGAGGTCGCGCAGACCGGCCATGGCCATGTTGAGCGTGCGCGGGATCGGCGTCGCGGTCAGGGTCAGCAGGTGCACGTTGGCGCGCAGCGCCTTGAGCGCCTCTTTCTGGCGCACGCCGAAGCGCTGTTCCTCGTCGACGATGACCAGGCCGAGGTCCTTGAAGCGCACGTCGCTCTGCAGCAGGCGATGGGTGCCGACGACGACGTCGATCTTGCCCTCGGTCAGCTTCTCCAGCTCGGCCTTGATCTCCTTGCCGGTCTTGAAGCGCGACAGCACCTCGACTTTGAGCGGCCAGTCGGCGAAGCGGTCGCGGAAATTGCGGTAGTGCTGCTCGGCCAGCAGCGTGGTCGGCACCAGCACCGCAACCTGCTTGCCGGCTGCGGCGGCGACGAAGGCCGCGCGCACCGCGACTTCGGTCTTGCCGAAGCCGACGTCGCCGCAGACCACCCGGTCCATCGGCTGGCTGCTGGACAGGTCGCGGATCACCGCCTCGATCGAAGCGTGCTGGTCGGGCGTCTCCTCGAACGGGAACGCGGCCGCGAACGGCTCGTACATGGCCCGGTCCACGTCCAGCGCGAGGCCGGCGCGGGCCTGGCGCTTGGCCTGGATCTCGAGCAGTTCGGCGGCCACGTCGCGGACCTTCTCGGCCGCCTTGCGCTTGGCTTTGGTCCATTGTTCGCCGCCGAGCGAGTGCAGCGGCGCGGTCTCGACCGAGGCGCCGGAGTAGCGGCTGATCAGGTGCAACTGCGCGACCGGCACGTACAGCCGGTCGCCCTTGGCGTACTCGATTTCCAGGTATTCGCCGGGCTGACCGCCGGCTTCGAGCACGATCAGGCCGCGGTAACGGCCGACGCCGTGGTCCTCGTGCACGATCGGCGCGCCCTCGGACAACTCGCCCAGGTCGCGGATGATCGCTTCCGGCTCGCGCCCGACGCGCTTGCGCCGACGCGGCTGCGAGGCGCGCTCGGGGAACAGCTGCCGCTCGGTCAGCACCGCCAGCGGCGGCTGGTCGAGGGCGAAGCCGTCCTCCAGTGGCGCGACCGCGATCGCGAAGCGGCTGGCGCCGTCGCGGAACGCACGCCAGTCGGCGACCACCTCCGGGCGCAGTTGCGCGGCCTGCAGCACTTCCAGCAAAGCTTCGCGGCGGCCGGGGCTGTCGGCGGCGATCAGCACCCGGCCCGGGTAGTGAGCGAGGAAGGATTTCAGCGCTTCGGCCGGCGCGGCGTCGCGTGCGGCGACCGGCAGCGCCGGCGCCGGCTGGTCGCCGAGGGCGAGCGCGCGCTCGCGTTGCGCATGGCCTTCGCCGCACAGCTCGATGCGCCGGCCCTGGTTGAGCCGCTCGCGCAGGCCGACCGGGGTCAGGTAAAGCTGATCCGGCGGCAGCAGCGGCCGCTCGATGTCGTGGCGGCGTTGTTCGTAGCGCTCGCCGGTGTGGCTCCAGAACTGGTCGGCGGCGTCCAGCGCGCCGTCGGCGAGCACCGGCAGGACGGCTTCGTCGAGGTAGTCGAACAGGGTCGCGGTCTGTTCGAAAAACAAAGGCAGGTAGTACTCGATGCCCGACGGCGCCAGCCCGGCCTTGAGGTCCTGGTACAGGGCGCTGCGCCGGGTGTCGAGGTCGAAGCGCTCGCGCAGCGCGTCGAGCGCGCGCTTGAGCGAGGCCTCGTCCAGCGGCACTTCGCGTCCGGGCAGCATGCGCACCGCTTCGATCTTGTCGAGCGAGCGCTGCGATTCCGGATCGAAGGCGCGGATGGTTTCGATTTCGTCGTCGAGCAGTTCGATCCGGAACGGCGATTGCGCGCCCATCGGATAGACGTCGAGCAGGCCGCCGCGCACGGCGAAGTCGCCCGGGTCCAGCACCTGCGGCACGTGCCGGTAGCCGGCCGATTCGAGCCGGCGCTTTTCCGCGTCCAGGTCCAAGCGTTGGCCGACCGCGAGGTCGAAACTGCCGCCGACCACGTGGCGGCGCGGCGCCAGCCGCTGCAGCAGGGTCTGCACCGGCACCACGACGATGCCGCGCTTGAGGCCGGGCAGGCGGTGCAGGGCCGCCAGCCGCTGCGAGACGATGTCCGGGTGCGGGCTGAAGACGTCGTAGGGCAGGGTCTCCCAATCCGGAAACGCCAACACCGGCAAAGCCGGGTCGACGCCGAGCAGGGTGCGCAGGTCGGATTCGAGCTGGTGTGCGCCGTGATTGTCGCGGGCGATCGCGAGCAGCGGCGCATCGTGTTCGGCGGCGGCGCGGGCGAGCGCCCAGGCCAAGGCGGACGGCGAGGCCGGCGCGCGCCACCAGGCGCGCTGCTGGCCGGTCTTGGGCAGAAGAGAGGACACAGGGCAGCGTTGGTCGCGGGGGGCGCTAGGTTAGCCTCACCCCGGGATCGCGTCACGCCGTGCGGCGACGGCGGTTCGGCGTGGCCTCAGCCGGTGCGGCGCCGTCCGACCGCGCCACCGCGCACGAGCACGGACGCCGCGGGGCCGCAGCGTCCGGTCGCCGTAGCGCTTGGACGAGCCCGGATCAGGCGGGTGCGGATTTGTCCGAGTCCGAGCCGGAATCGCCGCCCAGCTCGGGTTCGCCGGCGCCTTCGGCCTGCGACGGCGGCTTGGCGCGCAGGTCCAGCACTACCCGGATCAGCCCCGGCGAGTCCTGCTGGAATTCGCGTTCGAAGCCCAGCGACTGCGCCAGCGACAACATCGGCGCGTTGTGTTCGAACACTTCGCCGTACAGCCGGTGCACTTTTTTGCCGCGCGCCCACTTCACCAGCCGGGTCATCAGATAGCGGCCCAGGCCCATGTTGGCGATATAGCGGCTGACCAGGATCGCGAACTCGGCATCGCGAGTGCGCTCGTCGATGGCGATCCGCGCGACCGCGCCGACCAGGGCCTCGCCGGGAGGGAAGGGTTCGGCGGCGACCAGGGCGAACTCGGTGCGCGGATCGATACGGGTGAAGCGCTCCGCCATTTCCGGCGTGAGTTCCTTCAGCGCGTACAAGAAGCGCTGACGCACTTCGTCGGGCTGCAGCAGAGTGAAACCGGCCCGCAGGGGCTCGGCATCTTCGGGCCGTACCGGGCGTATCAACACCTCGCGTCCGTTGGGGAGACGCTGGCGTTCGTGCCAGGGCGGCAATCGTTCACGCGTGGCCATGGGTCTGATAGTGGCACATTGTGACGGATTTAGCCCTTCCTCTTTGCGATACCCGTCCGAGGTCCCGACCGGCGGGCGTCGGTATCCGCGATGCGGCGGCAGCGGGACGAAGGGCGGGGTCCCGTGCGGGCCTCATCGGGCCTGGGGTTTGTTGACGCAATCCATGCCAGAAATGAGAATTGGTTTCATCATGGCCGGCTAACCGCGGCCTGACAACTGCCATTGGCCAGCCCAGCCTCCGCTGGAGTGTGCCTGGGGCGTGCCGACCTGCCGGCTGGGCGATGGTCGGCGGGGGCGATACACGGGCGCTCGCCACACCGAAGGCGAGCTGCGCCGGGTGTTCGGCGGGACCCGGCGCCGGCCGCCGACGGGAGCATCCTGGCCCGACGCATCGGGTCCCGATCCGCGCCCGGCGACAATCCGGCAAGCCCGCCTGTCGCGTCTGGACCGGTTCGTGGGCAGGGCGCCGGCCGCGACCGCCCGGTCGATGCCATCGCCCGGCGCAAGGGCCTTTCGGTCCTCAATCGCCAGTATCGGCAATGCTAGACTCCGCCGCTTGAAACCCGAAGGAGCAGTTCAGTCATGGCAGGTGGTGGTGATTCGACCCGCGCGATCCTGTTCGCGCTAGGCGCCAATTTCGCGATCGCGGTGTCCAAGGGCGTCGCAGCGTTCTTCACCGGCTCCAGCGCGATGCTGGCCGAGACCGTCCACTCCCTGGCCGACTGCGGCAACCAAGGCCTGCTGATCCTCGGCCTGAAGCAATCCAAGCGCCCGCCGTCGCCCGACTATCCGCTGGGTTACGGCAAGGCGATCTACTTCTGGTCGTTCCTGGTCGCGGTGATGCTGTTCACCGTCGGCGGCATGTTCTCGCTGTACGAAGGCATCCACAAACTGCAGCACCCCGAACCGCTCAAGCAGTGGTGGTGGGCGGCCGGCGTGCTGACCTTCGGCATCGTCGCCGAGGCGATCTCGATGCGCGCCTGCCTGCAGGAAGTGGCCAAGGCGCGCGGCCAGCGCACTTTGTGGCAGTGGTTCCGCGAAAGCCGCCAGGCCGAACTGGTGGTGATCTTCGGCGAAGACCTCGCCGCGCTGCTGGGCCTGGTGCTGGCGCTGATCGCCGTGATCCTGACCGTGGTCACCGGCAACCCGATCTGGGACGCCATCGGCACCGTCTGCATCGGCGCGCTGCTGATCATCGTGGCGGTGTTCGTCGCCATCGAAGTCAAGGCGATGCTGATCGGCCAAAGCGTCGACCCGCTGCGCCAGCAGCAGATCCGCGAGTTTCTCGACGCGCGCCCGGAAGTGGCGCGGGTCATCAGCCTGATCACCCTGCAACTGGGCAACGAGGTGATGGTCTCGGTGCAGGCGCAGATGCGCGAAGAGCACAGCGTGGCCGGACTGACCGAGCAGATCAACGCGGTCGAGCGGGCGATGAAGCAGGCCTTCCCGGAAGTGCGCTGGAGCTTCTTCGAGCCCGACGTCGCGCGCGGCGACTGAGGCCGCGCTGCGGCACCGCAAGACGAGGCCGGGAGTGCGCTGCGCTTCCGGCCTTTTCGTTGGCGATAATCGTTCCGACGACGAAATGGACCCCGAACGATGAAGACCGGCCAAGCGGTATTGCTGTCGATAGCGATCGTGGCGGCCGCGGCGGCGGCCTTGGGCGGGGTCGGCTACGTGGCCTACCGGCAGCTCGAAGGCAAGGTGGCGCAACGCAGCCGGGCGGGGCAGGAAAACGCCGCCGGCCCAATGCACGGCGCCGCCGGCGCAGACCGGCAGGCGGCCGGGGATGGCGGCAAGGGCGGCGGCTGCGCGATCCAGGACCACGACGCCCGCGCCCGCGCCGTGCTGGCGCCGGTGGCCGCGGCCATGCAGACCAGCCAGCGGCCGGTGGCGCGGATCGAACTGAGCGAACTGAAGACCGACGCGTTGCGGTTGAGCAAGGTCGGCGGCCGCGCCTATTGGGCGGCCGGGCGCGATTACCCGCGCGATCCCCAGGGGCGGCCGTTGTTCCTGCTGGCCCAGCTCGATTTCGCCGAACTGCCGGTGATGCCGGGCTATCCCCAGCAGGGCTTGCTGCAGTTCTTCGTCTCCGCCGACGACTACTACGGCGCCGGCCTGGACCGCGCTCACGGCGAGGACCGCATGCAGGCGCTGGCCGAACAACGCGGCTTCCGCGTCGTGTACTGGCCGCGCACCGATGCGCCGGCGGTCGCGCCGCCGGCGGGCACGGCGGCCGGCGAGGGCCTGCCGTTCGATCCGGCCCGGCCGCGCCGGATCCGTTTCGTCGCCGACCACGAAACCATCGGCGGCAACGACGCCGGGCTCGAGCGCGCCATCGGCCGCGACATCGATGGCCTGATCGCCGATTACCGCAAGGCCCATCCCGAGGACGAGGCCGAGGACGTCGCCGACGACGTCGCCGCCTATCTGGACCGTGCCGGACACAAGCTCGGCGGCTACCCCGACTTCACCCAGTCCGATCCGCGCGCCGCCGGCGATGAGCGCGTGCTGCTGTTGCAGCTCGACAGCGACGAGGACCTGATGTGGGGCGATTCGGGCATCGCCAATTTCTTCATCGACCCCGACGACCTGGCCCGCGCCGATTTCAGCCGCGTGGCTTATCACTGGGACTGCTACTGAGGCCGCCACGACGAGGCCCGCACCGTTCGACGCCGGGCAGATGTGTGTCTGCGTCGTATCGCCACGAAGACCGCGCGGCCTGTCTGGGCTTGTACGGGGGCGGTAACGGCCGGGGGCGCGCCCCCGGCCGTCGATCCGTGCGGACGATCCTTTCGGGCCGTCCCGCCGGATCAGGGCAGGACGCAGCCGCAGCGGCGATAGCAGTTGGAATACTCGATCCAGCAGCGGCTGCCGCCGCTGTTCTCGCAGTTGGTCAGCGCGGTTTCGCACCCCAGGCGGCAGGTGTTGTTGCAGGCGAAGGCGCCGGCGCTGCTGGCGATGGTCATGCCGAAGGCGAAGGCGCACACGGCGAGAAACCCGATCTTCTTCCTGATCATTCGAATTCCCTCTCTCCAGCCCGTCATTGGGCGGCGCCGTGATACGACGCCCGCCGCGCTCGCGCAAGTCGTCGCCGCCCGGCGCCGGCGCGCAGCGGCACGGCCGCGGGCATGCGGATGCGGCGCAAGCCGGCCACGCCAAGCGCGCGCGGCTCCCGCGCAGCGATGCCGACGTGCCGGCGGGACGGCGCGCACGGCGGCGCAAGCGTGCGCTGGAACGCGATTTCCGCTGCGTTGCAGCGTGCCGCTGCGCGGGGCTCAGTCGGGCCGCTTGAGCCAGTTCAAGCCGCCTTCGGCGGCAGAGGTTTCGCCGAGCGTGCGCGCCAATGCCGGCAGCACCGCGGTCAGGGTCTCGTCCAACTGCCACGGCGCGTTGAGCAGCAACAGGCCGCTGCCGTTCATGCGCAGCGGCGAATCGTCGGCGCGCACCAGCAGTTCGGCGGTCAGGATGGACTTGGCCGGCAGCGCGGCGGCGCGGCGGTAGAACGGCTGCAGCGCGCGCCGGCGCTTGATCGGATACCACAGCGCGTAACAGCCCTGCGGCCATCGGGCCAGGCCCTCGCGCAGCGCCGCCAAGGCGGTGTCGAACTCTTCCAACTGCGCTTCGTACGGCGGGTCGATCAGGACCAGGCCGCGGTTGTAGCGGGTGGCGCCGATCTTGGGCGGCAACAGCGCCTTCATCGCCGCGTAGCCGTCGCGGGCGTGCACGGCCATGCGCGGGTCGGCATGGAAGTGCTGCCGGAGCTGGCCGGCCTCCTCCGGCTGCAGTTCGCAGGCGGCGATGCGGTCGTCCTCGCGCAGGGCATGCGCCAGCAACCAGGGCGAACCCGGGTAGGCGGCCGGCCCGTGCACGCTGCGGCAGGCCCGCACCGCGGCCAGATAGCGCGCGATCGCCGGTTGTTTCGGCGCCTCGGCGATCAGCCGGCCGATTCCGCCCTCGGCTTCGCCGGTGCGCTGGGCCGAATTGCCGTCCAGGGGGTACAACCCGCGCCCGGCATGGGTATCGAGCGCGAACAGCGGCGCCGGCTTGATGGTCAGCGCATCGCACAAGGCCAGCAGGGCGACGTGTTTGAGCACATCGGCGTGGTTGCCGGCGTGGAAGGCGTGGCGGTAGTTCATTTTCGGCCGGGATTGGGTTTCGGGATCGGGGATTGGGAAAAGCAAACAAGCAGTCCCCGGGACATTATGGGGCCTGGGCGAGTCGCGCCGCGAAAGCGGCAGCCCGCAGGCCGAACAGGCATCATGGGCGACGCGGCGCTTCGCCCATCCCCCATCCCGAATCCCCAATCCCCGCCCCATGCGCATCCTTCTGGTAGAAGACGAATCCGCCATCGCCGACACCGTGTTGTACGCGCTGCGCGCGGAGGGCTACGAGGCGGTGCATTGCCTGACCGGGGGCGAGGCGCTGCGCGAGGCGGCGCGCGGGGCGTTCGACCTGGCGGTGCTGGACGTCGGCCTGCCCGACATCGGCGGTTTCGCGCTGTGCCGCGAGCTGCGCCGCGAGCGCGATCTGCCGGTGATCTTCCTGACCGCGCAGAACGCCGAGGCCGACCGTATCCTCGGCCTGGAGATCGGCGCCGACGACTACGTGACCAAGCCGTTCTCGCCGCGCGAACTGGCGACCCGGGTGCGGGTGGTGCTGCGCCGGCTGCGTCCCGGCGGCAGCGAGGCCGCGCCGGCGACCGAGGAGGGCTTCGTCCACGACGCCGAGGGCAAGCGCATCCGCTACCGCGGCCAGGCCCTGGACCTGACCCGCTACGAGTACGGCCTGCTGGCCGCTTTGTTGCAGCGCCCGGGCGCGGTGCTGTCGCGCGCGCAGTTGATGGACCGGGTCTGGGGCGATGCGCTGGACAGCGGCGACCGCACCGTCGACACCCATATCAAGACCCTGCGCGCCAAGCTGCGCGAAGTCGCCGCCGACGCCGACCCGATCCGCACCCACCGCGGACTGGGCTACTCGCTCGACAACGCCTGAGCCGGGGCCGCTCGTGCGCATCGGACTGCGGATCTTCCTCGGCTACTTCCTGATCGTCGCGGTCGCGGCGTTGTTGCTGGTGCGGGTGTTCGTGGCCGAGGTCAAGCCCGGCGTGCGCCAGGCGATGGAAGACACTCTGGTCGACACCGCCAACGTGCTGGCCGAACTGGCCACCGACGATTTCCTCGCCGGCCGCATCGACCGCGGCGACTTCGCCAAGCGCGTGCGCTCGCTGGACGGACGCGACGTCGGCGCGGCGATCTGGGGCTTCCGCAAGCCGGAAACCAGCTATCGCGTCTACGTGACCGACGCGCGCGGCATCGTCGTGTTCGACAGCAGCGGCGTCGCGGTGGGGCAGGACTATTCGCGCTGGAACGACGTCTACCTGACCCTGCGCGGCCGCTACGGCGCGCGCTCCAGCGCGGTCGATCCGGCGCGCCCGGACGACACCGTGATGCACGTGGCCGCTCCGATCCGCGACGAGCGCGGCCGGGTGATCGGTTCGTTGACTGTGGCCAAGCCGAACGCCGCGATCGCGCCGTTCATCGCCCGCAGCCAGGCGGTGGTGACGCGCTGGGGCTTCGTGCTGATGGGCGCGGCGCTGGCCATCGGGGTGATCGTGTCGTGGTGGCTGTCGCGCCAGATCGGCCTGCTGCGGCGCTACGCGCAGGCGGTCACCGCGGGCAAGCGCGCCGACCCGCCGGACGCCGCCGGCGAGTTCGGCGAACTCGGTCAGGCGTTGGAGACCATGCGTGCGCGCCTGGAGGGCAAGCAGTACGTCGAGCAATACGTGCATACGCTGACCCACGAAATGAAGAGCCCGTTGGCGGCGATCCGCGGCAGCGCCGAATTGCTGGAATCGCCGCCCGGCGATGCGCCGATGCCCGATGCCGACCGCGCGCGCTTCGCCGGCAGCATCCGCCGTCAGGCCGAGCGCCTGGCGCAGATGATCGACAAGCTGCTGGCGCTGGCGGCGGTCGAACATCGCCAACGCCTGGAACGGCCCGAACCGGTGGCGTTGGCGGCGATCGCGCGCGAGGCGGCCGAGCATTGCGCGCAGCGCATCGACGGCGCCGGCGCGCGGCTGTTGCTGGACCTGGACCCGAGCCTGCCGCCGGTGCGCGGCGACGCTTTCCTGCTGCGTCAGGCGCTGATCAACCTGCTCGACAATGCAGCCGATTTTTCGCCGCCGGGCGGCGAGATCGTGTTGCGCCTGCAACGCATCGGCGAGGCGCAGCAGGTCGAGGTCGGCGATCGCGGCCCCGGGGTGCCGGACTATGCGGTGGGGCGGGTGTTCGAACGCTTCTACTCGCTGCCGCGGCCGGCCGGGGGCAGCCGCAGCAGCGGTCTGGGGCTGTGCTTCGTCGCCGAGGTCGCGTCCCTGCACGGCGGCAGCGCGCAACTGCGCAACCGCGACGGCGAGCCCGGCGCGATCGCCGCCCTGTCCATTCCGGAGTAGGAGCGGCGCAAGCCGCGACCAAGGCACGCGCGGGCGCCCCGGCCTGCGCCATCGACCGAAGCCCGGCCCCGCCGCTTCTGCGCAAACGGGGCACGCGGCCGTGCCGCGCGCCGCCTTACCGAATGCTGCGGTCGGCGCGGCGGTCGATCGCGCGTGCGCCCGTCGCCGCCCAGGTTTCGGGCGCGGGCTGCGGCCAACGGCCGACCTGGGCGCGGGCGTACAGATAGCCTTGCTGCAGGACGATGCCCATCGATTTGAGCTGGGCCGCGTCGGCCTGGGTTTCCACGCCTTCGGCGATCAGGGCGATGCCGAGCTGGGCGGCGATCGAGACCAGGCCGGCAACGATCACCTGGCGGGCGCGGTCGGCGGCGATGCCGCGGACCAGGCCGATGTCGATCTTGATCAGGTCCGGCGCGCAATCGGCGAGCAACTCCAGGCCCGCGTAGCCGGCGCCGAAATCGTCGATCGCGGTGGCGTAGCCCCAGTCGCGCAACAACCGTTGCGCCTGGCTCCAGGCGCTGCGCGCGATCGGGCTGGACTCGGGGAATTCGAACACGATGCGCCGGCCGTCCAGCCCCAGCGTCTGCGCCTGGCGGTGCAGTTCGTGCAGGGCGATCGGATCGCCGAGCATCGACGGGCCGAGGTTGATCGACAGCCGTTGCGCGCCGGGCAGGTGCGCGGCGGCGCGCAGTGCGGCGCGGGCCAAGCGCCGTTCCAGGTCGGCGCGCGCCGGCGCGTCGAGGCCGGCGAACAGCGCGGCGGCGCCGTCGCTGCCGGCGCGGCGGCCGAGCGCTTCGTAGGCGAACACCTCGCGCCGGTCGAGATCGACGATAGGCTGGAACGCGATGGCGAACGCGCCCGACGCGCTGCGGCGCTGCGGCGCGGACGGCGCGGAACGCGGTGGTGCGGGCAAGGCGCTCATCGCGGCCGCGCCGCGGGAATATCGACCCGCGCGGTACGCCGCACGCTGACTTCGATCCGGCGGCGGGCCGACGACTCGCGCAGCGACCACGGCAGCGGCAGGTTGTCGGCGACGACCTCCAGGGTGTGTTCGCCGACCGACACGCGCGGGAAGGCGAATTCGCCGTTGCTGTCGGTGCGTACGGCGTAGCGTCCGTCGAGCACCACGGTGACGTTGGCCGCGGCCTGTTCGGAAGCGGCACGCACGCCGTCGTCGTTGTCGTCGAGGAACAGCGAGCCGGCGACGTGGCCGGTGGCCGCGCCCGGCGCGCCACCGAGCACCGCCTGGCTGCGGCCGCGCTGACGGTCATAGCGCAGGCTCAACAGCGCCGAGCGCTCGCGCGGCAGGGCCAGGAACGGCGACTCGATCGCCAGCGGATCGAGCGCGAACGGCGAGCGTTGGCGGCCGCGGCTCTGGTAGACGGCCAGGTTCAGTGACCAGCGCGGAGCGATGCGCCAGTCCAGGCCGAGATTGAGGTCGGTGCCGCGCAAGGCGCTGGCGCCGTCGCCGTAAGTCCAGCGTGCATTGCCGTCGAGGCTGACGCGCGAGCCCAGGGCCAGGCCGCCGTAGAAGGCCAGCGTGGCGGTGCGGGTGGAACCGGCGTCGGCGTCGGCGATCTCGCCGTAGCCCAGCGACACCGACAAGCGCCGGCCGGCGCGCAGCGGCAGCGCCTGATCGATGCTGGCCTGCCAGCTGCGGCCGAGGCCGTCGCCGTCGGCGTGATCGAATTGCAGCCGGGTCTGGCCCCACTCGCCGCTACGGTCGGCGAACAACTGCAGCGCATGCGCGTCGCCGTCGGCGTGGCGCAGACTGAGGCTGGCGCCGTAGCCGAGCCGGCTGCTGGCCTGATAGCGCGCGTAGGCGGTGGCGTACTGGCCGTCGAAGCCGTCGCCGCTGATGGAGCGGATGTCGTCGACGCCGGCGTTCCATTGCCAGCGGCCGTACTGATAGCCCAGGCGGTAGTAGCCGCCGCGCACGTCCTGGTTGATCGGCAGCGCGCCCCAGGCCAGGCCGGGGTCGAGCGAAAACACGCCGTAGTGGTGGCGATAGCGGCCGCGCCGGGCGCTGGCGTCGATCCAGCCGCCGGCGGCGTCGCGGCCGTCGTTGCGGCTGCCGAGCAGATTGAACTGCACGCTGTCGCGTTCGCTGCGCCAGCCGGCCGCCCAGTGCGCGGCCTGGCTGTCGCCGGAGGCGAAGTCCAGATCGCCGCGGCCGTCGGCGACGATCCGGCCGCCACTGCCCAGCACCGCCAGCGACTGGTTCCAGCCGGCGCCGCTGCGCCATTGCACACCGGCCGCCGCGACCCGGCCGTCGCCGGGGTCGAAGCCGGCCATGCGCCGGCCGTCGTAGACGCCGGCGCGGCCGAACGCGGCGTACGCCGAGGTGCCGTCGGCGTCCTGTCGCCATTGCGTGCTGGCGCCGGCCAGCGGCGCGGTCGGCAGGAAAAAGCGGTATTGATTGCGCTGCAGCTCCGGCGCCGGCGTATTGAGCACGCCCAGGCCGTTGTCCACGCGCCAGCCGCCGTCGAGATACAGATTGCGTTGCCACAACGTGGCCAGCCCGCCCCAGTCGCGGCCCTCGTCGCCGTGCAGGCGATCGCTGCGGAACAGGTTGGCGTCCAGCGACAGGCTGCCGTGATCGGCGGTTTCCCAGAACCCGCCCGCCGAAAGGCCGTGCTCGTCGTAGCTGCGCTCGCCGCGCTCGCTGCGCGCCAGTTGCAGCTCGACGCGCAACGCGCGCGGCGGGCCGTCGTCGTCGGCCGGCGCTTCGTCCTCGTCCGGCGGCAGCGGCGCCAGCGCCTGCGGGGCGATGATCCGGTCGCGATACGCGCCGGCGGGAGGCGCCGTCTCGCTGGCGGCGACCGGCGCGGCGACCAGCGCGCCGGCGACGCACCACGCCAGCCGGCGCAGGACGAGCCGGTGCGAGCCGGGGGGAGGCAACCTCATCGGTTCAATACGGCGTCGAGTTCGAGCCGCTGCCGGTCCCAGTCCAATGCGCCCTCGAGTTTCAAGGGATAGGCGATCGGCGGCGCCGGCGTGGCCGGATCGTCGCCTTGCGGTTGCAATGCGATCGACCGGGTTTCGCCCGGCAGGATGGGCAGATTGGACGGCGCGAAGGCGATCTTGCGGCCTTGCGCGTCGGTGCCGTCGATCAGGCCTTCCAGGCGCGAATGGGCGTTGCCGGCGTTGTGGATCTCCAGCACCGGCAGGTCGCGGCCGTCGATGCGCTGCACCCCCATCGCGCGGGTCTGCAGCCGCGCGGCGGCGCCGCCGACGGCGAGGTAGACGATGATGCCGATCCGCCCCGACACCGGCAGCGCGACCGAGCCGCGTACGGTTTCCGGTTCGCCTTCGAGCAGGATCGCGAAGCGGCATTCGCCGGCCGGCGCGTCGGCCGGCACCGCGACTTCGAAGCGATAGCGGCGCTTGCCCTGCGCGCCGACTTCGATCTGCGCCGCCTCCAGCCCCACCCAGGGGCGGCAGCTGTCCGGCGCCAGCGCCTCGTCGAAGATCGCCGCGCCCTGCGGGTCGAGGCGCCAGTCGGCGGTCTTGAGCGTGTAGCGCGCCGACGCCGGCGACAGATTGGAGATTTCGACCACGTTGCGATAAGTGGTGCCGGGCCGGGCCGAGTCTTCGAAGCGCGGCGGCGAAACCAGGGCCGAAAAGCCCTGCGCGGCGACGCACAGGGGCAGCGACGCGAGCAGAGCGGCGAGGGTGCGCAGGCGGGCGAGGCGCATCACGGAGTGTCCAGGTCGACTTCGAAGGAAAAATGCAGTTGCTCGGCGCGCGACAGGCGTTGTCCGTCGGCCTGCAGGTTCAGGCGCACGGTGTCTTCGAGCAGCCCGGCCGGCAGCGGACCGGCATAGACCAGGGCGCGCTCGCCGGCGCGCAGCGCGCCCGGCAGCAGGCGGCCGCGGGTGGTCCATTGGGTCAGGATCGGTCCCGAAGGCGAGGCGGGCAGGGTCATGTAGACGCGGCCCTGGCGGCCCTGCCAGGGCGACAGGTCCAGGCGGACCAGCACGGTCAGCGCACCGGACACGGTCTGGCGCGCGTGTTGGCCGGGCACGGCGTCGTCCCATTTCATTTGCACGTCGTTGTCCAGCACCTGGCTGGCGCTGTCGTCGACGCGGAAGGTGGCGGCCTGGGCCAGGCCGGCGCACAGCGACAGCAGCGCGATCGCCAGCCAGCGGCTCATGGCGCGCTCAGGGTGTAGACCACCCGGCCGGTGTAGGTGCCGGCGGCGACCACCGCGTCGTTGGCATAGCGGAAACGGTGGCAGCTCTCGCGCCAGCTGTTGGCCGGGAAGCTGGCCAGGCTCTGCACGCCGCCGTTGAAGCTGCCGGCCGGAATCGGCTGGGTGCCGGTATCGCCGTTGCCGCTGCTGGCCCAGGCGATCTGCGAGAAGGCGATGCTGTCGCCGTTGCCGTTGCTCAGCCCGGCGGGCGAGGACACGGTCAGGCTGGCCGAGCCGGTGGTGGTCGGACGGCGGTAGAAGCCGCCGATGTAGACCTCGTCGGGCACGTTGCAGAAGGTGTAGCCGTCGTAGTGGCTGGTGGTCTGGGTGGCGTCGCTGGTCATCGGCTGGTCGGTGCCGTTGCCGAGCGCCGCGGCCGGCACGGTCACCGAGACCTTGTTGAGCGTGCCGCCGCTGCCCGGCGTGCCGCCGCCTCGATAGGTCCCGGTGAACACGCCGTTGCCGATGCGCAGATAGACCGCGCGGGTGCCGGGCGAGATGGTGACCACGAAGGCCTGGGCGGCGCCGAGCCACAGCGCGGCCAGCGGCAGCAGGGCCCAGCGGATCTGGCGGATGGCGCGCAGCGATGGCGTCATGACGGACGGTTCCGGTGCGGAGGCGGAAGCCCTCCCGCGGACGCGCCGCGGGAGGAGGGAGCGAAACGGACGGCGGAGCGCGTCGCCCGTCCGCCGCTTACGGCATCGAAGCGGTGTAGGTGACGCGGCTGTTGTTGGCGTTGACGCCGCCGTACACGCCCGGGGCGACGACGTTGTTGTTGAGGTAGGTGTAGGTCCAACGCGCGCTGCGGTTGACGACCTTGCCGCTGGCCGGCGCGATGGTGAGCGGCGTCGAGGCGCCGTCGGTCAGCACCGGCGCCGGCAGGGCGGCGGTGTCGCTGGCGGTGGCGATCTGGCTGTAGGAAATGGTGTCGCCGGCGGCGCCGTTGCTGAGCGCGCCCAGCGCGGTGGCGCCGAGGGTGATGTTGCCGTTGTTGCCGACCACCTTGGCGGTGACTTCGCCGTTGCCGAGGTCGCCCGAGGTCGCGGTCGCGGCGACGGCGGCGCCGTTGCCGACGTTGGCGGCCGGGACGGCGAAGGCGATCTGGTTGACCGTCGCGGTGCTGGTGTAGTCCGCGCCGCTGCCGACGCGCAGGAACAGGATCTTCGGAATCGTGATCTGGAAGTCGAGCTTGGCGCTGGCGGTCAGCGGCGAGCCGGCGCCGGTGCTGTACTGCGATTCGGCCTGGGCGAGCAGCGGCGCGCCGGCCAGCAGGGCGGCGGCCAGAAGAGAGGTCGGGAGCTTGCGCATCATCGGGATCCAAAAGGAGGTGAGCGGCCGGGGCTCCGGGCGCTGACCGCAGGCAGAAGCAGGTTTCGTGCCAAAAAATGTGACACATAGCTCATTGAAATTGTTAACACAAAGTGATTTTTGCGTGAGGACGAGTGAGTCAGAAGCTGACCTGCGGCGTCGGTTTGCGTCTTTTCGGGCCAGGGTCGGCACGTCCTCGGGGCTATTCGGGACAGGAATGGCGGGCTGAGGCGGTCCGGGCGGGGCGGGATCGGCCGCTTCCCCGTTCATGTTTGTGGATGCGCCGACGGCCCCAGGGGGCGGCGCCGAGAAGCGGCTTCGGCAGGCCGTAGCCGGGGGCGCGGCGGCAGGGGACGACGGCCATGCCGCTGAGCGGCCCCGGCGGTGTATCGGCCTGCCGTGCCTCCGGAGGGCGGCCGTCGACGGGCGCGAGATCGTGGGCGCCCTGGCCCGCTCGCCGCGAATTCCGTTGCGCCGCTGCGATGTTCGAACCGGCGCGGTGCGCGCTCAGGCGCCGCGGCCGATTCCGCTGTCTGCGGCAACGCCACCGCCGCGCGGACCGTCGCGACGGCGCACCGCGGTCGGACCGTACGGGGCCGGCGAGCGCGCTTCACTCTTGCTTCACCGCAGCCACACCGCCGGGCCATCGCGTCCCCGCATGCGCTGCGCATGCTGCGCTCCGAGTTCGTAACCAGGAGCAGGACCATGCGGGTGTGGCTGAAGATGTTGTTGGTGCTGGGGATGACCCTGGCGATCCTGATACCGCTGTTGATGATCGGCGGGATCATCGACGAGCGGCAGGGCTATCGCGCCGAAGCGGTGAACCGGATGGCGCGCAGCTACGCCGGCGCGCAGGCCTTTTCCGGGCCGGTGCTGGTGGTGCCGTACGAAGAGACCTGGATCGAGCAGGAGAAGGACCTCGACGGCGCGATCAAGCAGGTGCGGCGCCGCGAAGTCGCGCACTGGACTTTCTTCCCGAACAAGCTCGAGGTCGAGGGCGAACTGCTGCCGCGCGTGCGCCAGCTCGGCCTGCACAAGGTGCGGGTGTACGACTGGACCGGCCATGCGCGCGCCGATTTCAGCGCGACCATTCCGGCCGACCCGGCAGTCGATTCGACCCGCAACGGCCGCGTGCGCAGCATCGGCCGGCCGTGGATCAGCTACGCCTTCGCCGACGTGCGCGGCCTGCGCGCGCCCAAGCTGCGTTTGAATGGCGTCGAGGCGGCGATCGAGGACGGTCTGGGCGCGCGCGACGGCGGCGGCATCCACGCCCGCCTGGCGGCGCCGGCGCCGGGCGCTCAGTTGCGCGTGAACACCGACCTGAGCTTCGTCCTCGGCGGCACCGAATCGCTGGCGCTGGTGCCGCTGGGCAAGAGCAACCGCTTCGCCCTGCATTCCAAGTGGCCGCACCCGAACTACGGCGGCAGCTTCCCGCCGAGTTCGGACGACATCAGCGAGAACGGCTTCCGCGCCGAATGGCAGGTGGCCTCGGTGGCGACCAACGCCCAGCGCCAGTACCTGGCCGGCAACGTGCTGCCGGTGGTGCGCCTTACCCGCGACGACGACTCCAACGAACCGATCGGCGAAGTCAACGCGGTGCAGGTGACGCTCAAGGACCCGGTCAACGTCTACACCCAGGCCGACCGCGCGACCAAGTACGGCTTGCTGTTCGTGTTGCTGACCTTCGTCGGCTTCTTCATGTTCGAACTGATCAAGCAATTGCGCATCCACCCGATCCAGTACGGCCTGGTCGGCTTGGCGCTGGCGATCTTCTTCCTGCTGCTGGTCAGCCTCAGCGAGCACATCGCCTTCGGCTACGCCTATCTGGCGGCGAGCGCGGCCTGCATCGGCCTGCTGGTGTTCTATCTCAGCGCGGTGCTGCGCAGCCTGGTGCGCGCGCTCGGCTTCGGCGCCATGCTGACCACGCTGTACGGCGCCCTGTACGGGTTGCTGGTGTCCGAGGACAACGCGCTGGTGCTGGGCGCCGGCCTGCTGTTCCTGATCCTGGCCACGATCATGGCGGTCACCCGCAAGGTCGACTGGTACCAGCTCGGCGGCGGGCTGCCGCGCCGTGCGCCGGTGCCGGACCCGCCGGTCGGCCCGCTCTGACCGCTCATGCCGCGCTCGGGACCGCCCGGGCGCGGCGAGGCCGCGGCTGCGCAAACCTTGATACAGAAAAGATCGGTCCGGGAACGGCACGGCGGCTTGCGCGCTGACTAAGATGGACCGATGAAGAAGCCGATGCCCGTCATCCGCAGTTTCGCTGGGGTGGAGATCGCCCCTCATCTGCCGGCGCTGGCCGAACTGCGCATGCGCGTGTTCCGCGACTGGCCGTATTTGTACGACGGCGACGCCCAGTACGAGGAGCGTTACCTGCGCACGTATCGCGATTCCTGGCGCAGCGTGGTGGTGCTGGCTTTCGACGGAGGGCGCGTGGTCGGCGCCTCGACCGGGTTGCCGCTGAGCGACGAGACCGACGAGATCCGCGGGGCTTTCGACGGTCATCTGGTCCAGGTCGAGCACGTGTTCTATTGCGGCGAGTCGGTGTTGTTGCCGGAGTATCGCGGGCTCGGCGTCGGCCATCGCTTTTTCGACCTGCGCGAGGCGCATGCGCGCGCGCTGGGCGATTTCCGCTGGACCGCGTTCTGCGCGGTCGAGCGCGATCACGACGACCCGCGCCGGCCGGCGTTCCACCGCGGCAACGAGGTCTTCTGGCGCAAGCGCGGCTACACCCATCGTCCCGAACTGCGCGCCCACCTGAGCTGGAGCGAGGTCGGCCGCGGCGAACAGCCGCATACTTTGAGTTTCTGGCTGCGGCCTTTGGAGCGTGGGCGATGAGGCATGCGGCATGAGGAGCGCGGGATGAGGATAGCGGTGGCCAAGTACCGGATCGGCGCGCCGCGCGATTTCGCCGAGTTCGCCGACAAGCAGGCGCAGTGGCTGGCCGAGGCGCGCGCCGGCGGCGCGCAGGTGGCGGTGCTGCCGGAGTACCTGTCGCTGGAGCTGGGCGCGACCTTCGGTGCCGCCACCCAGGGCGACCTGCATGCCTCGCTGGTCGCCACCCAGGCCTATCGCGGCGCCTGGCTGGAACTGTTCGGCCTGCTCGCGCGCGAATTGCGCCTGCACGTGGTGGCCGGCAGTTTCCTGCTCGATCCGGGGCACGGCCGCTATCGCAACCGCTGTTACGCCTTCGCGCCGGACGGCGGCCGGGTGTGGCAGGACAAGCTGCAATTGACCGGGTTCGAAAAGCGCGCCGGGGTGATCGAGGCCGGCGACGAGCTCAAGGCTTTCGCCCTCGGCCCGACGCGCGCGGGCATCGCGGTCTGCTACGACATCGAATTTCCGCTGCCGGTGCGCGCGCAATGCGAGGCCGGGGCGCGGTTGTTGCTGGCGCCGAGCTGCACCGACACCGAGGCCGGCGCGACCCGGGTGCGGGTGGGGTGCCTGGCGCGCGCGCTGGAGAACCGTTGCTTCGTCGCCCAGGCGGTGACCGCGGGCGATGCGGCCTGGAGTCCGGCGCTGGACGTGAACACCGGCGAAGCCGCGGTGTACGCGCCGATGGACGTCGGCCTGCCGGCCGACGGCGTGCTTGCGCAGACCCGCGGCGGGCAGCGCTGGGCGTATGCCGATCTGGATTTCGCCGCGCTCGACGCCAGCCGCGAGCGGGCGCAGGTCGCCAACGATCGCGACTGGCCCGGCCAGCACGCCCCGGCGATTGCGCGGGCGCGCGTGCAGGCCTGGGAACCGCGCGGCTGATCCCCGGGCGTCGCGGACGCCGCGCGCCTGTAGGGGCGGCGTCCCACGGGGATTTCCTTCGGTCATAAGCTGCGACTCACCGAAGCGACCCGCGCAAGCGTGGCCCCAAGGAGCCCGCTTGCACGGCGCTGCTCAAGCCAGCGCCTGGTGTGCGAATCGCTTCGGCGGACGACGTGGTATGGCCTGGCTTCGGTTGTCGCGGCTCACGCCGCTCCTACAGGGGCCGGTTGGCGGCGCCGCTGGACGGAGCATGGCGATCGCGGCTCGCGCCGCTCCTACCCCTGGATGGAGGACCCGCCAAGGCCGCATCGTCGTTCCCCTCTTTGCAAAAAAGGGGCAGGAGCGATTTGCTCTTCCCGAATCCCGAATCCCGAATCCCGAATCCCGCCCTCACCACAACGACACGCCGGGCACCAACCACAGCGACAGGCCGGCCAGTGCGCTGCCGATCGCGGTGGCGGCCAGCACGTCGCTGGGGTAGTGCAGGCCCAGCACCACGCGCGAGGCGGCGACGCTGGCGGTGAAGGGGATCAGCAGCCAGGCCAGCAGCGGGTAATGGGCCATGGCGACCAGGCTGAAAGCCACCGCGTGCAAAGTGTGGCCGGAGGGGAAGCTGAACTCGTCCAGCGGTGCGACCCAGGCGTGGATGCGTTGATCGGACGCGAACGGGCGCGGGCGCCGGGTCCAGCGCTTGAGCAGTTTGTACAGCGCCAGTGCGATCACGCCGGTCGCGGCCAGATGCAGCGAGGCGCGCAGGCCGTCGTAGCCGTCGGCGACGATCAGCGCGGCCATCAGCACGTACCAGAACACGCCGTCGCCGAGCCGGCTGATCGCGGCGAAGTAGGCGCGCGAGCCGTTGCGTTCGCCGAGCCGGTTGGCGCGCAGACACCAGCCGGATTCGCCGTCGCTGAGGCGTTTGCGCAGGGGCATGCGGTTCATGCGACCTCCTGGGGCGGTTTGCCGGGAGCGGTTTGGGGCGGAACGGTTTCGGAGGGCATTGGGCGGATAGCGCCGGCGGGTTCGGAGCCGTCGTCGGCGCGAAGCTGGCGTCCGGGCGTGTTGCGTTCGGCGAGGCCGCGCAGCAGCGCGTCGAAGTCGGCCGCGACCTGCTCCGGGCGCAGCCCGGCGATCGCCTCGCGGCCGGCGTGGGCCATCGCTGCGCGCAGCGCGTCGTCGCTGCCGATGCGCACCGCCGCGGCGACGAAGCCGGCGTCGTCGCCGTCGGCGATCGCGGCGCCGTCGCGGCCGTCGCGCAGATGCTCGTGGGCGGCGCCGTAATCGAAAGCTACCGTCGGCACGCCGCTCGCCATCGCTTCCAGGGTGACGTTGCCGAAGGTTTCGCTGTGGCTGGGGAACAGGAACAGATCGCCGCTGGCGAAGTGGCTGGCCAGGGCCTGGCCGCGCTGCAGGCCGCAGAAAATGAAATCCGGGTTGTCGCGTTGCAGTTTTTCGCGCGAGGGTCCGTCGCCGACCCAGACGAAGCGCGCCTGCGGCCGTTGCGCCTGCAGGGCGCGGAACGCGCGCACTGCCAGATCGAGGTTCTTTTCAGGGGCGATGCGGCCGACGTAGATCGCCGCCAGGCCGTCCTCGCCCAGGCCCCAGTCGCGGCGCAGGGCGGCGCTGCGCCGTTGCGGATCGAACAGCGCGGTGTCGACCGCGCGCGGCAAGCGCACCACGTCTTCGAAGCGGCGTGCGCGCAGGAACTCGGCCAACTCGCGGGTCGGCACCAGGGTGGCGTCGGCGCCGTTGTGGAAGCGGCGCATCCAGTCCAGGGCGATGCCGCCGAGCCACGGCGCGCCGTAGTCGCGCATGTATTCGTCGAAACGGGTGTGGAAGCCGGTCGCGGCAGGAATGCCCAGGCGGCGCGCGGCGCGCAGCGCCGACCAGCCCAGCGGGCCTTCGGTGGCGACGTAGATCGCGTCCGGGCGCTGCCGGGACCAGGCCGCGCGCAGACGGCCGGCGCAGGGCAGGCCGAAGCGCAGGCCGGGATAGCGCGGCAGCGGCAGGCCGGGTACCAGCACTTCGTGCGCCTGGCCCCGGTCGACATCGCCGTTCTGACGCGGCCGCACCAACTCGACCGCATGGCCGCGGGCGCGCAGACCTTGTTCCAGCCCTTGCACGGTCAGGGCGACGCCGTTGATCTCCGGCGGATAGGTCTCGGTGACGATCGCGTAGCGCATGCGCGGCTCCCGGTTTGGGCAAGCCTGGGGGCGTGGCATGTCCCGGACGTGGCGCCGGTATGACCGCGGTATGACGCCGTCGCGGGCAAGCGGCAGGAGCGTGACCGGATGCGCATTTGTCCGCCGCGGAGCGGGTCCGGGCCGGGCCGTCAATGCCGGCACACTGGGGTCATGTTCCGGAGTGTTAACAACCCGATCCCTACAATCGCCCGATTCATTGGATCCGGGTCCCCCGCCGGTGCACCGACGCGAGCTACTCAAAACCGGGCTATCGCTGCCCCTGCTGGGCGCGGCCGCCTCCTGGACCGCTGTGGCGGCGGGTCCGGCGCAGGCGTTCGGCGCGGACACGGTGCCGGCGCTGGCGCGCGCGCTGGCCGCGAAACCCCACCGCGCCGGCGACAGCGAGCTGCCGCCGGCGCTGGCCGCGCTCCCCTACGACCGCTACCGCGACATCCGTTTCGACCCGGCCCAGGCGCTGTGGAAGGCCGAACGGCTGCCGTTCCAGCTGCAGTGTTTTCACCGCGGCTTCCTGTTCAAGCAGCGGGTCGACGTGCATCTGGTCGACGCCGGGCAGGCCACGCCGCTGCTGTACCGGCCGCAGATGTTCAGCTTCGGCGCGGCGCCCAAGCCGCAGCAGGACGACCTGGGTTTCGCCGGGTTCCGCATCCATGCGCCGATCAACCGCGCCGATTACTACGACGAGGTCGCCGCCTTTCTCGGCGCCAGCTATTTCCGCGCGGTCGCCAAGGACCTGCTGTACGGCCTGTCCGCGCGCGGCCTGGCGCTGAACACCGGCGCCGGCCAGGACGAAGAGTTTCCGCAGTTCGTCGGGTTCTGGATCGAGCGGCCGACGCGGCGCGCGCGCAGCATCGTGGTTCACGCCCTGCTCGACAGCCCCAGCGTGGCCGGGGCGATGCGGTTCGCGATCACGCCCGGCGCCGAGACCGTGTTCGATACGCAGCTGCGGCTGTATCCGCGCGTTGGCCTGGCGCGGGTCGGCATCGCGCCGCTGACCAGCATGTACCACTTCGACGCGGCCAACCGGGTCGGCATCGACGACTTCCGGCCCTCGGTGCACGACTCCGACGGCCTGGCGCTGTACAACGGCGCCGGCGAGCAGATCTGGCGTCCGCTGCACAATCCGCGCACGCTGCAGGAAAGCGCGTTCCAGGACCGCCGCCCGCGCGGCTTCGGCCTGATGCAGCGCAAGCGCGCCTTCGCCGACTACGCCGACGCCGAGGCCCATTACGAGCGCCGCCCGAGCCTGTGGGTGGAGCCGCTGGGCGATTGGGGCGAGGGCGCGGTGCATCTGATCGAAATACCGACCGGCGACGAGTACCACGACAATATCGTCGCCTTCTGGCGCCCGCGCGCGCCGTTGGCGGCCGGCCGCGAGTACCGTTACGACTACCGCCTGCATTGGTGCGCGCGCCACGCCTGGAAGCCCGAGCTCGCCGGCGTCGCCGGCACCCGCATCGGCGCCGGCCGCGACGGCGCGCGCCGGGTGGTGATCGACCTGGAGGGCGGTCGCCTGGCCGCGCTCGGCCGCGAGGCGCGCTTGCGCGCGTCGGTGTGGGCCTCGGCCGGTCGCGTCGTCGACGCGGTCGCGCACGCCAACGCCGGCACCGGCGGCTGGCGCATGGCCTTCGAACTGCAACCGCAGGATGCGCGCAGCATCGAGTTGCGCGCCGTGCTCGAAGACGAGCGCGGTCCTGTTTCCGAAACCTGGCTTTATCGTTGGACCGCATGAATCCCACCGCTCCGTTGCACCGTCCCAGCTCTACGCCGTACGAGGCTTTGCCGCCGGAGTCGCCGCTGGCGATGCCGGTGCAGTCGTTGTCCGCCGGCGCGCTGTCGCGGGCGCCGCTGCCGACCTTGCCCAGCGCGATGGGCTGGCGTCGCCTGTACGTGATCGGCGGCGCCGCGCTGCTGACCTTGATCGCGGCCTATCAGATCCTGCGCGTGCTCTACGTCGGCGGGCTGAATCTGCTCGAAGGCGTGCTGTTGCTGCTGTTCGTGTTCCTGTTCGCCTGGATCGCGCTGGCCTTCACCAGCGCCCTGGCCGGCTTCGTCCTGATCCTGTCGCGGCGGCGCTGGCGGTTGGGCCTGAAGCAGGGCGGCGAACTGCCTGCGTTGGGCGAGCGCACCGCCTTGCTGGCGCCGACCTACAACGAAGACCCCGAGCGGCTGATGGCCGGTCTGCAGGCGATCTACGAATCGGTCGCCGCCACCGGCCAGCTCGACAAATTCGACTTCTTCATCCTCAGCGACAGCACCAAGGAGCCGATCCGGCAGGCCGAGATCCGCGCCTTCCAGGCGCTGCGCGAGCGCACCGGCGGCCAGGCGCGGATCTTCTACCGCCGGCGCAAGAACAACGCCGAACGCAAGGCCGGCAACATCGCCGAATGGGTGCGCCGCTTCGGCGCGGCCTATCCGCATATGCTGATCCTCGACGCCGACAGCCTGATGACCGGCGAGGTCATCGTGAAGCTGTCGGGGGCGATGGAGCAGCATCCGGACGTGGCCCTGATCCAGACCCTGCCGATGATCGTCAACGGCCAGACCCTATTCGCGCGCATGCAGCAGTTCGCCGGCCGCGTGTACGGCCCGGTGATCGCCTACGGCATCGCCTGGTGGCACGGCGCGGAAAGCAACTACTGGGGCCACAACGCGATCATCCGCACCCGCGCCTTCGCCGATCACGCCGGCTTGCCCGAACTGCGCGGCCGGCGCCCGTTCGGCGGCACCGTGCTCAGCCACGACTTCGTCGAGGCCGCGTTGATGCGCCGCGGCGGCTGGGCGCTGCACATGGTGCCGGGACTGGTCGGCAGCTACGAGGAAGGTCCGCCGTCGTTGACCGACATGCTGGTGCGCGATCGCCGCTGGTGTCAGGGCAATCTGCAGCACACCGCGGTGCTGCCGGCGCGTGGCCTGCATTGGATCAACCGACTGCACCTGCTGATCGGCATCGGCCATTACTTCACCGCGCCGATGTGGGCGATGCTGATGCTGATCGGCCTGGCGATCCCGCTCGACCATGCCGGTTTCTTCAACTGGGACAGCGTGCGCCTGCCGGGCTTCTCGCCCAGCGACTACTGGCGCGACCAGGACCCGGACCGGGTGCTGTGGGTGTTCGTGGCGACCATGGCGGTGCTGCTGGCGCCGAAGTTCATGGCCTACCTCGCGTTGCTGACCGATCCGGACACCCGGCGCGGCTGTGGCGGCGCGGTCCGCGCCTTCGTCAGCATGATCTTCGAGACCCTGCTGGCGGCGTTGATGGCGCCGATCACCATGTACGTGCAATCGCGCGGCGTGGCCGAAGTGCTGGCCGGCAAGGATTCGGGCTGGGAGTCGCAGCGTCGCGACGACGGCAGCCTGCCGCTGTCGGGCCTGGTCCGCAGCTACGGCGGGCTGAGCCTGCTCGGCCTGTTGATCGGGTCCATGGCCTATGTGATTTCGCCGCCGTTGGCGGCATGGATGTCGCCGGTGATCCTGGGCCTGATCGTGTCGATTCCGGTGGTGGCCTTCACGTCCTCGCGCGGGCCGGGGCAGTTTCTGCGCAAGCTCGGCATCTTCCGCATTCCCGAGGAAGTGACGCCGCCGCCGGTGCTGGTGCGGGCGCGGCAATTGCGCGCCGAAGCGGCGCAGCGTTCGGCGCAACAGGCCTCCGCAGCGCCGGTAGCGCAGAAGTAGGAGCGACGCGAGCCGCGACCGCCATCGTTCGATCTCGCCGCGTCTTTGTCCTGGGCCCCTGTAGGAGCGGCGTAAGCCGCGACCAAGGGACGCGCAGAGGAATCAACGCCTTCGCCATCGATCGAAGCTCGAAACCCCCGCGAGGTAGGAGCGGCGCAAGCCGCGACCGCGCTCTTGCGGTCTCACGGCTCATGCCGTTCGAAGGCTTCTAAAGCGTCAAAGCCAAGCGTCCGTCCGCAAGCGGCCGGGTCACTTTCTTCGTCCAAGGCGACAAAGCCCTACGGGCTTTCCTTCGGTCAAAAGTAACCGAAGAAAACGCCATGGCGGTTTCGGATCAAGAGCCACTATGGGACGTAGCTTGCGCGGGGCTGCTCCGCACAGGCCATCCTTGGTTTGGCTGCGCACGGCCCGCCTCCCTGCGGGCCGCCCTCCATTTGTCTTGGCGAGTTCGAAGCGGCGCCAAGCTGTTCACGGCAACAGCAACAGCAACCGCAACCGCGGGCGCTGGGCGTCGCTTGCCGTGCGGCGCCTGGAAGGATGCGGCCGCGGGCGTGGACTGCATGCGCCGCGCCGCGGCCGGCGCGGTCTGTGTGGCGGGGCTTACGAAGCCAGCAGCTTCAGCGCGATTCCCAGACCCGCCATGTCCTGCGGTTCGCCTTCCAGGTCGGCGCGGATCAGCGGGCGCGATTCCAGCCAGCGCTTGGACACGGTCAGGGTCAGGGTCGAGCCCTCGACCTGGGCGTCGAGTTGCGGGATCGGGTCGGATTCGTGGGCGCGGTGCAGCAGCACCGCCAAGCGCAGCAGGGCCGAGCTGCGGCGGACCGCGGCCAGCAAGCGGTCGGGCAGGGCGTCGAACGCGGACTTGGGAATGCCGCGGCGATGGGTGCGCACCAGCGCGGCGAGGAATTGCTGTTGCTGGCGCGAGAAGCCGGAGATGTCCGAGTTCTCGATCACGTAGGAGCTGTGCACATGGTATTGGCTGTGGGCGATGGCCAGGCCGAGCTCGTGCAGGCGCGCGGCGCGCTGCAGCATCAGCCGGTCGTCGGCGTCCAGGCTCCAGCCCTGGGCGACCTGGTCGAACAGCCGCAGCAAGGTCGCCTCGACCCGCGCCGACTGTTGTTCGTCGATGCCGTAGCGCTTGACCAGCGCCGCTACCGCCGCGTCGCGCGGGTCGTCGGCGCCGCCGCGGCCGAGCATGTCGTACAGCACGCCCTCGCGCATCGCCGCCTTGCTGACCGCCATGCGCTGCAGGCCGAGCACGTTGAACGCGGCTTCCAGGATCAGGATGCCGCCGGCGATGATCGGGCGGCGGTCGGAGGACAGGCCGGGCAGGTCGATCGCATCGATGCGGTCGGCCTGCAGCAGGCGGTCGCGCAGCTGCGGCAGGGCGTCGGCGGTGACCGCGCCCTTGGTCAGCTTCATCGCCGCGCAGATCTCGCCGATCGCCTTGTTGGTGCCGGACGAACCCAGCGCCTCGTGCCAGCCCAGCGCGCGGTAAGTGCCGGCGAACTGCTGGAACTCGGCCGATACCTCGGTCAGCGCGTCGCGCCATTTCTTCTTCGACAGCTTGCCGTTCTCGAAGAAGCGGCGGGTGCTGGCGACACAGCCGACCTGCAGGCTTTCGCGCTCGATCGCCTCGAAGCCGCTGCCGACGATGCATTCGGTGGAGCCGCCGCCGATGTCGATCACCAGCCGGCGCTCGCCGGGCTTGGACGGTTGGGCGTGGGCGACGCCGAGGTAGATCAGGCGCGCCTCCTCGCGGCCGGACACCACTTCGATGGCGTGGCCCAGGGCCGATTCGGCCGGCATCAGGAAGGCCTGCGGCGCGGCCAGGCGGCGCACGGTGTTGGTGGCGATCGCGCGCACCCGTTGCGGCGGCACGTCGCGGATGCGCTGGCCGAAGCGCGACAGGCAATCCAGCGCGCGCTGGCGCACCTCCGGCGCCAGCCCGCCCTTGCGGTCCAGGCCTTCGGCCAGGCGCACGGTTTCGCGCAGGCGGTCGACGGTGCGCAGCTGGCCGAGCACGTAACGTGCGACCACCATATGGAAGCTGTTCGACCCCAGGTCGACGGCGGCGAGCAGGTCGCCGTCCTGGAGCGGCAGGCGGGTGGTCGGGAACACGTTATTCATGGCGCGGAATTTTCGACTATCCGCACAGTTTGGCCAACAGGGTCGCCTGGGCCGAATGCGGCATGGCGCCGTCTTCGGGGACGATCCGGCTGTAGCGACCGTCGGCGCCGAGCTGCCAGGCGTTGAGGTTGTCGCTCAAATAATTGGCCAGCGCCTCCTCGTAGACCCGCGCGCGCAGGTCCGAATCCAGGATCGGGAAACCGGTCTCGATGCGCCGCAGCAGGTTGCGCTCCAGCCAGTCGGCGCTGGAGCAGAACAGGTCCGGCGCGCCGTCGTTGGCGAACCAGTAGACCCGGTGGTGTTCGAGGAAGCGGCCGACGATCGAGCGCACCCGGATGTTGTCGGACACGCCTTCCACGCCGGGGCGCAGGGTGCAGGCGCCTCGCACGATCAGGTCGATCTGGACCCCGGCCTGCGAGGCCTGGTAGAGGGCGCGGATCACCTGCGGCTCGTTCAAAGCGTTCATCTTGGCGACGATCCGCGCCGGCTTGCCGGCGCGAGCGTGCTTGGTCTCGCGGTCGATGCGCTTGAGCACCCCGGCGTGCAGGGTGAACGGCGACTGCAGCAGGCACTTGAGCTTGAGCGACGGCGCCAGGCCGGACAGTTGCTGGAAGATCAGATGGACGTCGTTGCCGATGTCGGGGTCGGCGGTGATCAGGCCGAAGTCGGTGTAGGCGCGCGCGGTGCCGCTGTGGTAGTTGCCGGTGCCCAGGTGCACGTAGCGTTTGAGCTTGCGGCCCTCGCGGCGCACGATCAGCAGCATCTTGGCGTGGGTCTTGTAGCCGACCACGCCGTACACCACCTGCACGCCGGCTTCCTGCAGCCGGTCGGCCAGCCCCAGGTTGGCCTCTTCGTCGAAGCGCGCGCGCAGCTCGACCACCACGGTGACGTCCTTGCCGTTGCGCGCGGCCTGCACCAACTGCTCGACGATCGGCGAGTCCTTGCCGGCGCGGTACAGGGTCTGCTTGATCGCCAGCACGTTCGGGTCTTCGGCGGCCTGGCGGATCAGCTCCAGCACCGGCGCGAACGAGTCGAAAGGATGGTGCAGCAGCAGGTCGCCGTCGGCGACGGTGTCGAAGATGCTGTCGATGCCGGCCGGCACGCGCTGCTGGTAGGAGGGGAACTTCAGTTCCGGGCGCTGGACCAGGTCGTAGACCTGGATCACCCGGTTGAGGTTGACCGGGCCGTTGATGCGGTAGACCGCGTTCTCGGGCAGGTCGAAATTCTCCAGCAGCGTGCGCACGATCGGTTTCGGGCACTGCTCGGCGATCTCCAGCCGCACCGCGCGCAGATAGCCGCGGCCGATCAGCTCGTCGCGCAGGGCCAGGGCGATGTTGTCGACTTCCTCCTCGTCGACCAGCAGCTCGGAGTTGCGGGTGACGCGGAACTGGTAGGCGCCCTTGACCTCCATGCCCGGGAACAGCTCGTCGACGAAGGTCGACAGCACCGAGGACAGGAACACGAAGTCGTGCTTGCCGCCGGACACGTTCTCCGGCATCTGGATGATGCGCGGCAGCGAACGCGGCGCGCGCACGATGGCCAGATTGCCGGCGCGTCCGAACGCGTCCTTGCCCTTGAGCACGACGACGATGTTGAGCGACTTGTTGAGGATCTTCGGGAACGGGTGCGCCGGGTCCAGGCCCAGCGGCGACAGCACCGGCATGATCTCGTCGCGGAAATAGGCGCGCAGCCAGCGGGTCTGGCGCGCGTTCCAGGAGTTGCGGCCGAGCACGCGCACGCCGGCCTCGTTCAGCGCCGGGCGCAACACGTCGTTCCAGCACTCGTACTGCGACTTGACCAGCTCGGCGGCGCGCTCGTGGATGCGCGACAGCACCGTCTGCGGCGCCAGTCCGTCCGGGCCCGGCGCCAGGCCGAGGTCCTGGGCGTGGCGCAGGGTGCCGGCGCGGATCTCGAAGAACTCGTCGAGGTTGGTGCAGGAGATGCACAGGTACTTCAGCCGCTCCAGCAGGGGCACCTGCGGGTCCTGGGCCTGGGCCAGGACGCGGAAGTTGAAGTCCAGCTGCGACAGCTCGCGGTTGAAGTACAGCGCGCTGTCGCGCAGCGGATCGGTATCCAGCGGTGTTTCCGTCATCGCGTTCATGGCGCTACAGCGGCGGTCCTAGGGCAGTGCTTCGGGAAGAGTATCGGAATAGCCGTCGTAGGCGTCGCGGCGGCGGATGCGGTCGGGACCGAAGTGGCAGGCGAAGGTGCTGCCGCGGCCGACTTCGCTGGCGATCTCCAGCCGCGCCTGGTGCAGGTGCAGCACGTGCTTGACGATCGACAGGCCCAGGCCGGTGCCGCCGCTTTCGCGCGAACGGCTGGTGGAAACGCGGTAGAAGCGCTCGGTGATGCGCGGCAGGTGCGCGGCCGGAATGCCGTAGCCGCTGTCGACCACCTCCAGCACGGCGCCGCGCGCCAGGCCTTCGTTTTCGGGGCGGAAGCGGATGCGGATGGTGCCGCCGGCCGGGGTATAGCGGATCGCATTGCTGACCAGGTTGGAGAAGGCGCTGTGCAGTTCCTTGTTGGAGCCGAACAGGTCGATCCCGGCCAGGTCGTCCATCGCGATCTCGTGCCGGCCCTGGCTCAGCGCGTTGGCTTCGCGCTTGAGCGTGGCCAGCATCGAGGCCATCGCCACGGTTTCTTCGGCGATCAGGCCGTCCTGCGATTCCAGCCGCGACAGGGTCAGCAGGTCTTCGACCAGCTGGGTCATGCGCTGCGACTGGCGTTGCATCTCGGCCAGCATCGGCGCCCAGTCCGGGTGTTCCTCCGGATCGAGCATGTCCAGATAGCCGTGGACCACGGTCAGCGGCGTGCGCAGCTCGTGCGAGACGTTGGCGACGAAGTCGCGGCGCATCTGTTCCAGCTGCAGCAGCCGGCTGACGTCGCGCGCGACCAGCAGCCACAGGTTCTCGGAGTAGGGGATCAGGCGCAGGCTCAGGGTGATCGCCGGGTTCCACGGCGAGGCCGCCTCCAGCGGCTCGGCGTTGCGCCCGGAGGCCAGCCAGTGCGCGAGCTGCAGCGGTTGCAGGCGCTGCACCACCGGCGCGCCGATGTCGCGCGGGTAACGCAGGCCGAACAGGCCGTTGGCGGCTTCGTTGAACCATTGGATGCGCTGGCTGTTGCGCTCGACCACCACGATCGCGTCGGGCATCGCCGCAGCGGCTGCGCGGTAGGCGCGCAGCATCTCGATCAGGCGGCGCTTGCGTCCGCGCATCTCGGCCTGGCTGCGGTGCAGCAGGCGGTCGAGTTCGTTCCAGATGCCTTCGCCCAGCGGCGGGGTCAGGCGCTGGCGCGCGGTGAGGCGGATCAGCACCCGGCGCAGGCGCCAGTAATGCCAGGCGACCACGCCCAGGGCGGCGGCGGTGACCACCGGCCAGGGATAGCCGATCAGAACGCCGAGTATGGCCGCGGCGACCAGGATCAGCGCGAGCTGACCCAGGGTGCGGAACCAGGCGGAGCGTGCGCGGGGCGGCATACCCCCAGCTTACGCGGCGAGCGAGGCGGAAAAACGGTACCCGGCGCCGCGAACGGTCTGGACCATGCCGTCCAGGTGGTGCGGTTCCAGGGTCTTGCGCAGCCGGCGGATGTGCACGTCGACGGTGCGTTCCTCGACGTAGACGCTGCCGCCCCAGACGTGGTCGAGCAGTTGGGTGCGCGAATAGACCCGCTCGGGGTGGGTCATGAAGAAATGCAGCAGGCGGTACTCGGTCGGGCCGATCTGCACCGGCTGGTCGCCGCCGCCGACCTGGGCGAACACGCGGTGCGCGGCGCCGTCGATGCGCAGCGGGCCGACGCCGACGCTGCCGTCCTCGTCGTCCTCGCGCGAGCGGCGCAGCACGGCGCGGATCCGCGCCAGCAGCTCGCGCGCCGAGAAGGGCTTGACCACGTAGTCGTCGACGCCGGCTTCGAGCCCGCCGACGCGGTCGTTCTCCTCGCCGCGCGCGGTCAGCATGATGATCGGGATCTCGCGGGTCAGCGACTCCTTGCGCCAGCGCCGGGCCAGTTCCAGGCCGCTGGTGCCGGGCAGCATCCAGTCGAGCAGGATCAGGTCCGGCACGCGGTCGGCGATGGCCGCCTGGGCCTCGCGGGCATCGCCGGCATGGACCGGCTCGTACTCGCCCTTGCGCAGGGCGAAGGACACCATGTCGCGGATGGCGGGTTCGTCTTCGACTATCAGGATGCGCTTCTGCACACGGTCACCGGGGGAGGCAGGGGAGGGCCTTGAAACCGCGTCAGTACACTACCGTTTTATGACTGCTCCGTGACATGGGACGGGCGGTCTTGAGCGGACTGTGACCGCAGACGCGGCCCCCGGGGCAGGCCGGCAAAGCCCCAGGCGGCGGGGCTTGTGCGGTGCAGGCGGCTGTTTCGCCGGCGATGCCTGCGCGATCGGCGACGCTCGAGTTTGGCGGCCAGATGACATGGGCATGGCAGCCGACCGAGCGCCGACGGCGGCCGTGGCGAGAGTCCGGTCCGCAGCGCGGCGTTTACTGGCGCCGCAGGTCCTCGTCGCGCACGCCCTGGCGACGCAGTTCCAGCACCGCCGGGGTGATCGCGGCGATGCGCGCCTCGATCCGGGCGCGGGCGTAGTAGTCCAGGTCCGGCTTGCGCTTGAGGTTGTTGAGCTGGACCAGGGCCTGCTCCGGCCGGCCGCGCAGGTAGGCGGCCTCGGCATAGGCCTCGCCGGCGCGGATCGCGTCGCCGGCGATCTCGCAGGCCCGGGCGAAGGTCTGCTGCAACAGCGGGTCTTCGCCGCCGCCGCCGAGCAAGGGGCGCAGCACGGCCTGGGCGCGCTGGCCGGCGGCCGGGGTATTGCGGTCGGTCAGGACCTTGGCATAGCCCAGCGCGACCGCACGGTTGTTCGGGGTCTGGCGCAGCATGGCCTCGAAGCGGGTGTCGGCGGCGGCGGTCTTGCCGGCCTGGGCCTCGGCTTCGGCCAGGGCCAGGTTCAGCCACATCTGCCCCGGGTGCTTGCGCACCAGCGTCTCCAGCGCGGGCAGCGCCGCGCCGGGCTGGTTGCTGCGCATCTGCGCCAGGGCCTGGCCGTACGCCTGGGCGTCGCTGCGCGTGCCCAGGCGCTCGTACTCGCGCACCGCGTCGCGCGGCGAGCCGGCGCTGAGCACGCGGATGCGTTCGCGGGCGAAATCGAACACGCCGGTGCCGCCGGCGGTCAGGGCCTGATCGCTGATGCGGATGCCGTTGGGCAGCAGCGGGTTGTCGCTGCTGTCGGGCAGGCTGAAAGGCGTCTTGGGAATGCGTTCGACCCGGGTCGCGTCCGGGGTGGTCGTGATCGCGGTGACGCTGTTCTTGGCGGCGATCTGCTCGGCGCGTTCCTTGGCTTCGCTGATGCGGGTGGTGGTGACCGGGTGGGTCATCAGATAGTCCGGCGTTTCGCCGTACCAGTTGGCCTTGTTGCTGCGCGAGACCAATTGCATGCGGGCGAAGAAGTCGGCCATCGCGGTGGTGTCGTAGTGACTGCGCGACAGGGTCTGGATGCCGATCCGGTCGGCCTCGGACTCGTTGGAGCGGGTGTAGTTGATCTGCCGCTGCTGCATCAGGCCCATGCCCGAGCTGACCGCGGCCATGGTCGCGTCGTCGCTGGAATTGCCGCCGGCGGCCTGGGCGGCGACGATCGCGCCGAGCATCGCCAGCAGGATCGGCAACTGGTCGCGCTGGGCGCGCTCGACCCCGCGCAGCACGTGCTGCTGGGTGACATGGGCGATCTCGTGCGATAGCACCGCGGCGACTTCGTCCTCGCGCTCGGCGGTCAGGACCAGGCCGGAGTTGACCCCGATGTAGCCGCCCAGGGTGGCGAAGGCGTTGATTTGGCGCTCGCGCAGCATGAAGAAGTTGAACGGCTGGCGCGGCTTGTCGCTGTTGGCGGCCAGGCGCGTGCCCAGGGTCTCCAGCCAGCTGTCGATCAGCGGGTCTTCCAGCAGGTAGTCGTAATGGCGCAGCTGGGCCAGCATCATCGCGCCGTACTGGCGCTGCTTGGCCGGCGTCAGCAGTTCGCCGGCCGAGGAGCCGATGTCCGGCAGCTTGGATTCCTGCGCCTGCGCGCAGAGGCTGCCGATGGCGAGGGTGACGGCGGCGGTGAGCAGGGCGATGCGGCGCAAGCGGTGGGTCCTCGGGCCGGCGGAGCCGGTCGGCTGGGCGCGGCGGCGCGGTTTCGCGCGCGCGGCGGATGCATGGCAGGATGCCGCCCGGATCGGCGGACGGCGTGAATACGTCGTTAACTGTCGGTGCGTTCATTTCCGCGGCGTCGGCATCGTGGCGTCGACGTCCGGGCGGCGGCCGGCGCGGCTTGCGGCCGCGCCGGGCCCTGCTCCGGACGCCGGCGTATCGAATGCCGGTGGAGTGCGTTCCGCCGGCGAACTTTAAACTCATCGACGCTACGCCCATATTCCGACCGCAATCGCATCCCAGAGTTCAGGCAGGAGAACCGTTTTGACCGACACCGCCCCCACGACGCCCGAGATCGTCATCTACACCACCGCGATCTGCCCGTACTGCGTCGCCGCCAAGAACTTCCTCAAGAGCAAGGGCCAGCAGTGGACCGAGGTCCGGATCGATCTGGAACCGGGCGAGCGCGAGAAGATGATCGCGCGCACCCAGCGCACCAGCGTGCCGCAGATCTTCATCGGCCAGACCCACGTCGGCGGTTACGACGACATGATCGCGCTGCACCGCGCCGGCGGCCTGGAGCCGTTGCTGGCCGGCTGAGCGGGCGCCCGGGCGGCAGCGCCGCCTGTGCCCGCGAACGACCGGCCAGGGACGGACCGGGCCCGATCCGCGGCCGGGCAAGCCGCGCCAAGGACGGCAAGCGCGCAAACGCATCCTCCGCGCGCCGCTCCTCCCTCCGTAGCCTCTCCAATCCAAGGACCCCGCGTGAGCCATTCCCCCGCCGACGACGGCGCCTCGTCGCAAAAAGACCGCGTCGCCGAATTCACCGCGTTCCGCAAGCGCATGAACGAGCGCATCCTGGCCGAACCCAACCAGGTCGTACGCCGTTTCTTCGCCCTCGACACCCAGACCTACCAGGCCGGCGCGCTGGACGTGAAGACCAAGGAACTGCTGGGCCTGGTGGCCTCGCTGGTGCTGCGCTGCGACGACTGCATCAGCTACCACGTCGCCCAGTGCAAGGAGGCGGGCGTCAACCGCGATGAGATGTTCGAGACCTTCTCGGTCGGCCTGGTGGTCGGCGGCTCGATCGTGATCCCGCACCTGCGTCGCGCGGTCGACTTCCTCGACCAGCTCGAACAGGGCGAGGCCCAGGCCCCGGCCGGTCACGACCACGGCTGAGTCTGCTCAGCGCGGCGCAAGCCCTCTGTAGGAGCGGCGTGAGCCGCGACCCCGGAGCCCGGTGCCTCCGTTTCGCGACGGCGGGACCGGGCTTTCGTGTCTTGAGGGGGCGCGAGACTGGCGCCGTGCCGCAGGGCGGCCGCCTGCGCCGGCCGTCGCGCCAGCGCGGTCGCGGCTTGTGACCGGAGGGAATCCCTGTGGGACGCCGCCCCCACCCCGGAGCGCGAGCCCCGGGAACGCCCGGCTTGGCCGAATCGGTCCGCTGGACCCGGCACGGGGCCATCCGGCCTGGGTCCAGTACGGCCGCGAATGCAGGGCGGGGCCGCTTCCGGCATAATTGTGCGGTTAACACTTTCGTTTCGTGCGCCGCGCCACAGCGCCGCGCGCCCTACCGCTGGAAGAACTGCTCTCATGACGCAAACGATTACGGTCATCCGTGGCGACGGCATCGGCCCGGAGATCATGGACGCGACTTTGCACGTGCTCGACGCGATGAACGTCGGCCTGTCCTACGAGTTCGCCGACGCCGGCCTGGTCGCGCTGGAAAAGCACGGCGAACTGCTGCCGCAGGCGACCCTGGACTCGATCCGCACCCACCGCATCGCGCTGAAGAGCCCGCTGACCACCCCGGTCGGCGAAGGCTTCAGCTCGATCAACGTCGAACTGCGCAAGCGCTTCGACCTGTACGCCAACGTGCGTCCGGCCAAGTCGTTCCCGAACACCAAGTCGCGCTTCCCCTCGGGCGTGGACCTGATCACCGTGCGCGAGAACACCGAAGGCGCGTACATCGGCGAAGGCCAGTCGCTGTCGGAAGACGGCGAGACGGCGATGCTGACCCAGAAGATCACCCGCCGCGGCTCCGAGCGCATCGTCCGCTACGCCTTCGACCTGGCCCGCAAGACCGGCCGCAAGAAGGTCACCGTGGTGCATAAGGCCAACATCCTGAAGTCGACCTCGGGCCTGTTCCTGAAGACCGCGCGCGAAGTGGCGCAGCAGTACCCGGACATCCAGTGCAACGAGATGATCGTGGACAACACCTGCATGCAGCTGGTGATGCGTCCGGAGCAGTTCGACATCATCGTCACCACCAACCTGTTCGGCGACATCATCTCCGACCTGTGCGCCGGCCTGGTCGGCGGCCTGGGCCTGGCCCCGGGCGCCAACATCGGCACCGACGCGGCGATCTTCGAAGCCGTGCACGGCTCGGCTCCGGACATCGCCGGCAAGGGCATCGCCAACCCCTGCGCGCTGCTGCTCGGCGCGGCGCAGATGCTCGACCACCTGGGCCAGCCGGAAAAGGCGACCAAGCTGCGCGAAGCCATCGTCGCCACCCTGGAAGCCAAGGATTCGCTGACCCCGGACCTGGGCGGCGAAGGCAACACGATGTCGTTCGCCAAGGCCATCGCCAGCCGCGCCACGGCCTGAGCGATACCGCTGCGATCGATCGACGACGGGGCGCCTTCGGGCGCCCCGTTCGTTTTGCGGCGCACCGCACGCTTGCGCGCGGCGCGCGGCGCTAGGCTCCTGCGGCGAGATTCCGGCAGGACGCCGTCGCCTGCCCGAAGGGGGCCGCGCGCGCATCGATGTCCGCCACCGCTGGGGAGCGGCGGCGGCCCCGCATACCGGCGGTCAGGTTCGCATCGAGGAACGTCATGAAGATCAGGAAGATGAAGGGGAAGGCGATCGCATTCGCGGCGATCGCGTTGATCGGCGCCGCCGGCACCGTCGCGGCGATTCCGCCGCGCGGTACCTGCACCGCGGAAAACCAGGGGCAGCGGATCAAGGAATACGGACCCAACGGCACCTCGCGCATCTACCAATGCGAGGACGGGGTGTGGCTGCTGTACGCGATCTGCGATTACCGCGGTTGCACCATCGTGATCTGATCGATCCCGGCATGAGTCCGGCAGGACGCCGCCGACTGCCGGCCGCGCCGCCGATGCGCGCCTATGGCGCCGCATCGCGCGCGTTGTCCCGGCGGCACCTTGCATGCATTGAGGCATCCATGAAGATCAGGAAGATGAAGGGCAGGGCGATCGCGTTCGCGGCGATCGTGTTGATGAGCGCCGCCGGCACCGTCGCCGCGATCCCGGCGCCGGGCACCTGCACGGCCGCCAACCAGGGGCAGCGGGTGACGGAGCGTGCGCACGACGGCAGCTCGCGGATTTACCTGTGCGACGAAGGCGTGTGGCAGACCTATGCAATCTGCGACCGCTACGGCCGCTGCATCATCGTGATCTGAGCGGGCGTGGCGCCGCCGTGGGCCGTCCAGTGGACGACGGCCTCGCGCCGGCCGGCCATCGCGTTATCGACGGGGCGCCTGCGGGCGCCCCGTTTTCGTTGGTGCGCTGCCCTCATCCCCCTGCGGGCCCCTTCTCCCGCAAGCGGGAGGAGGGAAGAGCGGCCGGGAAGGAGGAGAGGGGATAGGTGGAAGGGAAAGGGGGAGGATGGGAGGGGGAAGGGGGCAACATAGCCGCGTAGCGCTCCCTCTCCCGCTTGCGGAAAAGGATTGGGGCGAGGGCGGATCAAGCGCGGCAGACCCAGCCGCCGGCTCCGCCGGCAACGGATATCCCCAGCCTCGGCCCGCCCCCTAATCCCTAATTCCTAATTCCTAATCCCTAATCCCTAATCCCGAATCCCAGCTTTCCACCCCCAGCACTCGACATCCGTGATGCTGCGCTGCAAAATCGCCAAGTTTTCTAATTCATTCGGATGAAGCGATGAATGATCCGTCCCGCCCCGGCGCGCCGTTGTCCCCGAGCGCGCTGGCGCTGAGCCCGCTGCTGGTGTTCCTGGCCCTGTTCTTCGGTGCCGGGCTGTACTTCACCGCGCACGGCGATGCGATGGGCTTCTACCAACTGCATGCGCCGGTGGCGATCCTGCCGGCGCTGGCGCTGGCCGCGTTCATCGCCTGGCGGCGCGGGATCAAGCCGCTGGAGACCCTGCTGCAGGGCATGGGCGACCACAACGTGGTGCTGATGTGCCTGATCTTCCTGCTCGCCGGCGGCTTCGTCGAAGTGTCCAAGGCGATCGGCGCGGTCGACGCCATCGTGGCGCTGGGCGTCGGCAACGTGCATCCGGCGTTGCTGCTGCCGGCGCTGTTCGTGGTCGCCGGCTTCATCTCGATGTCGCTGGGCACCTCGATGGGCACCATCGCCGCGGTCGCGCCGATCGCGCTGGGCGTGTCCGACGCCTCCGGCCTGGACCGCGCGCTGGTGCTGGGCGCGGTGATCGGCGGCGCCACCTTCGGCGACAACCTGTCGGTGATCTCCGACACTGCGATCGTCGCCAGCCGCACCCAGGGCTGCACCATGCGCGAGAAGTTCCGCGAGAACTTCAAGCTGGCGCTGCCGGCGGCGCTGGCCACCCTGGTGCTGCTCGGCTTCCTCGGCGAGACCGCGCCGGTCGACACGCCCGATCCGGTCTCGCCCTGGTTGATCCTGCCCTACCTGATCGTGCTCGGCCTGGCCATCGCCGGCATCGACGTGATCATCGTGCTCAGCCTGGGATTGGTCGTGGCCGGCCTGTTCGGCGTGTTCTTCGCCGAGGACTTCGGCTTCGCCGCCTACACCAGCCACATCTGGGACGGCTTCGAGAGCATGGTCGAGATCACGCTGCTGTCGTTGCTGGTCGGCGGCCTGGGCGCGCTGATGAAGGCCGCCGGCGGGCTGGCCTGGCTGGCGCAGACGATCGGCAAGTTCGCCCGCGGCCACCGCAGCCGCCGCGCCGGCGAAATCAGCATCGCCGCGCTGTCGGCGACCACCGACGTGTTCACCGCCAACAACACGGTCGCGATCCTGATCAGCGGCGGCCTGGCCCGCGATGTCGCCCAGCAGCACGGCGTGCCGCCGGCGCGCGCGGCCAGCGTGCTCGACATCTTCGCCTGCGTGACCCAGGGCGTGCTGCCCTACGGCGCGCAGATCCTGCTCGCCGCGTCCTTGAGCAAGGTCTCGCCGCTGCAACTGGTCGGCAACGTCCACTACAGCTGGCTGCTCGGCGGCATCACCCTGGTCGCTATGCTGTGGCCTTCGCGCAAGCGCACGGCCGAGGCGGCGTTGGGCTGAACCCAGCGACACGCAGGACGATCGGCCCGATTTGTCCGCGATGCAGCCCGGCTTTGGCCGGGCTGCTTGCGTTGGGACGCGGAGCAGGCGCACAGGCGCACGCCGCCTTGCCGCGATGCGGATTCAGTCCTGCGTGCGCCCCGGGGCGTCGATCAGCAGCGCCTGGCCGGGCTTGAGCACGGCCTTGGCGGTCAGGCCGTTGCGCTGCAGCAGGTCGGCGACGCGGATGCGGTAGCGCTTGGCGATGCTCCAGGCGTTGTCGCCGCGGCCGACGGTGTGGCGGCGCGGGGCCTTGGGCTCGCGCGGCGCGGCGACGTCTTCGTCGACCGACGCCTCGGTGCGCGCGGTTTCGGCCGCGACGGCCGGGCCCGATGGCAGGGCGCCCTCGACGACCGCGAGGTCGGCCGCGACCGGCCCCGGCGAGCCGACCGCCGGCGCCGCCACCGCCAGCAGCGGCGCGCGCTTGCCGCCGGCACGGGCGATGCGGCCGTCGCGGAAGGCCGGGTTCAGGCGCAGCAACTGCGCGGCGTTCTGGCCGGTGCGCGCGGCCCACTCGCCGATGCTGTCGACGTCGGAGGGCACCTCCACCGCATCCAGTCGCGGCACCGGCCGGTCCAGCGCGGCCAGCCACTCGTCGCGGTCGTCGGCTTGTTCCATCAGGCAAGACAGGGCGTGCAGCTTGCGCACGTAGGACGTGGTGATGTCGGACAGGCCGCTGAGGCGGTCGTGACGGGTCTGGGCGATCGGCGTGCCGGCGCGCTTGACCGCATTGAGCACGCGGTATTCGCCGGCGTTGTAGGCCATCACCGTCAGCCGCCAGTCGCCGCCGAACATGCCGTGCAGGGTCTTGAGGTAGCGCACCGCGGCGCGGGTCGATTCGACCGGCGACAGGCGGCCGTCGTAGCCCTCGCGCATCGGCACGCGGTGGTTGCGCGCGGTCATCGCGATCATCTGCCACAGCCCGGCCGGGCCGGCGGCGCTGCGCGCGCCGGGGCGGTAGCCGCTTTCGACGAAGGGAATCAGCGCGTACTCGGTCGGCAGGCCGGCCTCGCGCAGGGCGTCGACCACGTAGCCGAACAGCGGCAGCAGGTCGTCGTCGGAGGCGGCCAGGCGCTTGGGCGCAGTGGCGAAATGCTGGCGCCAGCGGCTGCTGACTCCGGGTTCGCAGCTCGGGTCGGCCAACCCTTCGCGGAAGCGGCGATAGATCTCGTGGCCGTTGCGGGTCGCGGCTGCGGGCTCGTCGACGGCGGTCGCGGGCTTGGCGGTCGCAGGCGGTTCGGCGAAGGCCGCGGTGGCACCGCCCAGGCCGAGCGAGCAGGCCAGGGCCGCGCCCAGCAGCCGGCGACGAGCGCCGCGCGCAGCGACGGCGTTCACGCCTGGAACCCGTCTTTCCAACGCCGCAGCTCGGCGAAGGCTTCGACCTCGTCGGCCGGCGCGCGGCCCAGGCGGGCGGTCAGGCTGCGCAGCACGGAAGCCTCGCGGCTGCGCAGGAAGGGGTTGGTCGCGCGTTCCTCGCCGAGCGAACTGGGAACCGAGGGACGTCCGGCGTTGCGCATGCTCTGGGCCTGTTCGATGCGGCGCGACAGCGCCGGATTGTCGGGTTCGACCACGCGCGCGAAAGCGCCGTTGGCCAGGGTGTATTCGTGTCCGCAGCAGACCCGGGTGTCGTCCGGCAGGGCCGCCAGCCGGGTCAGCGAGCTCAGCATCTGTGCGGCGGTACCTTCGAACAGCCGGCCGCAGCCCAGGCTGAACAAGGTGTCGCCGCTGAACAGCAGGCGTTGGCCATCGCTGCCGCTGCCGCTGCGGTCCAGGTAATAGGCCACGTGGCTGCGGGTATGGCCCGGTACCGCCAGGACCTGCAAAGTCCAGCCGGCGACATGCACCCGGATGCCGTCGTCGACCCGCACCGTGGCGTCGCCGATGCGCTCGTCGTCGGGGGCGAATACCGGCAGGCCCGGCCAGCGCTCGCGCAGCGCGGCGGTGCCGCCGATGTGGTCGTTGTGGTGGTGGGTCAGCAGGATTCCGACCGGGCGCAGGCCGTTCGCGGCCGCGGCCAGCACCGGCGCGGCGTCGCCCGGGTCGACGATCAGCGCGGTCTCGTCGTCGCTGCCGCACAGGGCCCAGATGTAGTTGTCGCTGAGGGCGGGCAGGGCGAGCAGCCGCATCGTCGGTCTCCTGGCGAACGCCGGCGCCGGATCGCCGGCGGGGCGGGGGCTCGGCTTGCCTGGCCGGCGCGGGAGGCGCACAGTCCGGGCGTAGCGGTCGCCGCGGTCCGGGAACGGCCTGGGCCGGTCGCCGGGTCGGGTTTGCGGGACAGGCGGCGCGCTGTCGCCGACGGTTCCGCCGCCGGCGGTAGTGTCACGGCGATCTGCGACCCTGGCGGCGCCCCGGTTCCGTCCGGAAGCCGCCTCCGGCGCAGCGGCGCTTCCCCGCCGGCTCCGCCCCGTCCCTGCGAGACGCGAACATGCCCGCCCTGTCCCACGGCCGTCAACCCGAGACCGACTCCGCCAGCGCCCTGCACTGGTTCGGCGAGGTCGCCGGTCAGGGGCTGCTCGAGGTCGAGGCGGCGGCGATGAGCCGGGTCCTGGCGGCCAGTCCGGCCTTGCCCTGGGCCTGGTTCGGACTGCCCGCGGCTTCGCCGCCGCGCGGGCGCGGGGTGGTCCTGCGCCGCAGCCGGCTCGGTTTCGACGGCGCGGTCCGCTGCCGCCTGCCGCTGCCCCTGGCCAGCGAGGCCTTCGGCGCGGTCCTGCTGCAGCACGTGTTCGACGACGGGGTCGACCCGCGGCCGCTGCTGAGCGAATGCGCGCGCATCCTGGCCCCCGGCGGGCGACTGTGGCTGGCGACCCTGAACCCCTGGAGCCCGTACCGTCTGCGCTGGGCGCGCAGCGGCCTGGCCGCGCGCGATGCCGGCCACTGGCAGGCGATGCTGCGCGTGTCCGGCTTCGCCGCCGATTCGGTCAGCCTGCAATGGCTGGGGCCGCGCTGGCGGGTCGCGCACGGCGACGCCGGAGTGGCCGCGGCCGACGTGTTCCGCGCCGGGGTCGCGCTGAGCCTGACCAAGCGCGTGCACGCGGCGATTCCGCCGGCGCGGCTGCAAGTGCTGCGCTGGCAGGGCAGCGGCGGTTTGATTCCGCGCGCGCAGCGTGGCTCGACCCGGGGCGCGCAACGGCGATAATGTCCGGCTGCCGTTCAAGAGAAGCCGTTGCGTGAGCCAAACCAGTACGGGCGTCGAAAAGACCGTCGAGATCAACACCGATGGCGCCTGCCTCGGCAACCCCGGGCCCGGCGGCTGGGCCGCCTTGCTGCGTTACAAGGGCCGCGAGCGCGAGCTGTCCGGCGGCGAGCCGGACACCACCAACAACCGCATGGAGCTGATGGGCGCGATCATGGCCCTGGAAGCGCTCAACGAGCCGTGCCGGGTGGTGCTGACCACCGACTCGCAGTACGTGCGTCAGGGCATCACCCAGTGGATCAACAACTGGGTGCGCAAGGGCTGGAAGACCGCCGGCGGCGACCCGGTCAAGAACCGCGACCTGTGGGAGCGCCTGCACGCGGCGACCCTGCGCCATTCGATCGAGTGGAAGTGGGTCAAGGGCCATTCCGGCGACCCGGACAACGAGCGCGTGGACACCCTGGCGCGCGTGCAGGCGGAACGGCTGCGGCCCTACCGACCGTAATGCACTGACGAGAATCCGCGAAGACCGGCAGCGGCGCACAGGCGCCTGGCACGCGACCAGGCCGCCCGGCATCGTGTCGGCCGCCGCGCGCTCCTTCCACGCATCTGAGACAATCCCCCCATGCGCCAAATCATCCTGGATACCGAAACCACCGGCCTGAGCTGGGAACGCGGCAACCGCGTGGTCGAAATCGGTTGCGTCGAGTTCATCGAGCGCCGCCCGACCGGCCGCACGTATCACCAGTACATCAAGCCCGATTGCGAGTTCGAGGCCGGCGCGCAGGAAGTGACCGGCCTGTCGCTGGAACGGCTGGCCAACGAGCCGCCGATGGAAGCGGTGGTCGAGGAATTCCTGGCCTTCATCCAGGGCGCCGAGCTGATCATCCACAACGCGGCCTTCGACGTCGGCTTCCTCAACAACGAGCTGTCGATCTGCGGCGCTCAGTACGGCAAGCTCGCCGACCACGTCAGCAACATCGAAGACTCGCTGCTGCTGGCGCGGCAGCGCTTCCCCGGCCAGCGCAACTCGCTCGACGCGCTGTGCAAGCGCCTGGGCGTGGACAACTCGCACCGTCAGCTGCATGGCGCGCTGCTCGACGCCCAGATCCTGGGCGAGGTCTACATCGCCCTGACCTCGGGGCAGGAAGAGATCGGCTTCGGCGACACCGTCGTGGCGACGCAGAACGCCCAGGTCAGCCTCCAGGTCGACCTCGGCGCGGCGCGGCCGCGGGTGGTGGTGCATGCGGACGAACTGGCCGCGCATCGCGTGCGGCTGGAGAAGCTGCGCAAGAAGGCCGGCAAGTGCGTGTGGGACCAGGTCCTGCCGGAGCCGGCGCTGGAAGCGGCCGAGGCCTGAGCGCGGGCCGCGCCCACGATGCAACGCGCCGGCAGGCGGCGCGTTCTGGATTTTTTTGAAAATCATTCGATTTTCGCGGCCCGTCTAAAGACGTCCAATCGCCTGCGGCGCCGCTTCAGTGGCTGCGCACCAGCACCACGGTGACGTTGTCCGAGCCGCCGCCGTCCAGCGCCGCGGCGACCAGGGAGTCGACGCACTCCTGCGCGCTGCAGTCGTTGTGCGCCAGCACCCGGGCGATGCTGCGGTCGTCGACCTCCTCGGTCAGGCCGTCGCTGCACAGCAGCAACTGCATGCCCGAGCGCAGCTCGCCGGTCATGGTCTCGACGTTGAGATTGCGCGGGTCGGTCACGCCCAGGGCCTGGGTCACCACGTTGCGGTGCGGATGGCTGCGCGCCTGTTCGTGGGTGATCGCGCCGTTGGCGATCAGCTCCTGCACATAGCTGTGGTCTTGCGACAACTGGGCCAGGTGGCCGTCGCGCCACAGATACACCCGGCTGTCGCCGACCCAGGCCACTTCGAAGCGGTTGCCGGCGATGCGCGCGGCGACCACCGTGGTGCCCATCGGCAGGGCTTCGTTGCGCCGCCGCGACATGCGGATGATCTCTTCGTCGGCGATCCGGATTGCCTGCGCCAGGGCGGTGCCGTTGCGCACCTCGCGCACGATCACCTCGCGCGCGAGCGCGCTGGCGACCTCGCCGTACTCGTGGCCGCCCATGCCGTCGGCGACCAGCCACAGCCCGAGTTCGCTGTCACCGTAGTAGGTGTCTTCGTTGAGTTCGCGGCGCAGGCCGACGTGCGTGAGGTGTCCGAATTCGATCATCTGCCGGTCGTGCCGTTCGCGTCCGTCGTGTGCGCCAATGCAATGAACGGAATCATCGCGGTCCAGCGGCCGCGTAGCAAGAAAGCGTGATCCCTGCACGGCTTCATGCACGAGGACGGATGAAGGCCGTGTATGCGTTGAGGATCGACGTCGCCCGCTCGCGCGCGTGAACCGGCGTTGCGTGCGACGTGATCGTGTCCGCAGCCTGGCCTGCGTCGGCCCAACCGAGGATGAAGCCTGCGCCGCCGCCGTGCCGGACTCGGCGACGCGCTGTCGCCGCCGTGGCCGGACGCTTCGCCGGAAAAACAAAACGGGCCCCGAAGGACCCGTCGTGTTGCGTATCTGGCGGAGAGGGGGGCCGCCAACGTGCTTCCGCATCGTTCCATATTGGTTCGTCATTTGCAACTAAGTCGTTGACCTTCAACAAATTATCGTCCGCACAACTCCATCTCCTTCCGCTATGATCCGCTGCCCAATCATGGGTACGGTCATGGGTAGGAGAGTGCATGGCGAAAGGAATTCATCGGTTGTCGGTGCGGCAGATTGCCACAGCCAGAACCGGACATCACGCGGACGGTGGCGGCCTTTACTTACAGGTGACCAAGACCCTTGCGCGTAGCTGGGTGTTCCGATACCAGCGCAACAAGCGGCGTCGCGAACTCGGGCTGGGAACGGCATCGGTTGTGACGCTCCAAGAGGCCAGGGAGCGCGCCGTGGAGCTTCGTAAGGCGCTTGCGAGAGGGGAAGACCCGATGGCCGCAAGACTGGCTCGTAGAGCTGCACAGCGGCGCACCTGGGGTGAAGTCTGCGAGGAGTACATCGAAAAGGCTTCGACTGAGTGGAAGAACGACGCTCAGGCGGCGCAGTGGCGCCAATCCCTGACGGATCACGGGCCGGATGCCAAGTTGCCGTTAGAGCACGTCACTGACGCAGTGGTGCTCGCCTGCCTACGGAAGATTTGGGAGAGCAAGACCGAGACCGCAACACGGCTGCGCGGACGCATCGAGCGCATTTGGGGCTATGCCCACTATGAGAAGTGGGTGACCGGTGAGAACCCGGCCAGGATGAAAGGGCACTTGGAACATGCTCTGCCCAAGGCTTCCAAAATCAAGAAGGTCAAGCACCACGCGGCAATGCCTTACGCCGACGTGCCTTCGCTGATGCAGCTATTGCGTAAGCGTGATACTAAGTCGGCCAAAGCACTGCGGTTCACGATCTTGACCGCCGCGCGTACTGAAGAAACCGTGGGCGCGCCCTGGTCCGAATTCAACTTGGCGAAGGCTCGTTGGGTTATTCCGGGTGAGCGAATCAAGGGCGGAAAAATGCATGTCGTGCCTTTGTGCGATGAGGCGCTCGAAATACTCAAGTCCATGCCAAAGGGTGAGCCGCCGTTCAAGCTGTCCGAAAATACGATGCTGTATCTGCTGAGCAAACCGGACAAGCTTGGGTTGCCCTATACGGTCCATGGTTTCCGGTCGTCGTTTCGAGACTGGGCGGCCGAAGAAACCGAAGCCGAAAACTTCATCGTGGAAATGGCCCTAGCGCACACCATCAAAGACAAGACCGAGGCCGCTTACCGGCGCGGTCAGTTGATCGCCAAGCGCAAAACGCTGATGACGGCCTGGGAAGCCTTTTTGAAAGCGCCGGCCAAGGCCAAGAATCGAGAGTCTGAGGCCGCCGAATAGGCGGCCTTTTGTTTGGATGCGTTGCCCGGTCACGCCGGCCCGGTTCCCGGTACGTGGCCTGTCCCGACCTTCGGCATCGCAGCCAGGGCAACGCCCCGCGCAGGCTGGCGACGTGTCCACCGATGGCGGCGCGCTCGCGGCGATCGACCGCCGTCTGTGTGCTGATCCTGGCCTTATCCATATAAAGCCCCACGGGTTGGGGGGCCATCGGAAATCGGTAACTTCGGTAACCGGGTCAAAAAAGCGATACTTTCTGTAGCCATATCAATAGCTTGCGATAGGGGCGGTGCGGTAACCTATTCGGTAACCATGAGGTAACTAGTTACCGTTTTTAGAGGTAACCTTTAGTCATCTTAAATGTCTTAAAAATCAATAGCTTGAGTTTCGGTTACCGCAAGGGTTACCGAAAGTTACCGAGCTACGGTAACCAATAAATTCCTTGTAATTCAAATGGTTATCTGGATTTTTTGGGCGAGGTTACCGGGGTTACCGATTTCCGGAGGCCACCCAACGCGACCGGTGCGGACGCCTGCCAGCGACCTACAGACCAAGCCATGCATAGCTGCCCTGTTGCCGGCCCTACCCGAGGGGGCCGAAACTGCCCGTTAGGTGCGTCAATCTGCGTCGCGTGCGCCCCACGATCTGATGCGAGCCCGAGACTGTCTTTGCCTGTCTTTTGTGCGGGCTCGCATTTGAGTCGAAAGCCGCACATGTAGTGGGAAGGCGTGGCGGGGTCTCGACCGCGCGCCAGCGCGCCGAATGGCCGTTGCGGGGGCGCACCGCCCGGTGACCCCGCAGATAGGCTTGGGGTGTGCCTGTCCGTATCTGCGGCCGTCGTGCGATGGACTTCTCTGACCCCGGCGTCAGAAAAGTCTGACGCGCCTGGGGTGCCGTCTAGGCGATACTCAAGGCCACGGTTCGCATTCCGCTTACATGCGTTCTGCAATTGCCGACAAGGAAGAATTCATCTGATGAGCATCGAATCACATTCAGTCACGACGCAGCCATCGGGAGTGCCGACGGGTCATTTCTATGTCCTTCAACCTGATATCTACAGTGGCGGTCCCGGCCACGGTTTGACATTTTCAAACCTTGAACGGTTGTTGACGCCGCCCCGGCGCATTCTTCGGCCAGCCGATGGCGGTTTTCCCGTCCTGCCCGAAATTCCCGTCCTCATTCAGAGCGCTTCTGGGCGTCCGTTGAAGGACTTAGAGGGAGTATTTAGCGGGTATTGGCTCGTATCTGAAGAACTAAAGAAGGTGTTGGAGCGCCACGACGCTGATGGATTCGCGTTTACGCCGTGCAATGTCGTTTCGGCTGATGGCACTTCGCTTGGCGAATATCATCTCTGCGACGTTCTGAGAGTTATCGATGTTCTGGACGAAAGCCTGTCGAGGCTCGATATAAGAATCGGCGAGGAGTATGCGAAGGGGAAACACTACCGCATTGGTCCTGGCGCAAGTCTAGCTTTCAGAGAGCATGAAATATCTGCGGCTCATGTGTTCAGAACGCCATTTTCTAGCTATGTCTTCTGCGACAAGAAACTAAGGGGCGCGATCATTGAAAGCGGATGCGTTGGCATCTCGCTAGAGGATGCTGCGGATTTCTGAGGCCATCTGTGGCAATGGACTAGTGAGAGAGCAACGGAACTGCCAAAATGAATGACAAGCTACAGCATACTTTTGAGCTGCATCATTGCATCGAACAGAACAACGTTTTCGAGAACAGCGAGCTATTGCAAACGCTGAGCCGAGACAAGCTATATAGCATCAACAATTCTGGCAATTTAGTTTACTTGCCCGACGGAAAGCCACTCGGCGCCCAGCTAGAGGTTTCCCCTCACGTTGGCGGGCATCTGAAGTCCTACACAAACGTAGTCGTTAGCGCGTTGAAGGACATTGAGGACAGCGCGGACTGGCAGTCGTACCTAGAGACCGGAGACCAAGCGACGGCGCAAAGAGTGGTGCAGCGAGTGCATCACGTCGAAAGCACGATAAAGACCGCCCTGGTGAACGGCGATCTTTACACGAACAACACGCATGGACTATCGAATAATCAGGTTCGGGCGATCAATCAGGACTTCCACTCAAAGTTCTACACGTATCAAGAAACGCACGCCGCACAAATCTCTGACATTGCGAAACTTGACCCGCCACAGTCGCAATGGGTCAGCGTTCTTCGCACAGAACAGCAGGCCCTCGACGCAGTTCAGTTGGTAAATAGGCCGGGATTCAAGCCCAGTCTCGGCACGGCTGCTGACGGGCGAGCCTCTTTGTTGGAAGCGATAGAGCAAGCGCATAGCGCCGGACGCTTAACTCTTTCGGCGGAAGGATTGGCTAGCGCGCGCGACTCTCTTGCGAACAGCAGTTTAAATTCGGTGCAGGCCGAACAATTGGCGCCCAAGGTTGGCGGGCGTGCTATGGCGATTAAAGGCATCGTAGCCGCTGCGGGGGCCGTCAGCATCGTGGAAGCCGCAGAAGCCAGCGAGCGCATATCGTCATCCTTGGATCGAGATAACCCGCTTGCCGCGCAATCGCACGCAATGCACTACGGCGGACGCGGTGTCGGCGGTGTTGCCGGCGGCGCCGCCGCTGGGCTCCTCGCAGGCTCTTGGAGCGGCCCAGGCGCGCTTGTAACTGTTGCAGTTGGCGCTTATGTCGGCAGCGAGGCCGGCGAGAAAGTCGCGAAGTGGTGGGACAACCGGCAGGTTTATCACCAGACCGACCGCGACGACGTATCGTGGGAATTCACCGGCCGGCAATGGGTGCGCGAGCGGACGGCAGACCTAACCCGCGACGGCAACGACAATCCAACCGTAACTACATTCGCCGCGCCGCCGGAAAAAGCGCGGGAATTGAATCTGGCCGCGCTTAACGCGGCGACTGCTTTAGAACTAAAGGACGTACCGCCGCCGCGCAGCCCCTTTGTTCAACCGCAGGCACCGGGGGACACTCCGAGTCTAGATCCCGCGCCTTGGGAGCGTAATAGCCGCACCGGGGAGTGGGAACGTAATGTGGTGGTCGGCCGCATCGATCACGGAGCGAATAACATTCGTCCCGAAATCGCATCGCCGCAGCGTACTGCCGCGTTAGAACAAGCCGCAGACCAGGTCATCCGCGAAAATATCGCTAACGGTCCTGCGCCTATTGCGTCGCGCTACGAAATTGCGTTTCGCGCGAGCGGCTTTGACGGCGAGAAACTACCCGCCGCAACAACGGCGCTGGCGCAGGGCTCCGTGACCGCCAGCAACGGCGAGTTGTACCGCCGCGACGACGGCGGCCAATGGCTGAGCATGAGCGGCACCCCCGCACCTGGAAACCTGCCGGTCGAGTTGGAGCGGACCAACGCCGAACTGGCGCCGCAGTTGGCCCAACACCGGCAGTACGTGGCCGCGCTGTCTCCCATGCAGGCACCGCCGGCCGAGGATCGCGACCGCGCCATTCTGCTAGACACGTATCAGCAGCGCGGCGTGAACCCGACGCAAGCGCAGATGGACGCGTCCATGCTCGCCGTTGCCCGCACGCGCGAAGCGAATGGAATCGGGCCGGGCATGACGACGTTTCAGCTTGAGCCCAACGCCGCAGGCGAGTACGACGTGCGCAGTCCGATCGCTCACGTTTACGGGTACGCCGATGGCGTCCGGCGCATCGCGGCCGTGACGACGGCGCCAGAGATCGAGCAAGCGCTAACCGAAGTTCGAGCCCGTCCGGCTCCGATCCCGGACACACCCGAACTGCGCATTGAGGCGCTATCGCCACAGCAGCGGGAGGCCCAGGAACAGGCGCTGCGGGAGGCGAATCGGCTTGGTCTATCGCGCGATGACGTGCAGTTGACCGCACAGCAAGCGGCAGCCGCAGCGGCGATTGCAGCGGATCGCGAACCGGAAATCATCACGCGCCCCATTGAAGCCGCCCGCGCCCAAGCGGCGCCACGGCCGGAAGCGGAGCCCGCCCCCGTACCGTCGCCGTCGGCCCCTAGCCAACCGGCCATGCCCCCGCCGTCGAAAGCGGAACCGCCGCCGGAAGCCGCCCAGGCCGAGGCGCGCACAGATGAAGCGCGCAAGCCTACAGAGCCCGCGCAGCCTGCCGCCGAAGTTCAGCAGGCAGCGCCGCGGCCACTGTCCGCGCAGAATGACGCGCAGGCCGCGCCAAGCGCGCCGAGCGACCATGACGACGCCCTGCGTCGTGGCAGCGAGGGGCAAGACGTGGCATTGCTGCAATACCGCCTGGATCGCATGGGCTATCGCGGGCCGGAAGAAACATCCCTGCCGCAGCATGGACGGTTTGACGCCGCAACCGAGCACGGCGTGCGGCAATTTCAAGAAGCCAATCGCCTGCCCGCCACGGGCATGGTGGACCCGGACACGGTACAAGCCCTGGCGGTCGCGCAGCAGAGCCGCGCTGTTCGTCCGGCGCCTACGGAACAGCGGGAACATCCCGCCGCGCCCGCTCGCGAGCGGCAGCCTACCGTGCAGGCTCAGGACGCCGCGCCTGCGGCAGTCGCGCCGCCGCCCCTATCTATGCCGGATCGCCGCAGAGAAGCGCACGAAGCGTTAGAGCCTGCGCCGTCTCAGCCATTGGAATCGCACCACGCTGCGGTGCTCTCTGCACGGGAGCATGGGGCCGCCAATCCCGCCCCCGAGCGCCTGCCGGCATCCGATGTAGGCCGGACCGAGCCGGACCACACGTCGCGGCAGTCCGAACCGGTTGGAACGCTCGCACCGCCGCTTGGCGATCACGAATCCGAGCCCGACAGGCGCGCCGCGCCATCCGAGCACGCCAGCGGCTCGCCCAGTCACGCCGAATCACAAGCTGGCATTCAACGCGCCACAGCCGATCCGACCGTTGATCTCTCCCGCTTCTCGCGCGAGGATCAAGCGATGATGGCGAAGATCCGCGAGGGCTCTCCCAACGGCATATCCAATGAGCATCTCGCGGCGGCGATGTTGGCTGCAAAACGCAACGAAATACCCGATGCAGGGAGCATCAAGCTAGTCGCCGTGGTGGGGGACACCCTATGGATAGAAAAGAACACCCCAGGATTCCACACGCCCGCCGCAACGCTTTCGCAGCAAGCGCCATCACTGGAAAATACGTTGCGCGAAACCCAAACTTTCAACGAACAGCAGGCGCAGCAACAAGCGCAGGCGAGGGAGTTGGAGCAGCAGCAACAGAACGAAAAGCAGACCGCAGCGATGCGGCCGCAACTGTAATTCACTATGGCCCTATCGGTTACGCCCAGGATGAAGCATCCGCACGGCATGCGTGACCATTACCCTTTCAAGGATGACACCCGTGAGCGAAGAACCCGTCTTTGAGCTGCAACGATTGATCGGTCCGGAGCTAGTTCAACAAAGCCTACTGCTGCGACTGCTAACCAAGGCCGGCATGTTCGATGTCGATGGCCCACGCAATACGATGTATCTGCCGATTTCCCGTGAGTTGGCAATTAAGTTGGGTGTTTCGCCTTACGCCGAAACGCCACTGTCAAGCTACACAGATGGTTTGATGGCCCAACTCGCCAAGATCGAAGCAACAGACGATTGGCAAGCAGCACTGGCTGGCGACGGAGCCGCGGCGCAGCGCGTGAGCGAGCAAGTTAACGGCCTGAGCGATGTGCTCAAAGTAGCGATCACCAACGGTGATCTTTACCTCGCCGCAACCGCAGACGGGTAACGGGTGCGAGGCGAGTTGAACGATGATTTCAGATAAACAACTGGCGGCCGCAGATTGCTAGATCAAGGAGGATATAGCGTGCGCAAACGAAAACGATGGGGGCTCCCAGGTCTGCTAACTGCGTGTTGCCTCGCGTCGGCGAGTGGAGTGCCGGCGTCATCGGCGGCCGCATCTTCTGCACCCGATTCATTGGCCATTGTGCGGCTTACGTTGTCGGAGCCGGAAGCAAATCTAGACTTAGCCCGCGCCAAAGTCCGAATTGATCGCCTGATAGACCCTCACATCGATGAAGCATCTGTGCTGCGTCAAATCGACCTGTTGTCGAAACAAGTCCTCGCACGTGTTCCTACGGGTGCAAGCAATCGCGCGAAGCTGGAAGTTTTGGTTACGTCATTGGCGCAGCCGGGTCCGTGGAACGACTATCGATCGTTTCGATATGACTTGGAAGACCCGTTCGGAAAGAACATACGGAACAAGTTTCTCTCAACTTACCTCGCGACACGCAAAGGCAACTGCGTATCGATGCCCGTCCTGTTCGTGATCGTCGCTCAACGAATCGGACTTGAGGCGACCCTATCGGCCGCGCCTCATCATGTATTCGCTCGGGTCAAAGGCGACGGGGGAAAATGGGTCAATGTGGAAGCTACGAGCTTTGGCACCAAGTCCGACAATAGCTATCAAATAGAACTAAACATCACACCCCGTGCAGTCCAGAGCGGCATCTACCTACGAACGCTTACGCGCAAAGAAACCATAGCGGTCATGCTTGAGACTCTAATGGAGCATTACAACGAGACCGGTGCGCAAGCGCGCCGCTTGGCGCTGACGGACTTGGTATTGGAACAAGACCCGAGAAACGTTGCGGCCATCCTACATAGGGGGAGCGCTTGTACTCGACTTGCAAAACAGCGCTTCGCCGACTTGCGCGTGTCGCCTGACGCGCTGTCGCGAGCACAGCGACAGGATTTCGAGAGGCTGGGGCGTTGCAATGCCGATGCTTTCGCCAAGGCCGAGGCGCTTGGATGGCGGGAAGAGACAAAGGCGGACAACGCGAACTATCGACGCGGTATCGACCAAGTGAAAGTCAATCAAGGAAGACAACCATGAAGATCGTAAGAACACTGGGATGTGGTGTCCTGCTGCTTGTACTCAACGCCGCCAGCGGAACAGCGTTTGCGCGTTACTTGCAATCCGATCCCATCGGGCTGCAAGCCGGACCCAGTACCTACGCCTACGTTTCAAGCAGTCCACTGATGTATTACGACCCCTTCGGGTTGCAGCAGAATCAAGCTTGCGTGGCCGCCTACACTGCGGGCGGTGCGATTTGCGTCGGCGCTGCCGGCTATTACGGTGGGGGTCTGGCTGGCGCGGTAGGCGGTGGCGCGGCTGGTACGTTAGTTTGTAGCCCTTCGGGTCCGGGCGCCCTAGCCTGTGCCGGCGCTGCCGGCACTGGTGGGGCAATTGTTGGGAGCAAGGCGGGCGGCCTACTTGGTGCGGCAGTGGGCGGCGTCGCGGGAAATCTACTCGGGCAGGCGATGTGTCCGAACGAGGAAAGCGAGGAAGAAAAACGCGAGAGGCATTGCCAAGCGCTCAAGGATAGTATTCACAATACGTGCTGGGGGCTACCGGCAAAGCAGCGGATGAGATGCTGGCAAGCAGCGGTTGACGCATATAGACAATGCATGGGACACATATGAATCAGGAAAAATTTATTGCCGAAAGGCGGCTCCTATTTGGGCGTGCTGATGACCCTGTCCGGAAAGAGTTGACGATACGCATCGCGGCGCCTCGCATACTTGACCCGGATAGTGTCAGCTTCAGATTTGATGAAGGGACTGCCGCCTGTTCGGCAGTCTTTGAAGGACTGGACGTTCCGCATTCCGAGGTCTACGGCATCGACACACTGCAAGCACTGCGGCTCGCCTCAGACATCGATCCGATATTGCGTGGGCTACAGAAGAAGCACGATGTAACTTTTTTCTTTCCCGATGGCGATACGTATTTCGACTAGCTCATCCAACGGATGCGAGGGCAAGCTAACAATGATTGCAGATAAACAGTTGGCCGGCGCCATTAGCGAGCGAGTCCTGCGCGTTAACGAACTTTTGAATGAGATGGCTAGCCTTGTCCAAGAGCGAGGCACCGAGGATGAACTTCGCCCGTTCTGTAGGGCTATCGGTCAAGTCATGGGGGAGTTGCTGTTGTCAGTCGCTAACCCGCTTTACAAAGCCCATCCCGAGTTGAAGCCGGCAGGGATGGATTAGGCCTGACGGCATGGAAACTAGTTGCCTGGATGAAATTAGGCGCATTCTTGACTCTGGCGAGGTAGACAGAGGAAGGGCCTTGTTACTCGACTTCGCAAAAGCCAATCCAGACGAAGCCCGAGCATGGATTTTCCTAGCTGGGATCGCGACACGTTTGCAGGATTGGACGCTGGGAAAGAAAGCCTTTTCTGAACTGACACGCCTGCGTCCGTCGGACGGTTTGGCGTCATCTGGTTTAGTGCAATCCCTTGTGGAACTCCATCACCACGACCGGGTCCGTGAGGAAATAGCAAGGTTTGCTTTGACTGCTGATCGATCAAATGCAGGCGCGATTGCGGTCCTTGCAGAACATCAAGAAGTGCTAAGACGAATTTCCGGGAGGGCTCCGCGGTAGACTAGAAGTCAAGAGGACAAAGAGAACGGCTATGCGAAAATTCACCGTAGGGGAGGTGGAAGGAACCGTGATTCGTTACAACCCGATACGCGGCATGTTCGTGGTGGAGGTTGTCGAATACGGGGAGTACATGGTTTTTGAGTTGCTCGACTCTGTTGACATCGAACTCGGCAACATTATTGCTGGCGACCTTCGCGCGCTTGGCAGCGTGGAGTTGCGCCACCTTCAAGCCGGGCGGATGTTCAGCGCTTACGGTCAGTCGGGGCCGTCGAGCAAGCAGGCGGCCTTGCGGCTCATCAGTTAGTCCGGCTGTACCGCGAGGGCTAGGGCAATGGCTTGCGCTTGGCGGCAATGGCTGACGCAAAAGGAAAGGGCGCCGTGCGGCGCCCTTTCTCATCTGCGCCGAAGCGCCATGCTAGGAGTCGAGCGTGTATGGAATGAAGCGAACGACTTCCTCGCCGACCCACTCATTGATGCGTCGAAAGCGCGTTTGCAACGGTATCAACTCATTGCGCGCGAACACCCGCGCGGCTTTCTCCACGTCGCCGAACCCGCCCGTGTTGTTCGGTGGCATGCACAGAAGTTGCGGCGGTACGCGATGCGCGGCCAGCACGTCATCGCGCGTCGCGCTCTTGATTCCTAGGAATTCGTCTTTCGCCGCAACTTCGCTGATCGGGATCACCTGTACCCCGTCCTTGGAGCCGTTGGGCGAGTACAGAAATAGATTGCGAAAATTGCCGATTCCCTTCGCGTCGCGCAATGCTTGCCGCATCGCGTCAATGTCGGCCGGGTCTTGCGCGGCATCGTTGACGTAGAGGATGAATCCCGCATGGCTACCGTTGAGGTAATACTTTCGACGGAACAGCGTCGCCGATTCGTTGAGAAACGCCGACTGTAATGCGGCGATGTACTGCGGCACGCCGTAAAGCTCTTGCGTCAGGTCCGGCTCGATCAAGTGAAACATCGAGTCCGGCGCGAATTCGTGTTCCTCACCGTCTTGGATGAAGTAATAACGCCCGTCTTCGATGCCTCGCCGCGTATGCAGCGCCAGCGAGTGCCGCAGCGCCATCGGCTTACGACTGCGGGCGTCGCGCCGTTCCAAATACGCGTTGCCTAGCGCGATCATATCGAGCGCCAATTTCTCGAATTGATCGCCGCTGAGCAAACGGTGCGGTATGAAGGTGGACGACAGGATGTTGCATTTCGTGTAGATCGCCGAGGCGTGGTGAGGGCTGGAGTGAAACGCGCGGGCAAGCCCGTTCATCGACACGGACGGCTCATACCAGCGCCCGACGCGGACGCACTCGCTGTGATCGAGGATGGCGCGTTTATCCATCACGGGCACCGGGTCGCCGAAGGTGAAGGCTTGCGCCTTCGGGGACGTTTTAGGGGCGTCGGCGGTGTCGGGTAGAGCAGGCATCAGAAAATCTCCACAATGGATTTGCTGCGCGGGCTGTCGCCGCCCAGCGGTTCATGGTCAAGCGCATGCATCACGGCCCACGCCAAATCGGCGTGCCCAATGTCATCGCTACGGCTTGCTTCAAAGGTGGCTTGCCGGCCGCTCGCGGTCATGGTCTTGCGGATCGCCATAAAGGCCTGCGCCAAGTCCGACCACGAAGCATCGAATTCCAGACGCCCGCTGCCGATCACGTCCTTAGCCTTTAAGACCATGCGGGTCTTGGTTTCCACCGAGTACGTGATATTTCGCGCGGCTGGGAAAAACTCGCGCACCAGCGGGTAAACGCCCGCACCGACGCCGGTTGCATCGATGCCGATATACGTCACGTTGTACTGCTGCGTAATTTTTCGGATGCGGTCGGCCTGCACCTTGAAATCCATGCCGCGCCACTGATGCTTTTCCAGCACGCGGAATTTGCCGCCGGGCACGGAGGGCGGCGCCACTACAACTAGGCCGGCGCTGTCGCCGGACAAGGCGGGGTCATAGCCGATCCAGACCTCGCGATAGCCGAACGGCCGCATCGCAAATTGCTTGAAGTCTTCCCAGACTTCCCAGGTGTCGACGAAGCACCGCTGCAACTCGGCAAGCGGGAACACCGACGCCGTGTCGTCGGCGAACTCGCACATAAGCAGGTTGGCCCATTCTTCCGGGCTCTTTTCCTTGCGCAGCGCTTCCAAGTCGAACAGGTTGCAGCCCAGGCGGGCCGCATCCATTACCGTGACGATCTGGCGCCAATGCCCATCTGCACAGTGGAAACCGTTTTGCAGCGTGTCGTGCGACACGTCCAGTTTGATGCGCTGATCGCGCGGCCTTCCCTTGTTGAACTGTTCGCCGGTCCAGAACGCATACGCTTCATGCGTGACGCTCGACGGCGTGGAAAAGTACGTCTGCCGCCACTGCTTATGCAGCGCCATGCCGGCCGCGACCTTTTGCAGTGCCGTGAATTGGAACGTCCAGAAGTATTCGTCAAAGTACAGGTTGCCGTGATAGCTCTGCGCGGTACGCATGTTGGTGCCGAGGAAATACAGCGTCGCGCCGTTGGGCAGCACGATCGGATCGCCCGACAGGTCTACATCGGCGGACTGCGCAAACTCGATGATGTACTGGCGGAAGACGTGCGCTTGTTTCTTGCTGGCCGACAGGAAGATTTGATTGCGGCCGGTCTCTAGCGCGTCTACCAGCGCTTCGCGAGCGAAATAGTACGTCGCGCCGATCTGGCGGGACTTCAGAATGTTGCGGATGCGTTCGGTCAATCCGGCCTTGCGCCATGCGCGTTGATAACCGAACAACTGCTGATCGAACGTGCGAAGCAATTGCACTTTCTGATCGTCCGAGAACGCATTGCGTACCGGCTTGCGCTTGGGCTTGGCATTGCGCCGCTCGATGTTCGGGTTCAAGTCGCCTTCGTGGCCGCCCGGCTCGCCGTAGCGGCGCACGCGTGCCAATCGCTCTATCTGTCGGCCGAGTAGGTCAATTTCCTTGTAATCGCCGCCCGTTTTGACTTCCTTCAGGACAAGTTGCGTTAAGCGCGCCTCAATCGAGGATTCGACGCGGGCAATCGGCGGCGCATCGTCCCAGGCGTCTCGGGTTTTCCAGCTTTCAACCGTCGTGCGCTTGAGCCCAAGGCTCTTGGCGATATCGGTCACGCGCCAGCCTTGCCAATAGAGCGCGCGAGCGCTTCGGCGCTGATCGATGTGCGGTGCGGGTGCAAGAGAGAGCATGCGCAAAAGCTAAGTCGCGCGCGCGTGTGGGCTGCATTCTTGCGAACGGTGTAAGCGCGTTACACAACGCGCATGCGTTGGACATAGTGCGCGTGCCGCCGACCATGAATCCATCGAAAGCAAATTCGTTCGGGGTCATTCGTGGCAGGCAAGAGCAAGTTTTTTCGCGTCGCAGTCGAGGGCAAGACCTGCGATAAGCGCACCATCGAACGGTCATGGCTGCTGGACGCCGCGGCGACCTATGACCGCAGCAAGTACGCCGCGCGTATCTGGCTGGAACACATCCGAGGCGCGGCGCCGGAATCGCCGTTCGGCGCGTATGGCGACGTGCTGGCACTGAAGACCGATACCGTCGTGATCGACGGCGAACAACGGTTGGCGCTGTTCGCGCAGGTTGCGCCGTCCGCTTCGTTGGTCGCGCTCAACAAACGCGGTCGCGGGCTGTACTCGTCTGTTGAGATTGATCCCGACTTCGCCGAGTCCGGCCGCGCCTATCTCGTGGGCCTTGGCGTGACCGACAGCCCTGCAAGCCTGGGCACCGAAGCGCTGTCGTTTTCCGCTGCGAATCCCGATACCGCCCTGAGCCGTCGAAAGCTCAACGCGGCCAACATCTTCACCGTCGCCGAGCCTATCGAATTGTCGTTTGACGACACCGACGAACCGTCGTCGCAGGGCGAATCGCTGTTCAACAAAGTGCGCTCGCTGCTGGGTCGCCGCGCCGCGAACGACGATGCGCGCTTTACCGACGTGAATCGCGCGGTCGAGACGGTGGCCCAGGCCGCCGCCGATACCGACCGCATCGCAACGGCCGCCCGTGACGCCCTGGCGCAGTTGCGGACCGAGACCGAAACCCAGTTCGCCGAACTGCGCGGCCTGCTGGACAGCACGCCGAACGGTGCCCCTGCGCGCCCGGTCGCCATCGGCGGCGGCGGTGGCGATCTGACTGACTGCTGATCGGGACCGCACGACCGCACGCCCCTACGTCAACCCAAATAAGCGGAACCCCATGCTCTGCAATACCCGACTGCGATTCGACCAGTACATTTCCCAGGTGGCGAAGCTCAACAACACCGGCGACCCCTACAAGAGCTTCAACGTGTCTCCCAGCGTGCAACAGAAGATGGAAGCGCGCATGCAAGAAAGTTCTTCGTTCCTTAAGTCCATCAACGTCATGCCGGTGGACGAGATCAAGGGCGAAAAGATCGGTCTCGGCATCGGCGCGCCTGTCGCCAGTCGCACCGATACCAATCTGCGCACGCGCACGACCCGCGATCCGACTTCGATGGATATCGGCGGCTACGAATGCCAGAAGACCAATTTCGATACCCATCTGAAGTACGCGAAGCTGGACGCCTGGGCGAAGTTCCCGAACTTTCAGGCGATGTGCCGCGATGCGGTGCTGACCCGCTGTGCGCTGGACCGCATTTCTATCGGCTTCAACGGTACGCATGCCGCGCCGGATACCGACCTGGGCAAATTTCCGAACCTTGAGGACGTGAACAAGGGTTGGTTGCAGCACTACCGCGACCAAGCGCCAGCCCGCGTGCTCAAGGAAGGCAAGACCCCGGGCAAGATCACTATCGGTGCGGGCGGCGATTTCGCCAATCTGGACGCCGCCGTCATGGATGTGGTGCATGGGCTGATCGATCCGTGGCACCAAAAGGCCGGCGGTCTCGTCGTGATCCTGGGCGCGGACTTGCTTCACCGTAAGTATTTCCCGTTGGTGAACACCAATCAGGCGCCGAGTGAACAGCTTTCGGCCGATATCGTGATGAGCCGGCAGGAAGTGGGCGGCAAGCCGGCGGCGCAGGTGCCGTTCATGCCCGATAACGCGATGTTTATCACCCCGCTTAAAAACCTGTCCATCTACTACCAAGAGAGCGCCCGCCGCCGCTATTTCAAGGACGTGCCGGAACGCGATTGCATCGAGAATTACGAATCGTCCAACGAGGCGTATGTGGTCGAGGATTTCGGCGCCGGCTGTCTGGTCGAAAACATCGAACTTGTGCGCTGATCGATGTCGCTCGCAAAAGCACACTTCCTGCGCGTGCGCGCCGCCGAGGCGTCCGCTTCGACGGCGCACGGCGAACCCATCGACGCGACCGCGTATGAGCTGATGCTCATGCAGTTGGCCGAGCATCGGCGCCGGCTCAAAACCTTGCAGTCGGTTGAACGCAAGGTGGAGATGAAGCGTCGGATTCTGCCCGAGTACGCGCCGTGGATTGACGGCGTGTTGCAAGGCGGTCGCGGCGGACAGGACAAGGTGCTGATGACGGTCATGGTCTGGCATATGGACGCCGGCAACTACGGCGAAGCGTTGCGCATCGCGGACTATGCATTGCGGTTCGATCTTGCAATGCCCGACGACTACCAGCGCACGACCGCAACCGTCATCGGCGATGAAATCGCGGACGCGGCGTTGAATGAGCAGGGTGCCGGCATGGCGTTCGATCTGGACGTGTTGACCCAGGCCGAAGCATTGACCCGCGATGCGGACATGCCCGACGAAGTGCGGGCGAAGCTGCACAAGGCGCTTGGTATCGCGCACATGGCGCAGGCCGGCGACCCGCCGTATGCCGGCGCGGCGGTGGCCTGGGCCGAGTCCGCCCGCGAACACCTGCGTCGCGCTTTGAAATTGCACGACCGCGTCGGCGTCAAAAAAGAAATCGAGCGCTTGGACCGCGCATTGAAACCACCCCTTACCACGTCCGGGTCGCCGGGCGTTGCGAAGCGCCGCAAACGCCGTTCGTAACGCCGGCCCCGGTCATCCCGAGTCGCCCACCCGCGCCACGGCGGCGGGGCGGGAGCGCGGGTCTCTCTCCCCCTATCGCTCCCGCCCCCCACCGCCGTTTTACCTGGACCCGATATGAGCGCTTTTATCGCCGCCGCGCCCGCCAAGGCCGCGCCGGAATCCGACACCCTGCAAAACGACGGCTGGTTTCCCGATCTGTCGTTGTCGTCGCTGCGGCTTGCTGGCCGCATCGATGGCACCGTGCCCACCGACCGCCTGCGCGAGCTGGCGAAGGATGCGGCCTTGACCGTCAACGCCCGTTTGCGCGAATTCCGCGCCGGTCACCAAGGCGCGGGATTCGCTTCGCTGCTGGCGGTGCCGTCCTCGCGCATCGACGGCGAATCGCGGCTGGCGGTGCTGTACCGCCGCGCCGTGGCGTGTTTGTTGAAAGCCGATGTGATCGAACGCTATCGCGACTTCGACAGCACCGACAGCGGCCAGCGTCGCGCCGAGGATCAAGAGCCCGGCGCGGATACGTGGCGCCGCAATGCGTCCTGGGCCGTGAGCGATATCAACGGCCAGACGCGCACCGTCGTTGAGTTGATCTAGTGCGCGTGTACGCCGTGCAGGGCGAAACCCTGGACGCGCTGTGTTGGCGCGTGCTCGGGCGCACGGCCGGCGTTGTAGAGGCCGCCTTGATCGCCAATCCCGGCCTCGCCGACCTGGGGCCGCTGCTGCCGCACGGAACCCCGGTGGATCTTCCTGACCCCGTAACCCGCGCCCCCGACGCCCGCCCCCTTATCCAGCTTTGGGACTGATTCGCCCTGTGACGACACCGACCGAACCCCTGCTGTCCATTCCCGTTCTGAGCGGCACCGCCGCCGCGTCCACGTCGGCCGGCGTCGTGGCCTGGGCCTCGCCGCTGACGCACGTCGGCGTGCCCGCTGCCGTGCTGTTCATGGCGTTTGCCGGGGTCGCCTGCGGCCTGCTGGTGAACCGGCCGGGCGGCACGCGCTGGCGTTTGTACGCGCTCGCGTTGGCCTATGCCGCCGTATCGGCCTGCGTCGCCATCGTCGTACCCAGCGTGCCCGGCCTGGGCTTCCTGCAACCCGTGGCGCCGGCCCTGGCGCTGCTGGTGGCGTTCTTCTCGCAATCGCTGATTCCCGTTGTGGGCGATGCGCTGGCCGAACGGATCAAGCGCGAAATCGGAGGCAAGCCGGAATGACCTTCGCCGATTGGCTAACGGCCCTGGTCGCGCTGGTGACCGCGCTGGCGATGCTCAAGGACACGCCGACGCACGACGACGTGCGCGCCAACGTCCGCGCCATTGTGCGCGGCGCCTGGGCGACGTTTCGCGCCCGTGGCGTGCGCGCGATCGACGGCGCCGCATTGGGCGGATTGGCTCGCTACCTAGTGCGCCTGGTTGCGCTGGTCTGCGTCGTCGCTGGCGCGGGCGTGATCGTCCTGCAGCCCGTTCTAGGGGTGGCCCCCATCCACGACCACGAACGCGCCCTGCGCGCCGCGCTGTGCGTCCTGCTGGCGCTGCAAGTTCCGTGTCCGTGGTGGCGCTACATCGCCCACGGTCACCCCCGTATTTCCCGTCCGTCGCTTCGGAGCAAACGCCGCAATGCTGTTCACTGAAACCCAACTGGCCGCCGCCGTGCAATGCCCGCACGCTCGCGCCGTGCGCTGGCACGAACCGCTTATGGCAGCCATGCACCGTCGCGCGATCACCACGCCGCGCCGCATTGCGCATTTCTTGGCCCAGGTCGGGCACGAAAGCGGCGGGCTGCTGCGCCTGGAAGAAAATCTGAACTACCCGGCTTCGCGTCTACTGGAAGTGTTCGAGGATTATTTCAGCCCGGCCACCGCGGCACAGTACGCAGGCCAGCCCGAGCGCATCGGCAACCGCGCGTATGCCAACCGCAACGGCAACGGCGACGAAGCCAGCGGCGACGGCTACCGCTTCCGGGGCCGCAGCCCCGTCCATCTGACCGGCCGCGACAATTACCGCTGGATCGGCGTTTTGATCGGTGTTCCGCTGGAAGCTGAGCCCGACCGCGCGGCCGGCGTCGAGGTCGGCGCCGAGATCGCGGCGGCGTATTGGACGGGGCGCGGCCTGAACCTGCTGGCGGACGGCAACGATGCGTTGGCCGTGAGCCGCAAGCTCAATCTCGGCCGGACCAACACCACGCGCATTCCGAACGGCTGGACCGACCGCGCGGCGCGCACAAAAAACGCGCTGCGCGTGTTCGGGATCGGCGCGTGAGCCCGTCGCTCGCCTGGGAGCTGGCGCGGCCTGTCGTCCGCGCGGTCGCGCTGCTGCTGATCCTGGCGGCGCTGATCGTCACGTATGCCGGAATGCAAACCGCCCGCGTGCATGCCGCCGAGGAACGCGCCGAGCGCGCCGACCGCGCCCGCGTCGCCGCCGAGGCGGCCCGCGATCTGGCCCGCGCCGAGGCACGCATCGAAGTGCGCTATGTGGACCGCGTGCAAGTCGTGCGCGAAAACGCCCAAGTCATTACCCGTGAGATTCCCGTCTATGTCACTCCGACTGCTGATGCTGCTTGCGCTGTGCCTGTCGGCTTTGTGCGCCTGCACGACGCCGCTGCCACGAACCAACCCGCCGGCCCAGCCGCCGGAAACCCTGATGCGCCCGCCGAAGGTGTTGCGCTCTCTGATGTCGCCGCCGCTGTCGCCGACAACTACGCCGCCGCCCACGAAAACGCCGAACAAGTAACGGGCCTGCAGGAATACGTGCGCGCCCTGGTCGAGCACTGCACCCGATGAACAAGCCGGCGAGCCTGCGCGCGCATCTGGCGGCTGCAATGCCCGAGCTGGCGACCGATCCCGAACGCATGCTGGTGTTCGTGGAAGACGGCAGTCTGATTAGTACCGAACAGCCCAATGACTCGTTTGAACTGCGTTACCGGTTGTCGCTGGTGCTGGTTGATTTCGTCGGCGACGCGGCACGGCTGTTCCTGGCCGTGCTGCGTTGGGTGCGCATCAATCAACTGGACTTGATCGCGCATCCCGACCGCTGGGGCGAACTGGCGTTTGAGGTGGACGTGATCGACCACGAACGCGCGGACGTGCAAATTCGCCTGCCGCTGCGCGAGCGAATCGGCGTGACGGTGGACGCAAACGGCGCGGAACAGGTGACGCCGTGGCCTGAGCCGAAATTCGACGTGACGGTTTGGGAGCCGTGAGCGATCTTGAGGCGTTAGAGCAGTGGGCCGCGCCGCTGGTCGCGGCATTGTCCCCGGCGGCGCGGCGCGGCCTGCTGCGCGCCCTGGCGCTCGATCTTCGCCGCTCGCAACAACAGCGCATCGCACGACAGCAAAACCCCGATGGCAGCGCCTACACACCGCGCAGACGTTTGCACGATGAGCGCGGCGGACGCATCCGCCGTCGCGCGATGTTCCAGCGCATCCGACAAGCCCGACACCTGAAAGCCACGGTGGAGGGCGGCGGGGTGCGCGTCGGCTACACCGGCCGTGTCGCCCGAATCGCCCGCGTTCACCAAGACGGCGGAATCGATGCCGTTCGCCCTGGCGGCGCCCTGGCGCGCTACGCCCGGCGCCAGCTACTCGGGTTCAGCCCCGCCGACCGCGACCGGCTCCGCGAACGGCTGGTGGCCCATCTAGCCGGCTGTACCGACGCAATTTAGCGACACACCGCACAGTTTCCCGGAGAAAGCGTGACCCGCGCCGCCGACGCCCTAGCGGGGCGCCGGATATTCTCGCGACGTGAGACAGGGGCCGGGTGAACATGGATCGTTTCGTGCGTCGTGCAATGCACATCGTTTGCTTGCTGCTGGTCACGCTGACTACGGTCGGCGCTGCACCCGTGCCCGCGCTGGAAGTATCGTTCTTGGCCCCTGGCACGGGTTTCACCGCTGAACGCATCTTGGCCGGCGAAGCCGCAGAGCATTTCGAGTCCGTGCCTTCGGCCGATGTCGTCATCATGGGTAAAGAGCCGCAATGGCTCCGCGTCGTCGCGCACCGAGATTATCCGCAGCAGCTCGCGCCGAATCTGGTGATGACGCAGCCTTATCGAAAGGCGATAGAGGTCTGGCGCCCTGGCGATCACGTCCCCCTACGTCGCGCCACTTATGGCGCGGATGCGGATTTGAATCATTCCACGCTGTTTCACGTCATCCCGCTCCCGAACGGATTACGGCGAGGTGATGTGATTTATCTGCGTGCGAAAGCGGTTGACGTGAGGCCGTCGCGGTTCACGATTGAATCGGCCGCCTATGTGCATCGTATGGACATGACGTTCGGACGCGCGCGAACCTTCGTGCTTACGTCCCTGAGTATCGTTGCGGTCCTCGCCTTGGGTTTTGGCGTGAGTCTGCGGCAGCGCGGCTATGCCTATCTGGCGCTCACCTTGGCGGCCCAAGCCGTAACGCTCGCCATTGAGGGCGGCGAGGTCCGCGAATCTTCGTGGCTGGTGTCGGTTGCGCAAGACCACCGAACCAATATCCTGCTGAACACAATAGCCACGCTCGCAAGCGTCCGGTTCTTGATGTTCTTCCTGAGTATCCCGCCGCTTCAACCGCGTATCGCCAAGGTACTGAACGCGTGCAGCATCGTGTTCTTGGCGTTGATTGCCGTTTCTACGGTCCACGTTTGGTATGCGTCGGCGATGATTGGCAACGTGACGTTGCTGGTCGCGATTGTGTCTGTGTTCAAAGCGATTCTTCATGCGCTGCACATGCGGCAACGCGAAGCGTTTTTCTTGCTGCTGGCATGGACGCCGCTAATGATCGTGGCCGCGATACGGGTCGGCGGCTTGCAAGGCTGGCTGCCGATCTTCGATTGGGTGGAGTTCGCACTCCCGTTTACCATGACCGTTGGCGGCTTGGGTCTGCTGTTCGGAATGACCGACAAGCTGCGGCAGCTCCGGCGCGAAAATGAAACGGCCCGCCATCGTGCGACGCACGACGGATTGACGGGCGTGCTCACGCGGAGCGCGCTGGACGATGCGATGCAGGCGGCGGCCGAGGCGGCGCACGCGACGGGCCGTCCGCTGTCCGTCGTGTTCTTCGATATCGATCACTTCAAGCGTGTCAACGACGACAACGGCCACGCGACCGGCGATGAAGTGCTGCGCATTGTGGCGCTGCGGACACTGAATCGCCTTCGCCCGTTCGACGTGTTTGGCCGCTACGGCGGCGATGAAATGCTGGTGGGCTTGCCGGGGGCTACGCTGGATGAAGCGGTGTTGATCGCTGAGCATGTGCGCGGTGCTGTGTCCGGCTCCCCGATATCCATCGACGGGCGCCGGCTGGAGATCGGTATTAGCATGGGGGTTGCACAACTCCGAGAGGGCGAGACATTGGGGGCGCTGTTGCGCCGCGCCGATATCGCCCTGTATCAAAGCAAGGCGCAAGGACGCGGCCGGGTCACCGGGTGCTATCTGGAAACGCCTACGCAGCCCTTTACCGCTTGAGCGGAACAGAGCGCGGCGTCTCAGTCCGCCCAGCGCGCTTCACTATTCTGAAAGTTCCATCCGCCTGACTGAGTACGCCATGAAACGCAAAATGACCCTTGCTCTCGCCGCCGCGCTGTTCGCGCTGATCTGCACCGCTTGCGCCCCGCCCAACAGCCCGGCCGATCTGCACCCCGAAGCGCACGCCGCGCTGTCGCAGGCATCGCACGCCTTACGCGCACCCTGACGGCGTAGAGATTGAGGTAGAGGACGCCCGGCCTAACGGCCGGGCGCCGCGTCGTGCGCTGTCATCACACGTCAAGCGCTTTCGGCGTTTTCCGGTCTTTTGCGCGCAAGATGGCCTTGCTGAGAATGTCGCCAACACGATCAAAATGCGATTTTGTTCCGAAGTACAGCGCGCCGCCAAAACCAAAGCCGACAAGTAACGCGGCAATGAGAGTCACGACGTAAGGCGGCGAGGTGAAACCCAATGCACTCGCAGCCAGATTCAAAGCGCTAGTCATCGCCGCTGTTGTGAACCCCACCATCTGCGCTCTAGAGGTTGCGCGCACCGATTGTGCGGATAAATCGATCTTCGCCTCTTCCAACTGAAGCAACGGAACCGGTGCGAGGCGGTGCAAAGTGATTTCGTCCAATGCTCGGTAGTCATCCATTACATTAGCTTGCACGTCGGTAATCGTGAGCCAGCCGTACTCGCGCGCCCGGTACGCTTCCCGAGCCAGCGCCGCCAATCCGACAACGGCACCTGCGGCCACCCACGCGGCAGAAGCGAGCACATACGGGCGCAGCGTTTCCTTTTCGACGCCGTAAAGAACATGCAGCGCGCCGCCCGCGTAAACGCCAAGCACGCCGGGGCTGCAAGCGACGGCAAACTGGGTTGCCCCTCTTTGTATTCTCGCGCCAACGCTTCGGTTAAACGACTGCTTGTCGTTAAACGCAACATCGTTCATCAATTCGTTAATGCTTGGCATGGCAGACCACTGAGGACGAGATTCAATCTCTGTTGATACGTCGGGTGTCGCGATTGGCTGGTTCATGTGCGCTCCTGTGCGCGGTGCCGATTGGCCGGCGAGTTGATCGTGCTGCAAGTTCAATTGCTCCGCAATGACCACTTTTTGATGAAAGTTATTTGCCGCCTGGGCGTGGCGTGAGCTCTATTTCGCCCGCCGCCTGTAGCCCCAACTCGGCAACTTCGCCAGTTCAGCTAAGACGGCCGCCAGACCTTCGTCATCCCGTGAAGCCAAGTCGTCGGGCTTTTCGCCGTTGATTCGGACGTCTACCCGCCATGCGTCGCGGTGCTTCCCCAGCGTCAAATCAGCGGCGCGCATATAGGTCTGCCACCGCGAACTGCGTACATGCGCTGTATGCCACCGCATGTAGGCGTCCGGTAGCGCTCCGCGATCTTGCTTCGTCACAAGGTATTCGGGGTTACTCGGCACGTACTCGCTCGCGTCGATAACACGCGCAGCCGCGCAAAGAAGCCACCGCGTATCGCGTACCAAGTCCAGCCGCTCTTGCGGTGCGCGCGTGACGCGCTCGCCCAACTCTCTTGACCGTGCTAGTAAGCGCTCAGTCAGTTCGAGGAGATCGGATTCAAGGTAGGGGTTTCGCGGTTCCTGTCGCATGTCGTCACCGCTGGATGTCTACGGCGCGAGTCTACGCCCGGCCGTCTCATGCCATGAGACCGTGAAAGCCGCTTACACGCTTGCAATCACTCAGGAAATTGTCGTGCGCGCGCGAGCCTGTCGGTAGTTCATACGGGGCCGCGCGTGTCCACCTTTACCGCCGTCGATTTGTCGCGCTTGCCGCCGCCGCTGGTGGTGGAGTCGCTGGAATACGAAACCGTCCTGGCGGAGCGCGTCGCCGACTTCCGCAAGCGCTTTCCCGCATACACCGAACTGACCGACTCCGATCCTGCAATGGTCTTATTGCAGGAAAACGCTTATCGCGAAATCGGCTGGCGCCAGCGCGTCAACGACGCGGCCAAAGCCGGGATGCTGGCCTATGCGGTCGGCGCCGATCTGGATCACATCGCGGCCCGCGATAGTCTGCTGCGGTACATCATTGATCCCGGCGAACCGGAGCGCGGGATTCCGCCTACCTACGAGAGCGATGCGGACTTTCGTCGCCGCATCCAACTCGCACCCGAAGGTTTTTCGGTCGCTGGCCCCGAAGGCGCGTACATTTTCCACGCGTTGAGCGCCGATCCCGACGTGTTGGACGCCAGCGCGACCAGCCCGGCACCAGGCGAGGTAGTAGTGACCGTCCTCGCACGTCACGGCGACGGCACGGCGTCCCCTGCGCTGGTGCGCGCTGTCGAACGCGTGCTGACCGATGATCGCATCCGCCCGTTAACCGATTACGTGCAAGTTCAGTCGGCGCGCATCGTGCCGTTTGAGGTTCGCGCGACGGTCTACACCCACGCCGGCCCCGATTCGTCGATGGTGATTGATGAATCGCTGCGACGGCTGCACAGCTACATCGAACAGTCGCACCGCCTGGGCCGCGACGTGCCGCAATCCGGGCTGTATTCCGTCCTGCATTCCGAAGGCGTGCAGCGCGTCTTGTTGCATTCACCCACCGCTGATGTGGTGATCGATCGGACGCAGGCCGCTCATTGCACGCTCGTTGATATTCGCGTGGGCGGGATCGATGAGTGATCTGTTACCGCCGAACGCATCGCCGCTGATGCGTGCCCTGGCGGCCACGAATGCGGCGATTGCGTTTGTGCCGATCCCATTGCGCGAACTGCGCGACCCGATGCGCTGCCCGCTGAAAATCCTGCCGTGGCTGGCCTGGGAGCGCTCGATTGATTCGTGGAAACCCTACTGGCCGGAACACATCAAACGCGCCCGTGTGCGCGCCGCGACCGAGATTCAGCGGCGTAAGGGCACCGCGCAAAGCGTGCGCGAAGTCGTCGCCGCGTTCGGCGGCGCCGTTGTGCTACGCGAATGGTGGCAGATGGAGCCCAAGGGGCGACCGCACACGTTCGACGTGAACCTGACGATTGCCGGCGACGGCGGCGCACCGCCGAGCCTGGAATTCATCGCCGACGTAATCGCAGAGATCGAGCGCACCAAGCCCGTGCGCAGCCACTTCACGTTCACCCAAGGCGCTTATGCGACCGGCGGGGTCGGCGTCGTCGCCGCCGGCCGTGTCGCGGCCTATCGCCGAATCCAGTTGACCGCCATCGAACCCGAGGAGACCCCCAGCCCGTGAGCGGCCTGTTTATCACTGTCACCGATGCCGGCTTTCGTGCGTTGGTCAATTCGTCCAACACGGGCACCCGTGCGGTAAGCCTGACGCATATCGGATTGTCGGCCGCTAGCTTCGCCGCCGCGCCCAATCTGACCACTCTACCGGGCGAGTTCAAGCGCCTGACGACGTTCGGCGGCGCCGCAGTCGCCAAGGACACATTGCATCTGTCGATCCGCGACGACGGCCCCGAGGCGTACAGCATCCGCGCGTTCGGCTTGTATCTGGACGATGGCACCTTGTTTGCGGTCTACAGTCATCCCGACGTGTTGATGAACAAAGACGCGGCCGTGTCGCTGTTGCTAACGGCAGACGTTCGATTCCAGCGCATCGACGTGTCGCAGTTGGTGTTCGGCGATACGGTGTGGCTCAACCCGCCCGCAACCGAGACCGTGCAAGGCGTCGTGGAATTGGCCGACCGCGTCGAAGCGGTCGCGGGGACTGATCGCACTCGCGCGATGACGCCGGACGGTGTGAAAGCGGCGATGGATGCACGCCTGGGTGACGCTGCGCCGTCGCCGTTCGTGAAGTCGATTCTGAACGCTGCAAGCGCACTACTGCTACGCGCTGCGCTGGGCCTGGGCAATGCCGCGGTACGCGACGAAGGCGCCGGCAAGGGCTTAGACGCCGACAAGCTCGACGGCGAACACGGCGCGTACTACCGCAACTTCGACAACCTGACCAACGTTCCCGGCGAGTTCACGGCCAAGAAGCACCGGCACGCGTGGGCCGATCTGGACGGCGTGCCCGACACGGCGAGCCGAAATCCGACGTTCGATGAGGTGACGAACAAGCCGGACGACTTCAAGCCCAAGCCGCACCCGCATTCGGCCAGCGACATCACGTCCGGTGTGTTCGCGCCCGAGCGTATCCCGGCGCTACCTATCGCCCGTGTGAGCGGGTTGGAAACCGCACTGGCCAACAAGGTCGGTGTCACGGGTGGCGAGATTTGGGGGCGCCTGATACTCACGCGCGATAGCCCGCCGCCCGATGGAAGTGCCTACAACACCGGCCATCTGGAATTGAAAACCACCAACACCAGCTTTCCGCGCATCGGTTTCCACCGCAGCGGCGCGGATGCGATCGCCATCGTCTACGAAGGCGGGACTTCGCTCACGCTGTGGTCGAATACGGGCAATCGTTATGACCTGTGGCACGGCGGAAACTTCAATCCGAACGGCAAAGCCAACCTCGGTACTCCGTCGCCGGGATCAATCCATTTGACGGGCGGCGCCGCCGCCTACTACCTGCGTGACCGTGATTCCAATCGCGACTGGGCGCTCTATGCGCACGGCGATCGAGTCGCCCTATTCAATGGCGGGGGGGACGTAGTGACAATCACGCCGTGGGGTTCGATTACGGCCAACGGCGGCTTTGACGATGGTTCCTCGTACCGGCTCAAGCGCGATCTAAAGCCGCTGCCCTATGGGTTAGCCGAGGTGGAACGAATCGTGACGCGGATCGGTCGCTATCGGGATTTCTATAACCGCGATGATCGCCTGCGTTTGTTCGTCCTGGCCGAGCAGTTGCGCGGCGTCTTGCCCGAAGCGGTCAATGATGACGGTTTGGTGATCGACGGCGAGCGTTACGCGACCGTGCAGTATTCCCAGTTGATGCCGCCGGTCATTGTGAGTGTTCAGCAGTTGGCCGCGAACGCTCGCGACGACCGCGCGGAATTGGCGAAGGTACGCGATAGCCTGGACACACTCAGGAGCGAGTTCGCCGCGTTTCGTGAGCGGGTCATGTCGCTGTCGGAGGGCGCCAGATGACCGGTCACCGTAGCGGCGGCGTCTCGTTTGATGACCTGTTTGACCCCGATTTGAACGGCGATGGCCCCACGGCTGGATTTCTGCGGCGTATCGACGGCACGCCGCTACGGTATGCGCATATCCAGTACGGCGCGCAGCGCGCCGACGTGAATCGGCGCAGTGGCGGCGTAGACGTGGCCCGCCTTTGGGCTGCGAAAGGCACGGCGTCTTACGTCAGTGATGGCGGTTGGGGCGGCCGTCTCGTTGCGTCGGACGTGGGCTATCCCAGCGCCAAAGCCACGGCGTCGTTTTCCTTTCGCTCGGACGGCTCGACGTTCTGGCAATCGGAAACCGGCGGCGGCAGCGGCACAGGAACGTGGGCGCGTTCGCGCCCTGGTGATTACGACATTCTGTTTTCGCTGATCTACGCGGACAGCGGCGGCTATCTCAATGTCACCCTCGATCAATGGTTGCCGCTGACAGAACTGCGATTCGTCTCGCTGACGGTAAGCGCGTCCAACGGGCGGCAGGCGTCGGCCAATCGCACCGTGCGTGCGCAGATTCGTCGCCGACAGGACGGCCGCATTTGGATGGATAAGCAAATGGCGTTCTATTGCACGGTCGCCGCTGACGGTTAACGCATCGTCACTGCGCAGGGTGTAAGCCGCTTACACCCTTGCGGTTTCGTGAGCGCACGGGACGTGCGTCCGATCCTTGTCGGTATGCAACGCAACGCCGACATTCAGCGCCGACTCGCGAACATGATTCGCATCGGCACCATTGCCGAAGTCAATTACACCACGCAACGCGCCCGCGTTGCGTCGGGCGATTTGTTGACCGACTTTCTGCCCTGGGGCGCCGGCCGCGCGGGCCGGCGCAGCGAGTATTCAGCGCCCAGCGTTGACGAACAAGTCATCCTCGTTTGCCCGCAGGGCGAGACGACCGGCGCATTCATCCTTTGCTCCGCGTACAGCGCCGCGAATCCTTCGCCGGGCAACGCGCCGAATCTGCATGTCACCCGCTACAGCGACGGCGCCGTCATCGCCTACGACGACGAAACGCATGCGCTGTCCGCGACGTTGCCCAGCGGCGGCACCGCGACACTGTCGGCCGATGGCGGCCTGACCATCAATGGCCCGGTCACGATCAACGGCAAAACCACGATCAACGGCGATACGTCGGTGGACGGCAAGGTTAACGCAAGCGGCGATGTGGTCGGCGCGGGTGTGAGCCTGGAAAAGCACCCGCACGGCGGCGTGCAGACCGGCGGCGGCAAATCGGGGCCGCCGGCATGACGGGCATGGATCGCGCCACCGGCCGCGCGCTCGACAGCGATGCGCACCTGCGCCAATCCATTGCGGACATTCTGTGTACGCCGCTGGGAACGCGCGTGATGCGCCGCGACTACGGATCACGGCTCGCCGACCTGATCGACCAGCCATTAAACGAAGCCACGCGCACGCGCCTGTTCGGCGCGACCGCTACCGCGCTTCAACGCTGGGAGCCGCGCGTGCGCGTGCGCCGCATCCAGTTCACGCCCGGCGACACGCCCGGCGCCTGCGAATTGACCTTGACCGTGGAGCGCATCGACCCCGGCGGTCGCCGTGTGCCGGCCTCGCTCGCGGTTCCGCTTCCCCTGCGCCTGTTCCCCTAGGAGTTTCCCATTGGATGATTTTCATCATGGCGTTCGCGTCATCGAAGTGACGGGCGGTGCGCGCACCGTCCGCGCTGTCGCGACCGCTGTCATCGGCGTGGTCTGCACGTCTAGCGACGCCGACGCCGCCGCGTTCCCCATTGACCGGCCCGTGGTGCTGACCGACGTTCGCCGCGCGCTCGCGAAGACCGGCAAGACCGGCACGCTGCGTCCGACCTTGCAGGCCATCGCCGACCAATGCAACACGCCGACCGTGGTGGTACGCGTGCCGACCGGCAACGACGACGCAGCCACGACCAGCGCGGTCATTGGCAGTGCCGAAGGCGCCAGCTTCACCGGCCTGTATGCGCTGCTGGCGGCGCAGGCGCAGCTCGGCGTGCGCCCGCGCATCCTGGGGGCGCCTGGCCTGGACACGCAGCCGGTCGCCGTCGCGCTCGGCGTGATCGCCAAGAAGCTGCGCGCAATGGCCTATGTGAGCGCTGCCGCCAGTGCGAAGAAAGAGGACGCCGTGCTGTACCGCAAGAATTTCTCGCAACGCGAATTGATGGTGATCTGGCCCGACTTCGTGTCTTGGGATACCGCGACGAACAGCACGCAAAACGCCTATGCGACGGCCCGCGCCTTGGGCCTGCGCGCTCTGATCGATCAAGAGCAGGGTTGGCACAAGTCGCTGTCTAACGTGCCGGTCGCGGGCGTTACCGGCCTATCGCGCGATGTGTTTTGGGACTTGCAAGACCCCAGCACGGACGCGGGTTATCTCAACGCGGGCGATGTGACGACGTTGGTCAATCACAACGGCTATCGCTTCTGGGGCTCGCGCACGTGCAGCGACGATCCGCAGTTCGCATTCGAGCCCTTCGTGCGCACGGCGCACGTCATCGCCGACACGCTGGCGGAAATCGCAGCCCCGAACGTCGATAAGCCGCTGACGCCGATGCTCGTCCGCGACATGCTCGACGAAGGCAATGCGCGCTTTCGCTGGTGGAAAACCGCCGGCTATCTGCTGGGCGGCCAGTGCTGGTTCGACAACGAGCAGAACCCGGCCGACCGGCTGTTTAGCGGAAAGCTCGCGCTCGCGCACAACTACACGCCCGTGCCGCCCGCCGAGGACATCACGTTGCGCCAATCCATCACCGACGTGTATCTGGCCGACTTCGCCAGCCGTCTTGTTGCCTGAGTTTCGGAGACCGCATGGCGCTGCCTTCTGTACTGAAAAACTATCACCTGTTCCACAACGGCGTGAGCTTCCTGGGCTTGGCGACCGAGGTCGAATTGCCGCCGCTCGCGCGCAACATGACCGCCTATCAAGCCGGCGGCATGTCCGGCCCGGTCGATATCGACAACGGGCCGGACGGTCCGATTGAATTCGGCTGGAAGTGCGGCGGTTTCGTCGTGGACGTGCTGCGCCAGTACGGCGCCGTTCGCCACGATGCCGTGCAACTGCGCTTCGCGGGCGCGTATCAGCGCGACGACACGGGCGAAGTGCTGGCCGTCGAGATCGTCGTGCGCGGTCGCCACAAGGAAATCGCGCTGGGTACGGCGAAGATCGGCGAGCAAACCGAATTCGCGGTCAAGACCACGTGCAGTTACTACCGCCTCACGGTCAACGGCGCGACCGAAATCGAGTGCGACCGCATGGCGATGATTGAAGTCGTCGGCGGTGTGGATCGCCTCGCGCAGCAGCGCGCCGCACTCGGCCTGTAATCCGCGCCCGGCGCAAGGCCGGGCCGTCTTTCTCTGCAAGGAATTTTCCCCATGCCCAAAGCTACCCCGGCGGACATTGCCGCCGTGTTACCCGATCCCGTGACCACCACGGCGGTCACCTTGGAAAAGCCAATTAAGCGCGGCGAATCCGAAATCGCGAGCGTAACCGTGCGCCGTCCGGTCTCCGGCGAACTGCGCGGCCTGTCCATGCTCGACCTGATGCGCTTGGAAATGGACGCGGTGCAGAAGGTGCTGCCGCGTATCACGATGCCGACCCTGACCGCGTTTGAGGTGTCCCAACTGGACCCGGCCGACACCGCGCAGTTTGCAATGGCGATTGCAGATTTTTTTCTGACGAAGGCGCAGCGGGCGGCCTCCCTGACTGCGTAGAAAACGCGATGGCGGACATTGCCGCCGTCTTCGGCTGGTCCCCCGCCGTCATGGGGGACCTTCCCCTTAGTGAATTGGTCGCATGGCGTGAGCGCGCCCGTGTGCGGAGCGGTGTTGACGAATGAGCGGCGGCGATCTGGCGTTAAAGGTGCGGCTCGATATGCTCGACCGCGCCACCAAGCCGATGCAGCAGGTCGCCGCCGCCGCGCAGGTCGCCGCCCGTGCGTTGCGCGAGACGCAAGACAAGCTCAAGGGGCTGGACCGCGCACAGCAGCAGATTGCCGGGTTCCGCCGGCTCAAGAATGAGACCGACGCGAGCGGTCTTGCGCTCAAGGCCGCGCAACAGAAGCTAAACGCGATGCGCGGCGAGATGCAGCGCGTCGGCGTCGCCAGTGAACGAATGTCGCGCGACTACGCGAAGGCGGAACGCGCTACCGAGCGACTACGCACCGCGCACATTCGCAAGCTGCAAGCGCTCAAGGGTTCGCGCGAGGGGCTGGCCGCGTCCGGGATCGAGGTCAAGCGCCTGGGCGAGCATGAGCGGCGCCTAGCGCACGATGTGGCGCAGACCACGCAACGCATTTCCGCGCAGCGGGCCGAGTTGGGCCGTTTGGCGCAGCAGTCGCGGCAGGCCCAGGCCGCGCAACAGCGCATGGCGCGCGCACAGCAGCAGGCCGGCGCCCTGGCCGCCGCGGGCGCCGGGGTCGGCGCGGCCGGCGCCGCGCTGGCGGCCCCTGTCGTGTTCGCCGTGCGCGCGTATTCATCGTTTGAAGATGCGATGACGGGCGTTGCGCGGCAGGTGGACGGCATGCGCGACAAGGTGGGCCGCCTGACGCCGCTGTATTACTCGATGGGCCGCGAACTGCAAAAGCTGTCCGAGGACTTGCCCGGAACCGCCGAAGAACTGGCGGCCATCGCTGAGGCGGCGGCGCGCATGGGCATCAAGGGCACGCCCGACATTCTGAAGTTCACCAAGACCGTTTCGGTCATGGCCGATGCGTTCAACTTGCCCACCGATGAAATCGGCGAAAGCATGGGCAAGCTGCGCAGCCTCTACAAAGTGCCGATTGGCAGCATCGAAGAATTGGGCGATGCGATCAACTACCTGGACGATAACGCGCAATCGCAGGGCCGCGACATCATCGACGTGATGCAGCGCCTGGGCGGCGTTGCCGACAAGCTCAATTACCGCCAAGCGGCGGCGCTGGGTAGCACGTTCCTTTCGCTGGGCAGTGCGCCCGAGGTCGCGGCGAGCGCTGCGAACGCCATGGTGCGCGAATTGGCCGTGGCGACGATGCAGGGCAAGCGCTTTCAAAATGGATTGCGCGCCTTGAGTTTGGACGCGGGCGCCCTGCAACAAGGCATGGTGACAGACGCGCAGGGCACGATTAAACGCGTCCTCGCGGCAATCAAACAACTGCCGGCCAAGGATCAACTCACGGTTACGACGCAGCTTTTCGGCAAGGAATTCGGCGACGACGCGTCCAAGCTCGCGAACAATCTAGAGGAATACGAGCGGCAAATTAAGCTGACCGAGGATGCACGGGCGCTGGGTTCGTCCCAGCGTGAGGCCGCCGCCCGCGCTAACAACCTGTCCGCGATCTGGGCGAATGCCAAGGATACCGGCCGCAATTTCGCCGCCGATGCCGGCGCGCTGTTGGCGCCGAACCTGCGCGAATTGGGCGACCAGCTCAAGAGCATCACCCAGGCGGCCCGCGCCTGGATCGCGGCGAATCCTGCGATGGCCGCCGGCCTGGTCAAAGCCGCGGCGGCCGGCGCCATCCTGCTAACCGTGGTCGGCGGGCTCGCCCTGGTATTGGCCGGCATCCTGGGGCCGCTCGCCGTGATCCGTTACGGCTTGGTGAGCCTGGGGCCGGCGCTGACCCAGGCGCAGACCGCGCTAAGCGGCCTGGGCGCGCGCGTGTTGCCGGTGCTGATGAACGGCGCCCGCGCCTTGCTGCCGGTCCTGGGCGGCCTGTCCGCACCGGTTCTGGCGTTGCTCGCGGTGCTGGCGGCGGTCGCCCTGGCGATCTGGAAGTATTGGGCGCCGATCAAGGCGTTTTTCATCGGTCTGTGGGCCGGCTTCGTTGACGCGCTGCGACCGGTGCAAGCCGAACTGGCGCCGCTGGGCGCCGCCCTGGCCGACGCGCTATCGCCGTTGCGCCCGCTGTGGGACGCCGTGGCCGCCGCGCTGGCCGCCGTGTGGGGCTGGCTGCGGGATCTGTTTACGCCGTTCCAAGCCACCGCCGACCAGCTCGCGGGAGCGACCGAAAACGGCCGTGCGTTCGGCGCGGTGCTGGGTTCGGTAGTAGCCGGACAGGTGCGCGCCGTCATCGCCGTGGTGACGACGCTGGCCGGATGGTTCAAGACGCTGTTCGCCTATTCGCCGCTCGGCCTGATCGCGGCGAATTGGGATGCGCTGCGCGGCTATTTCGTCGGCCTGTGGGACGCCTTGAAAAACATCGTGCGCGGCGGCTGGAATGCGCTGGTCGGCGTGTTTACGGGCGACGGGGCGCGACTGCGCGATGGGCTGGCGATGCTGTGGAACGGCATCAATTCGGCGTTGCTGGGTTGGCCCGCGCGTTTCGTGCAGTTCGGCGCGGATATGGTGCAAGGACTGATTAACGGCGTACTGGGCCGCCTGGATGCGCTCAAGGCGACGGTGACCAACGTCGCCGGCAATGTCGCCGGATGGTTCGCTAAGCGTCTGGACATTCGCAGCCCGTCGCGCGTGTTCGCGCAGTTCGGCGACCACACGATGACCGGCCTTGCGGTCGGCCTGGATCGCAGCCAGTCGGCGCCACTGGACGTGCTGTCGCGCCTGACCGGCGGCATGCAACGGGCCGGCGCCGCGCTTGCAATCAGCGCCGCCGCGACGGCGCCGGCCGTGGCGATCGATCAACGGCCGCCATTGGCCGCGCGTTCGCCTGCCGCGCCGCCCACTGCGCCCGCCGCGCCCATCGTGATTCACATCCATGTGCGCGACACGGATAAGGGGCAGGAAATCGCCGCCGCCGTCCGCGTGGAACTGGAACGCATCGAGCGCGAGCGCGCCGCCCGCCAACGCTCGACTTACACCGATTACGACGACTGAGTTTCCCCCGCATGCTGATGGCCCTGGATACCTTCGTGTTCTCCCTTCCGACGCTGGCCTATGACCAGCTACAGCGCAGCACTTCATGGCGCCATGTGGCCGCCGACCGCCTGGGCGCGCGACCGTCGCGCCAGTTCGTCGGCCCCGGCGATGACACGATTCGACTATCAGGCTTGATCGCGCCCGAACTGACCGGCACGCCGGCTTCGCTCGACGTGTTGCGCGCAATGGCGGACGACGGCAAGGCGTATGCGCTGGTGGAAGGAACCGGCGTGGTCTACGGCGCCTTCGTCGTTGGCGACATCAACGAGACGCGAACGCAGTTTTTCGCGGATGGCGCCGCGTGGCGCATCGAGTTCGATATGACCCTGGCCCGCGTTGACGATTCCACCGACGCGGAGCGGCGCGCATGATCGCGCACGCGATCCCGGCATGGCGCGTGACGCTGGACGGCAAGGATTTGACGGACCGCATCCGCCCGCATTTGCTCGACCTGACGTTGACCGAGGCCCGCGACGGCGAGGCCGACCAGCTCGATTTGAGCGTGCTGGATCGCGGCGATGCGATGGCGCTGCCGCGCCGGGGCGTGGCGCTGTCGGTCGCGCTGGGCTGGCGCGGTGGCGGGTTGGTGGACAAGGGCACGTTTACCGTTGACGAAGTGGAGCATTCGGGGCCGCCCAGCGTCATCGCGATCCGCGCCCGCAGCGCTGACCTGACCAAGCCCCTGCGCATTCGTCGTGAACGATCCTGGCACGGCGCGACGCTAGGCACGGTGTTGCGCGAGATTGCTGGCGAACACGGCTTGCAGGCGCGTATCGCACCTGCGCTTGCCGGCGTCGCCGTCGCGCACCTGGACCAGACCGAAAGCGACGTGGCGTTGTTGGCGCGGCTCGGGAAGCGATACGACGCCGTAGCAACCGTGAAGGCGGGATGCCTGCTGTTCGCTCCGGTGGGTAGCGGGCGCACCACCAACGGCGTCGCGATTCCAGAGGCCGCCGTGCGTCGGCAGGACTGCGAACGCCATCGTTTCGCCTACGCCGACCGCGACCGTTACAGCGGCGTGCGCGCGTATTGGTCCGACCGCGAAGGGGCGAACCGCAAATCCGTCCTGGTCGGCGAAAGCGGTAATGCGAAGCGCTTGGGCGAGACGTTCCCAAACGAGACCCAGGCCCGCGAACACGCCCAAGCGGAATGGGCGCGCGTGCAGCGTGGCGCGGCGACGTTCGGCGTCACCCTGGCGATGGGTCGGCCCGAGTTGTACCCCGAGCAGCGCGTGCGCGTGCGCGGGTTCAAACCGGAAATCGACGGCATGCCGTGGCTGATCGCTAAGGCAACGCACACCATGAATCCGGGCGAAGGTTTGAAGACCAGCCTTGAACTAGAAGCGGGCACGGAATGAGTGCATCGCATCGGGGGATATTCCTACCCACCGCCGCGCCAATCGCCGAGTGACGAAGCGGCCAAGGCTGCGCGATACTACGCACGGACGCCTAGGCCACTTCGCGTTGCGATGGATCGCGACGAACCGACCGCATGGACCTCAAGCGCCGGCGTCCTCTTTCTTCCTTTGCCACGGCGACCCGCGCTCCAGAGCGCGGGCATTTTCGCGTGTGTCCGCGTCGCAATCGGTGGGGTAGGGTTTTTCCTACGCGATACCGCTGCAAGTTCTGACGCGACAGCGCGGCAGTCACGAACACAGGGGCGGTGCGATGCGTCGGTTTTTGCGCGACTTGGACACCCCGCATCGTCGTGGCGACGTAACAGGTTGATCGCGCGTCGAGCACTGGGCGCCGATGTGTTGAGGTCGGCGCGGCCGTTCGTCGCTTCGCATGCGGTCCACTCGGGGCAGCCCGTAAGCGCGGCGTGTCCTGCAAAGCCACGCAACGCATTCGGCAAATGCACGCGCATGGTGAGTGACCCGATATGCACATCACCATCAACGTACTGTCCAACCGTGACCGCGTGCGTCAGTCGGTCTTCCCCTTTTTTTTGCGTCCACCGCCGCCCACGTTGATCGTTTGCGATCCGGTTATTGGGCCATGGCTGACCTGCCCGATTTTGATGTTTCCGCTGGATGCATTGAAGGTCGATCCAGTCGCGGGCGCTTGAGCCGCAATGCCGAGTACCGCCAATGCGGCTTTACGTAGTTCAAGCGAAGAACCGCGATACCGCGCCAACAATTCCGCTTCGTCATCGGCAATGGTGGAAGCGACGCGCTCGCCCGTGATGATGTAGGTGACATCAAAGCCCGCCGCTGCCAATTGCTTCATGTACGCAAGATTGGGCATCGACTCGCCCATCTCGTATGCCGCCTGAGTGCGCAGGCTCACGTGGCCCAGCGCGGCAGTCTCTTTTTGACTGGCGCTTTGCCGCTGCCTTTCTTCCGCAATCCGTGCGCCGATTGTGCTTATGTCATTGTGCATAAAACTGCATCTTCCTGTTGACATGTGCGAAATTTCGCACGATTATAGATTCCGAACTGTACGAACCTATCCGCATCCATCGCAATGTCAAATCAGTCACGCATTCGCACCAAGAAACAGGCCAAAGCGGACCTGCGCCGTCGCGGCGTCAGCGTTGCTCAGTTCGCTAGGGCGCACGGTCTCGCGGTCGGCACGGTCTATCACGTACTGAGCGGCGTTAGCCCCGCCCTGCGCGGCGAGGCCCATAAGGCGGCGGTGCTGCTGGGCATCAAAAACGGAGTGATCGAGCAGGGGGGCGAGTGAGCCGCATCCTGACCATGCTGTGCGGACACTGCCGCTGTGTCGGCAATGTTCGGTCGAGTAAGGAAATGACGCCGCTGTTTCGTGAGGTCACTTTGCGCTGCACCAACGATATGTGCGGGCATGTGTGGGTGGCCGATCTGATCGCGGTTCGCACCGTTTCCCCCTCTGCCTGTCCCGATCCTGAAATCGCTTTGCCGTTTGCGCGAAGCGTGATGATCCGAAACCTAGGGTTGCAATTGGAACTGGCGTTCCGCGACGCCGCCAACGATCCCGGATAGTTCGCTCCCGGTTCCTCTCCCAATCCCGACTTCTGTTCGCACGGCCCCACGGCCGGGCCCGGTCCCTTATTGCCTGAAGAAATGCAGACAGACACGCTCAACAAGATTTGCGAACGCCTTGAACAAGATTTCGGGTTCAAGAAGCGAAAGCAGTACTACCAAGACGGTAAGTGCCCTGAGTGCGGACAGAAAGAACTGTTCACGCTCCGCGACAATCCGAACGCGCTTAAGTGCGGTCGGGAGAACAATTGCGGTGCCGTGATCTTCGTTCGGGATTTGTACCCGGACCTGTTCAAGAACTATTCGGCCCGCTTTAAGCAGACCGACACCGCGCCGCATGCGGCGGCGGATGCCTATTTGTCAGAGGCGCGCGGGTTCGATCTTTCCCGCTTGCGTGGCCTGTATACGCAAGAGCTGCACCGCGATCCCGAACTCAAGATCACCACGGCCACGGTGCGTTTTCCGCTGGTGAACGGCATTTGGTGGGAGCGCTTCATTGACCACGCCGACCGGTTCGGCAAGCAAAAGGCCAAGTTCGCGCCCGGGAAGGATCGTGCCGGCGAATGGTGGCAGATGGAGGACACCGCCGCGTGGCCGTCCGAAATCTGGCTGACCGAGGGCGTGTTCGACGCAATCGCCCTGGAGCATCACGGCATAGCGGCCCGTGCGCTCATGTCGTGCAACAGCTATCCCGACAAGGCGTTGGCGCGGCTGCGCGCCGCGTGCGAGGTCGCCGGCAAGCGATTGCCAACCCTGGTTTGGGCGCTGCACAACGACAACGCGGGCCGCACGTACACGCTCAAATGGCATCACAGAGCCAAGGCGGATGGATGGAAGTCCAAGGCCGCGCAGATTCCGCAGAGCGGCCGGAACAAGATCGACTGGAACGATGCGCACTTGCGCGGCGCAATGAAGCCCAGCGACCGCGATACCTATCTTTACGAAGGTGCATTGCTGTGCGCGGTGTCGCCTTCCAAGAAAGCGCGAATCATCTACAAGCGCGAGGAACGCGCGACGTTCCATTTTTCGCATGGAAATCGGCTGTATTGGGCCAGCTTCAATGCGGAAGCCTACAACAAGGCCAAAGACAAGCTGGAAGGTGAGAGCACTGGAATGACCGAACAAGAGCTGCGCGACAAAGCGTTGAACGATTCGCTGTGCGTTTCCGAAATCTGCAATTGCCACCCGCAGCCGCTTTACTACCAATCCAATCGCCTGACCGGCGAGAGTTGGTATTACTACCGCATCACGTTTCCGCCCGGCCCGTACCACAAGACCGAAATCAAGGACACGTTCACCGCCAATCAACTGACATCGGCAACCGAATTCCGAAATCGTCTCTTGCACATGGCGTCGGGAGCGATCTGGGATGGCACGACGCCGCAGGTCATCCGGCTGTCGAAAGATACGCTGTTCGGCCTCAAGACCGTTGAGACCATCCCGTTCATTGGCTATGCCCGCGAACACGGCTGCTATGTCTTCGGCGACGTGGCTGTGAAGGACGGCGCCGTCTACAAGCGCAACGACGAAGACTTTTTCGATATCGGAAAGCTGTCGCTCAAGAGCTTGAACGAAAGCATCGGATTAGCGATCAACACCAAGCGCGAGGAGTACCGCAGCGATTGGCTGAACATGATCTGGGCGTGCTACGGGGTCAAAGGCATTGTGTCGTTGGCGTTCTGGTTCGGCTCGCTGTTTGCCGAGCAAATCCGCGCCAAACAACAGAGTTTGCCGTTTATCGAAATGTCCGGCGAGCCCGGCACCGGCAAATCGACCTTGATCGAATTCCTGTGGAAGCTGGTAGGTCGCACCGGGCACGAAGGCATGGACCCGGCCAAGTCCACGTTGGCCGGTCGCATGCGCACCTTTACCCAGGTCGCCAATCTGCCGGTGGTGCTGATCGAATCCGACCGTGGCAAAGAGGACGATCTAAAGCTAAAGAAGTTCGATTGGGAAGAAATCAAGCCGCTGTTCAACGGGCACATTGGCCGCTCGATCGGTGTCAAGAACTCGGGCACCGACACTTACGAGCCGCCGTTCCGCGCGTCGATTGTGATCGAACAGAACGCGCCCGTGTCGGCAAGCAAACCTGTGCTTGAGCGCATCGTGCATATGACGTTCGACAAGTCATTGCACAGTCGTGAGAACAAAGCGATTGCGGAGCAGTTGACCGATATAGATGTGTCCGAGGTCTCCGCGTTCGCATTGATGGCGACGCAGCGTGAAGCCGAAGTAATGAAGATCGTCAACGACGCGGCGCGGGACTACAGCAACCAACTGTTGAGCTTGGCGGACATGAAGAACGTCCGTTTAGCGCATAACCACGCGCAGATTATGGCCTTGGTGGACGCGTTGAAGCTGGTGACGCCGCTGACCGATGAACAGCACAGCGCAACGCACGCGGCCTTGATTCAAATGGCACTGGCACGGCAAGTCGCGCTCGATGTTGATCACAAGCACGTGCAAACGTTCTGGGAGCTTTACGACTTCGTTGGCGGCGACTCGGGTAGTCCGCCCCTCAATCATGCCAACAGCGAAAGTCTGATCGCGCTGAGCCTCGTTGAATTTGAGGCCCGCGTAATGCGCGCCGGCATTCGCATGCCGTGTGACCTGTCGGAATTGAAAGACCTTTTGCGCACGTCGCGTGCGCGCAAATTCCTTGACCACAAGAACGTCAAATCCCGCCTTACCGGCGAGGCGAAAAAGTGCTGGGTGTTCCAGCGCGAAATCTAAGCGGTCCCGGCGGGAGAGCGGCAACTCTCCCCAAGGGCCATCACCACGAAGCAACGGAGAGAAACCATGCGACACACGACCGACAAAACGCCGGAAGCAACCGCACGCCACGCGGATCACAGCGCCGGGACCGATAGGAAGGCTAGCACGGTCGAAAAAATCGGCAGCTTGCTTGCCGCGCATGCCCGCGCGGCCGTCACTTATTTGGACGCAGCCCAAGAACGCTATTTGGCCGAAGCCCGGCAGCGGCGTGCGATGGCCGCCGCCATGCGTCTAAATCCGTTGTTACCCCGCGACAAGCGCCACCAAGCCGCAGCGTCGGCGGAAGTTCGCGCCGGTTTCGCCGACGACAAGGCGTCGCACTACGCGGCGCGAGCAGCGCAGTTGCGGGCGCTCAACCCGGAACTACAGCCGTCGCCGCAAGTCCGTGTCGTCATCGCCGCGCAGGTCAACCGAATCGACGTGACCGCTTATTGGCCGCAGGGGCAGGGCGCCGCGCTGACCCAAAGCCGCGAACGCCTGGACGCACACTTGTGGCTCATCACGGGCGCCCATTGGGGCGACCACCTGGAAACGCTGGGGCCGGCGCTGTGCGAGTTTCTAGACGGGTTGCCGATGGCCTTGGATGTGGCCGACAGCTTGCGGTGCGGAGCATCCGAGGGTGCCCGCCATGGTTAAGCCCATCGGAATCATGGGCGTGGTGCGCACCTGGGCTATGGCCTGGGAGCGCAGGCGCGCCCAGGCGGCCCACCGCCGCGAGGTCCGGCGCGTCCTGGCGGCCTGCGCTGTAACGGCGACTGGCTTGCGCGCTCCGCAGTCGCCCCAGGCCGTGCGCCGCTCTTGGGAGGCGACATGACGCAACGACAGGTCGCCCATCAGGTCACCTTGCCCGCCTGCGCCCAGGGGCACGCCGTTCGGCACGTCCACGACTTGCGGCGGCCGGAAGCTGGCGGCGGGCACCTTCTGGAATGCGAGTGCCGGCAAACGGCGAAATACGCCTGTGTCGGCGACGCCCTGCGGCAGTGGCGGCGGATGAACGCCAAGCGCCGCGCCGCGATCCGGCGCAGCGAGCCGGCGGCGCCGGCCGCACAGCCAGCGCCGGCAACGCTGGCCGGCATTCTGCAATTCCCCCTGGCCTTTGTCCGAGGGTCGGGCGCATGAGGAAAACCATGAACCGATTTGGTGGCCGGCATGCGCCACTGGACGGCGGCCCCGTCTCGGGCCAGCGAGACAGCGGAGCCCGGTCGCCGCTGACCGTGATGGCCCGCCGCTGCCATCGCTGCAATACCGCGCGGGCGGTCGGCGGCGGGCGGGTGCGGATCGTTCAGCAACGCGGATGCCGGGTAAACGTTTTCACCTGCGCGGAGTGCAGCCGATGAGCCGAACCCCGGATATCGACGCCGGGCAAGTGTGGGTGGCCCGTAAACGGCGCACCCGCACCCCGTCGCGGCGGGTGGTGGCCGCGATCAACGGCCGTATCTGCTATAGCGCAGGCGGGGACGTGACTCGTTGGTGCCGGCTCCGCGCGTTTCTGGTCTGGCTGCGGCGCTACAACGCCGTTCGGACCGATCCCCGGCGCCGCCGTGCGCTGTCGGCTTGCTGGCGAGGGGCGTGATGGCGGTAGCACAGAGCCGAGTGCCGGCATACGAACGCCTGTTGCGGCGCCAGGAGGTAGAGAGCCGCGTCGGGCTCAAGAAATCGGCGATCTACCAGCGCATCGCAAAAGGGGTGTTCCCCGTCCCGGTTCCAGACGAAGACGGCACGAATGTCCGTTGGCTGGAGTCGGAAATTCGGGCCTACATCGCGGCCCGAAAGCGCGCCCGGGATGCTGGGTAAGGTGATGGGTACGGAAGTCTAGAAAAGAAAAAAGCCCCTGAAAAACAGGGGCTTTTTCTTTGATCTGGCGGAGAGGGGGGGATTCGAACCCCCGGTACGCTATAAACGTACGCCTGATTTCGAGTCAGGTACAATCAACCGCTCTGCCACCTCTCCGGGTGCGTGCGAGCCGAGAATGATACGGGCTGCCGCGCCCGCCGACAAGCGGTTCGTGCCGGAGCCTCCGGCGGCCCTTGGCGCCGCGGGCTACACTAGCCGCCCCTACGGCAATGAACGGCTGCGCGACATGTCCGAAATCCTGGTCCCGGTGTCCTTTGGCGAACTGCTCGACAAGATCGCGATCCTGCAGATCAAGTCCGAGCGCATGACCGACGAGGCCAAGCTGGTCAACGTGCGCAACGAGCTGACCGCGCTGGAGAAGACCTGGATGGCGCACCCGGCCGCCGGCCACGACATCGTCCGCCTGCGCGCCGACCTCAAGGCGGTCAACGAGCGCCTGTGGGTAATCGAGGACGACATCCGGATCAAGGAAAAGCGCCAGGAATTCGACGCCGAGTTCATCCGCCTGGCGCGTTCGGTCTATGTCGAGAACGACGAGCGCGCGCGGGTCAAGAAGCAGATCAACCTGGCCCTGGGCTCGACCTACGTCGAAGAGAAGTCCTACCAGGACTACGGCACCGGCCCGATCGGCTGAAGTCCGCGCCGCGGGCGTACCCGCAGGCTAGTGGCGGCGCGGGTCCAGCGCCGCCTCGTACAGGCGTTGCTGCAGGCTGGCCGGGTGGGTGGCCGCGTCCGGCCAGACCGGCTCGCCGCGACCGCGCGCCGGCGCGACGATGCCCAGCCCGGCGAACAGCCGGGCGAGCTCGCCCAGCGCCGCAGGATCGCCGCGGCCGAGATCGCCCAGCAGGGCCTCGATCAGGTGCCGGCCCGGCAGCAGTTCGAAGCGTCCTTCGGCGTCCAGCTTGACGATCGGCGCTTCGTGCAGCGAACGCTGCTCCGGGCCGTGCCAATAGCCGATCACTTCGCCCTCGTCGTTCTCGATCACGAAGCTGATGTAGGCGCTGACGCCTTCGATCGCGGCATGATGGGCGCGCACCGCCGGGTCGGCGAGGTCGCTGCGGCTCAAATACCCCTCCGGATCGAGCAGGGCCGGCTGGTAGTCGCGATCGATCACCGTGCAACCCAGTTCGGCGAGCAGATGCAGCAAGGGCGGATGCTGGCGCTGCCACAGACGCAGCAGCGCCTCCAGGTCGGCGGGCAGGGAACCGGGCGGCGGCGCGTGGAAATCGGCGAAGGCGGCCGAAGCCATGGGGAGGCGTCTCGGTGGGATCGGTTCAACGTCGCATCGGACCGTGTCGGCCAGGCGACGCCGCACTTCCATTAACGCAAAACCGAGCGGATTCAGGCCGCGCCCACGGCCCGGGTGGGGCGTGTCGGGCTGATCGGCGGCCCGTCCGATGCCCCCCCAGACCGCCCCAGACCGGGGCGAGCGGGCTGGCCTCGACGTGGAGGGTCGCACCGGTGCCGAGCAGAAGCCGGGCCGAACTCGGCCAGGTTCCCGGCCGCCCGGGAGGGATAACGCTCGCCGGTCCAGGTCGTCTCATCGAGCTCGGCGATTTCCCGGTCCAGGGCCTTGGCCCGTCCGGGGGCGTCCCTGGTCAAGTATCCGCGCCGGGCCTGCGCTGCGCCGAACAGCCCGGCCTTGCCCGTCATCCAGTGCCCGGCGGTGGCGTAACGCTCGCGCGCGACCACGAGCGGCGCCGGATGCCACTGACTCAAGCAAGCTCGTGTCGACCCGGCCGGTCGCGCCTCGGTGGCCCCAGAAGCACCGGTAGTCGTGGCGCCGGCCGGCGGCCGGCAAACGTTCCGGCGGCGCCGGCGGCGTATCGGCCGCGGTCGCCGGGCTCATGCGCCGGCGGCGGGGTGGTCGGCGCGATAGCGCTCGAACGCGGCGATGCCGTCCTCGACCGTGATCAGGTCCATCACCCCGGCGTGCTCGATCTTGCGGCCCCAGCCGATCTCCGCCGCGGGCTTGCCGAGGTACTTGCGCGCGGCGTCGTCGTAGCGGTCGGCGCAGTAGCGGCGGTCGCTGTAGGGCCCGCTGCGCGCCGGGTTGCTGGCCGCGTGCAGGCCCAACACCTTGGTGCCCATCGCGTTGGCGATGTGCATCGGTCCGGAGTCGGGAGTCATCAGCAGGTGGCCGCGTTCGAGCAGGGCCGGCAGTTGCTTGAGCGTGTCCTTGCCGACCAGATCCAAGGCCGGATGGCGCATGGCGGCGAGGATGGCGTCGGCGGTGTCGCGTTCGAGCTGGCTGCGGCCGCCGCACAGCACCACCCGCCAGCCCTGGCCGGCGGCGTGGTCGGCGACCGCGGCGTAGCGTTCGCTGCGCCAATTGCGCAGGACATGGCTGGAGCAGGGCGAAATCAGCAAGGTCGGCACGCCGTCCTGCGGCCATTGCGCGCGCGCCCATTCGCGCGCCTCGTCGGGCACCGGCAAGTCCCAGCGCACCTCGGTCTGGCGCAGGCCGAGCGGCTCGCAGAAGCTGCCGATCGCGTCGAGCACGTGGATGCCGGGCCGGTCGGCGATGCGTTCGTTGACGAACAGGCCGTGCAGGTCCTTGGAGCGCGAGCGGTCGTAGCCGATCCTGCGCCGGGCCGGGACGAAGGCCGACAGCAGGTTGGCGCGCGCGGCCACCTGCATCTGCAGCAGCGCCTCGAAGCGCCCGCCGGGCAGTTCGCGCTGGCGCAGCGCGCGGCGGACCGCGCGCATCCCGGCCAAGCCGGTCTTCTTGTCGTATTCGACGAACTCGACCCCCTCCAGGCCGTCGAGCAGGCGTCGCTCGCCCTTGCCGATCAGCCACACGATCGAGGCCTGCGGCCGCGCCGCGCGCAGGGTGTGGACCAGCGGCACGACATGGGTCACGTCGCCCAGCGCCGACAGGCGCAGCAGGCACAGGGAAGGCGAAGAACTGAGAGGCGATTGGGTCACGTGCTTGTTAGACTCGGACGGATGACGGGTTATGACGCCGCCGAGGGACTGACGCCGTACCGCGACGACAGCGGTTACGGTGCGATTCTGTTCGACCGCGAGCGGGTGCAGCAAGCGCAGCCGGAGTGGTTCTCGCCCGCGCATTGGGGCGCCAAGGCGCGGCCGGTCGACAGCGGCGGCCGCGGCGGGGCCTGGTTCGTGGATGCGCCGTTCGGTCAGGTGGTGCTGCGGCGCTACCTGCGCGGCGGCCTGGTCGCGCGTTTCAACCGCGATCGCTATTGGTGGCGCGGTGCGCACCGAACCCGCAGTTTCGCCGAGTTCCGCCTGACCCGCGAGGTCGCGCGCAAGGGTCTGCCGGTGCCGATGCCGGTCGCCGCCTGGTACCGGCGCGACGGGCTGCACTATTACGCGGCGATCCTGATCGAGCGCCTGGGCGACGTGCGTTCGCTGGCCGACCGCGCCGCGGTGGCCGGCGACGGCGCGCCCTGGGAAGAGGCCGGCCGATTGATCGCGCGCTGCCATCGCGCCGGGCTCGACCACGCCGACCTCAACGCCACCAACCTGCTGTTCGACAGCGGCGGCCGCGGCTGGGTCATCGATCTGGACCGCGGCGCGATCCGCATCCCGGCCACGGCCTGGCGCGAGCGCAATCTGGCCCGGCTGCTGCGCTCGCTGCTCAAGCTGCGCGGCGCGCGCACGCCGGCCGAGGTCGAACGCGATTTCGCCCGACTGCGCACGGCCTATGACCGCGCCTGGGAACGTGGTTACTGAAAGAGTGAATGGTCAAAGGCGAGGGTGGGCATGAGTTGGCGGTTGCGTCTGCACGGCGTCGGCAATGCGTCGGCGGTGGAATTGGGGTCGGCGATGGCGACGCTGGAGCGCGACGGCGAGCCGTGGCTGACCGTCGACTGCGGCGGCGAGGGGCTGACCGCCTATCTGGCCCACTACGGCCGGATGCCCGAGGCGCTGTTCGTCACCCACACCCACCTCGATCACGTCGCCGGCTTCGAGCGCCTGTTCGTCGCCCATTACTTCGACCCGCAGCGGCGTGGCAAGGTGCGCCTGTACGTGCCGGCGCCGGTGGTGCCGCTGCTGCACCAGCGCGTGGCCGACTATCCCAACGTGCTGGCCGAGGGCGGGGTGAACTTCTGGGACGCGTTCCAACTGGTCCCGGTCAGCGGCCATTTCTGGCACGACGGCCAGCGCCTGGAAGTGTTCGCCACCCGCCATCACTGGCCCGACAGCGCCTTCGGCCTGCGCCTGCGCGGCAGTGCGATCTGGACCGGCGATACCCGGCCGATCCCCGAGGTGCTGGCCAAGTACGCCGATGCCGGCGAGCTGATCGCCCACGACTGCGCCCTGCACGGCAATCCCTCGCACAGCGGCATCGAGGACCTGGAGCGCGAGTACCCGCGCGAATTGCTGAACCGCTGCGTCCTGTACCACTACGGCAGCCGCGAAGAAGGCGACGCGCTGGCCGCGCGGGGGTATCGTGTGGGGAGGCCGGGCGAGGTGATCGATCTGGCCGAGCCCCTTGAGACCCAGGTGCCGTCCTAGGTGAATGCCGTTGCCGCGCAGGAACTTGCCGCACGGGCCGCTGGCGCAGCGGCGCCGGCGCTGCCGCTCGACCGGCTCGGGCGGCCGCTGCGCGACTTGCGCCTGTCGGTCATCGACGCCTGCAATTTCCGCTGCCCGTATTGCATGCCGGCCGAACGGGTCGGCGACGACTACGGCCTGGACGCGGCCGGGCGGCTGAGTTTCGACCAGATCGAAACCCTGGTGCGCGGCTTCGTCCGCGTCGGCGTGCGCAAGCTGCGCCTGACCGGCGGCGAGCCCTTGCTGCGCAAGCGCCTGCCCGAGCTGATCGCGCGCCTGGCGGCGATTCCCGGCCTGGACGATCTGGCCCTGACCACCAACGGCTCGTTGCTGGCGCGGCACGCGCGGGCGTTGCGCGAAGCCGGCCTGCGCCGTCTCACCGTCAGCCTGGACGCGCTCGATCCGGATTTGTTCCGGCGCCTGTCCGGCGGCCGCGGCGAGGTCGCCGACGTGCTCGCCGGCCTCGACGCCGCGCACGCCGCTGGGTTCGGGGCGATCAAGCTCAACTGCGTGGTCCAGCGCGGAGTCAACGAAGACCAGGTGCTGCCCCTGGTGGAACGCTTCCGCGCCGGCGGCGACGTGCTGCGTTTCATCGAATACATGGACGTCGGCAATTGCAACGGCTGGAGCCAGGCCGGGGTGGTGCCGTCGCAAGCGTTGCGCGACCGCATCCATGCGCGCTGGCCGCTGCGCGCGCTCGACGCCAACTATCGCGGCGAGGTCGCCTCGCGCTACGGCTTCGCCGACGGCGCCGGCGAGATCGGTTTCGTGTCTTCGATCAGCGCGCCGTTTTGCGGCGACTGCCACCGCGCCCGGGTGTCCGCCGACGGGCGACTGTACACCTGCCTGTTCGCTGCCGAGGGCAGCGACCTGCGCCCGCCGCTGGCCCAGGGCGAGGACGCCTTCGCCGCCCATCTGGCCGAGCTGTGGTCGCGACGCGGCGACCGCTACAGCGAATTGCGCGCCGCCGATGCGCCGCGCCCTCGCCGGCACGTGGAAATGTTCCTGATCGGCGGTTGAGCGCAGCCGGAGGCTTGTCGTGTCCATAGCGCGCACTCGACAGCGTCCCGACGGGACCGCGACCGCCGTCGCGGCGGTCCCGGCCACGTCCGCTGGGCGCTTGGGCGCGCTCGGATTCGTGCACTGGCCGGGTGCGGTGTCGGCCGCCCGCGTGGCGCAGGCGGGCGCGCAGGCCGATGCCGCTGCGCAGGCGATGGACGAAGACGACGCCGGCACGCGCGATCTGCTCGCCCATCCGGGGTGTGCGGCGCTGGTGGCGCCGCTGCGGCGGAGGCTGGCCGGGGTCGGCGCGCTGGATCGCGATGCCGTCGCGGTGCAATGCACTCTGTTCCGCAAGAGCGGCGCGCGCAATTGGAAGGTCGGCTGGCATCAGGATCTGTGCGTGCCGGTCGCCGGCCGGGTGGAGTGCGCGCAGTTGAGCGGCTGGTCGCGCAAGCAGGGCGTCGATTTCGTCCAGCCTCCTGCGGAGTTGCTGGAGCGCCTGACGATCGTGCGCCTGCATCTGGACCCGTGCGAAAGCGACGACGGCCCGTTGCGCGTGGTGCCGGCCTCGCATCGTCACGGCCGCTTGGGCATGGCGCAGGCCCGGGCATTGCGCGCCCGTTCCGGCGAGGTCGAGTGCAGCGCGCAGCCCGGCGATCTGCTTATCATGCGTCCGTTGTTGCTGCACGCCTCGTCCAAGGCGGCCCGGCCGCAAGGGCGGCGGCGCGTGCTGCATTTTCTGTTCGGACCGCGCGAGCCGGGGTACGGACTTCGCTGGAGTATGACGATTTGAGCGCCGAGCCCACCCTGACCCACATCGACCGCGACGGCCGCCCGGCGATGGTCGACGTGTCCGCCAAGGCGGCCACCGCGCGCGAGGCGACGGCGCGCTGCCGGGTGACGTTTCCGGCCGCGGTCGCGGCGCAATTGCGCGCCAGCGGCCTGCGCAGCAAGAAAGGTGCGGTGATCGACACCGCGATCGTCGCCGGCACGATCGCGGTCAAGCGCACCCACGAACTGATTCCGTTCTGCCATCCGCTGCCGATCGATGGCTGCCGCATCGCCATCGACTGGGACGGCGAGCGCAGCCTGGCGATCGACTGCGCGGTGCGCACCGTGCATCGCACCGGGGTCGAGATGGAAGCGCTGACCGGCGCCACGGTCGCGGCGCTGACCGTGTACGACATGTGCAAGGCCTTGTCGCACGCGATCGTGCTCGGACCGGCGCGCCTGCTCGGCAAGCGCGGCGGCAAGCGCGATTTCGGCCGCAGCGGATTCGACGGCGACGCGACTGCGGCGGCCGCGCAATCGCGGCGGAGAACATCCAAGCCGGCGGCTGCGGCGGCGCCGGTCGCGGCCCAACCCGCGGCCGGCGAGCGCGCTGCGCGGCGGCCGGCGGCCAGCCAGACGAGCGCCGCCGGGTCGGCCGCGACCAAGCCGGTGCGCGCGCGCCGCCGGGGTAGCGCATGAGCCGGCTGACCGTGCTGTATTTCGCCAGCCTGCGCGACGCCGCCGGGGTCGCCAGCGAGGCGGTCGAAGCCGACGGCCCCGACCTGCGCGCCTTGTACGAAACCCTGCGCCGGCGCCACGGCTTCGCCTTGCCGGTCGAACGGCTGCGGGTCGCCGTGGACGGCGATTTCGCGGATTGGAACGAGGCGCCGCGCGCGGGCAGCGAAGTGGCCTTCATTCCGCCGGTCTCGGGAGGCTGAGCGATGGCGCGCTTCCGATTGTCCGAGCATCCGTTCGAGATCGCGCCGCTGCGCGAGCGCCTGCTCAGCGAGCGCGCCGGCGCCTACGCCGGCTTCGAGGGCTGGGTGCGCGACCACCACGACGGCCGCGCCGTGGCCGGCTTGCGCTACGAAAGCTACGCCGCCCTGGCCGAGGCCGAGGGCGAGCGGGTGCTGGCCGAGGCGATGGAAAAGTTCGCCATCGTCGAAGCCTGTTGCGTGCACCGGGTCGGCGATCTGGCGATCGGCGAACTGGCGGTGTGGGTCGGCGTCAGCGCCGCGCATCGCGATGCCGCGTTCGCCGCCTGCCGCTACATCATCGACGAGACCAAGCGGCGCGTGCCGATCTGGAAGCACGAGCGCTACGCCGACGGTGCCGCCGACTGGCTGCACCCCGAACCGCCGTAAACGCCGGCGCGCGAATGCGACGCAGGTGCGCGGCCGCTGGCCGGCGTTGCGCTAGGCTCCGCTCGACGCCGTCGTGCGCTGTCGCAAACCTCATCGGAGCCGAACCGCCATGCGCTTGCGATCCCTGGGACTGGGCCTGTATCTACTGATCGCGCCTGCGGCCGCGGGCGAATTGCTGGTCGGCAACAAGGCGGCCGATACAGTCTGGCGCCTGTCCCTGGACGACGGACGCAAGCTGCGCGCATTCGCCAGCGGACGCGGTCCGCACGAAATCGCGGTCGCCGACGACGGCGCGTTGGCGGTGGTCGCCGATTACGGCGACAAGGACGCGCCCGGGCATACCCTGACCGTGCTCGACCTGCACGGAAAACAGCCGCCGCGACGGATCGGGCTGGGCCGCCACGGCCGCCCGCACGGCCTGCGTTTCCTGCCCGGCGGGCGCGAGTTGCTGGTCACCACCGAGGCCACTTCGCAGCTGTTGCGCGTGGATGTCGCCGACGGACGGATCGTGGCCGAGATCGCGCTCGGCGAGGGTCGCGGCCACATGGTCGCGGTGAGCGCCGACGGCGCCAGCGCCTATGTCAGCAAGATCGACCGCGGCACGCTCAGCCGGATCGACCTGCGCCGCAACCGCAAGACCGACGAAGTCGCCGCCGGCGCCGGCGCCGAAGGCCTGGCGGTGCGGCCCGGCAGCGGCGAGATCTGGGTCGGCAACCGCGAGGCCGGCACGGTGACCGTGCACGACCCGGACGACCTGTCGATCCGCGCGGCCCTGGACAGCCCGGGCTTTCCGATCCGCGTCGCGTTCACCGCCGACGGCCGCTACGCCATGGTCAGCAACGCGCGCGCGGCCACCCTGTCGGTGTTCGACGCGCGGCGCAAGCGCCTGCATGCGCGCGTCTCGCTGGCGCGCGAGGGCGTCGAGTATCGCGATACCTTGCTCGGCCGCGCCGCGCTGCCGATCGGCGCGATCGCCGACCCGCGGCGGCCGCGCGTCTATGTCGCGATCAGCGGCGGCGACGAGATCGCGGTGATCGATCGCCGTCGCTGGCGGGTCGTGGCGCGCTGGCCGACCGGGCGCGAGCCGGACGCGTTGGCGTTGACGCCTGCGCCCTGAGCGATTTCAGGCGTCGAGGGCGACGACCGCTTCGCCTTGGCGCGCCGCGCCCGGGGTGATCCCGAGCACGCGCTTGAACGCGCGCGAGAACGCGGCTTCGGATTGGTAGCCCAGTTGTTCGGCGATATCGGCGATGGCCCGGTCGCCTTCGCGCAGCCAGGTCAGGGCGACGTGCATGCGCCAGCGCGCCAGGTACTGCCTGGCCGGTTCGCCGACCTGTTGGTGGAAACGCGCGGCGAAGGCCGAGCGCGACATCGCCGAAACCGCGGCCTGGGCCTTGCTGGCGCGACATTGGCGCGGAGTGGAAGTGCGCGAGCTGCTCGGCGAGCGCGACCTGAGCCATGCGCAGGCCGCCGCGATCCTGGGCCAACGCCTGGGCCTGTCGGATCTGGAGTACCGGCAGTTGGAGCCGGGCGAGGCGGTGGACGGGCTGATCGGCGCCGGCTTCGCGCCGGATCTGGCCGCGGCCTATGTCGAACTGGCCCGCAGCATCAACGCCGAGTTGATCCGTTCGCTGCAGGGGCGCAATGCGACCAACACGCCGCCGACCCGGTTCGAGGATTTCGCCGAGGCGTTGGCGCAGGCGTATCGGGCGATGTAGGCGCAGGGGCGGCCAGGCGCGCCGAGGCCGGTCCGGCAGCCTCGGCCGGCGCGGGCGAGGCGATAGAGAGCGGAGCGGGAATGCCGGCCCGAAAAGGCGGCGGCCCCGCAAGCGTGACTCCGGCGCCCGAATCAGTCGATACCGTTGCTGCCTTCCGGCCCTGGCGGGGTTTTCGACCTATCGTCGCGGAGGCGCCAACGGGGCCACCATAGACTCGGCGATGCGCAGGCGCGTCGCGAGGCCCGGCATTCTGCCTGAGCCCCCGCCGCGGCGCAATCGCGGCCGCGGCGGGCGTTCAGCGCCGCCGCGTCTCGCGGTCTCGCGGCGGCGGCATCGGCTGCGCGCCTGGATCGATCGCGGCAGGGCTCGGGACGCCCGGGCCCGCGGCCGCCGACGGTCTCGTCCGGGCCCGCCAGGAGGGCCGGCGAGGCCGTGCGTCGGCGTCATACGCTGAAACCCACGAGTGAAGCCGGCCGTTGAAACCTGCCGTAGAAACCGGCCGTAGAATCGGCGCATGCGCATCGCAGTGCTCTCCGACATCCACGGCAACCTCGGTGCACTCGAGGCGGTGATCGCCGACTTTCGCCGGCGCGGCGTCGAGCATGCGGTCGACCTGGGCGACCTGCTGTCGGGCCCGCTGCAGCCGTGCGCGACCGCGGACCGGTTGATCGAACTGGGCTGGCCGACCATCGCCGGCAACCACGAGCGCCAAGTGCTGTTCGATCCGCTCGAACGCATGAGCGCTTCCGACCGCCACGCCGCTGCGGAACTGCGCCCGGATCAGCGCGACTGGCTGCGCGCGCTGCCGCCGAGCCTGCGCCTGGACGAAGAGGTGTTGCTGGTGCACGGCACCCCCGCCAGCGATCTGGCATGCTTCCTGCAAACCATCGACGCCGGCGGCATGCGTGCCGCGCACGCCGGCGAGATCGCGCGACGCGCCGGCGACGACCCGGCGCGCCTGATCCTGTGCGGCCACACCCATGTGCCGCGCGCGTTGCGGCTCGACGACGGACGCCTGATCGTCAATCCCGGCAGCGTCGGCTTGCAGGCCTACGCCGGCGAGCATCCGCACCCGCACCGGGTCGAGAACGGTTCGCCGCAGGCGCGCTACGCCATCGTCGAACGCGACCGTGACGGCTGGCATGCGCAACTGCTGCAAGTCGACTACGACTGGGGCGCGGCGGCGGCGCTGGCCCGCCGCAACGGCCGCGAAGATTGGGCCCGCGCGCTGCTGACAGGACGCGTCTGACCCCAGCGCCGAGTCGGATCCTGCGTCTGTAGGAGCGGCGCGAGCCGCGACAGCGTTCTTGCGGCCTCGCGCCGTCTAGTCGATTTCAGGATGCAAGCAAGGCTTCCGCTCGCAAGCGGACGGGGACTGTCTTGGGGCGCCCCAAAAGTCCCGCCGGATGTCCTTCGGTCAAAATCGGCAGAAAAGCCCGGACACGGAAATCTCCGCTGCGGCTTCGATGCCGGCGCCGGGATTTTTCGATAAGACATCCCTGTCTTATCGAGGCATGCGCTTCAACCGCAGATCGCACGTCTTGTGCGCCACCCTTCGGGCCTGCAGGCGCCGTCGCGGGTTCGCTGCTGCGCCAGGCTCTTCCGGCAACGGCGACACGGCAACTTAGGGGAGCGGGATACTCGGCCTCCGCATCCCTGTCAGCGCTGCACCACGAACGTCGCCGCGGTCGCGTTCAAGGTATTGCACTGCTCGAACAATAACCGGTCGCGATTGACTGTGGCGTAGGACTCGTGCCGGCCCATCAACTGGCAGGACTGCCATTTCACGAACGGCATGTCGCCGTTGCGCGGGCGGTAGGTGACCGGGAACGCCAGCGGTCCGACCGAGGACACATGCGCCCAGGCCGCGTCGGTGCAGCTGATGAACGTCAGGCTGCCGTTCTTGGCGTCCCAGCCGCAGTTGAGCAGCTTGCTGCTGGTCGAGCGCAGTTCGAAGCGCACGCCGATCACGACCAGGGTCTTGACCGTATTGGAATGGCTCTGCGCCGGCAGATCGAAGAACACCGACGGCACCTGCGGATCGGTATTGGTGTGGATCCACGAACCGCCGTAGACGTTGATGTAGCCGCCCTTGACGAAGCGCAGCAGGGTGCCGCTCTTGTACTCGAACTTGCAGTCGCGGAACCAGAAGTTGAGGAACTGGTCCTGCTGGGCGAACTCCGGCGACATGCCCGAATGCAGGAAAGCGTCGCCGATCACCACGTCGTTGGCCAGGTGGCAGCGGTTGAACGACCATTCCGAGTTGAGGTTGGAGTCGCTCGGGCCGTCGAGGCCGATGATTCGCTCCCACGGGCCGCGCCATTCGACATCGTCGAAAGCGAAGTCCTGATTGGAATCGTTGACCGCCGACCAGGCGAACAGCCAGCTTAGGCCGGCGCGCGCCGAACGGAAGCCGATCTCGCGCACGCGGAACTGGCGCAGGCGGCCGGCCGCGGTCATCAGGTTGTTGTTGAAGCGGTCGCCGCTGGCCAGCGGCGCGTCGAACAGGATTTCCGAGCTGCGCTTGCCCTGACCCTCGATTACGTAATTGCGCAACTGCGGACCGACCATCGGCAGCAGCGCGTCGGCCTTGGTCACCCGGTACACGCCGGCGGGGAAATACAGATGGTGGGTCAGCCAGCCGTTGCTGTTGACCGAGGCGAACACCGCATCGCGGGCGCGCTCGATCGCCGCAGTGTCGTCGGTGCTGCCGTTGCCGACGGCGCCGTAGTCCTTGACGTTGACCCGGCCGTCGGCGGGCAGCGCCAGCGCGCCGGCGGCGGCCGTCGTGCGACGCGGGCTCGGCGCGACCGCTGCTGCGGCGGCCGCGCCGGCGCTAGCGGTGGCCGCGGCCATCAGGCCGGCGGCGCCGATCAGCTGGCGGCGCGAACGCGAAGTCGGGGTGGCGTCGTTGGCGGGAATCTTCTTGCTCATGAGAATCCTTGTGTGGTGGATGCGCCCGCAAGGGCGAGAGCCGCGACGGCGGCGGGGCGCACGCGGATTTGGCCGCTCCGTCGCGAGCCGCGCGCAATCTAGGCGCCACGCCTCTATGGAATTGCGATGAGCAACGCAATTCGCCCGTGCGACTGCGATGGCAGTTGTAACGAAAGGTTGTAGTGAGTCCGCAGTCGCGCTCTGTCCATACGCCGACGCGCCGCACTGCGACCGCCGGTCGGCGATGGAAGGCGCTGGCGCGCATCGTCTGTGCGCGCCCACGCGATCGACGCCCCCTGCGCCGCGCACGACCCTCGGTGCCGGCCGGCGGAGATGTCGGGGGTGGCGGGGCGCGTTCGGCGTCGTTCGCCGTGGAACAGCGTGGTTCCGCCAAGCCGTTGGCGTTGCGGAACTGAGCGGTTCAGCCCCGCGGTGGGGCCGGTGCGCCGGCCCTGGCCGGCGCTGGCATAACGCGTAGACTGTCGCTCTTTGCCCGGTTCAGCCGTCGAATTGAATACGCTGCAAATCGAGTTGCGGGCTGCGACTGCCGCGCAACACACCCGGTTGGATCGGCTGATGGCCGGCGGCTTGAGCGATCACATGGGCTATGCGCGCTACTTGCGCGGCATGGCGGCGCTGGTCTCGATCTTGGCCCTGGCACCGGAGGAACTGTCGGCGCGCGCGCTGTGGCGACCTGGTTCGATGGCCAGCGCCCGGCCTTGCTGACGCAGGACCTGCAACAGTTGGGCGCGGCGCCGTCAGCGCCGCCGCCGGCCTTGCCGCCGAGTTGGTGGATGGGGGAACCTACGTCCTGGAAGGCTCGGCCCTCGGCGCCCGGCTGCTGTTGCGCAATCTCGCCGGCCTGCGCCGGACCGATCCCGATATGCCGCAGTCGTTCTGCAGCGCCACGCCGAGCGCAGCCAGCGTTGGCCGCGCTTCCTCGCCGCGCTGGCCGGCCTGCGCGGACCGATGCGCGAGGACGCAGAGCGCGGCGCGCGGCACGCCTTCGGCCTGGTGGCCGAGGCCATGACTTCCGAGGATCTCGCATGATCGACCCCAAACTGCAGGCGGCGTACGACGAGTGCGCGCGCGAGCCGATCCACCTTAGCGGCGCGATCCAGCCGCACGGCGTCCTGCTGGCGTACGCGCCGCGCAACGGCCGCCTGGTGGCGGTATCGGAGAACGCCGGCGACTTGTTCGGCCGCAGCGCCCAGGAACTGCTCGGACAACCGACCGTCTGCGAGTGATCCCGGACGCCGGCTACGCGCCGGTGTCGGTGCATTGCGCGGCCAGCGCCGCGCCGCTGGACATGAGCTTCGACTTGCTGCGCAGCGTGTCGCCGGTGCACCTTGGAGTACCTGCGCAACATGGGCGTAGGCGCCTCGATGTCGATTTCGCTGATCGTCGACGGCCGGCTGTGGGGCTTGATCGCCTGCCATCATCCGCAGCCGCGTCCGGTCGACGCCGCGCAACGCATCGCCGCCGACGTATTCGGCCGTTACGTCTCGCTGCTGCTGAGTAGCCGCGACCTCAAGCGGGTCGGTGCCGCCGAATCGGCCTCCCGCGCGCACCGGGTGCGCCTGGAACAAGCGCTCAGCGACGGCACCCCGGCCCTGCGTACCTTGCGCGACGAAGCCGGCGCCCTGCTCGGCGCTTCCTGCGCGCATGGCCTGGCCTTGGTCGCCGGCGACCAGCAGGTGCTCGGAGAGTGCGTGGACGAGGCGGCGGTCGAGGCCGCCTTGGCCTGGGCGCGGGCGAATGCCGGCCACGAAGCGGCGGGCAGCGCCGACCGTACGGCCTGGAACCCGTCCGGCGAGGGGCCGGCCGGACTGTTCGCGGTGCCGCTGGAAGGCGGCACCCTGGGCTGGCTGCTGTTGTTCCGCGAAGAGCAGATCGAGCACGTGCGCTGGGCCGGCGCGCCGTCCGACGCCTACCAGCTCGATGCCGGCAGCCTGAAGATCGGCCCGCGCGCGAGCTTCCAAGAATGGAACCAGACCGTGCGCGGCACCTCCGAGCCGTGGACCGGCGAGGACGCCGAGCGCGCCGAACGCCTGCGCCTGCTGTTGCTGCGCTATCTGCACGCGCCGGCCAGCGAGCCGGCCGAGCGCGATACCGGCGGCCGCTTGGTGCGCCTGGACGCCTACGGCCACCGTCGCCGCCTGACCCTCCTGGCCAACCTGCTCGCCGACGCCGCCGATCACCTGGATCCGCAGCAGCGCGAGCGCATGAGCGGCCTGATCGGCGAACTCGAGGCGATCGTGTCCACGCCGGCGAACCTCGGCGAACGCCAGGCCGCCGGCTGACTGGGCGGTCGTGTTCGCGCCGGCGTCATCGCCTGCCGACGCCGCCTTCATGTTCCTTGCGGCTGCACTGTCCGCGCGGCGTCGTTTAACGACATGTCGATTGGCATCGGCCGGCGATCGCGGCTCCATAGAGGGGCCGCGATCGGCGGCGCGAGCGGGACAGGGCATGAAGGCGTGGCAGCGCGAGCACGACCTCAACGCATTGCAGGCATTGGCGAACCTGATCGCCGCCCTGCTGCGCCAGGCAGAACTCGCTGCCGAGGATTGCGGCGAGGCCGAGATCGAGCGCGCGCAGGCCTGCGCGGCGTTGGATGCGGCCTTGCTGCGGCAACTGGCGGCGCGCGACGGCAGCGAACGCGCCGCGACCGAGTTGAGCGCGCGCCTGTGCGCCGTCGAGGCCGAACTGGGCGAATGTCTGTACTGGCATCGCCCGAGGCGGGCTCGCGCTTGCGCCTGCAGCGCGTCGCGATCTACGAACTGCAGGCCTTGAAGCTGCATGTCGACGACTACCTGCTGTTTCGCGATGCGCCGCGCCTGGGCGAGCGGTTCGAAGCGCTGGCGCGCGCGACCGACAGCCTGCAGCGCCAGCGCGGCGCCAACGCCGCTTTACAGGCCCATGCGCGCGCCGCCGGCCGGTCGCTGCGCGCCGCGCTGCAGGCACTGGACGGCGCCGCCGAACCGCAGAACGACGACCGCGAACTGAACCAGCGGCAGCGCGCCTGAGCTCCGATGCGCAAGTTGCTGCTCACGCTCGACGCGCGCTACCTGATCGTCGAGCGGCGCCTTTGGCGCGCGAGCGATCCCGGCTTGAGCGCCGACCGCCGCCAGGTTCTGATCGATGAGCTGATGGACGCGCGCCGCGCGCCACCGGCGACGATCCGGCCGCCTTGCGCCAGGCCCGCGCCCGGGTACAAGCGGCGAAAGTGTCCCTCGGCGAACGCGGCCCGGTGTGGTGGCGCGACGGCGTGCCGGACTGCAATCGGCATCTGGTCGAGAACACGCCGTATGCGGCCTGGTACGCCGCGCCTCGTCTCGGCTCTTGCGAGGCGGGCGGTCCACCATGGAACGCGCCCGCGGGGTGCGGGAGGACTTGCCAGGCGATCATGGGGCGGCGATGCTTGGGGCGAAATGCGTTGGAAGACCCATGCATCGGAGCGGTCTGGGCTTGACGCTGCGTCGCCCCCTGGTTCCGCGCCAACGGGAGCTTCGCGTATCGGCTGTCGCAATCGTTGTGCCCGAGATGCGCAACGGCTCCGAAAATGCGCAAGCGCCCGGGCGCGTGTTACGACGGAAAAAGTACGGTCGCAATACAGAGAAGGGAGTTCTACGCTCGATCAGTTGCAGATCGGTTCGGAAGCGATTACCACAAGGAGAATGTGAAATGCGGGGATCCGTAATACTGGCTTCGATATTGTTCGGCTGCAGCTTCTCCGCAGCCACCGCAGCCACCAATCAGCGTGTATCCGACGGCGGTCGTACGCAGATCCAGACCCAGCAGCAAAGCCGTCTCCAGGCTCTGGCCAAACGAGGTCGTTACAGCAATTACCAGCAGTTGTTGGGGGCTGGCCAAGTTCAAGCCAAGCACGGCGCGGTAGGCGGGGGGCTCAAAGGCGCGCGGCCCACACCCGAGCAAATGCAAGCGTTGACGCAGCAGACCGCGGTCGACTTGGCTGCGCTGGGGTTCACGGCAAAGGACGTGGCGGTCTTCCAACAAAGCGGGATCGACTTGTTCGATATCGCGCAGCGGTTTTTCGCGGGCAGCACCACTGCCGCCGAGCAAATGCTCATGGCCGACACCGTGGTCATAGCAACAGCAGGCAAGACGATGGACGGTCGGGCACGCCTGGACGGATTCTTGTCGACGAGTCCGTTTACCGTTGTGAAATCGCTTAAGGGCGCGCGGGCGCCGGGCGACATGGTTTACGTCCCACGAAAATCCGGGGCGAACCCGGATGGCACTGTCTTGACCGTAACCTCCGACATCGAATTTACGGTGGGAAAGAAGTATTTGTTGGTATTGTCGAAGAATTGGTACGAGCAGTGGGTCGCTGAGAAGCGCAAGCAAACCGAGGCCGGTTTCATCGCTGTGCCGTATCTGGCGTACGAAATACTCCCCAACGACACCCTGCGGGACGGTCCGCGCGCCACGCGCTCGGGCGAAGACCCGCGCAGCGTCGCCGAGGCTGCGAACGAGTTAAAGAAGTTTTCTCCTGGCAAGCGTAGCGCCGGGGGCGCGCCATGATTTCGGCTCGCATGCTTGTGGCGACGGCCCTGGCCGTCTGCGGCTTTCAAGCGTCGGCCCAGGCGCCGGTCATCACTTCGCAATGGGAGGCCGCCTCGGTCAATATTGGGTTTCACGACTCGGTTTCGGCCTGCATCTTTTCCAGCATAGGCGCCAGCAATACCTGGAACCGCGTGGGAGTGGATTTGCATCTGCAGACCGACTCGCTTGCGTCGCATCCTCGCGTCGATGAGCAAACTCAGGCCTACAATTATTCGCACATCACCGTCGAAGACGACGCGCAGCTGCTTCCCGGCGCCCTTATGGAAGCCCGGATCATGACGAATTCCCAGACGGGAACGATTCTGAACGCCGATATATTCGTGGATCGGCGGCACATGAATCAGACTCAGGGGCTGTTCCAGTTCAGTTGCGATACCGGCAGTAGCGTGCCGCCGGACAAGTACGACTGGGAGTCGGCGATCCTGCACGAGTTTGGGCACATTGTCGGCTTTCAGCACACCTACGACCAGACCGGTTGTTCGATGTACAAAACGCTGAAAGAGGGCGAGTCGCGTCGGGTGCTGTGCGAAGCCGAAAAGCAGGAGTACATCCGAGCCTACGGTTTGACGTTCAGGATCATGGCCCTGGAGAACGTGGCGGGGCCGCAGGGTGCCAATATTCCGGCCCGAGTCTTCTACAAGGGCACGCCGGTCTTTCCGGTTAGGAGAGAGACGAAAATCGTCGAATGCGCCAGCGGCTGGGAGTGCAGCGACTACATCGGAACCTACACTGCCCAAACGCCGTCGCCGCTGACTTTCTATTTCAGGTGCACTAATACCACGCCCCTTCCCACTGCGACGTTCCGTTGGCGCACGACGCTGATAGACGCCAATGGAATGAAGACCAACAGTGTCGACCACACCAGCACTTGCACCACTCCGCCCGGCGCGATCCAGACCGACAGCGCAGATCCTGTGGGCGGCAACAGGATCATCATTACCCAGTGACATGAAGAACAGACGCGTGTTCTTTAGCGCGATACCGGGCAAAGAATCCGATAGGCAGAAAGAACTAAGTCCCTGAGAATCGGGGCTTGGTTCTTTGTATGGGGAATTCCTAGCCATACCGGACCAAAGTCCAAGAGGGTTTGGCCATGAAGCGATGCCCAAACTGTGAGGGTGGTCGCGACGTCGACCTAGAACCCTTAATTTTTAGGCCTATGAAGCGTACGTCGATACAGGGGCTTAGACCCACGTTGGTCCGGAAAGGGTAGGGGTTGGCATGGATCACATTGAGGCGATCGTCAAAAACGTTGCTTGGAGCGACCGCCACGATGAAGAGTCGTTCACCGGCGCCCTGCATGAGCGGGCCGTCTGGGACGCTCAGAAGTGCTGGGAGCTGGAGGCCGCATTTACTGCCTTGCCGCTCACCCAAAGGATTTTCCCCAACTGATGTGTCCCCTGTTCCGCCTCTTCAGCTACATCATGGTCAGTCTCGGAGCGTACTTCGATCCAAACGATGCCTTCAGGATCGATAACGTGACGATGCGCAGGTCTATGACTGCCGGGGAGGGCCCAGCTTGTCTTCGAGGGGGTGTTCTCGGGAAACATGCCGGTTCAGTCCTCAGGCTTGGGGACACCCAATCGACGGCTTCATGCCAACGTTTGATTCAGGCCGAAGCCGCTTCATCGGCTCGGCCTGATTCGAGCACTGTCGTAGAGCAGGCACTTGGCGAGTCGTGAAGGGCGTCGAACCTTCGACCTATGGGGCAAGAGTCAACTGCTCGACGAGTCGAAATAATTTGAACTCGGAAGTCTGCGAGGCTGCCGGCGCCGGGGCGGACCCAGCCGCTGGCCGTTCACCTCGCTGCGGCCTGGGGCGGCCGTCTCGTATGCGGCAAGCTGCGGCGGGCACAAAAAAGCCCCCGAGCGGACTCGGGGGCTTTCTTCACGTGAACTGGCGGAGAGAGGGGGATTCGAACCCCCGAAGCGCGGTTTAGACGCTTACACACTTTCCAGGCGTGCTCCTTCAACCACTCGGACACCTCTCCGGGATCTGTGCGACTCGCTGGGCGGGCCGTTCAGAGCCGGGAATTCTAGCCTTGGCGGGGGCTGGCGGACAAGCTGGGCGTGGCCGGCCCGGCTTCCGGGCCGCTATAAGGGGGTTTTCCCGAGTCCCGGCGGACGCTCCGGGCGCGGCCGCGCGGGGCCGGCGTGGCACAATGCGCGGGTTCCACAGTGCCGCGCCCAGCGTCGTGACGGCGCCCGCTCGCGCGCGCTGTGCCGCGTTACCCTGGC